>JAPLDI010000032.1 GCA_026391795.1 Bacteroidota bacterium
CATAGCTGGTCATTCCTGCCTGGGTTGTGTAAACATTCCAGGTAGAGTTGACGCATGCGGCAGAAGGACCTGTGATGGTGGGAACAGGAAGTGCATTGACCGTTACGGGATAGATTGTTGGTGATGCAGCAGTACAGCTGCTCCCGTTGTTATAGTTGACACTGACCGATTGAGCTCCTGCTGTATTCCAGGTAATTGTTGCTGTATTACTTGTCGCTGTTCCGCCTGCCGTAATCGTGCCTCCTGCAGAAACTGCCCAGGTGTAGCTGGTCATCCCTGCCTGGGTTGTGTAAACATTCCCTGTTGAATTGACGCAGGCAGCAGCGGGACCCGTGATGGTGGGTACTGGAAGTGCATTGACCGTTACGTTATAAACCGTGGGGGAAGCAGCTGTGCAGCTGGTTCCGTTGGTATAGTTCACGCTGACGGTCTGAGCACCTGCGGTATTCCAGGTTATTGTAGCAGTATTGCTGGTTGCTGTTCCACCGGCGGTAATTGTACCCCCTGCAGAAACGGCCCAGGTGTAGCTGGTCATCCCTGCCTGTGTCGTGTAGACATTCCCGGTAGTGTTGACGCAAGCTGCAGCAGGACCCGTGATGGTGGGTACAGGAAGTACATTGACCGTAACGTTATATACCGTGGGGGAAGCAGCCGTGCAGCTGTTTCCATTGGTATAGTTCACGCTGATGGTTTGTGCACCTGTTGTATTCCAGGTTACAGTAGCGGTATTACTGGTGGCTGTTCCGCCCGCCGTAATCGTGCCTCCTGCAGAAACGGCCCAGACATAGCTGGTCATTCCTGCCTGGGTTGTGTAAACATTCCCGGTAGAGTTGACGCAAGCGGCAGCAGGACCCGTGATGGTGGGTACTGGCAATGCATTGACGGTTACAGGATAAACTGTAGGAGATGCAGCCGTGCAGCTGTTTCCGTTGGTATAGTTCACGGATACAGTCTGTGCACCTGTGGTATTCCAGGTCACAGTAGCGGTATTACTGGTGGCTGTTCCGCCAGCCGTAATTGTGCCTCCTGCAGAAACGGCCCATGTGTAGCTGGTCATCCCTGCCTGGGTTGTATAAACATTTCCGGTCGAATTGACGCAGGCAGCTGCGGGACCCGTGATGGTGGGTACCGGCAACGGGTTGACGGTTACGTTATAAACCGTGGGAGAAGCAGCCGTACAGCTGTTTCCGTTGGTATAGTTCACGCTGACGGTCTGAGCTCCTGCTGTGTTCCAGGTAATCGTTGCCGTATTGCTGGCAGCAGTTCCGCCTGCGGTTATCGTTCCTCCTGCAGAAACGGCCCAGACATAGCTGGTCATTCCTGCCTGGGTTGTGTAAACATTCCCGGTAGAGTTGACGCAAGCGGCAGCAGGACCCGTGATGCAGCTGCTCCCGTTGTTATAGTTGACACTGACCGATTGAGCTCCTGCTGTATTCCAGGTAATTGTTGCCGTATTGTTTGTCGCTGTTCCGCCCGCCGTAATCGTGCCTCCTGCAGAAACGGCCCAAACGTAGCTGGTCATGCCTGCCTGTGTGGTGTAGACATTCCCGGTAGAGTTGACGCATGCGGCAGCAGGACCCGTGATCGTGGGTACTGGCAATGCATTGACGGTTACGTTAAAAACTGTCGGAGATGCAGCCGTGCAGCTGTTTCCGTTGGTATAGTTCACGCTGATGGTTTGTGCACCTGTGGTATTCCAGGTTACTGTAGCGGTATTACTGGTGGCTGTTCCACCAGCCGTAATTGTGCCTCCTGCAGAAACGGCCCAGGTGTAGCTGGTCATTCCAGCCTGGGTGTTATAAACATTCCCGGTTGAATTGACGCAGGCAGCTGCGGGACCCGTGATGGTGGGTACAGGCAATGGATTGACGGTCACAGGATAAACTGTCGGAGATGCAGCCGTGCAGCTGTTTCCGTTGGTATAGTTCACGCTGATGGTTTGGGCTCCTGCCGTATTCCATGTGACGGTTGCCGTATTACTGGTAGCAGTCCCTCCTGCCGTGATCGATCCGCCTGCAGAGACTGCCCAGGTATAACCTGTCATTCCTGCCTGGGTAGTATAGACATTTCCGGTTGATGTTGCACAAACCGGCGTCGGTCCAGAGATTGTTGGTACCGGTAAAGCATTTACGGTAACCGGAAGATTTGAGATGTTTGCAGTACAACCCGAAGTGGCCGTGTAGGTCACCGAAATGGATTGAGCACCCGCCGTATTCCAGGTTACAGTTGCTGTGCTGCTTGTTGATGTACCGCCCGAAGTAATTGTTCCACCAGCGGAAATGGTCCATATATAACTTGTCTGTCCTGCATCCGTTGTATAAACAACACCGGTTGTTCCGGCACAGACGGGAGTCAGACCAGTAAGTGTTGGTGTTACAATACTGACGACATTCACCGGAAGTACGGTAGCCGCAAGAGCCGTGCATCCGTTTGAATTAGTAAAATCTACAGAGACGGACTGAGCTCCGACATTACCCCATGTTATTGTAACTGTATTTGAAGTTGAAGTCCCACCGGCGGTGATACTTCCACCTGCGGAAACAGTCCAGACATAATTTGTCTGCCCTGCCTGGGTTGTATAAACATTCCCGGTAGAATTATGACAGGGAGCAACCGGGCCAGATAAAGTTGGAACCGGAAGTGCATTGACGGTCACCGGATAGACTGTCGGTGAGGCAGCCGTACAGCTGTTTCCGTTTGTATAATTGACACTGACGGTTTGAGCGCCAGCGGTATTCCAGGTCACCGTTGCAGTATTGCTTGTTGCTGTTCCTCCAGCTGTGATCGTACCACCGGCAGATACTGCCCAGATGTAGCCGGTCATCCCTGCCTGTGTTGTATAGACATTGCCCGTTGAGGTTGCACAAACAGGCGTCGGTCCTGCTATGGTGGGTATAGGAAGAGCATTGACAGTTACATTGTAGACTACTGGCGATGCAGCGGTGCAGCTGTTTCCGTTGGTATAGTTAACACTGACCGTCTGTGCTCCTGCTGTATTCCAGGTTATCGTTGCAGTGTTGCTGGCTGCTGTTCCGCCAGCGGTAATTGTACCGCCTGCAGAAACAGCCCAGACATAGCTGGTCATACCTGCCTGAGTAGTGTAAACATTCCCGGTTGAATTGACGCAAGCCGCAGCGGGACCTGTAATTGTCGGGACGGGCAGTGCATTAACGGTTACCGGGTATACTGTCGGGGAGACAGCCGTACATAAAGCTGCATTGGTGTAATTCACGCTAACGGTTTGAGCTCCTGCTGTGTTCCAGGTCACGGTTACCGTATTGCTTGTTGCAGTTCCCCCTGCGGTGATTGTTCCGCCGGCGGATATAGCCCAGATATAACTGGTCATTCCTGCCTGTGTGGTATAGACATTTCCTGTAGAAGTGATGCAAGCCGATGCCGGTCCGGTGATTGTCGGAACCGGCAGTGCGTTAACAGTTACAGGATAAACCGTGGGAGTAGCACCTGTACAGATCCCATTCGTATAGTTAACGCTGATGGTTTGAGCTCCTGCCGTATTCCAGGTAACGGTAACTGTATTATCAACCGAAGTACCTCCGGCAGTAATGGTTCCTCCTGCGGAGACTGACCATGTATAGTTTGTCCTTCCCAACTGTGTTGTATAGACATTGCCTGTCGAATTGACGCACACGGAAGCCGGTCCGGTGACGGTTGGTACAGGAAGTGCATTGACAGTAACCGGGTATCCGGTTGGGAATGCGGCTGTACATCCTGCTCCATTCGTGTAATTCACATTTACGGTCTTTGCACCTGAAGTTGTCCAGGTTACCGTTATTGCATTTGTACCGCTACCTGCAGTGATTGATCCACCTGCAGATACTGACCAGGCATAAGCTGACATGCCGGATTCAGTTGTATAAACGTTACCGGTTGATCCGGCACAAACATTTGCAGAACCTGCGATCGTTGGTACAGGAAGGGCATTGACGGTTACATTGTAAACAACCGGTGTAGCTGCAGTACAGCCATTGGCGTTTGTATAATTTACACTGACAGTCTGAGCTCCGGCTGTATTCCATGTTACCGTTACAGTACTGCTCGTGGCGGTTCCACCTGCAGTAATTGTACCTCCTGCGGAGATTGCCCATACATAACTTGTCATACCGGCCTGGGTTGTATAAACAACACCTGTCGTTCCGGCACAAAGATTATTATTCCCTGAAATCGTTGGAACCGGCAATGCATTAACCGTTATGGCCTTTACAGTTGGAGCTGTTGCGGTGCAACCATTCCCGTTCGTATAGTTGACAGAAACGGTTTGCGCCCCGGCGGTGGACCAGGTTACCGTTATAACGTTTGTTCCCGATCCTGCAGTGATACTGCCACCTGCAGAAACGGTCCAGGAATAACCCGACATCAGTGTTTCAGTCGTATAAGTTATACCGGTTGTTCCTACACATACACTGGCAAGTCCGGTTATCGTAGGCACGGGTAAAGGATTAACTGTAACCGTCTTTACCGTGGCTGATGCTGCGGTACAACCGCTCCCGTTGGTATAATTAACAGAGACGCTTTGGGCTCCGGCAGTATTCCACGTAACCGTAATTGAATTGGTTCCAGTTCCTGCAGTGATAGATCCGCCAGCAGAGACAGTCCATGTATAACCCGACATCAAAGCTTCGGTAAAATAAATAACCCCGGTTGTGCCAACACATGATGTGGCAGGACCTGTGATGGTCGGAACTGGAAGTGCATTGACAGTAACCGGATAGATTGTCGGAGATGCAGCAGTACAGCTGTTTCCGTTGGTATAATTAACGCTGACAGTTTGTGCGCCTGCCGTATTCCAGGTAATCGTTGCCGTATTGCTGGTAGCAGTTCCGCCTGCGGTTATCGTTCCTCCTGCAGAAACGGCCCAGACATAGCTGGTCATTCCTGCCTGGGTTGTGTAAACATTCCCGGTTGAGTTGACGCATGCGGCAGCCGGACCCGTGATGGTCGGGACCGGAAGTGCATTGACGGTCACAGGATAAACTGTAGGAGAGGCAGCAGTACAGCTGTTTCCGTTGGTATAGTTCACGCTGACAGTTTGCGCTCCTGCTGTATTCCAGGTAATTGTTGCTGTATTGCTTGTCGCTGTTCCACCCGCCGTAATCGTGCCTCCTGCAGAAACGGCTCAAACGTAGCTTGTCATGCCTGCCTGTGTGGTGTAGACATTCCCGGTAGAGTTGACGCATGCGGCAGCAGGACCCGTGATGGTGGGTACCGGAAGTGCATTCACTGTCACGGGATATATTACCGGACTGGCTGCGGAGCAACTGTTTGCGTTGCTGTAATTGACACTGACTGTCTGGGCACCTGCCGTGTTCCAGGTCACAGTTGCGGTGTTGCTGGTTCCTGTTCCGCCGGCGGTAATCGTGCCGCCTGCCGAAACTGCCCAGGTATAACCGGTCATCCCGGCCTGTGTGGTATAGACATTCCCGGTTGATGTTGCGCAAACCGGCGTCGGACCCGATATCGTCGGAACAGGTAATGCATTGACCGTTACGGGAAGATTTGTTAGGTTGGCAGAACAACCGGTTGAAGAAGTAAAGGTTATCGAAATGGATTGAGCTCCTGCCGAATTCCACGTTACTGTTGCAGTATTGCTGGTTGCAGTCCCACCCGAGGTTATGGTTCCCCCTGCGGAGATAGACCAGGCATAATTTGTCTGACCAGCATCAGTGGTATAAACAACCCCGGTTGTTCCGGCGCAAACTGTAGTTAACCCAGCCAGGGCCGGTGTTACAATACTGACGACATTGACCGGCAGCGAGGTTGCGGAAACAGCCGTACACAAAGCTGCATTGGTATAATTAACGGTGACCGTTTGTGCACCGACGGTATTCCATGTAACCGTGACGGTATTTGAACCCGATGTGCCTCCGGCAGTGATGGATCCACCAGCCGAGACGGTCCATACATAATTTGTCTGTCCTGCCTCGGTCGTATAGACATTTCCTGCAACATTATGACAGGGTGAGGTCGGACCTGTTAAGGTGGGAACAGGAAGCGCATTTACCGTTACATTGTGAACGGTGGCAGTCGCAGCAGTACAGCTGTTGCCATTGGTGTAATTGACGCTGACGGTATTTGCCCCGGCAGTGTTCCATGTTACGGAAATCGCATTCGTTGTCGCACCGGCAGTAATTGTTCCACCGGCAGAAACAGTCCATGTATAACCAGACATTCCTGTTTCGGTAGTATAGGTAACCCCGGTTGTCCCGGCACAAACCGTTGATAAGCCAGTAATGGTGGGAACCGGTAAGGAATTAACGGTGACATTCTTTGTCGTTAAGGCGGCAGCTGTGCAACCGTTTGCATTGGTATAATCAACACTTACGGTTTTGGCGCCTGATGTAGTCCATGTAATGGTTATTGTATTGTTCGTGAGGCCGCCACCTGCAGTGATCGATCCTCCGGAAGAAACGGACCATAAATAGTTTGTCATGCCTGCATCCGTTGTATATAAATTGCCGGTTACGCCGACGCAAACCGGGGACGGGCCTGCAAGGGCCGGCACCGGTAGTGGGTTCACGGTAACAGGATAAACAGTGGCAGATACAGCAGAACAATTGCCCGCATTGGTATAGTTAACACTTATCGTTTGTGCACCTGCCGTATTCCAGGTTACCGTTGCAGTATTGCTGGATGTTGTGCCTCCGGCGGTAATTGTGCCTCCTGCCGAAACCAGCCAGGTATAATTTGTCATTCCTGTTTGTGTTGTATAAACGACGCCCGTCGTTCCGACACAGACAGAAGCAGAACCGGAAATTGTCACAACAGGGATTGCATTCACAGTAACACTCTTGACTGTTGCAGAAGCGGCGGTGCAGCTGTTTCCGTTGGTATAATTAACAGAGACGGTCTGTGCGCCAGCCGTATTCCAGGTCACGGTGATCACATTGGTTCCGCTGCCGGCAGTGATCGATCCACCGGCTGAAACCGTCCAGGTATAGCCGGTCATCGCAGCTTCCGTAGTATAGGTCACCCCGGTAGTTCCTGCACATACGGCAGCCAGACCTGTAATGGTCGGAACCGGCAAAGGATTTACAGTAACCGGGTGAACAGTAGCAGTTCCTGCTGTACATCCGTTTCCATTGGTATAATTCACGGATACGCTTTGCGCACCGGCAGTATTCCAGGTTACCATAATAACGTTTGTCGCAGAACCGGCTGTGATTGTGCCGCCGGCAGAAATTGTCCAGGTATAACCTGACATCGCGGCTTCAGTAGTATAGGTTACTCCGGTTGTTCCGGCGCATACTGACGAAAGGCCTGTTATGGTGGGAACCGGTAAGGCATTCACAGTCACTGGCTTTACAGTTGCAGTGGAAGCTGTACATCCATTGCCGTTTGTATAATTAACACTGACCGATTGTGCTCCGGCAGCATTCCATGTTACGGTTATGGTATTAGTAGCGGAGCCGGCAGTGATGGTTCCGCCTGCAGAGATTGTCCACGTATACGCCGACATTCCTGCCTCGGTTGAATATGTGACACCGGTTGTGCCTGCACATGAAGTGGCAGTACCTGTTATGGTGGGAACCGGTAAAGGATTGACGGTAACAGCATGAACAGTTGCCGTTGCAGCAGTACAACCTGCACTGGTGTAGTTGACACTTACAGACTGTGCACCTGCTGTATTCCATGTTACCGTAATTACGTTCGTTGTCGAACCGGCAGTAATAGAACCACCGGCTGAAACCGTCCAGGTGTAACCGGTCATTCCTGCCTCAGTTGTATAGGTCACACCGGTTGTCCCGACACAGACTGAGGAAAGGCCGGTAATTGAGGGAACCGGTGAAGGATTTACAGTAACGGGGTGGACAGTGGCAGAAGAAGCTGTACAGCTGTTCCCATTGGTGTAATTCACGGAAACACTCTGTGCGCCTGAAGTATTCCAGGTTACTGTAATTATGTTCGTTGTCGAACCGGCTGTGATTGTGCCGCCGGCAGAAATTGTCCAGGTATAACCTGACATCGCGGCTTCAGTAGTATAGGTTACTCCGGTTGTTCCTGCGCATACTGTCGAAAGACCCGTAATTGTAGGAACCGGTAATGCATTTACAGTAACAGTCTTGACCGTTGCAGCTATAGCTGTGCAACCATTTCCGTTGGTATAATTAACGGAAACAGACTGTGCACCCGCAGTATTCCATGTTACAGTAATACTATTTGTGGTTGTACCTGCAGTAATTGTTCCACCCGCTGAAATAGTCCATGTATATCCTGACATCCCGCTTTCCGTGGTATAAGAAACCCCTGTTGCGCCAACGCATGCGGTTGCCGCACCTGTGATTGTGGGAACCGGCAAAGGATTGACGGTTACACCATGAACGGTGGCTGTCGCAGCGGTACAGCTGTTCCCATTTGTATAGTTGACGCTGACGGTTTGGGCACCAGCGGTATTCCATGTAACGGTTATTACATTGGTTGCAGAACCCGCAGTGATAGAACCACCGGCTGAGACCGTCCATGTATAACCGGTCATGGCTGCCTCGGTAGTATAGGTCACACCCGTTGTCCCAACACAAACTGAAGAAAGTCCGGTGATCGTCGGAACCGGCAGTGCATTCACAGTGACCGCATGTACCGTTGCCGTGGAAGCCGTACAGCTGTTCCCGTTGGTATAATTTACAGAGACGCTTTGTGCACCTGCTGTATTCCAGTTTACCGTGATGACATTCGTAGATGAACCGGCGGTGATCGTGCCACCGGCCGAAACGGTCCATGTATATCCTGTCATACCGGATTCAGTTGTGTAGGTTACACCGGTTGTTCCGACACATACGGAAGAAAGACCTGTAATTGTCGGAACCGGCAATGCATTCACGGTTACATTCTTTACGGTTGCTGTTGAAGCACTACACCCGTTGACATCATTATAATTTACAGAAACGGTCTGTGCACCAGCAGTGTTCCAGGTGACTGTTATTACATTGGTTGTTGATCCGGCTGTGATCGTGCCTCCGGCAGAGATGGTCCATGTATAGCCTGTCATTCCTGTTTCTGTGGTATAGGTGACACCGGTTGTTCCGACGCAGGAAGTGGCAGCTCCTGTAATTGTAGGAACCGGCAAAGCATGGACGGTAACCGGATGATTGGTCACATTGGCTGCGCATCCTCCGGCTGGTGTATAGGTTACCGAAATTGATTGTGCACCTGAAGTATTCCAGGTTACCGTTGCCGTGTTGCTGGTAGCCGTTCCCCCGGAAGTGATGGTTCCCCCTGAGGAAATGCTCCATACATAACTTGTCTGTCCTGCTTCAGTAGTATAAACAACACCCGTGCTGCCTGCACAGGCGCTGCTGAGACCTGTAATGGTGGGTGTTACAATGCTGATCACATTCACTGGCAGGGATGTTGCGGTAAGACCGGAACAGCCGCTGGCATTGTTGTAGTTGACGGTGACAGACTGTGCTCCTGCACTGTTCCATGTAATGGTAGCAGTATTGGATGTGGCAGTACCGCCTGCCGTAATCGTACCACCGGCCGAAACGGTCCAGACATAACTCGTTTGTCCGGCCTCGGTAGTATAAACATTTCCTGTTGAGCCAATACAAGGTGACAAGGGCCCTGCTAAAGTCGGAACCGGCCTGGCATTAACAGTCACGGGATAAACGGTCGCACTTGCAGCCGTACAGCCGGCATCAGTATAATTGACGCTGACAGTTTGTGCTCCGGCAGTATTCCATGTCACCGTTGCCGTATTGGAGCTAGTGGTACCTCCGGAAGTGATAGTTCCTCCCGCTGATACTGACCATATATAATTTGTCTTCCCTGATTCAGTTGTATAGACGACTCCCGTTGACCCGGCACAAACAGTACTTAACCCTGTAATTGTTGGTGTGACTGTTACCGTGGTCACAGTTACACTTCCGGTCATCGTTCCCGTCAGATAAGTAGCCTTTCGGTAGCCTGTTGAAGTATAGGTACCTGCTGTTTGAAGCCCGAAAGCAAGTGCCGATCCCGTACCCGGGATATCACTGCCAACCGGGGTAGCATTTTTTAAAAGATGGTATTGTACACCTGTCTGTGATCCGCTTAAGCCAACAGCTGCCCCGGACCCGCCGCTGCAGTAGGTTCCTCCCCCGGTCATGTTAAAGGCAGTAACCGGTGCATTCAGGATGGGATCCGTAAACGAAATTGTATGACTTCCGGGAAAGACGGTTATAGGAGTTGCGGTTCCTGATACCCCGGGAGGAACTATTGCAAAGACATACGTAGTTGCCGGAACGGTATTCCACCAGATAATTCCCATGTTCGACTGGGTATATGAAACAGTATTGATGATCTGGAATGTTCCGATCCTTAATCCTGAAACAGGGATAAGTGTTCCGTTTGAACTGAGAGTGGGTCCGTTGATACGGATCTCCTCAGGGTTTGTGGCGGGGAAGACACTCATACCGGCGGGAGTAAAACCTCCGGGTAACTGCGATGATGAGGCAACATAGACCCCCGATAGTGTACCTCCGTTCAGGATCGCCGCTGAATTGGCAATCTGAAAAGACAATTGGTAGGTGCTCAGGTACAAGGCTGTACTCCCCGTCTGGTATATGTAAACATCAAACTGATATGTTGTAGCGTTGATCAGCGTGTCGTTTTTGGCAACACAGGAATAGGTCGGAGTCTGGGCTTCCGAGTTCAACGATACGAAGAAAACACCGAAGAGTATCAGTGCTGCGGATAATTTAAGTAAATGTCTCATAAACGCAAAATTATAATATTTTTCTATTTATTTTCCTGAAAAAATGGTATTGGTATTTAAGGTGTAATTGCATAAACTCCAAGCAGGTAATTCGTATAGACCATGTAGGTGTCAATCAGGTCGACAACACCATCCCCATTTACATCAGCCGGCATATACCCGAAATCTCCGGCCAGGAATGAGGAATAGACATAAAAATCGTCGAAAATATCAACAACACCGTCCCTCACAGGTGCTGCAGGATAAACCCCAGCTGGAGAACTTACATCTCCTGCATAAATGGCATACACCCCGCCAGGCAGAGCTTTAAGGTTCCCGCCAAATGCCTTTGAGGAGAGATCAGACATGTTGTAGGTTATCGTTGATGTATTGAATAAAACAGGCACCGCACTCACAGTTTCAAGGCTGGTCTTATGCTTGACAGTAATATAGTAAGTTCCGTTATACGTACCCGGGACGGGTATGGTTGCAGTTCCATTCGTATTCAGTGGAATATCGGTTGCCGTATAGATGACAGTTGCATACGTCAGCATATTATGCAATTCAACCGTGATATGGTCAGCAATGGTGGGTCCCCACTTTGGAACAAAAGTTACTCCATTGAAACTGGTTGCAGCATTCATCATCCCCGCCCCGGCATAAAGACTTTCAAGGAAGACAGTCAGGTTCAGGTTTATCGTGCAGGTCCCGAATTTGTTTGCCCCTATATCGGGAGGAACGCATCTTGTTACCCCGTCAATATCAACCGTAACAGAAACCGGTGTGCCATGATTGGCAAGGTTCGAGTCCGTAACGATATAGAGATTTGAATTGGATGTGAATGCAGGAAGAGTACTCAGGGAGTTTACGTCGAGCAGAGGCACAACCACAATCGCTTTCCAGGCTGCAAGATTGGCTTTGTCAACCCCGCCCCAGCTTCCCAGGACTGCACCGGCAACGTAGAGGTCGTTGTAATCGGAAACGAAACCGGTAACGGGAGTAGAAAAAATTGCGTAGTGTTTCCCGGTACCCCCGGTTCTCTGGTTCGCGAGAATGTTGTCAGCAAGAGCATAGCCGGCAGCACCTGTGCGGTAATAAGCATACGACGAATTCGCACCGCCGGATGTCCCGTATAAATTGATGGAATTATAATAAAAATTTGTCGTTCCAGCCACTGCGGAAGTTTCACTGAATCCATATAGGGTAGGGTTTGTTGAAGCTCCCCCGTTCAGTGCAATCATGTTGTTGGAAAATTCGTTTGTGGCAAACCCTGTTGTATTGGCGATACCAGTGATGACAGGTGTGGCTGCAGCAACAGAGCCTCCGATAGAGAAAATCTTGTTCATCCTTACCGTTCCCCCCTCCATCTTCATTCCCGTAAAATTGGGAGAACCTGTCAGATTGTTAAGGGTGATGTTGGCCACGGTATTCTTCTCAAAAATGCCTGCAAACAATGCAGAGGGGTAACTGTTGTAAATACCCACCGAAGCTGAACTGCCGGCAAGCTGAATCGAGCTGGCAATGGTTGCGCTTCCGATGGTATTGCCGGTTACCGTAATCGGTCCCTCATAATTGTTGATCCCGTAAAATATGGCTGCACCCGTACTGGTCATCGAAATATTCTGGATCGTATTTCCTTGGATCGTGATATTGGGAGCAGTTGTGAAATAGGTGTAGATCCCGGTGAAAGTTATCGGGTTGGATGTAGTGAGAGGACTTCCGCCGCAAAGTGGCGCTGATCCCCCGATAAAGTTCCCGCTGATCATATGACTGTTTGTGTTCTGAAAATAGATGCAATTTATGATACAGGCAGGATTCATGCCGCTCTCCATATAGAAACTGTTCCCTGTAACAGTGCAGCCGGGGGCTACATTCGGGAGGTAAAGTCCATATGCCGTGAGATAGGTTGTTGCAGTTTTAAAGTTATAAATGTTATTGTTGGTGACAGTGAGCAGATTAGTAGGGGAATTTGAATAGATCCCGGTGATGGGTGAGCCAAGTGTTCCTCCGCGTGCATCGCGGATATCACAATTCGTGATCCCGATTTTGTTTATTCCGGTGCTTCCGATTGTAACCGCACCATTCGATACCGTCTGGGCATTGCTTTCAATGTAGCAGTTTTTCAAGGTATCGGCCTGTGAGCTGTTGTTGTATTGAACCACGGGTCCGCCACTGCCTGAAGAATTTCTCAGTGTCAGTAATTTTGATGCTCCCCCGTCAATGTAGAACCGCGTAGCACCGGTGATCGGGATCATGGGTGCATTTGCAGTCACAACCCCTCCCGAGAGTAAGTGCGCAGTGCCGTCGGATGTGACCGTGAGCGTGAGGGTGCCTTCACCTGCGCCCTGTTCGCTGACAAGATTCAGGGAAACCGTTCCCGGCTCTGTAATATCGGTTTTAATGTACGCAACCGTGTTGGCATCAATAACGCTGTTGTTGATGGCATCAAAAAGTCCGCCGGTCCCGGTTAATGTCAGATAAGGATAACCTGTGCCAACATTTAATGAATTCGCCAGCAACGGAACAATTTTGTAGCTGTTTGGAGTTGCAGGTGCTGTCATCCCGGCAGGAGCCACATTTGTTCCTGAGGCGCCTGTGGCAGGTTTGAATGACAAATTCGGTACAGTAGCCAGGTCCTGTGCAACAACAAAATACTGGATTACAGTGCCTAACACAACCGGACCGCCAAAAAGAATGCTGTAATCAATAGTAAAATTAAAGGGTGATGTGGTTCCGGTCGCTTCAACCCATTTCCACCCATTGTCAGCAGATGTGTTGCCCACAAATGCATTCGCATTGGTCGAGATTTTATAGTAAATCCTTGGTCTTGTGCCAGACGTTGTATTCACTCCCGTGAATACATCCGTAATAGTGGCAAAATTATGCGTGGTCCTGCCTGTTGTAATGCTGGTATTGCCCAACGGATTGTAAGCAATGATCGGGAAGAAGATATCCTGCGGAGGGCCTGCGGGTGTAAAATTCCCGGCATATGCGCCGATATCCGTGGGTGTATAGGCACTCCTTACAAGCCCTGCGAAATCATCGGTTACACTTGCGATTGCAATGCCATTGCCCTCGGCGGGTGTAAGGTTTGCCGGCTTGAGGTTCATGGTTGCCATCGCAGATGCAGGACTTGTAAGTAACGGATTGCCAAATCCTGAATGCAAATCGTTTCCCGGATAAGTTTCGGAGAGGGTACCGATGGTAAGATTGTCAACACCTCCAACAACGGCTAATTTGCCATCCGTCGTAGATACCTGGTAAATATTGTAATCCCATAAGGAGGGAACTCCGGCCATGGGTGCGGGCAGAGAAATGGCATAATTCAGAAGATTTGCAACCGCGTTGGTTCTCACATTGACAAAAATGTTGTCGCGGACCTCCTCACCGAGTCCGGCACCAGAGTAATTTCCATGATTCACCAGGACAAAGGCATAGGATTTTACTGTACCAGCTACTACACCGGTCCCTCCTACATATACAGTATTAAAATAAACGTCTTCAATAGCAGGTGCCACGCAACAACCCGTTGAAGGAGCAACGCTCATCCCCGTGATCTGGGCGGTACTGGTGATCGGGTTGCCGTTCACGTCAATGCCCAGCCGGACCACATTGTTTTTAACGACAATGGTTCCCGCTCCTACTACGATCCCCATCTGAATGGCAGTATTGGAGGTCGTGTTGAAACTGTGGACAAGGTTCTTGTCCATGATGCTTGTGGTTCCTCCATTACTCGAAACATAATAGATGCCGTAAACACTCACAGCCCCGGCCCCGGTATTGACCAGGTTATATATGGTATTTCCGGAAATGGTGTTCAATCCGCTTGTACCGCTGGCCCCGTCATAGATCCCTATGATGCTGGCGGATGTGCCTGTACCTGTGTTCACCCCCGTTGTTGTCAGGTTAAAGATCGTGTTGCTGCTGAAATTGATGAGACCGCCGTAGTTTCCGTTGTCGATCCCCCTGATCATGCCGGTGGCTGCACCCGTATAGAGGTTGGCAATGGTATTGCCGGTTATATTTGTCAATCCGCCCTGGCAGAAGACTCCTGAAATATTATTTGTGCCTCCTGTAGTGGTTGTGTTGATGCTTTGGGCAACTGTAGCACTTCCGATAATGTTGTTCCTGAGCACCTGGCTCCCGTTAAACTTGACAGCATAGATGGTGGGATTCACAACAACTGCGCCGTTTGCAGCTGCAGTCATCGATCCGACAAAGTTATTCTCAACATACGATCCGGTCGTACCACCGGTCGCAATCCCGACCAGGGTCAGTGTACCGGCATTATAACAGGTGACCAGGATGTTCCCGGTAGTGGTGTTATTACCAACATAATTGGCTCCGTCAGTACCGGCATTGACTAAACCACCCACAGAAATGCCTGTCCAGGTGGCTCCCGCGTTGGTAACCCAGTTGAAATTCTGAACTTTGTTATTGTAAAGTTTGCTGAGGACGGTTGACCCGCAACTGGCCAGTATCCCCGTAAAGCTGCAAACAACCGGTGTGGCGGATGATACGGTCCAGGTTCCGGCAAGAGCAGGGCCGCTCCCACCAATATTGTTATTGCTGATCTGGCAATTGTCGCCTCCACCAAGATAAATCCCGTAAGCCGTTCCGGCTGAAGCATTATAGGCTGTCGTCTGGTAAAAATTATTGTTATCAATGATACCGTTTGTACTTCCGCTTGTAAAATAGATACCGCCTCCATTGCGATAGTTGAAAAAGTTATTGAAGGTGATGACAGCCCCGGTGGCTGTCCCTGTACCATAGAGGCAGTTGCCAGCAGAGCCTGATCCGTCAAAATTGCAATTGTTCACCGTAAGATTGTTGTTTCCGGTTACGGGAGCACTCAGGGCTACGATACCACTTGAAGAAGAGGTATTCGACCCTTTGAGGATACAGTAAAGAAACTGGTTGTTCAGGGCATCCCCCGATATTGAAATGGCCGGCAAGGTTGTAGATGTACTCGTGAACTGGAGCAACTTGTTCGTCCCGGTTCCGCCGTTGCGGCCGTCAAAAATCAGGTAATCGGCACCCGTATTTGAAACAATCGTCCCGGCAGTGGAAAAATTAATAATTGAGCTTACTGCGGCGGAAGGTCTGAAGGTAAGGGTTGCCAGGGCAGTTCCTGAAAAACTGCTGGGAATGACAACGGGATAGACTTCCACTGCGGGACTATAGTCGTTCTGAAATTCAAAGATGATATTCCCTCCCGGGCTGACATCAGCCAAAGCATCCACTGCATTCTGGAAAGTAAGGAAACTACCAGCATACCCTGAATAGGGAATGGAGGGGCCCACAGCATAGTTTCCGGCAGCAAGGGTCCCCATCGTACCGATCCTGAAATACGTACCGGCCGACAGGTTCGAATAATCAATGGGCTGACGTGACGAAATGGTGCCGGTTCCCAGGATTCCTCCGATATTATTGAAAGACCCGGTCACAATATTTGATTGTCCGATTTTATTGGTGGATACGAGTCCTGCTTCCGTGATCCTGATCCTCGAACTGCCGATGACGACAGACCCAAGGGCAGCACTCAATTCCCAGAATTTATCGGTATTGATGGTTGCCATTCCCGTCCCGGCAGTTCCGGGATACGGTCCTGCATCAAACGATTCAACCATAAAGGTTGCCGTTCCTGAACCGGTTGTGGTGATGGTTTCATATTCAAATAAATGGTAAGCGCTTTTCCCGACCGGGAACTTGTAATTTGCAGCAACTGCATTGCTGGGAAGCATCCGGGCCAGGGGACCGCTGATGTAAGCAGTGGCACTTCCCCCGGTAATGCTGGTGGTTGCCGTTCCGGTCACGGTTATCAGGTTTGCATTGCTCGTAGTCAGAATACCGGTGGTAAGATTCAGCGCAGTGCAGCTTACTGCTTTATTCAGGGTAACCCCGCTGGCGTTGTTGATGGTAAAGGTGGCGATCGGGAATGCAGGTGGCAGCTCATTCCCTGTGGTCTGGGCAGCTGCCGGAGTGGGTGCATTGTAGGTAAAGACACTTCCCGTCACACCTGCAAGGGAGTATGCCGGGACAACCGTCAGAGATCCGCCCGAACGTGTCATGCTGAAAGTCGTCGAAGAGGCAGGTCGTCCGATTGTAAAAGCGGAGGAATTGGTGGTTCCCAGCGTTCCGCTGGTGAGTGTCAGAAAGTTTGAGACGGATAACGGAACCTGGAGATCCACTGAAGGAGAGGATACCGAAGTACTATTCACCGTAATAGTATTGATGTTGTTATTAGTAAAAGTTCCTGTGCCAGAAATTACCTGCTGGGTTGTTCCGTTAAATGTGATCCCGTTTCCAGCACTCCCGTCTCCGTTGAAAGTTCCAGAATTTACCATGTTTCCGCTTAACGTCAGAACGAAGCCATTTAACTGGAACTGGTTTGCAGTGCCGCCGTTAATTGTGAGATTGGTTGCACTGAAGGCTCCGCTGAGTTTTGCAATGCGGGTTGCCGATACAGACGAAGGGCTGTTGTTCACGATCACATTTCCGATCGGCACATTGCTGTTTATTGAAAAACCAGCTACCGTTCCGGCTTTATCACTTACCCCGTCGCCCAAACGAAGCGTAAGACCGGAAAGGTTGAATGTTCCGTTTGATAAGACACAATTAAATGAGGTTGAATATGAGCCGGAGGCAACAAGAGTCGGGTCCACAATGGTAAGGGTCCCTCCCGTCAGCTGGTAATTGGTTGCAACTAAAAAGTAACTCTCCATGCTCACGGGCCAATACGCAGCGAGGTTGTTTCCGGCCTGAGGGTAAATATTGACATTCCCGGCGCTCATGGTAAAATTAAGGCCATAGCCCAATTGCATTGACCCGTAAAGATTCAGTGTAGCATCGGAATTCTCAAGCGTAAGATAAGTACTGGAATAGGCAATGGAATGAATATCGCTACCCGATCCATAGCTGAAGGTCCCATGCGTGATCTGCAGTCTCCCGGCCGTGATCAGACAACGTCCTGTACCGGCGGCAGTAGCAACACCAACACTCTGAACAACAGCAGCGGCATTGTTGAGCCAGAGCCTGCCGTTTGCGGTAAGAAGGGTCTGTGTTCCGGCATAGGGGGAAAGCGTCGAAGCGCTCGACACCTTGAAGGTTCCGTTGGTGATTGTCAGCTTCATTCCGCCGGTTATGGGAGGGGGCACCAGGGTAATGACGGAAGTGACATCGAGTACGTTTGTGTAAACCACGCCTTTGTTGACCACGATGTTGTAAAAGTTCTGTGTTGGTCCGGTACCGGCGATGACATTATTTGCAGCGCCGGTAAAGGTAGTCGTTACTCCGGCTGTACTGAAGACATTCATGTCAAAAACCCCGTTGATGGTCAGGTCCCCATTGAGGTTAAGGGAATGGGTGGTTACTATACCTGATGCCGGAGATGTGAAACTACCGGTTGCCCCTATGACAACATTCCCGTTTGCAGTCAGCGTACTCACAGTGACCGGGTCATAGTTCAGTGTTCCGTTGATTGTAAGGTTGCCTGATGCCAGTGCGGCTGCGTTGATAACCATGGTTTGAGCAGCGCGGATCTCAACAGCACTGGTGGCAGTTGGCAGTTGTCCGGATGTGGCAGCTACCCAGGCTGATCCGTTATAGGTCTCCCAGGCATTAAAATCATTCCAGTTTCCGGGTCCGGTTGCTTTTGAACGGAAATCACCAGCCACCTGACCCTGTGCGTTCAGGATGATGGCAAGAGAAAGGACGACAATTGTAAATATTCTTTTCATAAAAAGAGAATTCGGTTATAAGAAAGAATGAAATGTATATAAAGTAGATCGTGTAAAAGTTGTTTGCAGATTCTGTTTCAATTCTGATTTATTAAATAACCCAAAAGGAATTAATTTTTATTTAATACAAACCGCTATATTTCGTTATGGATAACGAAAAAAATATCTTCAGTCCCTTGAGCCCATAGTGCTCTTGATGATTTCAGAAAACTCAACTTTATTCGAATAAACCGATTGAAGAATGCTTTCAAGAAAAACAAATATTTCATTCTTGCTGATAACCCCTTTGAATCCAGTTTCTTTTAACCTGTCCTTTACTGCTTTCTCCGTGTTCATTGTCATAGCAACCAGTTTCAGATCAGGGAAACGCAAAATTGCCTTTTTAGCAGCTTCTATTCCGTCCGTTTTTTTCATGATAAGATCCATGAGGATAACCTCTGCTTCACCGATGTTTCCCAGTGCAAGAAATTCTTCACCGTTGTTCGCTTCCGCAATAACCTGGTGCCCCAGTTTATTTTCAATAAAGAACTTAAGTACTTCAAGAAAGCTCAGGTTGTCGTCTACAAGGATCAATTTCATGACAGGGAACTTAAACACCTTACAAAATAATGACTTTGCACAACCATTCTCCTCAGCGTAAACCATAGAAGAGAATCGCATCGATACCCTAAATCAATAGCATTAACACTATTAATCATTAGTGCAAACCATTAGTGCTAATAAGGGTTTACCCTGATCGTAAGAGTTGAAAACAATACTGCAATTGCGGAATTTACGGTGAAGAAGGGCTTGCTGGCAGATGCTTCAAGCTTAAGAGCCGTTTAAGTGCAGGAAAGTGCGCAAATGTAATTCCATTTAATGGATATCGACCAGTTTGTTTTTAATTGCGTACAAAACAAGGTTGATCGTATTTCTCGTGTTTGTTTTTTCCAGAAGGCTCGACCTGTGAGCCTCTATGGTTTTAATACTTCTGCAAAGCCTGTCGGCAACCTCTTTGGCCGTTAATCCTTTGCAGAAATAATGCAAGACTTCAAGTTCCCGCTCGGTGAATTCTGGTCCTGCGCCCACAGACGTTCCTTCACCCGTGTGTTGGGTTCCTGAATTCACGATGATCTGGCGCAGAAGCTCATTTGAAAAATAGCAGTCTCCCCCGGTTACCGTTTTTATCGCTTTCTCCAGCTCCTGCTTTCCTGAGGTCTTTAAAACGAATCCCATGGCACCGGCACGGATCATTTGCGTATAGCTGCTCTTGTTGCTTAACATGGAAAGCGCCAGGATCTTCAGGTCGGGACGGTATACTTTGGCTTTCTCCGTCGCCTCTACCCCATCCATTACAGGCATTTCAATATCCATCAGAACAAGATCCGGATCCAGGTGTTCCAGCATATCAAGAAATGCTTTTCCGTTTTCCGCTTCCCCAATAACAACTCCCAGCCCTTCCTTTTCAATAAGAAGCTTGATTCCTTCGCGGAACATAGAATGGTCGTCAACAATGATGATCCGGGTAACCTTATCCATACTTTAATTTATTTAAGAATTAGTTCTGATCAATTTCCGGGGTCTGTAAGCGGCAGCTCAATAAAAACCTTGATTCCCCTGCCCGGTTCGCTTTCAATCTTCATTGTTCCCATCATGTTCTTGATCCTGTTCCTGATATTCATTAACCCGAGTCCCTTACTTATGTCTTCGGTATGTGCAATGTCAAAACCGATTCCATCATCAACATAGGTGAAAACAAGAGCGTTTTTCTCGTGAAGGAGCATGAACCCGATTTCGATATAGCTGGCATTGGCATAATGAAGGGTATTGTTGACCAGTTCGGTTGTGATCCTGTAAAGGGTGATTTCAAGGAGGTTTCGGAAACTTTCGGTTGAATTGTAGGTAAAGAAGATCTTGATTTTTTGTGTGTCATTGAGAATGCTCACAAAATCGAGAATTGCTTCCGTGTAACCAAAACTGTTCAGGATCATGGGACTCAGACCATGAGATACCTCTCGTGTCGTCTGAATGGCCCTCTCAAGACTCAGGTTTCCCTTTTCGGTGATCAGCTTGATTTTTTCTGGATCTTCGGTCTCTGCCAGCCATTGAAAATAGAGCTTTATGGTAGAAAGCAAGGGGCCAAGTCCGTCATGCAGTTCACTCGAAAAACGGGTCCGTTCCCGTTCTTCAACTTCGATCGTAAGGTTGATAAGATCACTTTCTGCTTTCACCTTTTCTGTGATATCACGGTTAGAAACCCTCACCCCCAGGTACTTTCCGTCATCGAAGATATTCCTTCGTGAATGACCTATCCAACGGACGTCTCCATCTTGTGTGATAATTCTGAATTCAAGTTCAATAGGTTCTTTGCTGTTTGCCAGGGTTGCAACCTGGTCAGAATAATTCTTAAAGTCGTCAGGATGAATTATTTTTAAGATGAGATCATTATCATTCATAAACTCTTCTGCAGAATAACCTGAAATTCTTTGACAGGATGGCGATACATAGTTATAATGCCCTTCCGCATTGATCCAGTATTCCCAGTTGTATGTAAAATCTGCAACCGTACGGTGTTTAACTTCAGCCCGCTGAAGATCAGCGTACGATTTAACCAATTCTGCAGTTCTCTCCTTGACCCTGTTATCAAGCTCTTCATTCAGCCGTACAAGCTCTCCTTCGGCCTGTTTCCGCTCGGTGATGTCGCTAATCAACCCTTGAATGGCCGTGGCCTGACCGTTTACCATAAGCGCCTGGCTTGATGATCGCATCCAGCGAACATCACCGGTTTTGGTCACAATACGGTATTCTGCCGGATGAACTTGTCCGGTAAGCATCTCCCGGAATCGTTCCATCACTCTGGGCAGGTCATCCTGAAAGATTACGCTGGAGAAAGGCTGTCCGACAAGCTCTTTTGCCGTGTACCCGAATGTATTTATCACAAAAGGACTTACATAGGTGAAAAGGCCCTGAAGGTCGACGGTGAAAACGATGTCATGAATGTTCTCGACGAGAGAACGATATTTATCCTGGTTATCACGCAGCGCTGCCTCAGCTTTCTTGCGTTCACTGATATCGATAAATGTGCACACAACTTGTTTTACTATTCCGTCTTCATTTACAAGAGGTTCGGCACAAACCAGGAGCCATACCCGGTCTTTCCGTGACGGACGGAAAACCCCCATTACCACATCCCGGACAGGTTTCCGGGTGGCAATTGACAGGGGAACAGGATGGGCACTTCCAGGAAAGTTGGACCCATCCTCGTGAATGACATTCCAGTCAGGATCGAAAGAGGTTTTTCCAAACAGCTGGTCTTCAGTAAGACCAAGTAACTCAAGTGACTTTGGATTACTTATCAAGATCTCAGCATCGGGACCTTGAAGCAGAACCCCAACCTGCATGCCCCAAATCATTTCCCTGAACTTTTCTTCACTTTCCCGCAGCGCTTCTTCCATTCTTTTACGGTCTGTGACGTCACTCAGAAATGCGATCCCAATCCGGCTGGCAGAATCAACCATAACGGAGGAGATCAGGATATTTACAGGGTTGCCATTCTTGCTGATAATGATCTTTTCATAGGGATAGCACTTTCCTGTTAAAGCATATTCCCGTGAGGCTTCCTGATCTCTCTCAGAATATTCTTTTGAAAGCATAAACCAGTTTATCCTTTTCTCAAGGATATCTTCGTTCGTATAACCCGTAATTTCCAGGAACCTGCTGTTAACTTCATAGATGGTACCATCAACTCCCCACTTTATGATTCCGACAGGAACTGTTTCAATGAAATGACGCATCATATGCTCATTTTTGACAACAGTCTCCTGCGACTCTTTCAAGGCATTTTCAGCATTTTTCTGGGCGGTCAGGTCAATGGTTGAAATACCTACACCGTTAACTTCGCCATTTTCATCGTGCATGGGTCGCAGGTAGAGGTCAATGAATACCCGTTTGCCATTCGAGGTTACCCAGAGCTGCTCATGGATTTCAACATCCTTCTCCAGAACGCGTCTTTTTAGTTTTTTTAAGCAGGAAGCAGTTTCAGGAGTAAAAATATCATCATCGGTTTTACCAATGATCTCTGCAGGGTCAATTGTCTTCTGGTTGAATGCCCAGGTAAATCTCAGCTCCTTGTCCTGGATGGCCATAGATACCGGGGTACCCATAAGGGTGAGAAGGTAATCGGGTAGCTGTCCGTTTCCGGAAAGGTTCAAATGACGGGTTACGAATGGTTTCTTTTTCGGTAACAATTCCGGATTGGCAGGTATTTGCGCAGACTCTGTTTTGTTATTTTTTTTCATGCGACAGAATGATGATTTCACCAGATTCTCATCTTTTTTGGTAGATCCGAAAAATCATGTGCAAGAGCCTGTAGTATCTTAACAACTTATCCGGCAGCCAAAAATAAATATAATAATGACAAAATGTTTGAAGAAAGGACAAATTTATTCATGTCTTAAAAGAGTATCTATCTTTGCCGGTGAATTTAACACAGAACAGATGTCAGCCAAGCTCCGCTCCGACCTGATCCTTATCCTGGCAGCTGTCATCTGGGGGTTTGCCTTTGTTGCGCAACGCATCGGAATGGATTACGTGGGTCCGTTCACATTCAACGGGGCAAGGTTCACCCTGGGCGCATTGGTTGTTATTCCGTTTCTTTTCTCCCATAAAAAGTTTATTCCAAAAGATCCTTCACTATCGATCAGCCGGGGGAAGATGATCTGGGGGGTTATCGGAACCGGTTTGCTGCTCTTTTCCGGTGCATCCTTACAGCAGGTTGGCCTGCAGTTTACCACAGCAGGAAAAGCCGGCTTCATAACCGGGCTTTATGTCGTCTTTGTTCCCTTCATCGGACTCTTTCTCGGGCACCGGACAACCATTTTTACCTGGCTGGGTGTCTTGTTTTCCGCGGCCGGACTTTATTTTCTTAGTATAACAAGCGGATTCCGGATTGACCGGGGTGACCTTCTGGTGCTGGCCTGCGCCTTCGTCTTTACGTTCCATGTACTCCTGATCGGCTGGCTCTCACCCAGGATGAGCTCCTTCCATCTTGCTGCCGGACAGTTTGCCATCTGCGCTTTTTTAAGCATCGGGATGGCACTGATCTGTGAGCCCATCGTTGCGGGCGATATCGTAAGGGCTGCGCTCCCTATCCTTTATGGAGGAATCATGTCTGTCGGTATTGCTTTTACCCTCCAGGTGATCGCACAGAAAGAAGCACACCCTGCTTCAGTTTCCATCATCCTGAGCATGGAAGCGGTAGTGGCTGCATTCGGCGGCTGGATGATCCTTCATGAATCGCTTACGCTCCGGATGCTGGCGGGTTGCCTTCTGATACTCACAGGAATCGTGATTGTGCAGTTAAAAAGATTGTAACTTTGCAAATTCTTTCGACTTCGAATACATGAAAAAAAATATTTTACCGGGTTTGTTCCTGATCACCTGCACAGGGATCTTCGCCTTTTCATCCTTTGCCCAGCAAGGGTTGGATACGGTGCAATCAGTGGCAGCAAAGCGGATCGTCCAGGTTGAGTTTGATGACTATTTCTTCCCGAATACACTCAGGGTGGATTATTACCTTGCCGGAGATTTCAAATCCGAGTCGGTTTACCTGAGCCAGGTGAAACAGGAACCCTACTACGGCGGCTCCCGTAAACACCTGGTCGATCCCTATAACTACGGTACATACCGGGTTGCGGTGTTTGATTCTGTTTCCGGGAACCTGCTGTTCACGCGCGGATTTAACAGCCTTTTCCAGGAATGGCAGGGAACACCTGAAGCCCACAGGGTTCAGCGCTCTTTTGAGCAAACTGCCATCGTTCCTTTTCCCCGTCAGACCATAAAGTTCCAGGTTGAGAAACGGAGATACAATGACGGGATCTTCGAGAAACTGTTTACGATGTACATCAATCCGAATGATTATTTCATCAGCCGGAAGAAGATCCGCGAGATCCCGTATGTGAAGTTTCATGATTCGGGCGATCCCTTGAATAAGGTTGACGTTGCCTTCATCGCCGAAGGCTATACCAAAGACCAGATGGAAAAATTCCTGAAAGATGCCTCCCGCATCGGGAATTATATCCTTTCCCAGGAACCCTATAAGGAATATACCGACCGCATCAACCTCTATGCAATCGAGTCTCCGTCAGAAGAATCGGGTGTGGATGTTCCGGGGCGAAGGATCTATGTCAACACCGACCTGAACAGCTCCTTCTTTACCTTCGATATGGACCGCTACCTCACAACCTCAAACACAAAAGAGGTGTATGACATCGCAGCCAATGTTCCCTATGATGTCATCTTTATCCTGGTGAACAGCAAGATCTATGGCGGCGGCGGATTCTACAATCTTTTCGGTGAAAGCACAGTCGATAACTACTTATCCGAGATTGTCTCCATTCATGAATTCGGACATTCATTTGCCGGCCTTGCCGATGAATATTACACTTCGGAAGTCACCTATTCCGATTTTTATAACACCAAGGTTGAACCCTGGGAGCCGAACATCACGACAAATGTCGATTTTGGTTCCAAATGGAAAACCATGATCCGGAGAGGTACTCCCGTTCCTACCCCAAGGGATGATAAATACCAGAAAGAGATCGGCCTTTTTGAAGGTGGCGGCTATGTCTCGAAAGGCGTCTACAGCCCGATGATGGACTGCCGCATGAAGAGCAATGAAGCAGCCGGTTTCTGTCCCGTCTGCAGGGAAGCAATCATCCGTATGATTAAATTCTATAGTGAATAAGGGACTGATCTTCGAAATCCGGCGCTTTACGGTTCACGACGGACCCGGGATCCGAAGCACGGTGTTCTTTAAAGGCTGTCAACTTGGCTGCTGGTGGTGCCATAACCCGGAAAGCCGGAGCAGCATTCCCGAAGAATGCATCAAAACGATAAACCTGGATGGAAAAACCTTTTACCTGAAGGAAACCATTGGAAACTGGATGACAGTCGACGAGGTGATTCATGAAATCAGGCTCGACAGGATCTTTTTTGAAGAATCCGGCGGCGGTGTCACCTTTTCCGGTGGCGAACCGCTGATGCAGCATGACTTTTTGCTGGAAGTCCTGAAAGAGTGCAGGAACAACGGCATCCATACTGCCATCGATACATCCGGAAATTCCGATCCGGAGACCCTGGAAAAGATCGCAGGGCATGCCGACCTTTTTCTCTATGACCTCAAACTGATGGATGAAGCAGACCACATCAGGTTTACCGGGGTTTCAAACAAAATCATCCTGGAGAATCTCATGCACCTGGTTTCGGAAGGCAGAGAGGTGAATGTGAGGTTCCCCGTCATCCCCGGTATAACCGATACAGATAAAAACGTCCGGGAAATAAAGGAATTCCTGCTGTTTCTCAGGAAAAAGAATAAATCCGGTAAACCCTTGATAACAAGCCTTCTGCCCTACCATTCAAGTGCAAAAAACAAATATCGCCGTCTTCATGTCGATAATAAAATGAGTGATATGGATGACCTGACCAGGGAATCCCTGTTTCCGTTAAAGAATGAATTTGAAGCGGAAGGGCTGGATGTGAGGATCGGGAGTTGAAAAAAATGAAAAATGAAGAATGAAAAATAAAAATACGGATATAACTTTACAAACTTTATGAACTTTATGAACTTTACAAACTTTATAAACTTTACAAACTTTATGAACTTTATGAACTTTATGAACTTTATAAACTTTATGAACTTTATAAACTTTATAACTCAATTCGTAATTTGAAATGACCGACCGGATCAATAAACTCAGGAACAAGAGTCTGAATGCCGTCAACCGGCTATCGGCTGAACGCGCGTCGCTGGTAACTGACTTTTACAAATCCGGCGTCGGCGACAACCTTTCAGCACCCGTCAGGCGTGCCCTTGCCTTTGAATACATCCTTCTCCATAAATACATCTGCCTGAACGAAGGTGAACTGATCGTCGGGGAACGAGGTCCTGCACCCAAAGCCACACCAACCTACCCGGAGATCAACCTGCACACCATGGAGGATCTTGAAATCCTGGATGCCCGTAAAAAAGTTTCGTTCAGGGTCGATGAAGAGACCCGGAAGATATACAGGGAAAAGATCATCCCCTTCTGGACAGGCAAAAGCAACCGTGAACGGATCATGGGTTCGATGTCCCCGGAATGGCTTGAAGCCTACAATGCAGGTATATTTACTGAATTCCAGGAACAGCGAGCACCGGGTCATACCGTGTGCGGAGCTAAGATCTACCGGAAAGGAATGCGGGATCTCATCGAAGAGATACATGAAGCCCAATCCCGGCTGGACTGGAAAAAGGATTCTGCTGCACCTGCAAAGAATGAGGAGCTGAAGGCTATGGAGATTGCTGCGAATGCCATCATCGGCTTTGCCGGCCGCCATGCAGATAAGCTGGAAGAACTGGCAAAGGCTGCTGATGATATTCAACGGAAAGAGGAACTTCTCAGGCTGGCAGGCATCTGCCGTCATGTTCCTGCCTATGCCCCCCGCACGTTCCATGAAGCACTCCAGTATTACTGGTTTATCCACCTGGGCGTGATCACCGAGCTGAATCCATGGGATTCATTCAACCCAGGCCGCCTCGACCAGCATCTTTATCCCTTTTATAAGATTGGACTGGAAGACGGCACCCTTACAAAAGAGAAAGCAACGGAACTGCTCCAGTCGTTCTGGATCAAATTCAACAACCATCCGTCACCTCCGAAAGTAGGTGTTACCGCGCAGGAGAGCAATACATACACCGACTTCTGCCTGATCAACCTCGGAGGTGTAAAGCCCGACGGTTCCGATGCTGTTAATGAGCTTACCTTCCTTATCCTGGACGTAATTGAGGAGATGAGGATTCTGCAGCCAAGCTCGATGGTACAGATCAGCCACGTGAATCCCGACAGCTTTGTTCACAGGGCCTTGAAGATCATTAAAACCGGCTTTGGACAGCCCTCTTTTTTTAACACGGATGCAATTGTTAAGGAACTCGTAAGGCAGGGAAAATCCATTGAGGATGCAAGGAACGGCGGAGCCAGCGGATGCGTGGAAGCAGGTGCCTTCGGCACCGAAGCCTATATCCTGACCGGCTATTTCAACCTTCCAAAGGTTCTTGAGATCACGTTGAACAATGGGACAGACCCGCAAACCAGGAAGAGCATAGGACTGGAAACCGGTCCTGCTGACTGTTTTCAGACTTTTGATGAACTGCTGGATGCCTTTGCCAGTCAGCTGAAATACTTTATCGACATCAAGATCAACGGGAATAACACCATTGAGACGATCTTCATGGAATCCATGCCGGTGCCTTTTCTCTCCCTGCTGATCGACGACTGTATTGCGAATGGTAAGGATTATAATGCCGGGGGAGCACGCTATAATACAAGTTACATCCAGGGCGTAGGATTGGGCAGTATCACCGACAGCCTGACTGCCTTGAAATATCATGTCTTTGATAAAAAAACGATCAGCATGACCGGCATGCTCAAAGCGCTTATGCAGGACTTTCAGGATTTCGGGGAACTGCGTTTCGAACTGGTTTACCATACTCCCAAATATGGGAACGACGATAATTATGCCGATTCGCAGGCACTTTCGGTATTTGAAATCTTTTATCATGCTGTGGACGGGCGCAGCACTGCCCGTGGCGGGATCTCCCGTATCAACCTTCTTCCCACTACTTCCCATGTCTATTTTGGAAGTGTTATCGGCGCGTTACCGGATGGAAGAAAGGCGAAAGAACCGCTTTCGGAAGGGATCTCACCGGTGCAGGGATGCGATGTTCACGGACCGACCGCTGTCGTGAATTCGGCTGCAAAACTCGATCATATCCGGACCGGCGGCACATTGTTAAATCAGAAATTCTCGCCCTCCTTTTTTGACGATGAAGAGAGCATCCAGAAGATGACTGGACTCATCCGCAGTTATTTTCGGATGAACGGACATCACATCCAGTTCAATGTTGTTTCGGCTGAAACCTTACGGGATGCTCAGCTGCACCCTGAAAAATACCGTGATCTTATCGTCCGGGTTGCAGGTTATAGTGATTATTTCAATGACCTGGGAGAAGATCTTCAGAATGAGATTATTAAAAGGACGGAACAAATTTCGTAATTACGAATTATGTAGCTTCGCTCCGCTCGCAATTACGAATTACGAATATGTTTTCTGTTCTTTGCGTCTTCGCGTCTTCGCGGTAAAAACCAAAACCACTTTGCTGTTAAACATTCCCAAATCCGTCATTCCCGGATTCGTCATTCGAAGATTTGTTTCTTATCTTTGAACCCTAATCTCAGGGATTATGAACATATCCGGAAAATTAAGCCTGCTCGTGGCTGCCTTGCTTCCCTTGACTTCCTTGTGCGACAACCTGCCGGTATTTCCAGGAAAATTTAAAAGTTTCCGGCCAGTTGAGCATGGGATCCTTATCACCACTGACAATTCCGTGGTCGAGGTAATTCAATTTTCACCAACGGTTATCCGTGTCAGGATCAATAAACCGGTCCTGAATTCCGACTTCTCCTATGCAGTTGACCGGGAACCGGCTGGCAACTTCAGGAAGATTGACGACAGGAAGGATTCCCTGGTCCTGATCACCGATTCCCTGCAGGTAAGTATCATTAAGGATCCCCTCCGGATCAATTTCTCAACCCTGGACGGAACCCCGCTTGCCCGCGATTACCGGGATTTCTCAGTCAGCTGGCAGGGCACCCAGGTGACCTGTTACAAGAAATTGTATCCGGATGAAAAGTTTATCGGGCTGGGCGAAAAGACAGGACCTCTGAACCGGCGCGGAAATGCCTATGTCAACTGGAATTCAGATGTCCCTGCCTATTCCCCAAAACAGGACCCCTTGTATGTTACCATTCCCTTCTATATCGGGATCCATGATGAGGTTGTTTACGGAATCTTTTTCGATAACTCGTTCCGGTCGACATTCAACTTCGGGGCTTCGACAGATGATGCGTATTCGTTCTTTTCAGCCGTGAACGGAGAAATGAAATCCTATTTTTTCGGAGCAAGGAGCATCCCGGGAATTCTGCGCGATTATACCTGGCTGACTGGACGCATGTCACTGCCACCCTATTGGAGCCTGGGTTACCAGCAGAGCCGGTGGAGTTACTACCCCGAATCGGAAGTGCTGAAGCTTGCCACAACCTTCCGGGATAAAAAGATCCCGTGCGATGTGATCTATCTCGATATCCATTACATGGACAACTACAAGATCTTTACCTGGAACAAAGAACGGTTTCCCGATCCGAAATCAATGATCGGCAGGATCAATGCCATGGGGTTTCACCTCGCTACCATCGTTGATCCCGGAATAAAGATCGAAAAAGGATACAAGAACTATGATGAAGGCATTCAGAATGATTACTTTGTAAAGTATCCTGACGGAAAACTTTACATTGGCAGCGTTTGGCCTGGCAGGTGCCATTTTCCTGATTTCACGAAACCGAAGACACGCGAATGGTGGGGGAAATCATTCTCCGCACTCACCGTACCCGGTGTGGAAGGCTTCTGGAACGATATGAACGAACCCAGCGCCTGGGGACAGTGCATCCCGGATATCGTCAGGTTTGAATTCGACGGTCAGCAGAGCACCCTTGCCGAGGCACACAACGTTTACGGCCTGAACATGTCGCGGGCTACCTTCGAAGGCACGAAACAACTGCTGAACGGAAAACGGCCCTTCGTGCTGACCCGTGCCGCCTATGCCGGCATCCAGCGCTATTCGGCCATCTGGACGGGCGACAACTCATCAACGGAAGAGGACCTGATGATGGCGGTGAGAATGGTGAACAGCCTGGGTGTTTCGGGCGTTTCTTTCACAGGTGCCGATGTCGGTGGCTTCATCGGAACACCTACCAATGAGTTGTTTGCCAGATGGATGTCGATAGGCACCTTTACACCCTTTTACCGGAATCATACGGAGATCGCCTCAAGAACAAAAGAACCCTGGTCATTCGGGGAAGATATAGAACAGCTCTCCCGGCACTGGATCAACATGCGGTACCGCCTTCTTCCCTATCTCTATTCCATTTTTTATGAATCCACGCAGACAGGGATACCCGTATCAAGAACGCTGGCAATAAACTATCCGTATGATGAAAAGATCTATTTCAACGGATTTCAGAATGAATACCTCTTCGGAAGCCAGATCCTGGTCGCTCCCGCTGCCGGAACTGCAGCCTTTTGCAACGTCTATTTTCCTGAAGGCGAATGGTACAGGGTCAGCAATGATATCCTGTATAAGGGAAAATCAGAGGCAGTCGTTGATAGTCCCCTCGACGACCTGCCGGTATTTGTAAAGTCCGGTGGAATCGTTCCGTTGCAGTCGGTGATCCAGAGTACTTCCGAGAAGCCTTCTCCGACACTGGAGATCAACGTATGGTTTGGTAAATCACCAAATTCATTCACCTTTTATGAAGATGACGGAGTGACCTATAATTATGAATCCGGACAGTATTACCGGCGACTGATAACCTTTGATCCGGCTAAGAAAATGATCACCATCGGAAAAGCCGAAGGCTCCTATCCCTCAAAATTTTCCGCTTTCCGGCTGGTGCTGCATGATTTTGGCAGCATCATGGGGGTTAAAGTGAATGGCCAGGACCAGGGACTGAAACTGAAAACCACAAGGCAACGCTTCTTTGAAGCTGAGCTTCCGAACGATAAAATTGAGATCGCCTATTAACCTCTGTGGTTCCCTGCCTGCCGGCAGGCAGGTCTGTTTCTTCTCTGTGAACCTCTGGGTAAAATATTCTTTTTTAAAAATTCTGATAGAATGAACAAACAACTTCTTCTCCCTTTAATCGCTACCCTGACCTTATTGATTGGCTGTAATCACGGGAACCATTTCATAACCGATAAAAGCTACCGTAAAAAAGTAGAGGTCCGGTTTGAGCAACAAAAACAACTTGCAAAAAACCGGAAAGATCAGCTATTCAATGTATTTGACCAGCATCTTTCTATACGGGAAAAAGAGGCGCTCGAATTTCTGTACGCCTATATGCCGCTAAGTGACCTTGCCGATTATGAAGGTGATTTCTACTTAAAGAATGTCAGGACCTCTTTTGCAGCGCNGCAGCGCAGGATACATTTTCGTGGGGGAAGCTCATCCCGGAGAACATCTTCCGGCATTTCGTGCTTCCTGTGCGCGTAAACAATGAAAACCTTGACTCATCACGATGGGTTTTCTTCAGTGAACTGAAGGACCGGATCCGGAAACTTTCCATGAAAGATGCTGCCCTGGAGGTTAATCACTGGTGCCATGAGAAGGTGACCTATAAAGGTTCCGATAGCAGGACCTCCTCCCCGCTTGCTACGGTAAAAAATGCCTATGGCCGCTGTGGCGAAGAATCTACATTCACGGTAGCTGCCTTGCGGGCTGCGGGCATTCCTGCCCGCCAGTGTTATACGCCCCGCTGGGCGCACAGCGATGACAACCATGCATGGGTTGAAGTCTGGATTGACGGGAAGTGGCACTATATGGGTGCATGTGAACCGGAACCGGATCTCGATATGGCATGGTTTACGGGTCCGGCAAAACGGGCTATGCTTGTCAATACGAATGTTTTTGGCGATTATAATGGTCCGGAGGATGTCCTGGTCAAAGACCCGCGATTCACGCGGATCAACGTTCTCTCCAATTATACGGATACGAAAAAGATCTGGGTCAGGGTAGTTGCTGAGAAGAATGCCCCGGCCGACAGCGCTGCAGTTGAATTCCAGCTATACAACTATGCCGAATTTTATCCGTTGCACCGTTGTTATACAGGGAAAGACGGGCTGGCCTCTTTTACGACCGGTTTCGGCGACCTGTTCATCTGGGCGGCAAAAGGAAAGAAATTCGGTTATCAGAAAGTCACCGTAGCCACTACCGATACCCTGATCATCTCCCTTTCACGGAGTTCTGGTGAAACCTATTCTGAGGTACTGGACTTTGTTCCGCCTCCCGAAAAAATGATTGAAAGCAAAGCCAGCGATTCCATGAGGAGCCGGAATACAAAACGCTTTGCGTTTGAAGACCGCATCCGGGCAGCCTATGAAAACACCTTCATCGACTCAGCCAAATCATTCCGCCTGGCAGCCACGCTGAAGATAAACGCCGATTCGCTGTGGAGAATTTTGCACAAAAGCCGCGGAAACTGGCGCAACATCATCGAATTCATCTCCTCCGTTCCTTCCGGAAAACGAGCCTGGGTGTTCCCGTTGCTGAATGAAATTTCAGAAAAGGACCTCCATGACGTTACCCTTGAAGTGCTGGATGACAATATCCTCAACACACCTGTGTCTGAATCCCTGGCGAAAGAGAATGCCATCTTTTCTGCATATATTCTTTCTCCCAGGATCGACAATGAATACCTGAAACCGTTCCGGGAGTTTTTCCGCCAGAGCTTCAGTAAGGACCTCATTCTTAAGGCACGAAAAGATCCGGAGAGCATTGTAAAATGGACTAAGGAGTCGATCCAGACAGATGAAAGCGCCAATTATTCGAAGGCTCCCCTCACCCCGAAAGGTGTATATGAGTTAAAAGTTGCCGATCCGCATTCGAGGGATATATTCTTCGTTGCCGCCTGCAGGAGCATGGGTATCCCGGCACGTCTTGAACCGGCCACCCGGACCCCTCAATACTTACTGAACGGGGCCTGGCATGATGTATATTTCTCAAATCCCGCGCTAAAAACCAATCCGCGAGGGAAACTTACACTGATTAATAACAAGGGGAACGACCGGAAACCTGAGTATTACATCCATTTTACGATCGAGAAATTTGAGGAAGGGTTCTTCCGTTCGCTGGATTATGAGACTGATCCTTCCCTGCAATCCTTTCCCTGCAGCGTGGATGTTCCTCCCGGCTCCTATCTCCTTGTTACCGGAAACCGGATCAGCGGCGGCACGGTGCTTACCAAACTCATGTTCTTCAACCTTGAAGAAAATAAAACCGCATCGATGGACCTTGATTTGCGGAAAAACAGTGCCCCTGCATCAGTCCTGGGGAAGATCGATAACCTGACTGCCTTCTTCACCAGGATATCACCGGGCACCGGAACCGTAAATAAGAAAGGCACGGTCCTTGCATGGCTTGATCCCGAAAAGGAGCCTTCCCGGCACTTTATAGCGGATCTTATTCAGAAGAAGCGCGAATTTGACAAATGGAACGGTACGATCCTGCTGCTTTTCAAAACAACGAAAGAAAGGGATCTGTTTATGGAAAAGAATTCTGCCGTATTACCCGTAAAAACAAAAACTGCCACTTCCGTAAACGGACTGATGGAAGAGTTACTGATGACGATAAACCGGAAAGCGGTGACCGGTCTTCCTGTGGTTACCTTTATCACCCCCAGGGGAGAAATCATCTATTTCTCGGAAGGCTATAAGATCGGCATCGGTGATGATCTCCTCCGGTTTACAAACCCTAAAAAATAGATACCATGCTCTTTAATTTTCAGATCATTTTCCTGTTGTCGGTTCTCATGGGGAGCCCGGCCGTAACCACCCGGACAGATGATCCGGTCGACAAGACCTGCAGTTTCAAGGGAAAGAAACTATATGGGAAGATCAAGTTCGTTGAGAACTTTCCCGATATCAAGATCAAGATCGTGGAGAATTTTCCTGACCTGAAGGTGAAACTGGTTGATAACTTTCCGGATGAATGCGGAAAATGGCAGATCGTTGAAAATTTCCCTGACCTGAAAGTGCAGATCGTTGAGAACTTTCCGGATCTGAAGATCAAGTTTGTGGATAATTTCCCCGGGCTGCCTTGACAGAAGTCGGAGGTCAGATGTCCGATATCAGACTTCTGACCTCTGATCTCCGATCTCCGATCTCCGATCTCACTATAATATAACTACTTTATCCCGATATACGGTCTTACCTTTCTCGGTAATACGCAGGAGATAGTTCCCAGCAGCCAGTGAACGGCTGATCACGAAGGATGAATTGCCGGTTATGGTTTCACTGAATACACTTTCCCCCTTCATCGAAAAGAGATCAAAACGGTACTCTTTTAATGGTTCAAGGAACGGACAGTTTATGGGTTTACCCGGTGTCATCGGGTTCTCATGGAAACAGAGCCTCTCCCCGCCCTGATGGGGATCGATCCCGCTGGGATAGGACCAGAAGAAGATATCCTTGTAGTCGTTCACCCAGCTGCTGCCATCCCAAAGAGTCCCCAGCTCTTCTGTAACGTATGTGTTAACCGGATCCTCATACGTATCCTGCATCATTGAGTAATCAACCCACAACCCCGTGGCGGTGTCGAAATTTTGTTTTATCTCCTGAAGGAACCTGCTGTTGACATCATAGGTATCCAGGTACCTGGAGCCGTATAGAACATCAAAAGTATAGGTGTCAATGCTCTTGAAATAACTGTCAATCGTGTTTCCGGATTCATCATACTCATCGAACTTCCAGCTTATCCATTCACTGGAAACGGTATTCATTAACTCTGATAAAACTGAACTCGGCAGTCCGTTTCCAAAATAGGTATTCGTCTCTTTCCTGGAGTCGGTCCAGGTCAGTGTGAAGGTGTTGTAAAGTTGTTCAAGCCTGATCAGGGCATGGATACCTGCAACATCATACGTGGTCATGATCTTGTATGTGGAAAACCAGTTTGTCCCTGTCCAGTATTCATCAAGCTGCAGGGTTGGTAAGCCGCTTGGATTGTTTGTAAAAAGGGAATGGTGGCTCAGATCCCAGTTGTTCGAGATCCATACATACCCGGTTTTTTCTGTCAGGAAGTTACCGGCATCATAGGTGTAGACCGTTCGTTGGGAATTTTTCCATATGCTGGTTGCAGTATCCCACACGGAAGTGATCTGCTCAACCAATCCGGCAGAGCTGAATGTGCTGGAGGTTTTAGAATAATTGACCCACAGCGATGTTATGGTGTCCAGATCATATTCGATTTCTTCCGTAAGATTATTGCTGAGATCATACTGATAAGTATAGCGGTATCCGTATGAATATTTTTGAGTCACAGGGTTCCAGTCCTTATAATAGTATTCATCCTCATGACCCGGGGAAGCGAAGTGCTCATAATAATAGAGAATCCAGGAAGCGGAAGAAACATCCCATGTTTTATAGCTGAGTTTCTGAAGGTCACCGGAAGTACCAAAATACTCCATTTCATCCAGCCACATGTTTACCCAGGTATGAGTGAGTGTATCAAGTTTAATATAGCTTCTGGAGGCAAGATAACCTGAAGCAGAGCGTATCCTGGATTCCCTTACATCAATGTCCCAGCCGGAATGTAGGGCATTCCAGTTATACCATTGGAGGGAATCATTCCACTTCTCGGAAGTAATGAATTTCAGGCTGTTCTGGATATCTGTGTGATGCTGACGGTGATGGATCTTTTGTTTTGCAGGAGAAGGATCAGACCTGTCATGTCCTGATTTTGCCAGGGTAACCGGGACCAAGAATACCATCCACAGCGAAAAGAGGTAAAATGATTTTTTCATATGCAGGAGTTTTAGTTAGAAAAAGTGCAACCTCTAAAAGTACGAATTTTTCCGTAAAAGTCAAGTCCCTGCTGAAGAAAATCAATGAAGCACGACGACTTTATCCTTGTATACGATCCTGTTTTTCTCCTCAATGACGAGGATGTAAGTACCCTGGGAAAGCGATCCGGGAATGCTTACTGCTTCACCGCCCCTGAACATGGTTATATATATCACGGCTCCGGAAAGGGAATTGATCCTCAGGGTGAATTCGTCGCCTGTCCTGAATCCGGGACAATAGATGGAACTCCCGGCAACAATCGGGTTGGCATAGAAGCAGGGTTTGACGTTATCCGCTTTTTCACCGATACCGATAAAGTCAGAGTAATAATAATCAGATTTCTTCGAATTATCCCAGGCAGTACCACCGGTCCAGGTTTGCGTAAGGGTCTCCGAAAGCAGGTTGTGCAGATCGTAAGTATAAAGAACCTGGCTCTTGTTTGCCCAGCCATTGCCGGGGACATCCCAGGCCTGGTTTGCCTTGCTGAGCGTATCGCCGGCCGGGGTATAAGCATAGAGGTTTCTGACACCGCTAACAACGTCATATGTTACCGGGTTATAATAAAGGTTGTATACTTCTGAGCTCTTATATGCAATGGTGTCAGTTTGCTCAAAGGAATCAGGTGCCCAAACAGAATGCACAGGATCCCAGATGTTCCCTGTTCTTTTGAACTTTACACCCCCTGCTGTGTAATTATAAAGAATGAGGTAGCTTTCCGCCCAGCTCCCTTTGGTTGGCGTATAACTCTTCGTGATGACCGTCAACAGCCAGTTGAACGGATTATAGATATAGGTTGATTGCGTCAGTGAATCCCACACATTGAGCGTCGAATCCCACCTTTCATGCACTTCGAGGTATGGCAGGGATGCGAAGTTGTTGTACCAGGAATACCTGAAGGTACTCACCCAGTTTGCATGGGTCGAATCCCACACAAATTCAAGCTGGTTGACAAGCAGATTGCTGCCATCATAAACAGTTGAGACTTTATACGAATTCACCCACGCTGAAGCTGAACGCCTCCAGGAAAGTGTTGTTTTTTCCAGCGGTTGCATTTCGGGAGTATAGGTCTGCGTGGTTTTTGTGCCATTGACCCAGTCAAGTGAAGTCGTGTCCCATGATTGTGTCAGATTTTCAATAACCAGCATGCTGTCGTTATATTGCAGTAAACTCCTGTACCCAAAAGTGAATCGATGGGTTTGATTGTCCCAGCCCTTGGTGAAGGTTGTATCAATCGTCCCTGGCGCTATGTAATGCGTATACTGGAAAGTATTCCACACATTACCATACCAAAGCTGGTTTGTGAGTGAGGTTGGGTCGGCGGCTGCGTCCGCAAAATTGGATAGAGACCGTATGTAGTCCTGGAATTGCCCGGTTCCTGTGATATACCTTTTATAAAGACTCTGAACCGTCCGGCCGGTACCATCCTTGATCCGGTAATTTTTTAAATTCAGCGACCAGTCACTGGTTGCCCAGTTGTAGCTGTAGACCGAATCCAGAAGTAGAGCCCTTGTGCTGCTCTGTGCCATGGCCGGACCTGCGAGGGTTACCATGCCCGCCAGGATCAATAATCGAAAAAGGATTTTCATACGAATGAAGAATGATTTGAAGGCATGAAATTACAAAATTCTTACAGGTAATACTTAAGATGTGAAGGGAAAAAATAAAAAAATTCGGGCGTAACGCTTTACACGTTACGCGTAACAAATTTCTCCAGCGCTTTCAGCCTCTGCAGCAGCGTGGGATGTGAATAATAAAAGAAAACATAAGCGGGATGCGGACGAAGGTTGCTGAGGTTATTCACCGAAAGTTTCTTCAGCGCGTTCATAAGGGCAACAGGATCGTACTGAAGTCCGGCAAACCGGTCAGCTGCATATTCGTGTTTCCGGGATATCCGGTTCATCACCAGTCCGATAAAAAACGAAAGCGGGCTGTACAACAATCCGAAGGCAAGTACCCCGATATGAAAGCTCTGTTTGATCGCGATTCCGGACAACCCGCTCAGAGCCTGGCAGAGTGAATTTGCCAGTGCACTGTCTTTCCGGATGAAGAGTGACAGGATGAAGAGCATAATTCCGGTTTGCAGCGTGGAGAGGAGGATGCCCATCAGGGTGTGCTTCTTCTTGTAATGCCCGATCTCATGGGCAAGGATGGCCACCAGTTCCTCTACCGTATGGTCCTGGATCAGCGTATCGTACAAAACAATTCTCTTCTTCATCCCGAGCCCGGTAAAATATGCATTCGCCTTTTTTGATCTTTTCGATCCGTCAATGATATAGATATTCTTCAGCTTAAAACCCACTTTCGTGGCGAACATTTCAATGGCATCCCGCAACGGGCCGGGATCCAGCGGAGTTTGCTTATTGAAAAGAGGAACGATAAGGTTGGAATAGAACATCGAGATGAAAATCATGAAAAATGTCATGACGCCCCAGACAATCAGCCAGAACCAGTTCCCAGTCGATTCGTAGATGAAGATGATCAGTGAAATTAACCCTCCTCCGAGAACGATGCTCAACAACAATCCCTTGATGTGGTCAAGAATGAAAGTCTTGACCGTAGTCCGGTTGAATCCGAATTTCTCTTCAATGACAAAAACATGATAAACCAGGAAAGGCATTGACAGCAGACTTGACCCCAGGCCGAGGATCCCAAAGAAAAGGAGGGCTGCAGGGATCGGATGATTTGTAAAATGCCTTATTCCGGCATCTACCCATCCAAATCCGCCGGCCATCAGCATGACAAGCATGATAAGGAAGGTAAGCGTGGATAAAATCAGTGAAAATTTCTGCTTGATCCTTTCATAACGCTGCGAGCGGCTGTACTTTTCCTGGTCATAGATGCCTTCCAGCTCCTCGGGCAGCCGGTCGCTCCAATAGGTCGAATTCAGCCAGTCAAGGATCCGCTCAACCAGGTAATCCAAAAGGAGTATCCCAAGAATGATATAGAAAAAAACACCAGCCATCATACGTAATTCGTAATTCAAAATTAACTCACCAGTTAATAAACTCCGTTCCTTTTCCTGAGAAACCATTCTGCTGAAAGCAGGGCCAGGATCAGCAGGAAAAGCCAGCCACTTCCCGACAGGTCAATAAACCTTTTCTGGGAGTAGAAAACAGGCCGGATATCTTGCCTGTTGAGGATTTTCTTCCGCAGTTCCTGAAGGTCCCTTGCATAGATCATTTCGCCGTCATGGGCTTTCGCAATCCTGAACAGAAGGTTGTGATCCGCAACAGAATTAAGCAATTCAAGGTTGACCGGTGAAATGATGAATGCTCCCTTTTTCGTATAAAGATTTTTACCCGTCTTTACATTGGCCTCATAGGTGTAATCCCCCACAGGAAAGGATCCGGCGTTGAGGTAATAGGCTTTGTCTGTTTTTCCGAGAACGAATGGATAAGCGTTGTTCTTTTCATCCTTTATGGTCAGGTTCACATCATCCTGATTGATCAGTTCATAACTCTGATTATAGACTTCGGCTTCGAACTGAACATTTTCATTCTCCGGAAACCGGTTCGCAACTTTTATTTTGAAAAAGCTCTTATCCCCTTTCAGGCTGAGATATTGAATTATTTTATTGATCAGATCATCAAAAACTTTGTGATCGCCTTTCTGAAGATAGTCTGACAATCGCCATTTCCAAAGATTTTCACCTGCAATAATGCCGGTTTTGCGTTCCTGCGACTGGAAGAACAGGATCATAGGAACCCGGGTTGTCACATTCCCGATCTTTTGATTGAAAAGGATGTCGGATACCGGTGAATACTGGTAAGAACCGAGGGGGCTCTGCAGTGGCGGTAAATCCTTCACTACATCCTTCAGATCTTTATCCAGGGTAAAAAGGGAGAAATCTTCATTGATGGAAGGTAAGGTTTCTGTAAAATTTGCATTGTTGGAAATGATTACAAGCCCGGTTTTCAGGGCATTAAAGGCATCTACATTGGTTTCTGTTCCGATGATATAGAGAAGTGAAACGTTCGACTGGGTGAACCTTGTAAGATTTGAATATCCCTTCAGGGAAGGGAGCTGGTCGAAGATGACGAGGTCGTATTTGGTAAGCGGCTGATCAAAGGCATCCAGTTTGAACGTTTCAACCTCAAACCGGGTTGATCCTTCAAGTGCCTGTTTGATGGCATAAATATCCGGATGGGGCGACTGGAAAAGGATGGCTATTTTCTGACGGGTATCGTTCACCTCCACGAAGAACTCCCCGGAGTTATTCTGAATTGAGTTTTCACCCGATAAAGGTTTCAGTGTCACCTTGTAGCGCTGGAGACCTTTCGCTTTGGCTTCAAGCATCAGGCTGATCTTTCGAAAGTCCTTCTCCCCCCGGAACTGGAGCTGCCGTGTAAACAGCACCTCCTCCCCTTTCTTCACCTGCAGTTCAGCTTTTTCATCCCCGCATTTATCGGCTTCCAGGAGGATCTCAACCGGAAATTTATCGCCCAGGAAGGCCGTTGGGTTGCAGGTTATCTTTTTCAGGATCAGATCGCGGGGCAGGTTGGTATCCCCCATGGCAACGGTAAAGACCGGAAAGCGGATCTTCTCGGCGGCATAATACGGGTTGCTGCCCTTGTTGTAGATTCCGTCGCTGGCCACAATCAAGGCGCCGATGTTCCTGTTGGCATACCGGATATTCACTTCGTCAAACAGGGAGGAAATATCGGTCTGCCGTTCGGTAAAAGAGGTTCGAAGATCGCCGTCGGTCCTCTCCCCGAAAGAGAGCTCGGCAACCTCAAAGTTTCTACGCAGGTCATCGGCAAACACTTTTACTTCTTTCGGGTATTCTTTGCGATAGAATGCAGAATCCTTTGAAAGCAGGATGGAAAGAGAGTTATCCTGAGCCAGGATGATCAGGGGTTTCTGGATGATTTCTGCCTGTTTTTTTATCAACGGGGATAAAAGGAGAAAAGAGATCAGGGTTACGGTGAGGAACCTGAACCCGGTCATCAGCCACACTACCCAATGGCTGATGTCATCCTTTCGGGTCCTGAAATAAAGCAGAAATGCGAAGCCGGCGCCAAGAAGGAGGCAGAATAAAAGAAACCAGGACGGATATTCGGTGACAATTCCCAAGGCGTATCTTCTTTCTAAGTGTGCATGCCCCCGCAGACGCTGAGAACCTGTCCGGTGATGTAACCCGACAGGTCGGAAGCCAGGAACAGGGCTGCATTTGCAACATCATCTGTCGTTCCCGGACGTTTCAGGGGAATGTCTTCAATCCATTCGTTCCGGATCTCTTCCGTAAGTTTGGCTGTCATTTCCGTTTCAATAAAACCTGGAGCAATGGCGTTACACCGGATGTTCCGGGATCCCAGTTCCATGGCAATGGATTTGGAAAATCCGATGATTCCGGCTTTTGATGCGGAGTAGTTCGACTGGCCCCCGTTTCCTTCGATCCCAACAACCGAACTCATGTTGATGATGGTTCCTGACCGTTGCTTTATCATAAAACGCTGCACGGCTTTGGTGAGGTTAAAGACTGATTTCAGGTTCACCTTCATCACCAGGTCCCAGTCAGCTTCAGTCATCCTCAACAGGAGATTGTCGCGCGTGATCCCTGCATTGTTTACCAGGATGTCGATCTTTCCGAAATCATTGACAACGTCGGTGACCAGCTTCTCAGCATCCGGAAATGAACTGGCATCCGAAGCATATCCCTTTGCACTGACCCCGAACGCCTTCAGTTCCTCTTCCAGTTTCTTCGAATCTTCATTGTAGGCAATATCAGAGAAAGCAATGTTCGCACCATGTGCAGCGTATTTCAGGGCAATATTCTTACCGATTCCACGGTTTGCACCGGTGATCAGAGCTACTTTTCCATCTAATAGATTCATGTCTGTTCTGTTAATTTCAGCAAAGATATGGATTTTTCAAAAAATAAGGGGGAACGAATTGCTCCCCCTTGTCCTTGTTTACCGTTGAAGTTTAATTAACCACAAGTATCTTTCTCTGGTATGTCAGTCCATTGGTAAGCAGGTTACAGACATAGGTCCCCGATGAAAGTTTGCCGGTGTAAAGTTCGGCCTTGTATTCACCCGGTTTCAGTTTTGCATCCAGTAAGGTTTTGATCTTATTGCCAAAGAGGTCATAGACTTCAAGCCTTACCTGACCTTCATCCTTGATGGTATAAGGAATATTGGTCATGAAAGAAGAGGGATTGGGATAATTCTGAAGGAGCTCACTTGCATCTGGAATAGTACCCGAAACAGGTTTGATCCCAAGAGGATTGTACCCGTGCGGACCCGGACCTGCCGGGACGTATCCATGACATACTTCACATTTCTTCAGAGGACCGGTAAACCCCTGCAGTGTGAGGTTCTGCAGATTGTCATTGGCATTTTCGGAAGTAACTTCGGCATGTGTGGAATTATGACAGGCTTCACAAAATAATCCGCCGTGGCCGGTCGACAGTTTATAGAGTTTGCCCGGATTTTCGCTGTGGTTGGCATCATGACAGGAACCGCACTGTGGTTCACCAACCCAGGGGATCCGTCCGGATGCAATCGTGTTTCCAACATTCGATACGCTCCCGTGACAATCGGTGCAGGTCTTTCCGATAATCTTCATATAGCCCCTTAAACAATGTGTATTGGGTCCGGGGTGGCATTTGTAGCAGTCGTTTGTTATACTGCCATGTTTCTGATGGATGGCCTGCGAAAAATATACTGTCGTACCGTTTCCCGGCATTCCAAGGGCAGGGTCTGCATGACAGTTAGCACAGAAAACAGGAGGATTGTTGAATGGGGGAAGGTTTTCATGTTCATTGAGTATAGCCTGTTCGCTGTTGTGGCATCCTGAACTCACACAACTGATCTCATTCGATACCGGTATGGTGTTTTGGGTCGTTGCAAGCAGATTATTTCCTGCATCATAGGCCTTAAGAAGGGTCAGTTGAAAGGGATCTTCGGTCACAAGGTTGGCATCCGTGTATGGGGTTATGGGAATCCCGTAAGCATAGAAATAATTTAACGAATCATGCATGGTACCGGCCATACCGAGTCCTGTAAGACCGATGTTCGGTGGAAGGCTCACGCCGAATAGCGTATTTACATAAGTCCAGAAGTCTGTTTTCCCGACCGAATAGGTATTCCCCGGAACTTCATACGTGACATAAACGCCGCTCCCGACAGATTGAACTTCAGGAAGTGTAGTAGTGTTCCCTACTTTTATGACATGTGAAAACTGGTTGTTGTAGGGAGGAAGGATACACATCTTGGCAAATGTCTTGTTTGCACAATGCATACCGAGATCATTCCATCCGAGCACAATGTAAGTGTCTGTCAGATTTTCTTTCTTCTGACCTTTGGAGGTGAAAGAAAGGAAGAGTGCCGGGATGATGACAAGGGCTGATGCGAGCGTAAAACACTTTTTCATATGCAGAAACTTTAGTTATATCCTCTAAATATACCCAGAAATTTCGCTCAGATTACATTTTTGTGAAAATAATAACAGAAGGAAAAACAACCCTTCCATGGCAGACGCTGTAGAACTTTAACCTCAGATCCACTTTACGATCTTGAAATCCTGGCGGTGCGGCAACTCCGGGTTTTTTGGGAAGAGCCGGAGGGTAAAGTCATAAACGCCGGCCTGGTTAAAGGGAATGTCACACGTGTAGGTGGCAATGTTGCGGTCGGATTTTGACAACAGCATCTCGGAAATAAAAATGGGTTCTTTTACTTCATCGTTCACTTTCTTTCCGAAAATGATCTCTATGCCGATATCTTCCGGAGCAAGTTCTGCAAGGTCAAGAACGATCTCCGCCTTGAATGATTCTCCCAGAATAAGCGGTTTCTGGTTCGGATCGGGAAGGTTCATCGAAACAACTGCAATGTTATCCCATTCGCGTGTTACATGACGTTTCCAGGAAGCCATGTGGCGTGCCAGCTCGAAATTCGCTGTGGCCATTTTAGCCGACCGTTCAAAAAGCGGGTTATAATATTTGCTGATATAATCATCAAGCTGCCGTTTCATAGTAAAATGGGGAGCAATTTCGGAAATCGTATTTTTTATGTACGAGATCCACCGTTCAGGTACTTTCCGTGAATTGACATCATAGAAAAGAGGCACAATCTCCTCCTCCAGCATGGAGTAGATGGTCTCTGCATCGAGATCATCCTGGAATGTGGAATCGGTATAGGTCGGTTCCTCTTTCAATGCCCATCCGGCTTCCGGCCGGTATCCTTCGGCCCACCAGCCATCCAGTACACTGAAATTGACCACACCGTTCATGACGGCCTTCTCCCCGCTCGTTCCCGAGGCTTCCAGCGGACGGGTAGGCGTATTCAGCCAGATATCAACACCGCTGACAAGGTACTGGGCCAGTTCAATATCATAATTCTCCACGAAGAAGATCTTCCCAAGGAATTCCGGGGTCTTCGACATCTCATAGATCGCCTTGATCAGCTGCTGGCCGGCCTTGTCATTCGGATGAGCCTTCCCTGCAAAGATAAACCGAACCGGCATTTTTGAATTGTTAACGATCTTCGACAACCGGTCGGGATTTGAAAACAACAGGTGAGCCCTCTTGTAGGTGGCAAAACGCCGTGCAAACCCGATTGTAAGTGCCTCGTGCCTGGAGGCTTCACGCATTCTGAAAATAAGTTTCGGGTTCTCATTCCTTCGCGTCATCTCATCGAGCAGCCTGCGGCTCAGATAATCGGAGAGCTTTTTCTTCTGCTCCATCCTGATCTTCCAGATCACCTCCTCATCCACATCCTGGATCTTCGCCCAGATATCAGGGTTTGACTGATCTTCTTCAAAACCTTCAGGAAAATGTTTCTCATAGAGCTCTTTCCACGATCTTGCCGCCCACGTGGGATAATGAACGCCATTGGTCACATATCCGATGTGCAGTTCCTGGGGGTAATATCCGGGATAAAGATCGGCAAACATCTCGCGTGTAACGCGGCCATGGATCTTGCTGACAGCATTCATTTCCTGTGAGAGCTTGGATGCCAGGATGCTCATTGAAAAATCTTCTTCCGAACCCTCCTGGGCCTTACCAAGGTTCATGAATTCCTCCCATTTGATGTTCAGGTGTTCCGGATAATGCGGAAGGTAACGGCGCATCAGGTTTTCAGTAAACCTGTCGTGACCTGCCGGTACAGGCGTGTGGGTAGTAAATAAAGTGGAAGCGCGAACAACTTCAACGGCCTGGTAGAAGGTCAGCTTGTCATTCTGAATGATGTTCTTGAGCCTTTCAATCCCGATAAATGCCGAATGTCCTTCGTTGCTGTGGTAAATATCCGGTGCGATCCCCAGTTCATCAAGCATCCGGATCCCTCCGATCCCTAAGAGGAGCTCCTGTCGCAACCGGTTTTCCAGGTCACCGCCATAAAGCTGGTGCGTGATCGTCCTGTCGGGTTCCACATTCTCATCAATGTCCGTATCGAGGAGATAGAGGGGTACCCTGCCGACATCCACCCGCCAGATCTTGGCATACATGGTACGGCCGGGCAATGCAAAGGTGATCTTGATCCATTTGCCTTCGGAATCCCTGACCGGCTGAAGCGGAAGATGAGAAAATTTTTGGGGCGTATAGGTTGCGATCTGGTCTCCGCTGATGGAAATCTGCTGCTGAAAGTAGCCATAACGGTAAAGCAACCCGATGCCGACAATGTTGTAATTGGAGTCACTGGCCTGTTTCAGGTAATCGCCGGCAAGCAACCCAAGTCCTCCGGAGTAAATCTTCAGGGTATCATGCAGCCCGAATTCCATGCTGAAATAGGCAACCTGGCGGGCTGGTTTGGTCTCTGAAAGTGACATATATTCATCAAACTTCCGCGTAACACTTTTAAGAATGACGAGAAAAGGTTCGTTCCGGCTCAAATCCTGCAGTTCCTGGAAACTCAGCGATTCGATCAGGGGAATCGGGTTGTGCTTGAATTCCCTCCAGCGGTTTTTATTGATCATCTCAAACAGGTCGTAACCTTCACTCTGCCAGGTCCACCATAAATTGTTCGCAATACGGGTGAGGGAGAGAAGGTTTTCCGGAAGGTTTTGCTGAACAAGCAGCTTCTTCCATTCCGGCCGTGTCTCAAGGATACCTTTGATGGGCACCGTCTGAACGTGAGCCTGTTTTGTTTTGTACAGGTCAAATCGTTCTTCCGATTTGACCAGCGCAAACGAATATGCCTCCTTGTAATTGTTGATCAGGTTCTGCCAGAGTGCTGAACGGGAGACCTCGTAGGCTTTCATGCGAATCTTCAGGATATCCTTCTCTGTCTTGGAACTGACCTGAATAACGGCCTTGATCATCTCATTCACCACAAATGCATCATTATCATCACCTCGTTCAATGATCGTGATGCTCTCTTTTATATTCGGGTAGAGCGATTTCACCCATTGACCAAATCCTGCCAGTGAGGTTGTGATGGTCGGGATATGAAAGGCCAGGCTTTCAAGGGGTGTATATCCCCAGGGTTCATAATAGGAAGGAAACATAGAACCGTCAAAGCCCACCAGAAGGTCATAGTACCCCAGGTTGAATATGCCGTCGTCTCCGTTCAGATAGGCAGGAACAAAGATCACTTTCACCTTGTCCTGCGGAGCATTGTGCAGATCATTCATCCGGATCCGGTTCAGGATGGCATCGTTCTCAGGTTCATGAAGACCATGTGTGATGAAATCATCCGTGACCGGCTGGGTGAAATTCCTTACTTCCATCCGCTGGAGCAATTCCTGTCTCGGACCGAACTGGTAAGCGGGAATGGTAAGAAATGCAATGATCTCCCGCTCCAGACCGGATTGTTTGTTCAGTTTGCCCATCACATCGATGAACAGGTCGATTCCCTTGTTACGGAATTCATAACGACCACTGTTGATAATAAGGATGCTGTCTTTGGAAAGGGACTGGTTGAGAAGACCTTCGGCAACCCGGAAGAGTTTCTCGCGTGCCTGGGCTCTCTTCTTAAAATATTCATCCCGAGCGGGAACAAAGGAATCGTCGAATCCGTTGGGCGTCAGGATATTTACTTCTTTTCCAAGGAATTGCCTGCATTCGTTGTTTGTGATCGCGCTGACCGTTGTGAATGTGTCGGCTTCCCCTGCTGCAAGCTTTTCCAGCGATTGTTTGGAGGTTACACCAAATTGACGGGCCATGCCGTCGCCGTCGTACATTTCCATGTTGCGATAGAGCGGAAGCCCGTTGCCGGCAATACTCCTTCCAACCACGGTTGCATGGGTGGTGAAAACAGTTCCCACCTGAGGAACTTTACTCTTGAGGTACAGAACCCCGGCCCCTGTCATCCATTCATGAAACTGGGCGACAATCCTGTCATGAAAAGAAATATAAAAAGTATAGAAACTTTCGATGACTTTGGCTGCAGCATACCCGAAAAGTGCAGGCTCCATATAATCCCAGCCGCCGGTCAGGGAATCGAGTTTGTAGGTCTCCCAAAGCCAGGCAAAGATCTTGTCCCGCTGTGAGAAATAGGGTGTGAAATCAATCAGTACTACAACCGGTTGGCTGGGAATGCTCCAGCGGCCGATCTTGATCTTCATTCCTTCACTTTCCGCCTTTTGTCGCCATGCTTTATGAAGAAACTTGTCCTCCTGGAATTCAGGGTTCTCGTGGGTCTCCTTCCAGACATCAGGCCCGATCAGAATATAATTGTCATGGTATTCATTTACCAGCGATTGTGCCTTGGTAGAAATAACAGTGTAGATCCCGCCAACTTTATTGCAAACCTCCCAACTGGTCTCAAACAGATATCCTGGCGTTAGTATGGGATCATTCTTCTTTACGGTCATTCTTATCGTTATTTAGATAGGTTTTTGATTTCTTTTTCTATCAGTTTTCTTGATTTGGCAATCTCGGACTTACTTATTATTTTAATCTGTACCAGCAGTTCTTTATAGGTCTTTAATGCGCGTTTTCCAAGATTTTTCTCAACTTTTTCCCGGAGCTCCTTATCGGCACCCTTCATGGCAGCAGTTACCGTCTCAATTTCAACATTCTTGATCATTTTCTTGATCTTGCTGTCCGACAAGGTGAGGATATCATCAAAGTTCAGTGATTTAAAAGGGGTTTCCGGCTTCTTCTCCCGGGTTGTTTTCAGCGAAGCTTTTACGGTCTTTCCGGCCTTTGCTTTTGCTGCCCTGATGTCGGGGAGCTTCTTTACATGTTCCTCCTCCATCAGTTTCCCGGTTGTTACCCGCGGGGTTTTTGGTAACGTCTTAGGCGTTTTTTCCTTCCCTTCTGCCTTTTTGGTCCTGGGTTTTGTACCCGGTGTACTCTTCCTCGTCAGGGCCTCTTCAATACGGATGGTAAAATCGGAAATCACATTCATGTAATTGATGAAGGCTTCATAGGGAGAAGGATAAGGGTTGAAATATTTATGTACCGTTCCGTCCGAAAACCATTTGGTGCACATGTAATAGAAATGGTCAGTGGTCTGCAGGTACTGCCAGTCTCTCTTCAAAGCAGGATCATCCACCAGGCGGATGCGTTCCGCGAGGGCATACAGCTTCGAAAATGCCTCATCCTGCAATTCATTCCCAAGCCAGGAAGTAAGATCGCGTTCTTCATCTGCCCAGGATATCGGGTGACCCACATGAAGCTGTGCCACCGGCTGGAGGGTACGGACAAGTTCTGAAGGAGTCGAGAACCGGAAATTGGATTTTGAAAGAACAACTTTCGGCAATGCAGTGAAGAAATCAAAGATCCCGGTCTCTTTCCATTGCCGTTCCCCGATGGTTTCATAGTCGATAAACACATTGACCACCTCTTCCCTGGCTTCTATTTTGTTCAGCCATCCGGTAAATTTTTCGGCTGTCAGCGGCCATTCAGGCCACGACTGGGTAGAAAACCGGAAAGCGATATCATCACTCAGTCTGAAATTCCTCAGGAAAAGCTTCAGCTTTGGATTCCTGGCACTGCAATACATGTAATTGGGACTCTTCCAGCCTAGGATGTGCTTTGCACCTTCGGTGATCAGGGTATTGAACCCCATGCCGGTAACCATCTCCCCGATCTCGTCCGAATAGATAAGTTCGGAATTGCGGAACGTCACAGGCTTTTGACCAAAAAAGGATTCGATGGCTTCAGAGTGTCGCTTCACCTGTTGTTCAAACTCTTCACGGTTGCCCAACGAGGCGAGCGAATGTGAATAGGTTTCGGCAAGAAACTCAACACAACCGGTGTCTGCCAGCTGCCTGAATCCCCTGATCACCTCCGGTGCATATTGCTGAAGCTGCTCCAGTGCAGTACCGGAGATTGAAAAACTGACCTTAAATGCAGTTCCATATTCCCTGATCAGTTCCATCAGCATCTTGTTGGCGGGAAGATAACATTTCTCAGCAACCCTCTTGATGATCTGGCGGTTCTTGTAATCATCATAATAATGATGATCATCCCCGATGTTGAAAAACCGGTAGGTCCGTAACCTGAAGGGCTGGTGAACCTGGAAGTATAAGCAGATGGATCTCATATGTTTTGTACTAATTGTTGTTGTTTTTACTTCAGTGATGCTCGATGCTGGATGCTTGATGCTGGTTGATTAAAGTTAATAAGTGCTTTTATACTTTATCCAGCATCCAGCATCTCTATATCAGAATACGAATATATAATCATGGCTATAAACTTTGTGCCTTGTTATAAACTTCAAGCACCTTGCCTGCTGCATTGTCCCATTTCAGGTTGTCGACTTCGTCTTTCCCGTATTTAACAAACATTTTTTTCAATCCTTCATAATGAAGCAAACCATAAATGGCATCTGCCAGTGCGTCGATATCCCAGAAATCAACTTTTAAGGCATGTTTCAGCACTTCCGATACGCCGGATTGTTTAGAAATGACTACCGGCACATTGGAACGCATGGCTTCAAGCGGGGAAATTCCGAAGGGTTCAGAAACCGATGGCATGACATATACGTCGCTCATGGCAAACATGGTGTCCACCTCCGGACCGTTAAGGAAGCCGGTAAAATGGAATTTCGTTGCGATGTGAAGCTGGGCGGCACGCCGGATCATCTTATTCAGAAGATCTCCGGAACCTGCCATCACGAAACGTACATTGGGGTCCTTTTTAAGGACCTTGTTTGCTGCTTCTATGAAATAGTCGGGACCTTTCTGAAACGTTACGCGGCCAAGAAATGTGACTACCTTCTCCTTCACATGTTTCCTGACTTCACTCATGTCGGGGTGGTCGGTCGGCTCAACGGCATTGTGAACGGTTATCACCTTTTCAGGGCTGATTCCATACCGCTCTATCACGATCTGGCGGGTCAGGTGGCTGACGGTTATCACCAGGTCGGCTTCTTCCATACCCTGCCGCTCCAGTTCATAGACCGTCTGGTTTACATTCTCTCCCGAACGGTCGAACTCCGTGGCATGAACATGAACAACAAGCGGTTTGCCGCTGACTTTCTTGGCAGCGATTCCGGCAGCATAGGTCAGCCAGTCGTGCGCATGAATGACATCGTAGGTGGTTTCCTGCGCTATCACCGAAGCAACAATGGCATAGCGCGATACTTCCTCCATCAGGTTGATGCCGTATTTTCCTGAAAACTGGTACCTCTCGGAAAAAACCGACTGTGTTTCGCCGGTTCGTTTCAGGGAGTCCTCGTGAACCATCGTTTCAAATTCCTCTGGTCCTACATACGGTATTAGGTTGGAACCAATCTCCATGAATTTGATCCGGTTCCAGTGCTCCTGGTAAACGGTCTTGGAGAAATCCAATACCATGTCACTCGCATTGACCAACCTGAATCCTTCCATTGATTCATCTCCGTATGCTTTAGGAACAACAAAGATCACATCCACCCCATGTTTTCCCAGGCCTTTCACAAGCCCGAAACATGCCGTTCCCAAACCACCGGTAATATGCGGCGGAAATTCCCATCCAAACATTAGTACTCTCATATCTTGTTTTGTTCTATAATTGTTGTTCTTATAAACCGATGCTGGATCCTGGATCCTTGATAGTTTCTCCGAAAATTAAACCAGTAAAGTTTTTCGCACCTTTATTGTTCTTTTTTTTTGCATCCAGCATCCAGCATCTCCTCCCACACTGTTTTAACAACCAGTTTATCCTCAGTAATTCTGCCACGCTCCAGGCCTGTGAAATTGCACCCCTGGCAGCATGAGGCGGGTCTCCGTCGTAGATCTCGGCGATTGTGCCGATCCCGTGTTCGGTCATCACAGGCTCGAAACCATTATACAACGATTGAATATAGGAAACACCTGATCTTCCAAAAATTTTTAGGTACCCTTCTGCAAAATGACCCAACAGCCAAGGCCATACCGTACCCTGGTGGTATGACAGGTCACGGGCAGCCTGGTCGCCGGAACAGATACTTTTATATCCCGGGTTTTTCGGAGTGAGCGTTCTCAATCCGCGACTAGTGACCAGCTCTTTCTTCAGGATGTTCAGGATCTTTTCTTTTTTGTGTTCATCAACCGGACTGTATGGAAGCGATGTTGCAAAAACCATGTTCGGCCTTACCGTCCAGTCCTTATAATTGCCGTCAACATAATCGGCAAGGTACTCTCTTTCATCACTCCAGAAGGTCTCCGTAAAAGAATGCGGAATCATCTCCGCAACGACTTTCCATTCGTCGCAGAAGCCTGAATCATTCGCCAGTTCAGCTACTTCAAGACTGAAGCAAACGGCATTGTACCAGAGAGCATTGATCTCAACAGCCATCCCGATACGCGGTGTGACCGGTTTCCCGTGCACAACCGCATCCATCCAGGTCAGGGCTTTTCCGGGTTCACCGGCAGATATCAGCCCATTTCCCTTCATGTGAATATTGAACTGCGTCCCTTCCCTGTATCCATCAAGGATCAGCTTCATCTTCCTGCCATATTCTTTCCATATGGAGGATTTCGTTTTTGTGAACTCAGCATACTGCTGCAATGCCCAGAAAAACCACAAGGGTGCATCCACTGAATTGTAGGCAGAATGGTTGCCTGAACCGATGTTGGGAAAAAGGGGGCCGTTCAGATCGGCAATCATGGTATCGATTACATTTTTGCAGGTGGCAAAATCACCGTTCACAAGGGTCAGCCCGGGAAGTGCAATGAAGGTATCCCTTCCCCATCTGCCGAACCAGGGAAAACCGGCAATGATCTCTGTCTTGTTGCCCCTCTTGACAATAAATTGCTGTGCGGCATTTTTCAGGCAGTTCTCAAAATTATTTCTCGGGATGCGCTTTTCCAGCTCCTTGTTATACGCTCTTTTCATGGAGGCAACCGGAATCTCTTTCGTGCCGGCAATAAAGAAAACACTCTCCCCCTTTTTTATATCGAATTCAAAATACCCCGGTACGTAAAGATCTTCCTGGTAGTCATAACCCCGTTCCATCTCCTCCTGGTATTCAATGTTGTAGTACCAGTCGGGAACATGGATGTATTCGGCCGGTTTGGAAAGCTGTAAAAACAGGTCAGTGTAGCCGTGGTACATCCTGATCTTGATGCCATTCGAAACCTGCTCGTATTTCTTGTCGGCAAAGATATTCTCCCGTTTTACCTGGTGAACATTCCGGAATGCAAGGAAAGGCCGGAGCCGTATCTTCGTCGGTGAATGGGCTTCTTTCAGGGTGTATTTAATGATCATCCGGTCATCGGACGAAGTCAGGATCATCTCTTTCGTCAGCACAACCCCTCCGACCCCGTACGAAATCGTAGGAATCGGTTCAATGGTAAAATCCAGGATGTATTTATGCCCTTTCGGGTAGAAGTTCCCGCCGGGATATTTATGGATCCCCATGTTGAACTCCACTTCCCGCTGAATGACGGTTTCATCGAGACAGGATAGAAGCACATGGTTGTCATTGTCAATCCCGGGTTGTGGCGTGACCAGAAGCCCATGGTATTTCCGCGTATTGCAATGAATGATCGTAGAACTGGCATATGACCCGGCACGGTTTGAACGCAGGATCTCCCGCGAAAGAGAGTATTCAAGATTCACCAGCCGGGATTTATCGAAATTGATATAACTCATGTTCAAAGGGTTTTCTGATCGTGATCAACGGTTCCTGTTGAATTCAAAACTGCAAAAGTACAATAATCCAAGCTTTTTCCGTTATAAGTTAATACCCTGAATTTTTCTACATTTGCATTTAAATAGGCCAGAATGTTCAGCAAAGTTAGTAGATTTAGTCTAATTCCACTTATTGTTTTTACCCTCATCGCGGTTTCCTCCTGTAAGAAGAAAGATAAGATCGATTCAAATCCTTCATTGAGACTGACCTTTTCGGCAGATACGGTGTTCTTCGACACGGTCTTTACAACAGTCGGCTCCGTCACCCGAAGGCTGATTGTTCACAATTACAACTCCGGGAAGGTGCTGATCTCTTCCATCAGCCTCGCCGGAGGGAGTAATTCGGTTTTCAGCCTGAATATAGATGGTTTAGCCTCCCCGTGGGCGAGCGATGTTGAGATCCCGGGAAACGACAGTCTTTATATTTTTGTGAATGTTACAGTCAACCCGAACAACCAGAACATTCCCATGGTTGTTACCGATTCGATCCTTTTCACCCTGAACGGGAATCTCCAGAAAGTCCAGCTGCTGGCCTGGGGACAGGATGCCTATTTTTACAGGTATAAAAAAATCAGCGGAGATATAACCTGGGACAGCATCAAGCCGCATGTCATCTATGGTTATTTACGGGTAGATACGGGGGCCAGCCTTACTATTTCTGCCGGGACAAAGCTCTATTTCCACAAATCGGCCTACCTGGCGGTTTCCCATCTTTCAACGATCAGGGTGCAGGGGAACCTCGATCATCCGGTACGGTTCCTCGGCGACAGGCTCGATCCTTTTTACAGAGATCTTCCCGGACAATGGGACGGTATTTATCTGGAAAAAGGCAGCCATGATAACGAGATCAATTATGGGATCATTAAAAACGCAAACTTCGGTATATCCGTTGATTCTGCCGTTAATCCTTTGTTGCCGATGCTGACGGTCGACAATACCATCATCGGGAACATGACAGGAAATGATATTTATGCCTATGCCACTACGATTGCTTCGACAAACTGCGTGCTCGGTGATTGCGGGAGTTCTGCCCTGGCGCTTGATTTTGGAGGCAGCTATGATTTCCGCCAGCTGACGATCGGAAATTACTGGAGCAGCTCAGTGAGGCTGGATTCTGCATTGTACCTGAGCAATTATTCTTATGATAAGACGGGCAAAAAGATCTTCAACCCGCTGACCAAAGCTTACTTCGGCAACATCATTCTCTACGGTGCAATGGAGGATGAACTGAGCCTGCGCAGGGATGCCTCCGCTGCGTTTAATTTCAGGTTTGAGAATTGCCTGCTGAAAACTCATAAAAACACAAGCGATCCGGCCTATTATCTGGCCTGCCTCGTAAACAAAGATCCCGGATTTGTGGATGTTGCAACCTATGATTACAGCATCGACAGCATCTCCGCTGCGATCGGCAAAGGAAAAGACCTTGGCATTTTATTCGATATCAAAGGAAAAATAAGAGGCTCCACACCTGACCTCGGGGCTTACCAGTACGTTCCTAAATGAGGTCAGAGATCGGAATTCGGAGATCAGATGTCTGACTTCTGACTTCAGACCTCTGCCTTCAGTTTATTTATTTCTTCAAGCATAGCCGATCCGATATCCGCCGGTGAATCCACCACATGGACGCCGCATTCGCGTAGGATCGCCTTTTTAGCTTCTGCCGTATCCGATTTCCCGCCGATGATGGCACCGGCATGTCCCATGGTGCGGCCTTTGGGAGCCGTTGCCCCTGCAATGAAGGAGACCACCGGTTTATTCCCATGGTCTCTGATCCACAATGCGGCATCCGTTTCCATACTGCCCCCGATCTCCCCGATGAGTACGATCCCTTCCGTCTCCGGATCTTCCATAAACAGCTTGACTGCGTCCAGTGCCGTCGTCCCGGGAATGGGATCGCCGCCGATGCCGATCCCCGTCGACTGCCCGAGCCCGATCTTCGTGATCTGGTCAACGGCTTCATAAGCAAGTGTCCCGGAGCGGGAAACAATCCCGATGGTTCCGGGTGTGTGAATGAAACCGGGCATGATTCCCACTTTTGTCGCCGGAGGGGTAATGATTCCGGGGCAATTCGGGCCTATTAACCTTACATTCCGGGTTCTGATATAATCTTTTACAACCACCATGTCCCTTGTAGGAATTCCTTCCGTGATGCAGACGATCACCTTGATCCCTGCGTCTGCAGCTTCCATAATGGCATCGGCAGCAAAAGGAGGCGGGACAAAAATAATCGATACGTCGGCACCGGTGGCCTTCACGGCATCCGATACCGTATTGAAAATGGGCCTGTCAAGATGCGTCTGACCACCCTTACCCGGTGTAACTCCACCCACAACATTTGTTCCGTAGTCGATCATCTGTCCGGTGTGAAATGTGCCCTCACTGCCTGTAAAACCCTGCACCAGCACTTTCGAGTCCTTGTTAACGAGAATACTCATATCAAATTACGAATTGAGTTATAAAGTTCATAAAGTTTGTAAAGTTCATAAAGTTTGTAAAGTTCATAAAGTTGTAGAGTAATCTTCTGATGTTATTCACCAGTTCACAATTTATCAACTCGCAAACTCATCAGCTCATCAGCTCATCAGCTAGCCTGGACCAAGATAAATTCTTTTCCATTATTACCGGTTTATTTTGATATTTTTGTACAAAATCGTCACGCGTCACGCGTTACGCGTAACGCGATAAGAACCATGTACCATCTAACAAACAACGACACCATCTGTGCGATCTCGACCCCTCCGGGGCTGGGTGCCATTTCCGTGATCCGGCTTTCCGGTCCCGCAGCAATCAGCACCTGCAAAAAGATATTCCTTCCCCGCGAAAAGGAGCTGGATCTTGAGCAGGTGGCTTCCCATACCATCCATTTCGGTACCATCGGAGATCCAGATGGCATCCTCGATGAAGTACTTTTGAGTGTTTTCAGGGCGCCCCACTCCTACACAGGTGAAGATGTCATTGAAATTTCCTGTCACGGGTCACCCTATATTCAGCAGAAACTGATCGGGTTGTTGCTTGAACATGGATTGAGGCTGGCCAATCCCGGCGAATTCACCCTCCGGGCCTTCCTGAATAAAAAGTTTGACCTTTCGCAGGCAGAAGCCGTTGCCGACCTGATTGCCTCCCATTCAAAATCTTCACATGACCTGGCCTTGTCGCAGATGCGCGGTGGCTTCTCCAAAAAGATAAAATCATTGCGGGAAAAGCTTGTCGATTTCACTTCGCTTATAGAACTTGAACTTGATTTCAGTGAAGAGAATGTGGAGTTTGCAAGCCGTCCCGAACTTGTTAAACTGTTGGTTGAGCTGGAAGATGAAATTGATCTGCTGATCAAATCATTCACCATTGGCAATGTGATCAAGAACGGGATTCCAGTCACCATTATCGGGAAGCCCAACGTTGGAAAATCCACGCTCCTGAATACCATCCTGAATGAAGAAAAAGCGATCGTATCGGAGATCCCCGGAACCACGCGCGATGCCATTGAAGATACCATCGGAATCGGGGAATACAGGTTCAGGTTCATTGACACTGCCGGACTCAGGAGTTCTGATGAACCCATCGAAATGATGGGAATTGAGCGTACCTGGGAAAAGATCCATGAGGCATCAATCATCCTTTATGTTTTTGATGCCACGGAGGATTCATACAGTGACGTAATGCAGGCCGTTTCCGAGTTTAAGGAACTTGCTGAGGACAAGACAAAAAAACTTATCCTCATCGGAAATAAAACGGATAAACTTGACAAACTCCCTTCCGGGTTCAGGGATTTCGTCGAAGTCGAAACAATCTTTGCTTCTGCCAAACGGAAAGAAAACATCCACCTGATTGCCGACAGCCTTGTCGCATCGGTTAAAGCCGAAAACCTGAGTGGCAGTCCCATTGTATCGAACATCCGTCACCTGCAAGCGCTTCAGAATGCACTGGCAACTTTAAAAAGGGTTCATAATGGATTGGATTCCAATCTATCCCCCGAATTATTGACCTCCGACCTCCGAAACGCTCTCCATCACCTCGGAGAGATCACAGGGGATATTACTTCCGAGGAGATCCTGGGAAACATCTTCGGGCGGTTTTGCATCGGCAAATAGATTAAATA
>JAPLDI010000017.1 GCA_026391795.1 Bacteroidota bacterium
GCATCCAGCATCCAGCATCCAGCATCCAGCATCCAGCATCCAGCATCCAGCATCCAGCATCCAGCATCCAGCATCCAGCATCCAGCATCCAGCATCCAGAAACTTCCCTACATTTGCAATCCTTCAAACTGCGCTGACATGACCAACATTCTCCTTACCGGCGGTTCCGGCTTTATTGGAAAATTTATTGTCAATGAACTTCTTGACTCCTCCTCTCCTGTTAAGCAGGGCCTGATCAGGGTCTTCGACCTTGATGAATTCACAGGGCCGCCGGATCCCAGGTTAGAACGGGTCAGGGGCGATGTCAGAAATTACGGCCAGGTATCCGAAGCCTGCCGCGGCATCGACCTGATGATCCATTCCGCTGCTATTGTCGACTGGGGAACGAAATCTGAAAAAGAGATCCTTGATGTGAATGTAGGGGGAACACAAAACATTATCAATGCATGCCTGGAACACGAAATTCAGTACCTGGTGTTCACCAGTTCATTGGATGCGGTGTTTGGCGGAAAAGAGCTGAGAGATATCGATGAGGATCAGCCTTATCCTGAAAAACACCCGAACAGTTATTGTACAAGTAAATACCTGGCCGAAATGCTCGTGATCGAAGCGGTAAAGAACCAGGGACTGAAGGCCTGCATTATCCGTCCTTCGGATGTTTACGGAGAAGGAGATCCTTACCATATCGGTTCCTTGCTCGACATGGCGAAAGGCGGGTTTTACGTACGTCTTGGCAACGGGAAATCGAAATGCCAGCATGTTTACGCGGGGAACATTGCCTGGGCCCATCTCCTGACAGCTCATGCACTGCTTACGGGAAATTCAGCCGTGACCGGAAATGCTTATTTCATAACGGACGGACCGGGCAAAAATTTCTTTACGTTCTACGACCGGATCATTGAGGCGGCTGGTTACCGGATTCGTCCGAAGAACCTATGGTTGCCAAGGGGATTCGCTTATGTGATCGGGACGATTTCTGAGGCTATCGCTATCCTTGTACGACCCGTAAAGAAAATCACCCCGAAGATGAGTCGTTTTGCCGTGATTTACACCTGCACCGACTTTACTTTCAATTCGGAAAAAGCAAGGAAAGATTTCGATTTTGTTCCTAAGTATAGTGAAGAAGAAGCATTTGACAGAACAGTTTCCTATTACAAAAAATCTTTGGCCCCTTAACTTCCATTTTCCATCTTCGATTTTCCATCCTCCGACTGAAGCCGGGGTTTATACAAATTATCATTAAAGTTTCAACTTTCCTTATCTTTGAATAAAATTTAAACAACACGATCATGTCAGAAAAAATATCAGATAAAGTAGCACCCGGGGCAGCAACGGGAAAGGATGTGCAGGAGATCTTCCGCATTGCAAAAGCCAACCAGTTTGCCTTACCGGCTGTCAACGCAACCGGGACAGATACCGTCAATGCCATCATGGAGGCAGGAAAAGCCGTCAATTCACCGGTGATCATCCAATTCTCCAACGGGGGAGGTGTCTTTTACGCAGGAAAATCAATACCGAATACGAATGAGGGCGTTGCCATCAGGGGAGCGGTTTCAGGAGCCATGCACATTCATGAAGTTGCCGGGTTATATGGTATCCCGGTCATCATCCATACCGATCATGCAGCGAAAAAACTACTTCCCTGGATCGATGGCTTGCTGGATGCCGGAGAGGTCTTCTTCAAAAGAACCGGGAAACCCCTTTTCAGTTCACACATGCTGGATCTTTCCGAAGAACCGCTGGCGGAGAACATCGAGATCAGCAAGCGTTACCTTGAACGGATGAACAGAATGGGAATGACCCTGGAGATCGAACTCGGGGTGACCGGAGGCGAGGAAGATGGTGTTGACAATACAGGTATTGACAGTTCACGCCTTTATACACAGCCCGAACATGTAGCCTTTGCATTTGAAGAGTTAAGCAAGATCAGCGATCATTTTACCATTGCAGCCTCTTTCGGGAATGTTCACGGAGTTTACAAACCCGGAAATGTAAAGCTCGAACCCGTGATCCTTCGCAATTCCCAGAACTACATTGAGGAGCATTATAAGTCAGGTCCGAACCCGGTGAATTTTGTTTTTCACGGAGGATCAGGATCCGAACCCGAAAAGATCAGGGAAGCGCTCACCTATGGTGTTGTCAAGATGAACATCGACACCGATACGCAGTGGGCATTCTGGGAAGGCGTCATGAAGTATTATAAAAAGAATGAAGGATATCTCCAGGGACAGATCGGGAATCCGGAAGGTGAGGACAAACCCAACAAAAAGTTTTATGATCCGCGCGCATGGCTGCGGGAGGGAGAAAAATCAATCGTTGAAAGGCTGAAGGTTGCGTTTGCCGACCTGAACTGCCTTAACAGGTATTAGAATCCAAGTCCTGCAGCGAGCGTATCTTTCGGCCGGATACACAATACGGGAATCGGCGACCGGTTTATTACCTGTTGTGCATAGGGCCCCATCCAGAGATTGGCAGTTGTCGATTCCTGCTGAGTCATAATGGAGATCAGGTTTGCATCCACGCTCCTGGCATAGTCGATCATGCCATCTGCGATGTTATCCGCTTCCTTGTTTGTAATACTATATTCTACCCCTTCCTCTTCGAAATATTTTGCCACCTGTTCAGTATAGGAATCAACATTCCGGCGGATTGCTTTAACTTTTGTACTGTACATGGAAAGGATATGGATCTTTGCGTGGTGTTTCTTTGCAAGAAATCCGGTGAATGTGGCCTTTTGCCGGGTTTCTGTAGTGCTGTCTACGGGAAAAACAATCCTTGAAAGGGGACGTTGAATATCGATGCCGCTGCGGATGGTGATTACGGGACACGGAGAAAGGGATACGATCCGGTTGGCATTGCTTCCGATCCAGAATTCGACAAAGACAGAAGCACCATGGGTGCCGGTTACCACCAGCATGGCCCTCGATTCTTTTGCTTCATCGGTAATCTCTTTATACACCTTTCCGGTCCGGATCTTATGCGTTATCTTATTCCCGGGCAACTCCGGCTGGTACTTGGCTATCAGCCCTTCAAACTGTACTTTTACCTCCTTGGTCGGGTCTCCCCCGGTTTCAAACTTATCTTTTTCCTCTGCCGATTTACGGACCCAAACCAGGTCAAGGTCAGCACTGCACTTCTGGGCGATCGATAATGCATGGAGAAACGCATTCATCGAGCTTTCTGAAAAATCGATGGCAACAACGATGCTATTGTTATACATATCTTTTTGTTTTTATTCCACTTTTGGTAGATTGATCCTGTCTGCGATGATCCAGGCATTCGGATATTCATCGATAATTTCATTCAAAAACCTCTGGGCATCAAGCCGCGTACGAAAATCGCCAACCCTTACCTTGTAATTCGGCGACTTGAAAGAAAGATATGCCCCTACGTCGGGATATTTGGCTTTAAATCCCTCATTAATAGACTGTGCTTTTGTCTTGGAGTTGTTTCCCGAATCAAAAAATATCTGGATCCGGTAACCCTCCATGCCATTCCTGTTCTGGTTTATCTGAACATGTTTGCTCACAAGCAGGTCAACACGTTCATCCTGAACAATCTGGATCTGGCCTTTTCCCTTGGTGTTCTCCTGGGCATAACCCGTAGCTGCCGGTCCGCTGAAAAGCAACACCGCGACGGCCTGAACCAGGAGGGAATAAAGAGGCAAACGTTTCATAAGCAAAAATGTTCAACCGGGTGAATGCTTAAGATCGGCACCGGCGACTGGTTGATCAACTGCTGTGCATGCGGACCGAGAAGAATGTTTGCCGGGGTTTCCTGTTCAGTCATGATGCTGATCAGGTCGGCATTCATATTTGTAGCATAATCGATGGTCATTTTGGTAATGTCGTTGGAGATGATCTTATCCCGTACCATTCTTACCTTATGTTTTCCAAGGTACCGGGCACCCTGATCGGCCAGGTTTTCGGCCACCCTCTGGATGGATTTCAGCTGGCTGTAATGCGTGGCAACAACATGAACTTCTGCTCCGAACATCTCTGCCAGCTTTGCAATGAAGGGAAATTTCTGAAGGGTCTCAATCGAACTGTCAACCGGAACGAGAATCCTGTCGATGTTTTTTCCTACCGGAAAATCATGACGCACCGTGATCACGGGGCAGGTGGCATAGGTAACGATCTTGAAGGCATTGCTGCCGATCCAGAACTCTTCAAACCCGGAGATGCCGTGAGCACCCGTAACGATCATCATGGCACCGATGGTACGGGCAAGTCCGTCCAGTTCATGATAGATCTTTCCTTTCCTCAGTTTATAGTCCAGTTTGATCTCTTTCGAAACCTCTTTCTCGTATTGCCGGATCAACTCTTCAAACCGTTTTTTTGCTTCGGTACGGTTCTCATTAGAAGTATCCGTATAAATACCCTCAGAGGCAGCAACTTTATCCACCCATACCATTACGATATCGGATTTTAGCCGGTTGGCCAGGGGTATCGTATACTCCAACGCATGTATGGATGTATTCGAAAAATCAACAGCGACTACGATCGGTTGCATTTTATAAAAGTTTGGGTAATAATCCAAGGTAAAGTTAAAACATTTTTTATATCCACACTATACTTTCAGGTGGGAATTAATTTATTGGTAAAAGCTAATTTTGCTACTTTTGTATAACAGTGTTGCAGAACTTGCCCAGGATCTGAATGCTGCGACCTGACATAATTCCCCCAAAATGAACGATAACCTTGACCCGACCGGCAACCAGCTGAACAGCATCGAGAAAGAGATTGAGAAGGTACTGCGGCCGACGGAATTTACTGATTTTTCGGGACAGGAAAACATTATTGAAAACCTGAAGATCTTTGTTCAGGCAGCAAAACAGCGGCAAGAACCACTGGATCATGTATTGTTGCACGGACCTCCCGGGTTGGGAAAGACAACCCTGTCGTACATCATTGCAAATGAACTGGGCGTCAATATCAGGGTGAGTTCCGGCCCCGTTCTGGATAAACCCGGCGACCTGGCCGGAATCCTCACCAACCTCGAGGAGAACGATGTTCTGTTCATCGATGAGATCCACCGGCTCAGCCCTGTGGTGGAGGAATACCTCTACTCGGCGATGGAAGATTTCAAGATCGATATCATGATCGAGACCGGGCCGAATGCGCGCAGTATCCAGATAAAACTGAATCCCTTTACCCTGATCGGTGCGACTACCCGTTCTGGTTTGCTTACAGCGCCGCTTCGTTCAAGGTTTGGTATCAATTCAAGACTGAATTATTATTCAGCAGCAACCCTCGAAAAAATCATCCTCCGCTCCGCGGAGATCCTGAAAGTTCCCATCCGGCCCGATGCCACTGCCGAGATTGCCCGCCGCAGCCGGGGAACTCCCCGTATTGCCAATCTTCTGCTTCGGCGGGTGCGCGACTTCGCCCAGATTAAAGGTGACGGGAATATCGACCTGAAGATAAGCCAATATGCATTGTCGGCACTGAATGTCGATAAACACGGGCTTGACGAAATGGACAACAAAATCCTGGTCACCATCATTGACAAATTCAAAGGCGGGCCGGTAGGACTGAATACCATCGCCACTGCGGTTTCAGAAGATCCAGGCACCATCGAAGAAGTGTATGAACCTTTCCTCATCCAGGAAGGCTATCTCATGCGCACGCCCCGGGGAAGAGAAGCCACCGAAGCCGCGTATAAGCACCTTGGAAAGATCAAAGCCGGGCCCCAGTCGGAGTTGTTTTGATTCATGATCTATGGAAATTTCAGGGGAGAAAATAAGAAATAAAGCCCTCGGACTGGGATTTTCGTTCTGTGGCTTTGCCAAAGCAGGCCCCCTGGAAAAAGAGAGAACTTTTCTCACATCCTATCTGCAGCGGAAAAAAAACGCCGGACTTCATTACCTGGAGCGCGATCCGGAGAAACGAACCGACCCCCGGCTCGTGGTTGAAGGAACCCGGACCGTTATCGGACTTCTGCTCAACTATTTTCCACAGGAAATACTGCCCGAAGAAGACAACTTCATCATCTCAAAATATGCATACGGAAAGGACTACCATGATGTCCTGAAAGAAAAAACCCGGGCCCTGGTCCTTTTCCTGAATGATGAATACGGACCTGTTGCTGCAAAGGCATTTATTGATCGCGGGCCGGTGCTGGAGAAAGCCTGGGCACGGGAATGCGGTCTCGGATGGACCGGCAAAAACACACTGCTGATAAACCCTTCAAAAGGATCTTTTCACTTCATTGCCATCATCCTTACCGACCTGGTGATCGGGCCGGATATTCCTGAACCGGATCATTGCGGGAATTGCAGTCTATGTATGGAGAGCTGTCCTACCGGGGCGCTGGAAAATCCGTATGAACTTGATCCGTCGAAGTGCTTATCCTACCTCACCATCGAAGAAAAAGCCACCATCCCGGAAGAATTCAGGGATACGTTTCATGGCCGCATTTACGGGTGCGACATATGCCAGGATGCCTGCCCTTACAACCGGTTTGCAGTACCCCATGATCTGCCCGACTTTCTTCCGGGGAAGGAATTATCATCCTACCGTAAAAAAGACTGGCAGAATCTAACAGAAGAACAATTTGATTTTCTATTCAACGGATCCGCTGTACACAGGATGGGGTATGAAAAACTTATTCGCAACATCCGTTACGTGTCACGCGTTACGCGTCACGCGTAACGATTTTTATCACTTCCCCCACTGGAACGAGGGAAATTCAAACCCGGCCAGGTTCAGGACCCTGTCAACAACCGTCATTGCAAGGGCTTCAATATTTTGCGGTTTGCTGTAAAAGGAAGGTGAAGCCGGACAGATGATCGTTCCTGCTTCCGTCAGAAGTTTCATGTTGTTTAGATGGATCAGGCTGTAGGGCAGTTCGCGGGGAACCAGGATGAGTTTTTTTCGTTCCTTCAGGATGACATCGGCCGCACGGGTCAGCAGATCGGAGGAAACTCCCGATGCAATTCTTCCCAGGGTCCCCATGGTGCAGGGGCATACAATCATCACATCGTACCCTGCCGACCCGGATGCCGGGGGGGCAAAAAAATCATCCGGACGATAGACGGGAAATGGGATCTCTTTCTCATCGAAATTTCCCAGTTCATAAGTCCATACGGCCCTGGCATTGTCGGAGAAGACCACCCCGCACTCCTCCACCTGGGACTCCAGTTCCTTCACTTTATCCAGCAGGAGTTTTCCATAGACGGAACCGCTGGCACCTGTAACTCCGATAATTATTCTTAGTCTTCTCATTCGTGAGGCATTGGGTATTAGGTATTGGGTATAAGGTATTAGGTGGGGGAAAATTCACCGCTTTTCAGAATTCAACCTTCTTAAAATACCACAACAGGGATAAGGAGAGCAGGTTGTTGAACTGTCCTTTCTGCCAAAAGATGTACCGGTAAGAAGGTGGGTAGCTCTCCGCTGTCTGCCGGATGGACATCAGGGAGTAGTTGATCCTGAAATTCACTTTGAGATGGTCTGTTATGAATCCGGAGACCCCGAAAATTCCGGCTACCGTTATATTCCGCAACGGGATGGTGCTCTGTGTTTCAATGCCGTTGCTCTCTTCCAGAGAGCCCAGCAAAACATCCATGGCCGGGCCTGTTTCCAGCGAAAACCGTTTGGCGAATGTGAATTGGTACAACAGCGGCACTTCAAGGTAATGGAAGCGCATCAGGTAGGAGTTGCCTGCATTGGTCGAATCGGAATTGATCCGGCTGCCTTTCTGGATATACTCCAGTTCCATCTGGAAGGAAGAACTGGGCGACACCTTCAGGCTGACAAATCCCCCGGCAAGGTACCCGAATTTGTTATAGCCGCCGTAATAATCGCCGTCCACCTGGCTCACCACCCCGCCCGCCATCACGCCTCCGTTGAAGCGCTGTGCATGCAGCGAAGGGGATATCATCGCCATCATTACAACCAGGGCCAAGGATACGGGGAAACTCAATTTCATATTCAGGATCTTTGCAGAAATAACTCCGGATCTTTTTATTTATTACGTTCCGTGGTAAAGATAACAAGTTGTTCGAGGGAATTCCGGTAACTGTTCTCCGGGAAGGTCTGTAAAAGGCCGATGGCCAGTTGCCGGTATTCCAGCATTTTTTCACGTGCATAGACGATACCTCCGCTGGCCCTCACCTTTCCGATCAGTTCAGCCACCCGGACGGGATCTGTATTATGGTTCTTCACCGTATTGATGATCCATCTTTTTTCCATGAAGTCGGAATGGTTCAGAAGATAGATCAGGGGAAGCGTCATTTTCTGGTCCTTTATGTCGATGGCCGCGGGCTTTCCGGTGGAATTCCCCGATTCATAGTCGAAGAGGTCATCCTTGATCTGGAAAGCGATTCCCGTATATTCACCAAAAAGGCGCATTTTCTCTATCGTCTCCGGATCGGAGCCTGAAGAGGCGCTTCCACATGCACAGCAGGAGGCGATGAGGGAGGCTGTTTTTTTCCTGATAATTTCAAAATAAACCGGTTCCCCGATATCAAGGCGGCGGGCCTTTTCGATCTGCAGAAGTTCTCCCTCACTCATCTCCCTGACGGCGTTGGAGACGATTCGCAGGAGATCAAAATCATCATTTTCAAGTGAGAATAAAAGTCCTTTTGAGAGGAGGTAATCTCCAACCAAAACGGAGATCTTGTTCTTCCATAATGCATTGATGGAGAAGTAGCCCCGGCGGAGATTGGAATCATCCACAACATCGTCGTGCACCAGGGTTGCCGTATGCAGCAGTTCAATGAGCGAGGCTGCGCGGTAGGTGGGTTCCTTGATTCCTCCTGTGACACTGGCCGACAGGAAGACGAACAGGGGACGCATCTGTTTCCCTTTCCGCTTAATGATGTACCGGGTGATCGTGTCGAGAAGCGGAACGCGGCTTTTCATGGAAGCCCTGAATTTTTCCTCGAAGATCTCCAGGTGATTTGCAACGGGTGCCTGTATTTCTTTCAGCGTTAGCATCGGATATTTTAGATTCGGTAAAAATAATCAAAATTGGTTCAGCTGCGGTAAGTTAATCAGTGGAAAATTCCCACTTTTGCATTCAAACTCATACTCCATGACCGGATTTCTTTTTCATGATGTCATTTTCGGGCCGGTTCGAAGCCGGCGTCTCGGACTTTCCCTTGGCATAAACCTCCTCCCCATTCACTCAAAATACTGCTCGTTCAACTGCATCTACTGTGAATGCGGATGGACACCCGAAAACATGAATATTGTTCCGGAACTTCCTTCCCGGGAACTGGTAAGCCAGTACCTTGAATACAGGCTGAAGGAGCTTGTGGAGGAAGATCATGTTCCGGATGTACTGACCTATGCGGGCAACGGTGAACCCACGATGCATCCTGAATTTGCCGGCATTGTGGATGACACCCTTGCACTGCGGGATAAATACATGCCCGGTGTTAAGGTCGCCGTTCTTTCCAATGCATCGATGGTCGGAAAACCCTCTGTTTTCAATGCATTGCTGAAACTCGACTGCAACATACAGAAACTGGATGCCGGGCATGAAAAGCTTTTCCTCCTGATCAACAACCCTGTGCTGCCTGTAAAATTCAACAACCTTATCGGTGATCTAACAAAATTCAAAGGAAAAGTGATCCTCCAGAGCATGTTTCTGCGCGGTAGCTACAAAGGTGAGGTGATTGATAACACAACCTCTGCTGAAGTGGATGAATGGTTGCAGCATCTTGCCGTTATTCGCCCTTCCTCGGTTATGATTTATCCTGTTTCGCGCGCCACACCGGTACACAACCTTGAAAAAATTGCTATCTTTGAGTTGGAAGTCATCGCGAAAAGAGTTCGTGAACTCGGGATCGAAGCGACAGTTTACAACTAATAACTAACAGCTAACAGTTAACAGTTTTTGGATTAATCCCTGTCACCTGCTTTAATACCAATACCTTAAACCTTAAACCTAAAACCCAATACCCAATACCCAGAACCCAACTCCCAAACATCCAGCATCCAGCATCCAGCATCCAGCATCCAGCATGCCCGACCTTTTTAAATATCCGCCCAAGATCCTTGTTGCACTGGGAGAGACCATCGGTGGCGGGAAGGATATCCTTGAGTGGTTCCTGAAGAACGGGTATCCGGAACTGGCTGCCTTTTCGTATGCCGTGCAGGGCAGTGATGAAGCGGTTGACTGGCTGCTGAAGAACGGATTTCCCGAGCTGGCCGCGCTCGACAGTGCGATTGATGACGATGCCAGGGCCTATGAATGGTTACAGCGTAACAAGTACTCCTTTCACATTGTTTTTGCTGATGCCGTGCATGGGAAGGGAGAAGCCATCCAGTGGTTTCTTCAACGCAAACTGAATGTTCTGCTGAACATCACGCAAAAGATCCGGCAATTAAGGGACAGCCACACCTTTGACTACCATAAACTGCATTTCTGACCCGTTGATCAGCCGCATTTGGTATAGCCGCATTTGGTACAGATCGGGCATCCTTCCTGGTAGATCAGCACATTGGCTTCATGGCAGTTCGGACACACCCGTTCCGGTGCTTTGGTCCCGTCGGGGATGAATTTTTTCAGGGCACGCTCAACCCCGTTTTTCCAGGTGTTGATGGAATCGACCTCGAAATGAAGTTTAGCGATGATGTTGACAACGAAGGGCAACGGCATCCCATGCCGCAGGATTCCGGAGATCAGTTTAGCATAATTCCAGTATTCCTTGGTAAACGACCGGGAAAGCCCTTCAATCGTGATTTTGTATCCCTGCCTGTCTTCAAACTGAAAATCATACCGTGATGTGACACCATCGGGACGGTTCTTACAGATCCACCCTTTCTGCACCCACTGGGGGATCCAGAAATCATCGGCACGTCCCGTAAAGATCTCGTAAGGATGTCCGTTAAGGAGACCAACCACGGCAACCCATTTTTCATAATCATTCTGAAAACGGACAATTTCGGCTTCCAGTTTATCCGGACGGTGGGGGGCTCGGGTTTCCCTGAATTCCTCAGCATCTCCGTTGTCATCCTTTTTATCGTTATTCACGAGAACCCCTTCCCTGCTGCCGTCGCGGTAAACAGTCATTCCTTTGCAGCCCACCTTCCAGGCTGTCTGATAGATGTCGGCCACCATCTCTTCCCGGGTATCGTTGGGGACATTCACCGTGACGCTGATGGAATGATCCACCCATTTCTGAACGGCGCCCTGCATATGAACCTTGGCAACCCAGTCGATGTCGTTCGATGTTGCCTTAAAATAAGGTGACTCTTTGATGATGGTCTTCAGCTCCTTCTCATCCATATGCGACACCTCATCGAGGTTGTACCCCTGAGTTTCAAGCCAGGTGACAAATTTATGATGGAAAACATGGTATTCTTCCCAGGTATCCCCGATCTCATCCGTGAAGGTTACACGGGCATGTTTATCGTTGGGGTTTACTTTGCGCCGGCGTTTGTAGGTCACTGCAAACACAGGCTCCAGTCCGGAGGTGGTTTGTGAAAGAATGCTGACCGAGCCTGTCGGGGCGATGGTAAGGAGGGCGACGTTACGCCGGCCATGCTTCACCATGTCTTCATAGAGCTCCGGTGCTGCCTCTTTCATGCGCAGGATGAAGGGATTGTTTTTTTCCCGTTCGGCATCCCAGATCGGGAACGCCCCTCTTTCGCCTGCCATGGTGATCGATGAACGGTACGCTTCGATGGCAAGCATCTTGTGAACCTCAACCGAAAAATCAATGGCATCGTCCGAACCGTAGCGTGTTCCGAGTGCCGCCAGCATATCCCCTTCCGCAGTGATCCCGAACCCGGTCCGTCTGCCCTGGAGTGCTTTTTCTTTTATATTCAGCCAGAGATTCCTTTCCCGGGCTTTGATGGCTTCATCTTCCGGATCACTGTTGATCTTCTTGAGGATGTTATCTATTTTTTCCAGCTCGAGATCAATGATGTCGTCCATCATCCGCTGGGCCTTATGAACATGATCGATAAAGAGGTCGCTGTCGAAACTTGCTTCAGCGGTAAAAGGCCTGTCAACGTAACTGTAAAGGTTGATGGCCAGGAGACGGCAACTATCATAGGTACAGAGAGGGATCTCCCCGCAAGGATTGGTGGAGATGGTTTTGAATCCGAGATCGGAATAGCAGTCGGGCACCGATTCCCTGCGGATGGTATCCCAGAAGAGGATCCCGGGTTCAGCAGATTTCCATGCATTGTGGATAATGTTCTTCCAGAGGTCCTGGGCCTGTATCTTTTTAACAACCTTGGGATCGGACACTTCGATGGGGAACTGCTGTGTAAATTCCCCGTTGGAAACCACGGCATTCATGAATTCATCGGTGATTTTGACGGAGATGTTGGCACCGGTCACTTTGCCGGCTTCCAGCTTGGCGCTGATAAAATGTTCGGCATCGGGATGCTGGACCGAGATGCTGAGCATCAGTGCACCGCGCCGCCCTTCCTGGGCAACTTCGCGGGTGGAATTGGAGTAACGTTCCATGAAAGGAACGATGCCGGTGGAGGTCAGGGCACTGTTTTTCACCAGGCTGTTTTTCGGCCGGATGTGCGAAAGGTCATGACCCACGCCGCCTCTTCTCTTCATTAACTGGACCTGTTCCTCATCGGTTTTCATGATGGCACCATAGGAATCCGAAGATCCTTCATTGCCGATCACGAAGCAGTTGGAGAGTGAACCGATCTGGAAGGTGTTCCCGATGCCTGCCATCGGACTTCCCTGGGGAATGATATACTTAAAATCACGGATGAGATCAAACACTTCCTCCTCGCTCATCGGATTCGGGTATTTCTTTTCGATCCGGGCGATCTCGCGGGCAATCCGGTGGTGCATATCGTCAGGCGTAAGCTCGTAAAGCTGACCTTCTGAATTCTTTAAGGCATACTTGTTAACCCAGACATTGGCAGCCAGCTGATCGCCTTTGAAATAAACGGAGGATGCTTTGGTGGCCTCTTCGGTTGTATATACTTCCTGCTTCCCTTTTGACGGAATTCTCTGTTGTTCCTTGTTCTTTCCCTGTTCTTTTTCCTGGTTATTCATCTCTGTGTCATCAATCGTTACTTTCGGACGTACCCTCTGCGATAAAACTTCGTTGTAAAAGTCCGGTTTTGTTTCCTGATCAGTATTTACGACATGCTCTTTTTCCATATCAACAGTCTATTATTGGATCATAAATCTGTATACAACGCAAAATCAAGTGTGAAATGATTGCAATCGCGAAGAAATTTCAAGGAGCAATTTACAACGAAGAATGGATGAAGATCAATTATTTTATTAACATAGTGAAGTTAACAAATTGTAATCCTTTGACTACAAAAATAATAGTGCCTGATAATTCATCCATAACTTGCAAGACACTAATCAGGACTGAATAAATTCCCGGGTGATGTCTGAAAACACAATTCAATAAAGGGTTTCAGGATGGCCAGATTATTTTTTTTCCAAATCCCAGCCGGTTGTCCGTCATCTTAATATAGCCGGGATTGATTCCCCACAGAAACAAGGTCGATAACCGGGCGACGGGGAATTTTTCCAGGTATTGCTTGCTTGCCGATTTCAGTTCAGCACCCTCAAGTTTTCGCATCGTCCCGCTGAACTGGATCCCCCTGATCCTGCCGATCATCTTTGTCTCCAGGGCAATGGCACCGGCAGCCAGGAAATTCCCGGTTTCAACTGCATCGCGGATATGGCGGGTCTCCTCTTCGGAGGTAAAAATAAAGAGATTTTCCTTTTCATCATAAACATAGAAGCAGGTGGCGCACCAGGGTTGCAGCCCCCGGGTCACAGCCAGCGTGAAAATGTGGTGGTCGCGGATCAGCAACACGATTCTCTTGTCGATGGGTGGGTTCATATCAGAAGTCTGTGCTGAGCGATAAATAAAAAATTGGTTTGCGGACTCTTCCTTCCTCAACCCCCCAGGCAACATCTCCCCGGATAAAATAGCCGAAAAGTTTTGCCCGCAGACCGCCTCCAAATCCCTCTACAATGGGATCTTTCATAAGCTGAACCTGGATGTAGAGCGGCTTGCTGTCTATATACGATGTATAGAGCTGATTGGTCTCCGAATAAGGGTTCCACCCGGTCCATGCCGTGCCGACATCGACGAAAGTTACCATCTGGAAATTATTCAGGAATTCGGAACGGATGGGCCGGTTGAAAAAGTACCGGAACACCGGCAGCCGGATCTCTCCGTTGATGACAACAAAACTGTTTCCGTTCCGGATGTTCTGGTTGAACCCGCGCATATTCGTGGCCAGGGTCTGGAACACGTAATTCTGGTTGTATGCCACCGGCGTCCGGGTATCGAAACCCGGAAACAGCCAGTTGTCGACGCCTCCCATGTAATAAAGCAGCCGGTTGCTGCCGAACGAAGTACTTGCCGCAACCCGTAAAGCCAGGATCATGCTGCGGTGGAGCTTCTGATAATGACGGAAATCCCCTCCCAGGATCACGACATTGTTATTGGAGGCATTGAGCAACTGATAGTATTCACCGAAGATCTTGTAGCGCGTTCCGTTGTAAAGATTCAAACCGGTACTCCGGGTGTTGTCATACGTCAGCTCCCCCTTGATGCTGCCCCAGTAGCGATTCTGGTCGGGTACCTGGAGATTGAACGGGTCGGTAGAGAGGTAAACGGCACGGTCGTACCTGATCGTCGCGGTACCTTTGACATTGAACACGGGTGTAAAAGGATAGGTGGCAATGTAATAAAGTTCATGGATCCGGTGACGTACGATGGAGTAATAACCTGATTCCTCAATCGACTGACGGTGAAAAATGATCTGGTGATCGAGTCGCCGTCGGAGGTTTGAATAGCTGAAAAGGTATTCGTTGTTGATGAAGTTGAAGTTCAGCCTGACCCCGCCGGTAATGCGGTAATCTTCCATCAGGTCGGTCACCCCGACCATAAACAGGGCATTCAACCCGGGGTTGATAAAAATGGGATCCTTTGCTCCGGTAAAAGGCTGGTAGGCCGAATTGAGGTAGTTGAAATCGATCTGGGTGACCATCTGGTCGATGGAATATTCCACATTATAATTCAGCGACCTTGATGTGCGGTACTTGTTGACGCTGTCTTTTGGCGGAATGAAGGCAAACATGTCTCCGCGCTGTTTCAAAGAAGTGTCAGTAACGGCCTGGTGCAGGGTATCGTGACCCTGCTCCGGGATCACGCGCTCATCTCCTTCGGAACCCGCCTTACCACCCGGCCCGCTGATCTTCACGGTGGTAAAATGCTTTTTCCCCTGGGCCTTGGGGGCCTCCTTCCTCTGAACGGTATCTTTCACAGAAGAGGTTCCCTTTTCACGCAGGATTCCCATCCGGTAATTCTCATAGAAGGTATTCGTGACGGTTGAGGGTTTCAGGAACTTGGGTTCAATCCGGTCGGAGGTGGTCAGCTCAAAACGGTTGTTTAAAAAAGTCACATCCCCGATCCTGGCTGCACGTGTGTTCACATCCTGCTGGAGAATGTTCCTGGAATTGTTGGTGACCGGGTAGGAGGTTGTGAAATAACGGTAGTGTGTTGTTGTATCAATAAAGGTAATGGCACTATCGAAACGTGCCAGGTAACGGTTATAGATTCCATTCTGGTCGCTCAGGAAGCAGACGAACCGGTCATCGTAGGACATCGGCTGGATCTCATCCACGAGCGGGGTCCGGGTGATCCGGCGAAGAACCGGTTTCTTTTCCGCATAATCATACACAAAAATATCATGCGAAAAATGAAGATTTTTCGGAGTGATGACAGGATCAAATCGGATGGTGTCGTTATCGCGGTTGGAACTGAAGATGACCTGGCTTGAATGCTGGATAAAACGCGGGTTCAGGTCGTCATAAACATCCTTCGTGATCTGTTCGTACGACCCGGCAATGATGTTGTAGACATAAATATCAGACTGCCCCTTCTGAACGGCTGAAAAAACAAGCTTACTGCCGTCATCCGAATAGGAAAAATCAAGGATCTTCTGAAAATCATGAAGGATCTGAAGATCGAGCGTCTTCTCATCGATCGTATAGAAATAGAGGTAATCTTCCCCTTTTTTCTCCGTGATGATGGCCAGGATCTCCCCGGTAGGGTACCAGGCCAGGATCGGGTAGGTAAAATCGGGCTTTTCGGCAAGACGGTAACCCCCGCGATAAATCTTACGGCTTTTTTTTGTCTCGAGGTCATACAGGTAGATCTTGTAGACCCCCAGGTCATACACGCAATAGGCAGCATATTTCCCGTCGGGACTGAACTTCAGCTGGCGGTAAACCTTATCCTGTTTTGATTTTTTAATGATCTTGTCACCCGTCAGATCTGTGCGTGAAGGATCTTCCGCCTGGTAGATCCCCTTATAAAAGTCAAGCCATTGGGCGATCAGCTCTTTAAAGGAAATTCCCAGCACAAACAGGAATCCTTTTTCCACGTTGCGGTTCAGCCGGGCAATATAGACGATATTCGGGATGGAAGATTCCCCGTATTTCAGGGAGATGTAATTCCAGAGCGAGTGACCGGCATAGGTGGCCTCCTTTCCTGTCAGGTGGTTGAATTTTTCATATTTCCTGTTCAGGATGGCATCTTTCACAAGGTTGTCAACCTCGGGATTCCACTTTTCTGAGATGTAGGAGACCAGCCCGTTCATGTACCACTCCGGCATGGTAAAAATGGCGTTGTTCTTGATCTGGGCCCCGATCCCCGCACCGTAAACCATCTCGTTCAGGATCACCGTTGCAATGCCGGCCCTTATCTGCTGTTCAAAATGGTCATAATTGCCATCAAAATAGACCAGCACTTTTCCACCGATGATCTTGGTAACCCCGCCCGTATTGTAACTCTCCCAGTCACTTTCCAGTCCGATGTTGCTCTGTTTCAGATCGGAAAGGTTATTGAAAATAATGAACTGGACCTTCTCTTCAAGCGACGACTGAAGTTCAGTCTCGATCTCTTTGACGTGGGTGTCGGCATATTCGGCGGCATACATCGCCAGTTCCTTCCCGTTGAGGTAATAGTAGGTATCGAATTTTTCGAACCGGAAATAGCTCCAGAAAAGATTTTTGAACTGAACGCGGCTTTTCCCGAAGGTCAGCTGGGATCCATTGTAGAACTGGGCATTGGATGAAAAGGAAATGCAGGATAAAACAAGGTATAGGATGAACGATACCCCGGCAAAACAGAGGCGTATTTTATACCTTTCCGCAGAATTCATGGTTTGTATAGACAATGGGTATAAAAGGAACGGCTAAGTTAAGATTATTTTATATCTCATGGCAATCTCCTTCGTTTTCGTACCTTTGCAGGGCTTTGGGCGTCAGTATTTATAACCGTTTTCGCATGATAAAAATAGAGAAATTTGTTTTCAATTCTTTCCAGGTCAATTCCTATATCCTTCAGTCCGGATCGGGCGAATGTGCGATCATCGACGCCGCCTGTTATGAAGACAACGAAAAACAGGAAATGAAGCGTTTTATTGAAAAAAATAATTTAAAACTGGTCCGGAACCTGACAACCCACTGCCATGTCGATCATATCTTCGGGAATGGTTTTACCGCGAAAACGTATGGGATCTATCCTGAATACCATGAAGCCTCCGTTCCATTCCTGGCTACCGCTGCCGAGATCGCGGGTTCTTTCGGCTATTCCCTGGTCGACAACCCGCCCCCTGCCCGGTATCTTGTCGACGGCGACAAAATCCGGATCGGAGATGTTGTTCTGGAAGTTTTTTATACACCTGGACATGCCGACGGAAGTGTCTGTTTTTACAATAAGGAACAGGGGTTTGTCTTTACAGGCGACGTTCTTTTCCGTGACACGATCGGCAGGACTGACCTTCCGTCCGGGAACTTTGACCTGCTGATGAAAAGCATCCGCGAAAAATTATTTACCCTGCCCGATGATACGGTTATTTATGCCGGCCATGGTCCGGAATCCACCATCGGGTACGAAAAGCAGAACAATCCGTTTGTCCGTTGAAAAAGATCCTGATCATCCGTTTCAGCTCCATCGGGGATATCATCCTGACCACCCCGGTGATCCGGTGCCTTAAAACCGGGCTGCCGGATGCGGAGATCCATTATCTCACCAAGAAACAAAACCAATCCATCCTGCAGGAGAATCCCTGGCTTACCCGGATCTGGCTGTATGAAAAGAATTTCAAGGAGTTGCTGCCGCAGCTGAAGGCCGAAAAATTTGATTTCATTGTCGACCTTCACAAAAATCTCCGCTCCAGGTATCTCCTGCTAAATCTGCGCAAACCTTGCGGAACATTTCAAAAACTGAATCTTAAAAAGTGGCTGATCGTCAACTTCAGGGTTGACCGCCTGCCCCGGATCCACATTGTTGACCGTTACTTTTCAGCAGTGAAACCGCTTGGCATCGTGAACGACCGGAAAGGGCTCGATTATTTTATCCCTTCCGGGGAAGAGGTTGATCTTTCAATTTTGCCGGATCCCTTCCGGGCAGGGTTTGTGGCTTTTGTAATCGGCGGGAAACACCGGACGAAAATTTTTCCGGAAGAGAAGGTGGCACAAGTCTGCACCCGGCTGTCGCAGCCGGTTGTCCTGCTGGGCGGAAAGGAAGATGTGGAGAGCGGCAACAGGATTGTACAGCTTGCAGGATCTGCTGTTTATAATGCCTGCGGCCGGTTTTCAATCAACCAGAGTGCCTCCCTCATCCGGCAGGCTGCCAAGGTGATCACCAACGACACCGGGCTGATGCACATCGCTGCCGCCTTCGGGAAGGATATCCTGTCGGTCTGGGGAAACACCATTCCGGAATTCGGGATGTTCCCCTATGTTGAAGGAAAGGAAAATGCAGTTTCCCGGATCTTTGAAGTGAAAGGTCTTTCGTGCCGTCCTTGTTCCAAGATCGGCTTTGAAAAATGTCCGAAAGGTCATTTCCGGTGCATGCTTGACCAGGATACGGCAGCCATGATCAGTGCCCTTAACCAGTAGAACCCGCCATGAATTTTGTCGACACCCATACCCATCTTTATGCAGAGGAATTTGATCCCGACCGCGATGCAGCGGTTCAGCATGCGATCGCTAAAGGTGTTGACAGGCTGCTGCTTCCGGCCATCGACCGGAGTTATTACGAGCGTATGATGCAGGTGGCCATGCGCTACCCGCAAACCTGTTTCCCCATGATCGGGCTTCATCCCACTTCGGTGAAGGCGGATTACCGCGAAGAACTTGATTTTATCCGGAAGATGCTGGAAAACAACCGGGAAACTTTCCTGGGCATCGGCGAGATCGGCATCGACCTTTACTGGGACAAGACATTTGCTGATGAGCAGACCGCTGCATTCAGCGATCAGCTTGACCTTGCTGTTGAGTACAGGCTGCCGGCCGCAATTCACACAAGGAATTCCTTCGACATTGCGATCGGGGTGATCCGGCAGAAGAACAATCCCGGGCTGAAAGGTGTTTTCCATTGTTTTGGCGGATCGGCCGAACAGGCACAACAAGCTACGGAACTTGGCTTCATGCTGGGGATCGGCGGCATCATCACCTACAAAAATTCAGGTCTGCAGAAGGTGGTTGAGGCGACCGGGCTTGAACACCTGCTGCTGGAGACCGACGCTCCCTATCTCCCCCCGGTTCCTTACCGCGGACAGCGGAATGAAAGCGCCTACATCCCGCTCATCGCTGCCAAGGTTGCTGAGATTAAGAAATTACCTGTTGAGGAGGTGGCGGAGATAACGACACGGAACGCAGAAATGCTGTTTAAGTTGATGCTGGATGCTGGTTGCTAGATGCTGGTTGTGTGGGTATAGGGTATTGGGTATTGGGTTTTAGGTTTAAGGTATTAGGAGTTAAACTTTGTAATTTTGTTGATTGTGATTCATCCAGCATCCAGCATCCAGCATCCAGCATCCAGCATCCAGCATCCAGCATCCAGCATCCAGCATCCAGCATCCAACACCTAAAACCTAATACCTAATACCAATAAAATGACCGACCAGACCTCTATCCTCATCATTTACACCGGCGGAACCATCGGGATGGTGCAGGACCCGAAGAGCGGCACCCTGAAGCCGCTGACGTTCACTAACCTCTACAAGTACCTGCCGGTGCTGGAGAATTTTAATTACCGCTTCGATTTTCACACCTTCAATCCCCTTCTCGACTCTTCCAACATGAGTCCTTCGTTCTGGATCGAACTGGCAAAGGTCATCGAGGAGAAGTATGAATCGTTCGACGGTTTTGTAGTGCTGCATGGGTCCGATACAATGGCCTATACCGCATCGGCCCTCAGCTTCATGCTGGAAAACCTGGGCAAGCCGGTCATCCTGACGGGTTCGCAGCTTCCCATCGGGATGGTACGCACCGACGGGCGTGAAAATTTCATCAACTCCATCGAGATCGCTGCTGCCAAAGAACAGGATACCCCGGTTGTGCCGGAAGTGGCCATCTGTTTTGACAATACGCTTTACCGGGGCAACCGGACGACCAAATTCAATGCAGAGAACTTTGATGCATTTGTATCGGGGAACTACCCGGTTCTCGCGGATGTGGGAGTATACATCCGGTATCACAACGAACATATCCTGAATCCGAAATTCAAAAAGCTTAAAGTGCACAAGAAGCTGGATGAGAACATCGCCATCCTGAAGCTTTTTCCGGGAATAAATCAAAACATTGTAAAAAACACCCTGACCACGCCGGGACTGAAGGCCGTGATTCTTGAGACGTTCGGTGCAGGTAACGCCCCGACCGTACCTTGGTTCCTGGATTTGCTGAAGGAGGCTGTTGACAAAGGCATCATTCTTTTCAATGTGACCCAGTGCAAAGGCGGGAAGGTGGAGATCGGCAAATATGAGACCAGTGCCGGACTGGGAAAGATCGGGGTGATCGGCGGTTATGACATCACCACCGAATCGGCGGTTACCAAGCTGATGTACCTGCTGGGATGCGGTTTCCCGAAGGAAGAGGTGGAACGGCTCCTGCAGGTTTCCCTCCGGGGAGAGATGACTGTTTGAGAATCAAGAAATATTTCTTACTTTTGCACCCCGGTTAATGAAAGCGTTAACTGGTTTTGGAGAGATGGCCGAGTTGGTCGAAGGCGCACGCCTGGAAAGTGTGTAATCGTCAAAAGCGGTTCATGGGTTCGAATCCCATTCTCTCCGCCAACAAAGAACCGCTGCAAGGCGGTTTTTTTTTCGAACAACTCGAAAATTTGCTTTCAGATTTGTGGAGAAATCAATAGAGGGTGGCTCAAAAGGCAGCCTTCTTTCTTTTTTGCGCTCAGGCCGCGCGGGCCTCGTCATCGCAGAGTAGCGTGGTATTATCTGGTAAAATGCTTTTCAAATCGTCGCAAGTGATAGGGAATTAACCATGCACCTCAACCTCCATGGGGCTGATTAAAAATGATTGTGCATTTCGTAAATCATTGTTTGACGATCTTCCCGGTCAGGATACAATCATTAGTCGTGATGCTGACGATATAGATCCCGGCTGGCAGGTCAGCAACATTGATCACCGGCCTTTTCTCATTGATCTGCCGGGTGATGAGCTCTTTCCCGCACAGGTTCCGGATGGATAACCTGCCTGATGAGAAAGCACCCGGAATTTCGAGGGTAACCTTTCCCGAAGAGGGATTGGGATAAACCTTCAGTGTACCGGATCCTGTCGTTAAATTTCTCTCCCCTACGGGAAACCCTCCGCTGTTGGTGGTCTTCAGGATCGTTCCGCCCTCTCCGGAAACATAACCTATTGTGGCCTCGGGAAAAGAAATTGAATAGAGGTAATTGGAGGTCCCGCTTTGCAATGTCTTCCATGTATTGCCACCGTCGGATGTCCTGATGATTATTCCGGCACCCGCAATAAAACCTGTTTCGGGATCAACGAACCGGATGGCGAGAAACGGGCCGGAGTAATAAACGGGCACTGTATCCCAGGTTGCACCTGCATCCGTGGTTTTCAGCAGGAGGGCCTGGTCTGAAATACTTCCCCCGACAAATCCAGTATTGGCATCTGTAAAGAATACCGATTCATATCCGCACATTATGCTGTGTAAAAGAACAGACCAGGTAGCCCCTCCGTCTACCGTCTTTAAAATATGCGTCTCAAACAACCATGTAACGCCGGTTATATAACCCGTATCGGCACTCGTAAAGAAAACAGAAGTAAGTCTGTCGGGTATCCCGGTGCTTACGGTTGTCCAGGTCGCTCCCCCGTTGGCAGTATTCAAAACAATCCCGTTTTCCCCGATAATATGACCCTTGTTGGCATCAACAAAGAACATGGCGGTTAAGGAGTTGCTGATACCCGCCGGGTAGGATGTCCAGGCAGAGCCGCCGTTCACGGTCTTCAGGATGGTGCCGTTATCGCCAGCCAGGAAGCCCGTACTGGCATCTGTAAAATGAACGGCATTTAAATTCTGAAGGGTTCCGCTCGCAACAGGGATCCATTCGTTTCCCCCGTTGGTTGTTTTCAACAGGGTTCCTTTTTCACCTGCAGCATAGCCTGTGCTGACATTGGGGAAAGAAATAGAATAGAGCATCTTCGTCGTACCGCGTGATAACTGGGTCCAGGTTGTTCCTCCGTTAACGGTGGTCAACAGGATGCCATGCATGCCGGTGGCGTAACCTGTATTGACATCGGTAAAATAAACCGACAGGAGCCATTCCTTTGTTCCGCTCGACTGGGCCGTCCAGTTTGCACCTCCGTTGATGGTCTTATAAATGATCCCGCTGTCGCCGACAGCATAGCCGGTATTGGTATCCGGGAAACAGATGGATTCGAAGCCCAGGACTGTCCCCGTCGTTTGAGCGCCCCACCATTGACCTCCATTGGTGGTTTTCAGGATGGTTCCGTTGTAACCCGTCACATACCCGACCTTCTCGCTGGTAAACCAGATTGAAGTGAGGTAATTAGTCACGGAACTCGGAGAGTCGACCCAGGTGTTGCCTTCGTCGGTTGTTTTTCTGATCTTTCCGTTCATGCCGCAGGAGTAGCCGATTTTGTAATCCGCAAAGTAAATCCCCATCATCGGCATGTTGGTCCCCGTAGAGACGGAAACCCAGGTCTCTCCCCCGTCGGTTGTCTTATAGATGTTCGCTGTAAAATAGCCTGAGGAGACATACCCAATTAAATTATTGGTGAAATAAACCGATGTCAACATATCCGAAGTCACATTCGGCAGAAGTGTCCAGGTTTCACCTGCATCGGTGGTTTTCACCATGGCCCCGTAATCGCCGACTACATAACCCGTATAGAGATCTGAAAAGAAGACCGAATGCAGGTCCATGGTGGTCCGGCTCCTGCGTATCGTCCATGTGGCTCCCCCGTCAGTGGTCTTCAGGATGGTTCCGGCCATCCCTGCCGCATATCCTGTATTTGCATCCGTAAAGAAAACAGAGCGCAACGTATTTCCCACCGGGACCGGGTTTTGCCAGTTCCACTGGGCAAATGCAGAAACAAGACAGAGCGAGAGACTAAGAAGAAGGAAAAGTTTTTTCATTTTCATCAGATAAGAAACGGAAGTAACATGTACGAATGTTCAGAATATTCAATGTATTCGGGGTAGGTAACCTTTAAGAATATTTCCTCCAGAAGCATCCGTGCGATTAAGCTCAGCGTGATCAGGAGAGCCGCTGCAACCGCAATAGAAAAAGGGTACGACAGCACACCGGCCCAGGTGAAATAGATGACGGAAGCATAGATCGGGTGGCGGAGGATGCGATAAGGACCATGGGTTACCAGTCCCCCCCTGGTTGTATTGGCCACCGCGTGGAAGCTGCGGAATCCAAATGTTATCCGTGCCCAGATCATAAGCCCGAAGGAAAGCAGCTGGATGATGATCCCAACCGGATGAACCGCGAATAAATGTTTGGTGAAAATCAGGAATACCAGGCCTGCTACCGCAAACCCATAGGAAATCAAGGAACCGATTTTCGTTAGCGTGGTTTTATTCATATTGAATTTTATTTTTTACAGAATTTTCCACAATAGTGTGATCCTGATGTTGTCAATTTAACAAAGTAGACGCCGGCCGGAAAGTTTCCAACGTCAACTGTGATGCTGCTTCCGGGGTTCCGGGCCTCAAACAGGATCGTTCCCTTTGCATCCTCTATATCCAAGGAATTTACCGGGCAGGAGTTGTTCATAAACCCTATTGTCAATGTCGAGGATGCGGGATCGGGGTATAACGACAATTTCAGTTTTTGTGCTTCCGGTATCCCGACATAAACCGAATCATATTTCATAACGGTTGCTTTATAACTATTCCCCCAATCCACATATGCCACATAGGGCTGACCGGAGGGACTAAAAGCAAGTGTTACATGGTCAGCTTCACCTGCCGAGAATCCCTCAGGACCGATCAATGACCAGTCCGTTCCGTTGAATTTCATTACTGCCGCTTTATAGGGGTTGACCGAGCAGGTAAAAGCCACATAGGGTATTCCAAGCGGACTGAAAGCAATGCTGGTTAAGGTAGACCAGGGTGCTTTGAACTGGGGAGTCCCGACAACGGCCCAGCTGCTGCCGTTAAATTTCATTACCGTTACTTTTGTTTCATTCCCATTATCGGGAAAGGCCACATAGGGTTCACCGGCCGGGCTGACTGCAAGCGTTGACATCATCGCCGCCCCGGTTGAAAAGCCTTCATTCCCGACCACGCCCCAGTTGGCTCCATCGAACTTCATGACCGTAATTTTGTATGAATGTACCGAATCAACATACGAAACATAGGGTTCTCCCGCCGTATTAAAGGTGAGGTTTGTATAGGAGACGGCATTGCCAACCGAGAAACCGGCACTCCCGGTCATTGTCCAGCTGCTTCCGTTGAAATTCATTACGGAAACTTTTCCGTTTTGTGACCAATCGGTAAAAGCGACTGCAGGCAGGCCGGTCACCGGATTGAAGGCAAGACTCAGAGAATAATAGATCGAGGAGGGTGTAAAACCTGCGTCCCCGATAAAAACCCAGTTTGTACCGTCAAATTTCATGACGGATGCCTTTGAGGCTTGTGTATAATCCATAAAAGCAACCACCGGTTCCCCGGCAGGACTGATGGCCAGGCATGGCATCCCGGCCTGGCCGGGCGAAAACCCGTATGTCCCTAGGGTATCCCAGTAGGTCCCGTTGAATTTCATCACGCCGGCACGCAGGTCAATCGCACCATCCGCCGTCACCACATAAGGGGTTCCATCAAGTCCGATTGCAATGCCTGTATAGGTGGCACTTCCTAAAGTGAACCCGGTATTCCCTACCTCCTTCCAGGCATAATCGAGGGGAGAAGATTTATACCCGTTCTGCTGGCTGAAGGAGAGAACCGGCAAGAGAAAAAACAAGAGTGGAATTAGTTTTTTCATATCTGAAAGTATTTTGGGTTCTGTTTTATACCGTTCAATCAACCTTAATTGATTTGTCATAGGATTTGGTTGTTGCAGAAAACGTCGACTTTACGTGCTATTTATTGTTTTACGATTTTACTTCTTAACACATTCCCGTCGTGTATTATTTCTATAATATACAGTCCATTCATAAGGCTTGATATATCCAATCTAAACTGATTGCCAGCTAAATTTGTCCGTTCATAGAAGATTTGTCCTGTGATACTGACCAGTTTAACTGTTGAATTTTCAGAAGGTTGTTGAAGCGTAATGTATACAAAATCAGGGGTGGGGTTAGGGAATATTTGTACCCGTGAAACAGAATTAATTTCATCAATTGCATATGGGTTACAGATGACAGGTGTTCCCGTTGTTTGGCCAATTGTTAGTAAGCCATTATTCACAGTCCAATAATTGTAGGTTCCACCTGATACTGTAATCCAGTCACTGAGATTCACTGATTTACTCCTGTCAGGTAATGTGGTATAGTTGCCCGGACCCTTTATGATGTATACTTTTGCTCCGTTCGTCCATGTGAGCGGTAATCCGGAAACACAGGTTTCAGGTGCTGCACACCATTGCCGAAGGAAATAAGCTTTATTGACTCCGATAACCATTCCAATTCCATTTTCATCAATGCAAACTGCAGTTTTTTCATCGCAGGCAATCCCTTTTCCATCCGACAGGGTTGAGTCGGTAATCATACGTGCTAAAAAGGACATTAGTCTGCCTTGCCTGCCGGTAATACCATTACTTGTAGTTCCACCCTTGGTACTAAAGTGAGTGTCGCATATTGTCTTTTTAAGAAAGGGGTTATGTAAAAAATCGTTATAATGTATCCCCGTTCCTGACGCATAAGGATTTAATAAAGCCTCCGACGACAGAACATTCGTTATTCCGTCATAATAAATATAACCCTGAATAGCCATGCCAGCGCTTGTGCCGCCAATGGGTGCATGCTTTACATTGGCCAAATAATCGATGACTTTTCCTAAAGCCGTTCCTTTATAAAAAGTGATGTAATCATTTTGATCACCCCCGGCAAAAAAAATTGCTTCTGCTTTTCTGATTGCCTGAACGATAACAGAGTCATTTGCTTTTGTTTTAGAATTCACAAGAAATGTTTCCACTGAGTTAGCGGGTCCGAGACCGTATATGTAGCTATTGTAAGCATTTGTTCCGGTGGCACGAATAACTACAAAATCTCCTCCTCCGGATTTAGTAATCATCCATGTGAAAGCAGCATCAACATCGGCTCCACCACCCATCAATACTGTACCGGCAGTACAAGTTGTGACAGTATCGTTTGGTGATCCTACCCTTCCCAGACTTTGAGCATTTGTATAAGTAATTCCCAGGAGAATTATTGAATAAATTGTCAGGATTTTTTCTTTCATTTAATTAATTTTACGTTGTATTCCTTTCAATTTGTTGCTGTGTATACCAGCATTCAGGATATTTCATCAGAGTTTAAGAGGACTGACAGTCGGTTTACTTCATTTTTCTTTGTTTTCGTTTACTTTTTGAAGGCAGGGTCAACTGCATTGGTGTAAACAGTGCGCAAATTGAGGTCTATCTTACCGTTGATTAATTTATTTTCCCATTGTCTTCAATTCATATTTCCTGATGGAAAGAAATAAGAAAATCCAAGGCTCAGGATAACTGCGTTATTTATGGCGTCATGGTCAAAATTGTACTGCATTCCACTTTCACTCAAAAAGCTCGGGAATAAGCCGGTATTGACCAACCCGTAATGATCACTGACTTCCATTGAAAGTGCATACTGGTGTTTTATTCTCACTTCTATACCGATGCTTGCTATGACCCCAAAATCAAATTTATTGGCATTTTCATAAGACGATGGATCAGGAATAGGATAATCGAAATTATAAGGATAATAATGGTTATTGATATAAGTTTGATGGATCAGATAGCTAACATAGGGACCGGCTGATACAAGGAAGCGGACTTTTTTCCCGAACGATCCCTTGATCAGCATTGGAATGGTCAGATAGTCGAAATGAAATGTATAATTTAACATGATGGAATTGACGAGCAGGTCAGCTCCTTTTCGCTCATATGCAATTCCAGTCTTAAAGGCCAGCTTATCCAAAAAATTATATTGGAATGCAACGCCCCCGTAGCCTCCCAGAATTGGTTTAAGAAAATCAGAATTATCCTGGCTTCCGTGTATGTATGTGTAAGATGGGCCACCCTCAATACTTACAGCAAATCTTTGTTGGCCTGACAAAGTGGATGCCTGAACTCCAAACAAAATCAAGATTGCCAAAGGTAATTTTATGTTCATAATTAAAGGTGTTTTGCAGAAAGATCCATTGTACAGGTTATACTTACATTATGCTTGGTGCCTTCTTTAATTATTGAATCCTGCTATCAATAATATGTAATTCTTAAATCTCGACTACCGACACTTGGGTGTTGTTCCCGGAATTTTTCAATAGCAGGCCTGTTTTGAGAATCAAACGAATAAAAATAATACATTGAATCGGGAGCAGATGTATTGTATGCTGACGATTTAGCTAATTCTTTACTTGATTTCCCGAACCAGGAAATACCTTCATTATAATTTCCCAGCGTGTTTATTGAATTGGGATAATAAACAAATATTCTTAATGGCCCAGACCCATACTTATCAGAATATTGTTGAGAGGAAATATTACTTCCGGATATCTGGTAATTCATTTTAAACCAATGAAGACTATCATCAGGTGAGAATTTTGATTCGATCAGGAAACCCTCTGAGTTGTATTTATAGGTTGCATCCAGGTTTAACGTTGAATCAGCTGATGATTTGTAGTCGATAATTGTTCGGGATACGGCTAACCCAATACCGTTAAGTTCATAAATATATTTGTAATTCAACATGTCATTCGTATCAAAATGGCTTTCAATTACCTGGTTTGAATGATATTCATACCGCGTAATAACCGTATCATATTGTTTGGGATAATAACTTTTCATTAAAACAATCTGACGTTGTGAGTTATATTCCATGGATTGTGAGGTAATAAAATTACCAATTGAATCATAATAACTCATTTCTTTAATCAGTGATGCTGAAGAATTTATGAGTGCAGAATTGTCAGGCGCATTCTTTTTGCATGAGCAGACAAGCACAATGGAAAGGAGAAGAAATGGTATTGCTTTTTTCAGGATCATGTTTTTACTGATTATCTTATATAGGCGCTTGTCTGTTAAAAATGGTTAAATGTCAAATCAATATGTTTGGCGCTAACGCTTGGCCGACAACCGCAGCAAAGGTGTAACCTTTGCTACTGCAACATTGTCCCGAGTACCCGGGATTGCCGTTGGGGCTCGTTATGGGCAATGTTTATTTATTACTATGAAAGACATGTGACGAAACTAAGCCTACGATACTAACGACAAGAATTATCGCAATCAATGCTTCCTTGCTGATAAAGATATCTTTTACTTTTTTCACATAATTAATTAGCGCTCTCCAATTATATGAAATATGAAGGATGGAAAATAGTACAAATAATATTCCTGAAATATCATGAACAGACATCCAGAAATGCCTTGCAAAGGTTAACCCTTCAAATTGAAGGAGATGATTCATTAATCCACTGATCGGGAGTAATAAACCAGAGACAACTAGGGCTGTTGAAATGAATGCTCTTTTATTGAAAGGTTTCCGTATTACATTTTCGCTCATACTATTTTGTTTAAAGTTTTGTCCTTTTAATGGAGAACAGACAGGTCGTTTTTTAACATTGCCTGTAACTCCCAGTCCGAAGCCGCATTGCAGGCATTAGCAGAGTCTATTTTTGCTTTTTGTTTCCTTCTTATTAGCCACAACTTCTTTCCTTACCGACAAACCCCGCATTGAGGCTGCGGGCTCGTTAGCGCGCGTTCATTTTATAAATATAATATTTTGTAGTATCGAAGGCACTAATGATCGACTTACTCCAATCATGTTTTTTCCATTCTTTATTATCAATTATATCCTTAGGGAGATTTAAGATTACTCTGGTGTTTGAAGACATGAAAATCAAATACTCTATGTTTTGATCTGAACTTGTAACAAATTTTTTCTGGTTCTTTAGAAATTCCTTATTATGCCTAAAATCAGCCAAATGAGATGTGAAATATTTTAATGGAATTGGAGATATTTCAAACGAGCTACTATTTGAAGGAAGAATACATGAAATTTGTTTCACTAAATATCTGTGTTGATTTGAACTAAGAATCCAAATTGACGAAATGTGTTTGCAAGAATCAGGAAGAGTTGACCAAGGTCCAATACTTGTGTAGTAAACAAGAAGTGTATCATTTTTCCCAAGATCCAGTTTATTGAACTCTTTTTGGATTGAAATCGGCCAATTACTTTCTGAGGCAATTTGACCATAGCTAATTGTCGAAAGAAATAGCAATATGACGAATATTTGTTTCATAGAATGCGCGCTAACGCTCGGCCCGCAGCCGCTTTGCGGGATTACTTTACTTTAGCTATGCTTTTTGTACTCATGTTTAGTGACCTGATCAACTATCCTTTCCAACTGCCCCGGCATGCGGTTGCGGGCTTGTTGGCAGCAGCTATTAATTTATTCAACTTGTTTGACCTTTCGTGTTTTGTATTGCATGGCTTTGCACGAAATGGGTTTGTTTCTGTACCTCTCAAAGAATGATTTGTTTATGGTAAATGAACCAACCAAACATTTTTGAATAATATTTGAATCAAGAGTCGTATCATTTGCTATCTGGACTAGTGAAAACTCATCAAACAGGAAAACCTTCCATCTTTTTGAGCTGTCTTTTTTAAACTGTTCCTTATAATTTCCATGATAGCCATAGTCAACCGATTCATTTGGTTTCAGCACCTCACGTATATTTGGGTATTCAACTCCATTGTCGAAAAAGCTTGGTTTTGAGAATAAATAAATCGATTTATTGTAGATTGTATCATCAACAGAAGTAAATAAAACAACAATTGATTTGTCAGTATCATTTGTCACAAGTAAGGAGTCATGCCAGAACCCACATCCTGGAATGAATATCATAAATACTATACAATATGCAATTTTATTTATCAAGTGATTAATTGGTTAGCGTAATTATTATTAATAGTTGCTGCCAACACCCGGGTAAACTCATCAGTTGAGGTTACCCGGCAAGCCCGATCCTGAAATTAACCATGCAATTTAAAGAAATTAGCTGTTATTATTATTCCATCCGGGTATTTTAGTTTTCAGGGGTGACAGCAGGAGTGAAATTCGCCTGCCGTATAACAGAAAAAAGAGGGGTCTTTCCAGGAAAAACAGCTGCCTGAAAATGGGACCGTATATAGCTTTCATTATATACGGTCTCACGCGATCGTAAGTACGGTCTCACGTCATCGTAAGTACGGTCTCACGTCATCGTAAGTACGGTCTCACGTGATCGTAAGTACGGTTCCATTTCCGGCAGGAATAACCCTTAAAAAGAAATCCGGTAAATAGTGCCTGGAAGTTCTCTAAAAAGTAGTAAGAATCTTACGAAAAAGTAGTAAGAATTTTGTGAAAAAGCACTAAGAAGTCTACAAGCGTCTGGATGACCTGTTATTAGGCTTTGGGTAATGGGTATTGGGTATTAGCAGAAGTACCTGCATTCTAACCTCTAACCTCCATCCTCTATTCTCCATCTTCCATCTTCCATCCTCCATCCTCAGACCTCCGACCTCTGACCTCCGACCTCTGATTTCCGGTCAGTTTTGCGAACAGGGAACAATTTTATCAGGGGTTATTAATCTCCTATTGACTCAAGAGAATCGGCCGGGACCAATTTTTCAGACTTCAACAGCAGCTTTGCAGGCCCGGTCAGCGTCACATCCGGAACCAGTTTCTCGTATTCATCCTGGCTGATCTGGCCTTTCTTCAGCATCTTGCCGGAGAGAAGGCTGTAAAACGCTTTTGTTGAGGGGTTCAAGTGCCCTGTCTCGTCGAAGGAATAGAAAAACCAGCGGGGTTTAGGAATGATCGAAGCCAGGAAGATCGATTCCTGCAGGGTCAGCTTCGAGGCATCCTTGCGGAAATAATAACGGGCCGCTTCATTTGCGCCGTATACGTGCGGTCCCAGTTCAATAATGTTCAGGTAGACCTCGAACATCCGCTCTTTCGGGCAAAGTTCCTGGTTTTCGATCAGCCAGACAAGCAGGATCTCCTCCAGTTTCCGTGCGATGTTCTTGTTCCGGTTGAGGAAGACGTTCTTCACCAGCTGCATGGTGATGGTACTTCCGCCCCGTGCAAATTTCCGTTCCTTGATATTCTGGATGATGGACTCCCGGAAGGCCTCGCCAATGAATCCCCGGTGGAGGAAAAACCCCGGATCTTCGGAATTCAGCACGGAGATCTGAAGGAAGGGCGATATCTTGTTGAGTTGGCGGAAGTCGGGGTTTCCAGGGCCTACAGCAAAGGTCCTTGCCGGCTGTCCGCCTTCATAGGCCGTGTATTCAAAAGGTCCGTTCATCCGGGTGAGGTCTGCATTGCCATAGGAGACAACGCCAAACCGCTTTCGTTTCACATCAGCCATGAAACGTAAAGAATCCGGCAACGAAAGGTCGACAAAAAAATCAAGGCTGAAACCAAGGTTTCCCGTCACTTTCATTCCTTTCATCGTACTGAACAGGCCTTCGGGCAGGGAGGAGAAAAGTTCCTCTGCGGGAAAGTCGGGTTTATGGATGGAGAAGGTGATCTGTTTCGAAGGATCGGGGCGGTACCTCATATAAGGATGAAAACTCAGGCGGTTGAAGAAAACCTGCGAGGAGCTGTCCATCTCAAAATAATCGGATCCGATGTTGACGGCAAACTCCATTCCCAGCCGGTCAAAGGCTACATCGGAAGAAGCGATCTTTTCCTGGTGGACAACCAATCCCCGGAGGATCGTCATCCCCTTACCGTGAAAAAGATCATCCTCCCTCGCTTCTTCGGATAACTGGAAAGTAAGGGTATCAAACGATGCCGAAGCTTTATAGGCGAACCCGATAAAGGGGACTTTGATTTTTTCAGAAGTTGCGGAATAGAGGCGGAACCCTGTTCCATGAGCGTAATTGTCAAGGCTCCCGGCGAGGACCCAGTGATGAACAGAATCATTTTCCGTCACCGTGACATCGGTATGAAAAGCATGATGTTCGGTCTTGAAACCCGGGATATCAAAAACGACCCGGTGTCTCTCTTTTTCGTAAGAGAAGATAAGTTCCCGGATTGTCACCGAAGATGGGATCTGCTCAAAAACAGCCGACGAGAGACGTGAAAAAAAAGAAGCATAATTCGGATGTTCAAGGGTATCTTCGGTGTGGAGGGTTTTTCTTCCCCTCAGCAGGAACATGTAATTTGTCGTCGTATCAGCCTGCCTGACACTTATGCGGACCTTTCCCAGTTCCAGGTCCTGCAATGCAACCCGGCCAACGATCATTTTCCAGAAACTCAGGGAGGCCCGGGCAGAATCGATGGAAAGGAGGGTATCGCCGTTTTCGGGTTTAAGGCTGATGCCGGTCAGCAGGATGCTGCTGAAATTCCGGATCCCGGCCTTATCGATCAAAAGGATGGCATGGTATTCATTGTTGAACCTGCTGATCTTCCGTTCCATGTAAAATGAAAAGATAACATTCCTGAGAAGCAGGGAAACAAGCAACAGGCTCGCAACGATCCCTGCGGCATAGATTGATATCTTTTTTATTTTAACCCCGTCAATCATTCATTCTTCATTTTTCATTCTTCATTCTTCATTTTTTATAATCCTCCTGCTCATCATGAAAATCCCGTACAGCAGCATCCCGGTAAAAACAACACTTCCCGTAATCAGGAAAACATTATCCGTTGAACCGAAGTTCTCATAATCGGCATGGATTACGCCGGTATTCGACAGGTAAGAAACCAGGACGGCCGCCCCGTTGTTCAGGAAATGCGCAAAGACCGGGGCCCAGATCGTTCCGGTCCAGAGGTAGAGATAGCCAAACATCACCCCCAGCATCATCCTCGGAAGGAGGCCGTAGAACTGAAGATGGATGGCTGCGAAAAGAAAAGCCGCAACGAAGATGGCCACATGCACGTTCCGGAACCATTCACCCAGCAAACGCTGAAACAACCCACGGAACAACAACTCTTCCCCGATGGCGGGGATGATGGCGATCATCAGCATGTTGACGGCAAAACCGCCGAACGACTGAACATCCAGGAATTTCTCCGTGACCTGGGATGCCTGGTCTTCCGCATCTTTCATCCACTGCTCGATTCCTGCAAAAGCTGCCGGCAGTTTCATCATTTCGTTCAGGGATACCATCCAGTTTATCAGGGGCAGGCTGACCATCATGATGACGAGGATGAGCAGAAGGATCTGTCCGGCCGGAAGGATCTTCATCCCGAAATAGCCTGCAGTGCCCTGTTCAAAAAGCATTCCCGCAATCAGTGCCGGGACGATGAAGAGAAGAACCGACTGAAGGATCTGGAGTTCTTTCAGAAGGGGAATGGAGGCAGGGTCATTGATGCTGGAAAGAAGCAGAACTGCTTTTGCCATGTCGGTATGATACTGAATCATGGTAAGGAGCAGCCCTCCCAGCACGGCAAGCATCAACCCGATGGTGACCAGCATGAGAACGAAGAAGATCTTTGCAACAGGCGACAGGTGCGACAGCAATGCATTTTTCATGGGAACCCCCGAAATTCATTAATTTTGCTGCAAAAATAAGGCTTTTTGGCAAAGATCGGTCACATTGAACTCGGGGATTGTCCCCTCATCATGGCTCCCATGGAAGACGTCACCGATATGCCGTTCCGGTCGCTCTGCAAGCAGTTCGGCGCCGATCTTCTCATCACTGAATTTGTCTCTTCGGAAGGCCTGATCCGTGAAGCGGAGAAGAGTACGAACAAGATGAAGTTCGGGGAGGATGAGCGGCCCATCGGGATCCAGATCTTCGGCGATTCGGTGGAAAGCATGAGGAAAGCTGCCATCATCGCTGAAAGCGTTCAACCTGATTTCATCGACCTGAATTTCGGATGCCCGGTAAAGAAAGTGGTCGTCAAGGGAGGCGGTGCAGCCCTGCTGAATGACCTTCCGAAAATGACAGCCATGACGGAAGCCGTTGTGAAAGCCGTGCGGGTGCCGGTGACCGCCAAGACCCGGCTCGGATGGGACGACCGGAACCGGAATATCATGGAGATCACCGAACGGCTCCAGGATGCCGGGATCGTGGCCATCAGCATCCACGGACGAACCCGTGCACAGCTCTATGGCGGACAGGCTGACTGGACCCTAATCGGAAAGGTAAAGGCCAGTGCGAAGATCCACATCCCGGTATTCGGCAATGGTGATATTACCGGGGCGGTGGTTGCGAAAGAGATGAGAGACCGGTACGGGGTTGACGGGTTAATGATCGGCCGGGCTGCCGTTGGCAATCCCTGGATCTTCCGCGAATGCAAAGCATGGCTGGAGCGCGGAGAGCTGATCCCTCCGCCATCCCTGGAGGAACGTGTGAATGTACTCCGTATCCATCTTGAGCGTTCTGTTGCCTACAAAGGGGAAAGAAGGACACTCCTGGAGATGCGGAAATTCTACAGCGGCTATTTCAGGGGGATCCCTGATTTTAAAAAGTACAGGACGGTACTAATCACGCTGAATGAGATGGGGAAGGTGCTGGAGCTGATCAATGAGATTGCCGGCAGCCGGTGACCTCCGGGTCAGAACTGCTTTTCAACAAGTTCCCGGATGCGCTTGAACGCCATCGAATCACTCTCCCATAAATTTTTAATCCTCAGCAGGTCAAGGAAGTCGAGCGCTTCGCGAAGATCCTTAAACCCTGACAACGTTTCGATGGTAATGTTGTATTCCCTGAGGTTTCCGTCGAAAAGCTCATTGATAAAGAGGAACTTCTCGTTGATGGAGATCGAGGCTTTAAGCTCTTTCTTCTGGGAAGAGATCCGTTCCGAAGCATAACTCTTTTCACGGGTCTCTTTCAGTTTCTCGGTAAAGTCGCTGCTTTCTGTCGAAAAAAGATCGATCCCGGGGGAGCCCGCGGAATGCCTGTGATGCTCTTTCGACGGTGCGACCGAAGGCGTTGTTTCAACCATGATCTTTACCGCAGGCTGCGAGGGCGGCTTTTCTTCAGGAACATTCTCCCGGTCTTTTTCAGGGGAGAGAGGGATTTCTGGTACGACAGACGGCATCTCCTGCTGTGGGGGGATTCTATGAAGACCGGCGTCGCCAACCCGGTTCAGCATGTGAAGATTTTCATAGAGTTTCCGGATATTTTCCATGATGATATCCAGCTCGATCTGGGGGATCTTGTCTTCAAAGGCTTTGATTGCTTCAAACTGTTCCGTGATGGCTTCCAGCAGAATCTGTGCCTCATCCCGGAGAATGGTTTTGTTCAAATGATTCATGATGGGGATATCAAATCTGAATTTTCTTACTTTTGCGGTGAATTGTGCCATAAAGATAAAAAACTTTCCAGAGGAATCCATGCTGATTGAAAAAAACATTCCCTCCCGGACCGGCTGGATCGAAGTGATCTGCGGGTCGATGTTTTCCGGCAAGACCGAAGAACTGATCCGCCGTCTCAACCGTGCCCGGATTGCAAAACAGAAGGTTGAGATCTTCAAACCGGCCATGGATACACGGTACAGCGAGGAACAGATCGTGACCCACGATGCGCATGCCATCCCATCCACCCCTGTTCAATCGGCCTCCCAGATCCTGCTCATGGTTAACGATGTGAATGTGGTGGGTATCGATGAAGCACAGTTCTTCGATTCCGAGATCACCACGGTTTGCAATACCATGGCCAATAATGGCATCCGGGTACTGGTGGCAGGTCTCGACATGGACTTTCTCGGGGTTCCGTTCGGTCCTATGCCTTCCCTTATCGCCACCGCCGAGTATGTCACAAAACTTCATGCGGTCTGCATGAGCTGCGGCGACCTGGCACATTATTCACACCGTATCGTTAAAAACGAGAAGCAGGTGATGCTTGGGGAAAAAGATGCGTATGAGCCACTCTGCAGGAAATGTTATCTCGAAAAACACAAGATCCTTCCTGCCTCCTGATCCCTGTAATTAATTTTCATTAATTTTGTCCTGATAAATAAAATAAATCCCTTAACCATGAAAAAAATTGCATTTCTATCCTTTATCCTGATCCTTATGACGAACATCGCAAGCAGTGGCCAGGGTGCAACAACCGCACCAAAACAGGTCAAATTTTTAATCCACACCGAATTTGGAGACATGAAGGGTTTCCTTTACAATGAAACTCCAAAGCACCGCGACAACTTCGTGAAGCTGGCAAAGCAGGGCTTCTATGATGGTACGCTCTTTCACCGTGTCATCATGGGATTCATGATCCAGGGTGGCGACCCGAATTCGAAGACGGCAAAGGCCGGCCAGATGCTTGGCAATGGCGACCTGGGCTATACAATCCCCGCTGAATTCAACGCTAACCTCAAACACAACCGGGGAGCACTGGCTGCTGCACGTACCGAAAATCCGCAGAAAGCCTCTTCCGCTTCCCAGTTCTATATTGTCCAGCCCGAAAAAGGAACCCATTTCCTGGATATGAACTATACCGTATACGGAATGGTCACGGAAGGCCTGGATGTGATCGACAAGATCGCTTCCGCACCCAAGGACCAGAACGACCGGCCCTTGAAGGACATCAAGATGACCGTAAAGATTATTGAATAACGAATGCTTTACCGCAAAGACGCAAAGACGCTAACTGAAACGCTGATGCATTTTTTTGCGAGGTTAGCGCCTTGGCGTCTTTGCGGTGTTTTAACCGAATCTAAGAGCTGTATTGCTTGATTATTCCCCTTGAATGCTAGATAAAATAAATAAACTGATCCTTGAAATCCGGGATGCTTCCATCACTACGAAGGAAGATCTGGAACAGTTCCGGATCCACTACCAGGGACGGAAAGGGATCCTCGCTGCGCTTTTTGAAGAATTCAAGAACGTTCCCAATGATCAGAAAAAGGAGACCGGGAAAATTCTGAATGACCTGAAAATGGCCATCCAGGCCAGGATCGATTCGTTCCTCGGGAATGCCGGTTCTACCCCAGAATCTGCAACTGCAGACCAGGACCTTACCCGCCCGGTCACCTATATGGAACCGGGGCCCAGGCATCCGCTGTCGATCGTCCGCAACCGGATCATCGAGATCTTTTCAAGGATCGGCTATTCCGTTGCGGAAGACCGGGAGATTGAAGATGACTGGCATAACTTCACGGCCCTGAATTTTCCTGAAGAACATCCTGCAAGGGATATGCAGGATACCTTTTTCATTGAGAAGAATCCTGATATCGCTTTGCGTACCCATACCTCCTCTGTACAGATTCGTACAATGGAGAAGAACAAACCTCCCATCCGGAGTATTTTCCCGGGAAGGGTGTTCCGCAACGAAGCCATTTCCGCCCGGGCCCATTGTATTTTCCACCAGGTGGAAGGATTATCCGTGGATACGGATGTTTCCTTCAGGGATCTTAAACAAACGCTCCTCTATTTCGCCCAGGAGATGTTCGGTGAGGATACGCAGATCCGCCTTCGGCCTTCTTACTTCCCCTTTACAGAACCTTCGGGAGAGATGGATGTTTCCTGCAACATCTGCGGAGGAAAGGGATGCAACATTTGCAAATATACAGGCTGGGTCGAGATCCTCGGATGCGGAATGGTCGATCCCGCCGTACTTGATAACTGCAATATCGACAGTGAAATCTATACCGGGTTCGCCTTCGGCATGGGCATTGAACGCATCACCATGCTGAAATACCAGATCAGGGACCTGAGGCTGTTCTTCGAGAACGACCTCCGCTTCCTGAACCAGTTCAGGGGGGAGATTTAGGTTCCAGGTATTGGGGATTAGGGATTCACATCTCACATCTCACCTTCTAGAACCGGTTCCTTTTGAACAACCGCAGGAGCAGGATAAATCCGAAAAATCCGGCCAGGAGAAAAATAATGGTGCCTATCCAGCGCGTGCTGGGCCATTGTGAAATGATGGAAGCCCCGATGATGAGTGAAGCGATTACGATGGAAATGGATACACGGTTGCTGGCATGGTCGATCTGCTCCACCAGCGGCTCAAAGCCTTTGATCTCGATCAGCGTTTTGAAGCGCCCTTCCTTGACCTTGTGAATGATTTCGTTCAGATCGGAGGGGAGTTCCATCATCAGCCTGTAATATTCTTTGATGGATTCAAAGACCTCTTCTGCGAAGCGCTTGGGATCGTACTGCTGCCTGATCAGGTCGATGGCATAGGGCTGCATCTCCTTTGCAAAATCAATATCCGGATAAAGGTTCACCGCCACCCGCTCGATGGTAATCAGGGCTTTTACCAGCAGGTAAACGTTCGGCGGGATCCGTAAGCCGTACCTGACGATGATATCAATGGATTCATTCATCACTTTCCCGAAATCCATTTCATCAATGGAAAGGTACTTGTAATGAGCCAGCATATCGGAGATCTGGAATTCCAGGTCCTTGAACCTCCTGAAATTCCGCTTCCCTGACAACAGCAGCAATGCTTCTGTAAGTTCATGTGCATCGCGGTCGAGGTAACCCAGCACGTATTTCCCCAGGAACTGGAGGTGCTCCGGCCTTACGGTTCCCATCATCCCGTAATCGATGAAAGCGATGACGTTCTTGTCTTTGATAAAAATATTGCCGGGATGAGGATCTGCGTGAAAAAAGCCATGGATGAAGATCTGGTCAAAAACCAGTCGCAGACCTTTCTTGGCCAGGTCAACCGGGTCACTGCCGGAATTCAGCAGCGCATCCATTTCGCTTACCTTCACCCCTTCGATAAACTCCTCGACAAGGATCTTTTCCGTCGTAAATTCATGGTACACCTTTGGAACATAAATATCCGGGTCTCCCTTAAAACAATGGCTGAACCTGACCACATTGGCAGCTTCATGACGAAAATCCAGTTCTTTGTTGATGGTCCGCCCGAATTCTTCCACCACTCCAACCAGGTTGATCGCTTCCATTTCCGGGTTGTTTCGGTGCGACCGGGCTGCAAAATGCTTCATCAGGTGCAGGTCGAGGTTAATCTTTTTGTCGATTCCCGGCCGCTGGATCTTAACACAGACCTTCTCCCCGTTGAGCAAAGTGGCACGGTAAGTCTGAGCGACCGAGGCCGCGGCCAGGTGCCGAGTATCAAACTCCTTGAACAATTCTGAAACCGGATGCTTCAGATGCTTTTCGATCTCCGATATGGCATCCTCATCGGGCATGGGAACTGCTTCGTCCTGCAGTTTTTTCAACTCTGCCCTCAGGTCTTCCGGCACGATATCGGGACGGTCGGCAAGAAGCTGTCCGAATTTTATGAAGGTGGGGCCCAACTCTTCCACCGCCATTCTTATCCTTTCCCATTTTGTGTATTTTTCGATCCGGGCAAGGCGTTTTTTCGACACCAGCATTTTGCCAAAGCCTGACTTGGTGACCCAGTCGTTAAATCCGTATTTAACGGCCACTCCTATGATTTCCCTGGCACGCCCGATCTCACTGACGGTCGCTCCGATCCTGAAGACATTCACAGCTTTTTGCAGTTAATAAAGTAAAACATGAGATGAAATCCCCGGGGATTACTTCTCACCCCGAAGTTCACCAGATCCCGTAACAAAAGGCATCAGAGGGAATCATACTGTTTATTTTGCAATCGCTGCCTTTTTAACGGGGGTTGATTTCCTGGCCGGTTTAGCAGGCTTTTTTCCCGTTCCCTCCAGTTTCTTGATCCTTGCTTCCAGTACCTTATAATCTTCCTTGGTTACAAGGTTCATTTTTTTGATTGTTGTTTTCTGGAGTTCAACGATCTGTTTTTCCAGCGATGCTTTCATCTCATCGGATTTCTTCAGCCATTGGTCATACAGTTTTTTTGCTTCCTCTTTTGTGAGGTTGTTCTCTTTTGCAAACTCCTTTGCTGCCTTTTCAATCTTTTCGGATGTTGTGAATGCATATTCAACACCTTTATCAAAAGCGTGTTTCAGATTTTCAAACATGATAGGCCTCCTTTTTTAACTTTTGGGTTGATATTTAATTTTGCTTTCTTTTACTATTTTCATAAAATGCATCTCCATATCATTCAGGAGTGTTTCATAATTTTTTATCTCTGCAAATTTGATCTCATAGGCGGTCAGAACATTCGGGATATTCCGGATCGATTTTATCAGCCGGTCTTTCTGTGCCTTCCTGAACTCGCCCTCAATGATCATCAGGTAATCCACCTGCTTAACCTCCGGTGCCAGCACAAATTCCTGGCTGCGGTTGGCCATCAGGTAATAGGTATTAAAATAATCTTCATCATGGTAATAATAAAGAGAGAACCCTGTAGGATCCTTTTTATTGTTCAGTGCAACTTTCAGATCTTCCATTTTCAGAAAATCAGATCCGAGATGCTTGTTCAACAAAAAGGAGATCCTGTAGTCCTTCACATGACAGGAGATCCCGATGAGGGTAAAAATTGCCGGTTCCGACCGGATGTCAAGTAAGATCTTCTTCGACATTGCTGGAATTCTATTCTAGAAACAAATGTAAGGAAATATAAGGAAAAGGTCAAGGGTTAATTGTACGGTGAAGGGGGATTGTGTCTTTTCTTCGGTGGTCAGAGATCGGAAGACGGAAGATCGAGGATGGAAGATGGAGGTTACTTTTTATTTCGCTATTTCGCTATTTATATTATTCCATGCTTTCTCCGCTGCATTTTGTTCCGCACCTTTGATAGAGTAATCCTGTCCGCGGCTGAGGGCGATGTTGTCGACGAGCAGTTCAATGATGTATTGTTTCTTGTAACCTGTGCCGGTTTCCTCAACCACGACGAAGGTGAGTTGTTTCTTTTCTTTCTGGGCCCATTCGATCATGCGGCTTTTAAAATTTGACTCCAGGTTCACCAGTTCATTGATATCAAAGTAGTGTTTGATTACCCGTTCCAGCAGGATGTGCCGTGTAAAGGCATAGCCCCTGTCGAGGTACATCGCGCCGATCAGGGCTTCGAAAGCATCGCCCTGGAAAGAACGGTAGATGTTGTTGGAGCCAGAATCGAGGCGGACCAGCTTCTCGAGCCCCAGTTTCTGAGAAAGTTTGTTAAGCTGCACGCGGCTGACAATTTTAGAACGCATCTCGGTGAGGAACCCTTCGTCTTTGGTGGGAAAGGTCTTGAAAAGATAATCCGCCGTGATGGCATCGAGAATGGCATCTCCGAGAAATTCCAGTCGTTCATTGTTGATCTTGACCCCGCGTACATTTTCTTCACCTGCCGATTTATGCAGGAATGCAAGACGGTACAAAAAGATATTCCGCGGATAGAATCCGAATATGTTTTTTATCGCCTGGTAGAGGTGTTTTTCGGTTGAAAAGAAGTATCGGACCGGTGCAACGAAGGGGAAGTTCAATTTGCCTCTATTCCTTGAATTTTTTAAAGATAATGGAAGCATTGTGTCCGCCAAAGCCAAAGGTGTTGGTCAGGGCAGCATTAACGGTCCGTTGCTGGGCTTTGTTGAATGTGAAGTTCAGCCGGTTGTCGATTTCAGGATCATCGGTGAAATGGTTGATGGTCGGTGGAACGATATCACGTTGAACCGCCAGGATGGCAGCGATGGATTCGATGGCACCTGCTGCTCCCAGGAGATGGCCGGTCATTGATTTGGTAGAGTTGATGTTGATTTTGTAAGCTTCTTCCCCGAAGAGGGACTGGATCGCTTTTGGTTCAACGATATCACCCAGCGGAGTGGAGGTGCCATGGGTATTTATATGATCGATCGCCGTGATATCCATTTCTGCATCTTCGAGGGCGGCACGCATGGCGAGGTATGCACCCAGGCCATCGGGATGAGGCTGGGTCATGTGGAATGCATCACCGGATAACCCGGCGCCTGCAACTTCTGCATAGATCTTGGCATCCCGGTTCAGGGCATGTTCCAGCTCTTCGAAAATCACAACACCGGCACCTTCGCCGATTACAAATCCGTCACGGTCTTTGTCAAAGGGACGTGAAGCCGTTGCAGGGTCATCATTCCGGGTTGAAAGGGCATGCATTCCGTTGAAACCACCCACGCCGGCAGGGTTGACAGCAGCCTCTGCTCCACCGGTAACAAATACATCTGCTTTGTTCAACCGGATGTAATTGAAGGCATCGGCCAGGCCGTTGGCGGAAGAAGCGCAGGCAGAAACGGTGGCAAAGTTCGGCCCCCGGAATCCATATTTGATCGAGATATGACCGGCATTGATATCCGAGATCATTTTGGGAATAAAGAAAGGATTGAAACGCGGAGTTCCGTCACCTTCCACAAAATTCCTCACCTCCTGGATAAGCGTGTCGAGTCCGCCAATCCCTGAACACATGATCACTCCGACGCGGTTGGCATCCAGCTTCTCCATATTGAAAGCTGCATCCTTCACTGCTTCATCGGCAGCAATCAATCCAAAATGGCTGTAGATGTCGTACTTCCGGACCTCTTTCCTGTCAAAATAGTCTTCTGCATTAAAATTCTTCACTTCACAGGCAAATCGAGTCTTGAACTTGGAAACGTCAAACCGTGTGATGGGGCCTGCGCCGCTGACACCATTGATCAACCCTTTCCAGTACTCCTCAGTGGTATTTCCGATCGGGGTCAGGGCTCCGATTCCGGTTACGACAACTCGACGTAGTTTCACGTGAATAGTTTTAAAGATACGTTTTAAACAGGAATCCCTCCGATTGGGAGGGATTTGAATTTCTTCTCAGGAATAATTAAACAGCCCGAATCAGGTAGTTGACAGGAAATGTCAATACCTTATTTGGTGTTGTTTTCGATGTAGGCGATAGCCTCACCAACAGTTCCGATTTTTTCGGCCTGATCATCCGGAATAGCAATATCAAATTCCTTTTCAAATTCCATGATGAGTTCTACGGTATCGAGAGAGTCAGCGCCGAGATCATTTGTGAAACTTGCTTCAGGTGTAACTTCGTTTTCGTCAACACCGAGCTTGTCAACAATGATTGCTTTAACTTTTGTTGCAATGTCAGACATGATTTTTCCTTTTTTGGTTAAACGGACTGCAAAGAAATGCATTTTATCCGTACAAACCAACAATATTTAAGATTTTTTAACATTTCAGAAAATCAAATCATTGATTTTCATATATTTAAAAACTTAGGAACCCGATTTGTTAAAAATTTCACCGGCATGCGAAGCCCCTAAAATAATCACAGAAATGATCCCCGGCTTTCTTACTTTTGCACCAAAGAATCGATACCTGTTGTATATGATCAAGATAGCCATCCTGGCTTCCGGCAGTGGCACGAATGCCCAGAGGATCACCGAATATCTGAGGGAACGTCATTCCCCGGTAGCTGTTGACCTGATCCTTTCGAACAACCCTGAGGCCTTTGTCCTGGAAAGGGCCGGTAAACTCGGAATCCCCTACTCTTCCTTTTCACGAAAAGAGTTCTATGAGACGAACCGGATTCCTGATCTTCTGAAAGAGCATGAAATTGAATATCTCATCCTTGCCGGTTTTCTCTGGATGGTTCCCGGTGCGGTTCTGAATGCTTATCCCGACAGGATACTGAATATTCACCCGGCGCTTCTGCCACGATATGGAGGAAAAGGCATGTACGGAATGAAGGTTCATGAAGCCGTTATCGCCAATCATGATAAGGAGTCGGGAATATCCATTCACAAGGTCAACGAGCGGTATGATGAAGGAGAGATCCTGTTCCAGGCCAAATGCTGCGTTGAACAGACAGACACCGCGGAAAGCCTGGCAGAAAAAATTCATGAGCTTGAATACCGGTATTTTCCGCGGGTGATTGAAAGCTATATTCTTAAAGACACTTCGCCAGCCGATTGATTCAAAAGAAAAGTAAAAAGTGTTACGAGTTAAGTTTTAAGTGTTAAAAATTAAAAAACAATACGTGCACCGTGTACCGTGCACCGTGCACCGTAAAATAGCGAACGGCGAAAAGCGTACCGGTTTTTTATCTGTCTTTATTTTTTCCAATTATGTTTAATCTGTTATAATACCTTAAATTATGAAAAGAAGAGCATCCGCCCTCTGGCAGGGCAACGGACCAGAAGGAAAGGGAACACTGAATTCGACCAGCGGAGTTTTGAAAGAAACCCCTTATTCGGTTTATACGAGATTTGTAAGCGAAGACGGCAAAGCAGGAACCAACCCTGAAGAGCTGATTGCCGCAGCCCATTCAGCCTGCTTTACAATGGCATTAAGTTTTGTTCTGGGCGGGGCAGGGTTTACTCCTGTGGCACTGAATGCTACAGCAACGGTTACGGTTGATAAAGTGGAGGATCACTTTGTGATCAAATCGAGTCACCTCGACCTTGTTGGGGAAGTTCCGGGTATCAGCGAAGAGAAATTCATCGAGCTCGCCGGAATTGCCAAGGCAACCTGCCCCGTTTCCGTTGCACTGAAAGCAATCGAGGTCACACTCACGGCAAAGTTAAAATAGAGGACGGTAAACACCGTCTGGGGATTTTTCAAGGGATTAAGGTTAACCAGGATCTTGCGGCGGAGTTACAAACTCCGCCGAGCGGGTTTGTTTGAATTTTAGTTGGGCACGCTGAGCGGAATTTGTAATTCCGCTCAACTTACTGCAATATTATTCACCTGCTGAGAAGTTCCACCAGCAGTTCATTCATTTCAGTCTTTCCCTTAGTTTTTTTCCTTGTTCCTCGTAACCCGGTTTGCCGATCAGGGCGAACATATTCTTTTTATACGCCTCCACACCGGGCTGGTCGAATGGGTTTACACCCAGCAGATAGCCGCTGAGGGCACAGGCAAATTCAAAGAAATAGATCAATTCTCCCAGGGTCTCTTCATTCAGTTCGGTGACAGAAATCCGGATGTTGGGGACACCTCCATCGACATGCGCCAGCAGGGTCCCCATTTCGGCCATGTGGTTGATCTCTGTATACCTTTTCCCCGACAGGAAATTAAGACCATCAGGATTTTCTTCGAGGAAAGGAATATGTAATTCCTTTGCCGGGTTTTCAACCGACAGGACCGTTTCAAACATCAGCCGGGTCCCTTCCTGGATATACTGTCCCATCGAATGAAGGTCGGTTGTGAACCCCACCCCGGCGGGGAATATGCCTTTGTGTTCCTTGCCTTCACTCTCGCCGTAAAGTTGCTTCCACCATTCGGTGAAATAGTTCAGGCCGGGCAGGTAGTTCACAAGAATCTCAACAGACTTTCCCGACTGGTACAAAGCATTACGGATGGCTGCGTAGCGGATGGCAGGATTCTTCTCCGCATCCGCAGATGCAAGGCATTGATCCATCATCCTGCGGGCACCGGCGATGAGTTTTTCAATGTCAAATCCTGCTGCTGCAATGGGAAGAAGCCCCACAGGGGTGAGTATGGAATACCTTCCTCCGACATCGTCGGGAATAACGTAGGTGGAATAGCCCTCTTTATCTGCCAGATTTTTCAGGGCGCCACGCCGTGAATCCGTAACAGCAAATATCCTCGTTGCAGCCTCTTTTCTCCCGTATTTTTTTTCAAGGTGTGCTTTGATAATCCGGAATGCGACCGCCGGCTCGGTGGTTGTTCCCGATTTTGAGATCACTGCAACGCTATAGTCATGCTGATCGAGGATCTCCATCAACCCGGCGTGGTAATCTTCATCCAGGTTCTCTCCGGCATAAATGACGACAGGATTTTTCCTGCCGGTCAGAAGGGGGAGAAACGGGTGTCCCAGGCAATCAATCACGGCCCGGGCACCAAGGTATGATCCGCCGATGCCCACAACCACCAGCAGCTGCGACTGTGCAGCAATCTTAGCTGCATCCGATTTGATGCGCTTCAGGAGATCAGGGTCAGTACCCGATGGTAACCTGACCCATCCCAGGAAATCATTCCCTTTGCCGGTACCTTCGATGAGTGTTTTATGGAGAATAGCCAGCTTTTTCTCATTTTCTGTTATTCTTTCCTCACCGGCGAAGGAAATTGCGTTACGGATATCAGTTTTCATACTTATTTTTAATTCTGAGGAAAACGAAGGTACTATTTTGAGGGGAATGTACAAAAAAAAGCTGTCCCGTATTTCGGGACAGCCTCACTCAATCAATAAACAAAACTTAAATCAGGTAATTCGCACAAACTCACATTAGCCAAAAAAAGAATCACTGGTTTGCAACTGCTCTTTTGCTTTTTCCAGTACAGCAAAGATAGTCTGGAATTGGCGTATCTACTGTTAAGGAATATTAATATACGTTAAAAATTGTTAAAAGCTGATCTCAAAATAGTGTACTTTTGTAGGAATGAACCGCAGGATCATCTTATTAACGATTGTTGTGATGACCATCGCCCTGATCGGGCTGATGGGCATCCAGATCTACTGGATCAAAAATGCTTCGGCAGTGAAAGAGGCTACTTTCCAGCGAACCGTCACGGAGGTGCTGGTAAAGGTGGTCAATAAAATTGAAAAACTGGAGAAGCGCAAAGCCTCTGAGGCAAATCCCTATGAGGGGATGATCAATTTCAACCGCCATCTGCTCTACGACCATTTCATTACCGAGCCCCAGCTCGATTCCCTGATCATGTCCGAGCTGAACCTTCGCGGTATCGATACCCGGTTCGAATTTGGCATTTACAACCCGGAAAGGGATTCATTCCTGATCGAGAAAAATCCCTCATTGCGGAAAAGCCTGATGGAAAAGGGATCTGCTGCCCGGCTCTTTGTCAGCGACATCTTCACCTCCCCCGAATACCTTCTGGTTTATTTCCCGAATGAAAAACAATTCCTCCTGACCGAACTCTGGGGAATGTTACTGATCTCCATCATCCTTATTATCGTTATTGTTTATTCCTTTACGTATACCATCACCACAATTTTCCGCCAGAAAAAACTTTCTGAGATGAAGAACGACTTCATCAACAACATGACTCATGAATTCAAGACCCCCATTTCCACGATCTCCCTTGCCTGCGAAGCCCTGAACGACCGGGATGTGAGACTGTCGCCTGAATTCACGGAAAGTTATATAAACATCATCCTGGAAGAGAACAAGCGGCTGGCAACCATGGCCGAGAAGATCCTTCAGACGGCTGTGATCGAGAAGGGCCAGCTGAAGATGAAGCGGGAACGCATTGACCTGCATGAGGTGATCACCGATGTGATCAAGAACATCCGGATCCAGGTTGAGATCAAAGACGGAGTGATCCGCAAGCAATGCAGGGCTTCAAACCCGGTACTTATGGGGGACAAGGTACATCTCACCAACCTCGTTTACAACCTATTGGATAACGCAAACAAATATTCACCCAGAAAGCCCGTTATTACTGTACGAACCGAGAACAGTGCCAACGGGATCCAGCTGACGATCGAAGATCACGGTATCGGCATCAACAAAGGAGAGCAAAAGAAAATTTTTGATAAATTGTACCGGGTTCCGACAGGGAACATCCAGGATGTGAGGGGATTTGGGCTGGGACTCAGTTATGTAAAAGCCATTGTAGAAGAACATCACGGGAGGATCAGCCTGGAAAGTGAGATCAACAAAGGGACAACCTTCAAGGTTTTCCTGCCATTTACAGAATGAATAACTATTATACAAGACAGACATCTCAATGGAAAAAAATCAGGCGCGCATTCTTCTTGCTGAAGACGACCGCAATCTCGGGAACATCCTAAAGAATTTCCTTGATGTGAAAGGTTTTGCAACGACATTATGCATCAATGGACAGGAGGCGGTTGATGCTTTTCACAAAAAAGAATTTGATTTCTGCATTCTCGACATCATGATGCCGGTCAGGGATGGCTTCTCTGTGGCAAAAGAGATCCGTTCTTCAAATCAGAAGGTGCCGATCATGTTCCTGACTGCAAAATCGTTGCAGGAGGACAAGCTGAAGGGTTTTGAAACCGGTGCCGATGATTACCTTACCAAGCCTTTTAACATGGAGGAGCTGCTGATGCGGTTGCAGGCGATTCTCCGCAGGACGGAAGACACTGGCCGCAATCCGGAAAACGACAACACGTACCAGATCGGAAAGTATTCCTTCGATTTCAACCGCCAGGTATTATCCATCAAGGGCAAAGAGAAAAAACTGACTTCCAAGGAAGCCGGGCTTTTACGCATGCTGTGCATCAATGCAAACGAAGTTCTTGAACGCAGTACGGCCCTGAACAAGATCTGGACCGACGACAGTTATTTTAATGCCCGCAGCATGGATGTCTATATTGTCAAACTTAGGAAATACCTTAAAGAAGATCCTTCCGTAGAGCTGATCAATGTTCACGGGATCGGGTTCAAACTTGTGATGAATAAATAAATTCCAATGGCCAGGCTTTACATTGTACCTACGCCCATCGGGAACCTCGAAGATATCACCCTCCGGGCCATCCGCATCCTTAAGGAAGCTGATCTGGTGCTGGCTGAAGATACACGGAAGACATTGATTCTGCTGCGACATTGCGGAATAGAGAACAAGTTGTCGTCTCATCATGCCTTCAACGAGCACAAGTCGGTTCATGCGGTGATTGAAAGGCTGCAAGGAGGAACGACGATTGCACTGGTCAGTGATGCCGGAACACCTGGCATCTCCGACCCGGGGTTCCTGCTGGTGCGCGAATGCATAAAGGAAAATATCACGGTTGAATGCCTTCCCGGTCCCACTGCCCTGATCCCTGCTCTGGTAAATTCAGGCCTTCCCTGCGACCGTTTTATTTTTGAAGGATTCCTTCCTCACAAAAAAGGCCGTCAGACCCGTCTGCTCAAACTGGCAGAGGAGGAAGCCACCCTGATTTTTTATGAATCCCCGCATCGCCTCATTTCCGGAGCAAGGTCGTGAAAGGAGAGATCGTCATTGTTGTCGGCGGAAAATGAACCGAAACGAATTAAAAATTCATTGTTAACTGTTACCTGTTAACTGACTTATGTGCGGCAGATATTCATTTATCCTGGAAGATGAGATGATCAGGGAGCGGTTTGGCGTTACGGTCAGAAGCGCCATCTACAAGGCCCGTTACAACTGCGCCCCGACTCAAAAACTTGCGGTCATCTCCAATGAAAATCCGGAAGAGCTGAGTCTGTATCGCTGGGGACTTATCCCTTTCTGGGCCAAAGACGCTGCTATCGGAAACAAGCTGATCAATGCCAAGTCGGAAACGATTCTTGAAAAGCCTTCCTTTAAAAATTCCTTTAAGTCGAAAAGATGCCTGGTGCTCAGCGATGGTTTTTATGAGTGGAGAAAAGGATCAGTAACAACTCCTTTCAGGATCCTGCGGAAGGATGGTTCAGCTTTTGCCATGGCCGGAATCTGGGACCGGTGGATCAACCCGGAAGGAGAAGAAATCCGCTCTTTCGCCATCCTTACCACCACCCCGAACTCACTGATGGCAAAGATCCATGACCGCATGCCTGTCATCCTCGACAGGGAAACGGAAAAGCTATGGATTGAAAACTCCACGCCGGAAATTCTCATGGAAATGTTGAAACCCTGTCCGGCTTCAACCCTCCTTGCCTACCCGGTTTCGACCCTGGTAAATTCACCCCGGGCTGATTCACCGGAAATACTTGAGCCGGCAGGTGATTCGATCTCCTAGTCCACCATCAGGTTGCAACCCCGCAGATCACTGAAGTCGAACCTTCCGAGCACTTCGAAACTCCCGTCTTCATTTATTTTTCCGAGATCCTGCAGGGCAAGGAACGAACAGGAATTGTAATTGGCAAGGTCAATGATGTTGATGCCGCCGGTCTTTCCTGGATGAAGAAGGGCAAAGGGATCGTTGGTGTCGCGGATAACCACTTTCATCCAGGGCGGGGTTCTGAAATGGCCGTTTTCCGTCGCGTAGGCCTGTGAAAGGAGTTCTGTCATCCCATATTCCGAATGAATGTTTCCGCATCCGAACCGTCCCGAAAGAAAGGCATGCAGTTCCTCCCGGATCATCTCTTTCCTCTTTCCCTTCATCCCGCCGGTTTCCATGACTACAGTGCCGGGCAGGGTCAGCTGAAACTTCTCCGCAAAATCAATCAGGGCATAGCTGAGGCCAATCAGAAGCGATTTTTTTCCGGGTTCTTTTCTTTCGCCAAATAACGCTGCCAGCTCTTCCTGGCGGTCAAGATAAAAACCCGAGACCTTCGAACTGCCAGCTTCAATCCATTTACTGATCATGTAGATGAGTGAGGAATCCGGGTTCTGAACCGGGTCGGGGGTGAGGGCAAAAACATCGTACCCGGCAAGGGATCCGTAAAATTCTTCAAATCCTTTCACCAGCGATTCATTATAGACAGAAAGGTCCGTAATGCTGTGACGGCTTCTTTCCATCCCGGTGGTTCCACTGCTGAGAAAAGTTCTTTCAACGGCTGAATCGCCGGAAACAACTCGGTGCGTTTTGAAGAAGGAAACCGGAAGAAAAGGGATCTGAGAAAAATGGGCAACTTTTCCAGGTGCTGCCCCGATGGCATTGGCATAACTCCTGTAGATCTCATTCCGGTCGTATTGAAAACTGAACAGATCAAGAGCACAGGCATTGAATTCGCCTTCAGCCAGGGACCTGAAAATCTTTTTCCTGAACTCCATCTTTCTTTTTATCCGCCTGATCCTGACAGAAAATAATTGTACTTTTATAGCCGGAATCAGATTAAATTCCTGCAAAGGTAAGATTTCGGTAAGATAATGTCTTGAAGAGGATCCTCCATGAAAAAGCAGCCGTTTTTTGTACTATTCTTTCTTGCAGCAATCCTTGCGGTTTTCAGCGGATGTATGAAAAAGCAGAACTATTCCATTGTTCCCGAGATTTCCCTCCTTGGCTTTGAACTCGCATACGATACCGGCCAGTATCCGAAGTCAGGGCTTTTAACCTTCTCATACCAGGATGGCGACGGAGACATTGGGCTGAACCCGGGCGATACTTTTCCTCCATTTCATAAGAACGGACAATATTATTATAACCTTGTCATCACCTATTATGAAAAGCAGAATGGGGTTTTTACCCCGGTTGACCTGACCATACCGTTCAGTGCCAGGATCCCTGTTCTGGCACCCGATGACCCAAACAAAGCCATCAAAGGCTATATTGAGGAGACCCTTGCCCTTTACCCCCCTCCGAAACACGACACGATCAAGTTCGAAGCCTTTATCTACGATCGTGCCCTGCATAAAAGCAATGTGATCACCACGCCTGTAATCGTACTCAGGAGGAACTAGGAGAGATGGAACGTGTTTTCGCGAACAGGAAATTCATTGTTATCGGGCTGATTTTGGTGATCGGGCTGGCCTATATCATCCGGCTCTTTTTTATCCAGATCGTAGCAGATAAGTATGTCCTTTCCGCCAACAACAACGTGCTCCGGTATGTTACCCAGTACCCTGCCCGGGGCCTGGTTTTCGACCGTTTTGGAAAGCTGCTTGTATACAATGAAGCTGCCTACGACCTGATGGTCATTCCGAAACAGGTAAAAAATGTGGATACGGCTGAATTGTGCCGTCTGCTTGAAATCGAGAAGAAAGACTTCATAGACCGGGTGGAAAAAGCCCGGAATTATTCACCTTACCGTCCTTCCATTTTTGAATCACAAATCACCCGTGAAAATTACGGATACATTGAAGAGAAGATGTTCCGTTTCCCCGGGTTTTTCGTCCAGCCGCGTACCTTGCGGAAATACACCTACCCGATTGCCGCTCATACCTTCGGATATATCGGAGAGGTAAGCCCGGAAGTCATTGATAATGATGCGTATTACAAGTCGGGGGATTATATCGGGATTAGCGGCGTTGAGAAGTCTTATGAATCAATCCTCCGCGGAAAAAAGGGAATGAAGATCCACGTTGTGGATGTGTTCAATCGTGATAAAGGCAGTTTCCAGGGCGGTAAATACGATACGATTGCCTATGCCGGCACCGATCTCTACTCTTCGCTCGATGCCGATCTCCAGGCGTATGGTGAACTATTGATGAACGGCAAGAAAGGCAGCATTGTGGCCATTGAGCCTTCTACGGGTGAAATCCTTTGCATGGTTACCAGCCCATCCTACGATCCTAACCTCCTCGTGGGAAGAATCCGGAGAACCAATTATACCAGGCTCCTTGAAGATTCAGTCCTGGTTCCTCTATTCAACCGGGCACTGATGGCCAGCTATCCCCCAGGATCGACGTTCAAACTCGTGGATGCACTGGTCGGACAACAATCAGGCGTATTGACACCGGAAACACGGTACGGGTGCCCCGGAGGGTTTCCCCTGGGAAATGGTAAGAAAGTCGCCTGTCATAGCCACTTTTCCCCGCTCGACCTCCGCCAGTCGATCCAGCATTCCTGCAACACTTATTATTGCCGTGTATTCAAATCCATTATCGACAAGCGTCCATTTACCTCCACGCGCGACGGGTATGAAAAATGGAGAAACCTGGTGATGAGTTTCGGGTTCGGGAAAAAATTCGGAATCGATCTACCTGGCGAACTGAACGGGAACATCCCCTCATCCAATTATTATGACCGGTATCATGGAAAGAACCGGTGGACTTCGATGGCGATCATCTCACTGGGCATCGGTCAGGGCGAGATCGGGATCACCCCGCTGCAACTGGCCAACCTTGCCTCCATCATCTCCAACCGCGGGTACTATTATACCCCTCACATCGTGAAGGCGATCGGTAAAAAAGACAATCCGAACAAGGAATTCCAGGCAAAGCATGTCACCGGCATAGACCCTCAATATTTTCCCATTGTGGTTGAGGCCATGCACGATGTGATGGAGGCAGGGGGTACAGGGTTTGCTTCAAGGGTCGATGGCATTGAAATATGCGGAAAGACAGGAACGGCACAAAATCCACATGGAAAAAATCATTCCATCTTTATCTGTTTTGCGCCGAAAGACAATCCGAAAATAGCTGTTGCCGTGGTTGTTGAGAATGCAGGGTTCGGCGCTACTTTCGCCGCCCCGATTGCAACCCTGGTGATAGAAAAATACATCAACAGGGAAGTTAAAAGAAAGGATATTGAACAGAGTATGATTAGCGGAACCATAGTGCAAAAAGGTAACGTCATTGACCAATGAGAGAACGCCGCGGAGTATTTGAACACATCGACTGGTGGTTGGTGATCATCTTTCTGCTGCTCATCTTCATGGGCTGGCTCAATATCTATGCAGCCGTGTATGATGAGAACCATGGCAGCATCATCGATATGCACGTGAAATACGGGAAACAGCTGGCCTGGATCATTGCCGCCCTGTTCCTTGGATTGATTGTTCTTTTGATCGATGGAAAATTCTTCCACCAGTTTGCCGACCTGATCTATATTCTTGGCATCCTGTTGCTGATCGCCGTAATCTTTACAGGGAAAGAGATCTCAGGCTCAAAATCATGGTTTCAGTTTGCAGGCATTGCCTTGCAGCCCGCTGAATTTGCCAAGGTTGGAACCGCACTGGCCCTGGCAAAATTCCTTGGCAAACTGGAAACGGATATCCGGAAAACGAACCAACTCTTCTCGGCCATCGGCATTATCCTCTTCCCGTCGCTTCTCGTTTTCCTTGAACATGATACCGGATCGGCCATTGTCTTCTTTGCATTCATCTTTGTGCTCTACCGGGCGGGGTTGTCGGAAAAGCTGGTCATTGCTTTTGTCCTTGTTCCCTTACTGGCAGTTCTTTCTCTTCTGATCAACAAATTCATCATCCTGGGACTGCTCCTTGTCGTTGCAGGTTTTTTCTTCCTCTATTCGAAACGAAAGATCCGGAATATCATTCTAATTTCGCTTGTTTACCTTGGATCGGCGGGGTTTGTATTTTCAGTTGATTATGCGGTGAACCACATCCTGGAACCGCACCAACGCACCCGGGTGAATGTGCTCATCGGAAAAGAGATCGACCTCAAGGGAGCGGGCTATAATGTGAACCAGTCGCTGATCGCCATTGGATCAGGAGGGGCCTGGGGAAAAGGATTTCTTCAGGGAACCCAGACCAAGTACAATTTTGTACCTGAGCAGAGTACCGATTTTATCTTTTGCACGGTCGGGGAAGAATGGGGATTTGCAGGAAGTTTCGTCGTGGTGGCATTGTTCATTGCCCTGCTCATAAGGATCATTCTTGTGGCGGAAAGGCAACGATCGAGGTTCAGCCGGTTTTATGGCTACGGTGTTGCCTCCATCATCTTCTTTCATTTCATGATCAACGTCGGGATGACCCTCGGGCTGATCCCCGTCATAGGAATCCCCCTGCCTTTTTTCAGCTACGGGGGATCTTCACTCTGGGCATTTACGCTCCTTTTATTTGTATTTATCCGCCAGGATTCCTACCGGTATCAGTTACTTTGATGAGTATAATTCCGCGCTCCTGAACAATCTTTAAGCTATTATTCAGTGGCAAGTTTGATTTTGACTTTCGACTCCTTCGAATGTTGAATGGATCCCTCCTCTTTCAATTCTGTTTTCTCTTTCCGGATCCTGTAAATTTTATAACATCCGTAGAATATTCCCATGGCGATCAATACAATCACGGCACTGTCGATTGGAGCGCCCACGGGAGTTCCTCCTGGACCCGGATCTCCTCCGGGGCCCGGAGGACCGGGCTCATCAGCAAAAACAGTTGCAAGAAAAATCGGAATGATCAGAAATTGGGCAACCAATAATATTCTCAGTATAAAATTTTTCATCTGTTGTTGTTGTTGTCGCGCCCCCGGAACGGTTTTGTTGGTATAAAAACTTTTCGTAAGTGAAACCGGTTATCAGCGGATAAATACTTTTTTTGAAGTTGCAAATTCATCGGAGATCACTTTTACGATATAATAACCTTCGTTCAGGTTTACCTCATATTTTGACACCAAAGCATCCGAAAGGTTGCACGTAAAGAGTTCTCTTCCCAGGAGATCATAAACCGACATTTTTCCAATTAATGGTTCTGTTCCGGTTTTACGGATGTAGATGAAATTTTCGTAAGAATAGATCTGAAGAAGGTCCGGGCCTGATTGCAGGTCAGAAATCCCAAAGTAGGGATTGTCAAAATGGAGAAGGAACCTGTTTGAATTATCTGTCGTGGCATACGAGAAATTGTATACCGGGTTTGATCTCAGGCTCTGGGTAATGCTCAGTTTGAGGTCTTCAAGCATGATTGCGACATTCGAGTCGAAAGTTCCAAGGCTGTCGGCGATCAGGGTATAATTTCCGGCAACGCCACAGCTGAAACCCATGGGAATGGTTATATCCGCCCTTCCAAAAGGCAATGAGTTACAAGAAACATTCGTGTCATTGATCTGTGTATATAGCTGTGGCGCTTCTGTCAGCCCGTATAACTTGTAGGCATCATACCCCTGGTCGTAGGAAGCAGTTGCATCCGGGTTGAACAGAACGGAGATCACATCAAAGTAGGAATTGGCATACCCCTGGGCCCTGATAATGAGATGCGGATCCGTTGTACTTTTTAAAAAAGCTTGCGCGGTGTTAACCCTTGATGCATTGGTAAGAGCCAGGGAGGCCGTCGCATTGGTGGAATGAACATAAAATCCTTGCATTGCGGGAACGATGCCGGGGTGAGTACCTCCGTTATAAATTCCGGTATTTATACCGTTGGTGGGCCATGCCTGGTAATTCCCGGCTGATCCATTCCAAAACCAGGCCGTTGATTCGACATTATTCCAGGTAACACCGGTGGTCAGGTCAATAGCGCAGGGATAAGGATTTCCAACGAGGTGCCAGCCTGCCCAGTCTCCTGCCAGCCAGCCAATATTTATGGAGAGATTTCCATTGTTCAGGTTACCGTTAAAAACTTCCTGCCAGGCAGCGTTGGATGCGGGTTTCCAAACCGCATATCCGCGCATTACATCCAACGGATCGGTAGTTGATGCAATATAGGGCGCCCAGCCTGAAGTTGCAGTTTGATCAGAGGTCCTTAGATAGTCCATCAAAAAGATGCCCGACAATCCATTGGAAAGGGGAGAAGAGATATAATGCCATTGAGCAAGAGCCAGGTACCGTTCAACATATGCGTTGTTGGAAGGAACGGTAAGTGAACTTCCTGCCGTATTGTCAACGAGTAATGAACCGGTTCCTGCTGATGTTGATTTGATTCTCAGTTTGCCGTTCGTAGCGTCCGTTATTATAAGCTTGCCTCCGTTTCTTACCGAGACATAGGCATTGGGTTCAATGATCATTCCCTGCCCGGAAAGCAGAGTAGAAGAAAACACCAGAATGCTGAAAAGAACGAGTATTTTTATTTTCATAGGATGGTTTTTTAAATTACATTTAAACTGCTGTTCTTTCCCTGCCAGAAATTGTAGGACACGTTTTGCCTTCCGGGCGAATTTTCAGATTAGAGTGAAGGTTAATTATCAGATAAAAGTGCAGTGAAATATTGTTTGCAACTGTTGTGCCAACACCGGGGAAATAAAACCGGGGAAGAGCTTTTTAATTATAACTGACTGATTATCTTAATCTTTAACAGTGATAAATCTTTTGCCTTTTCGGACTCCTGGAATATATGTTGATTCTTAGATGATATAACCGCACACATGTGCGGTTATGCGGCCGATCATCCTAAGAAAGTAAAATCTGGCTTTGGGAAAAGTGGATTACCTGGTGATAAATACCTTTTTGGAACACGTCGATTCAGTTGTCATTGCCATCACAACATAGTACCCTGTACTCAGGTTGACTTCGTATTTCGACACCGGAGCATCAATGAGGCCGGAAGTAAAGAGTTCTCTTCCCAAGGGATCATAAACCGACATCTTTCCGTTCATCGGATTAACCCCGGTATTCCTCACATAAATGATATTATTACAGGAATAGACCTGCAGGGGTTGTGCAAGGCTTTGTTCTTGCGGGCTTCCCATCGAAGGGTTATTGAAATGAAGAAGGAACCGTTCCCGACCATCCTGCGTATCATACGTAAAGTTGTACACCGGGTCGATCTTCAGATCCCGGGAAATGTTTAACAGAAGATCCTCAAGAGAGACGGATGTTGCCGGGTCGAAAGTTTCAAGATTGCCGGCTGTCAGTGTATAATCTCCTGACAGGCCGCTGCTGAACCCCATGGGAACCGTCATCTCGGATTGCGAAAAAGGCAGGGAATTACAGGTTACACTGGTATCATTGATCTTTGTCCAAAGCTGGGGTGCCTCATTCAGTCCTGTTAATTTATATGCATCGTACCCGGGATCATAATTTGCCGTTGCATCCGGATTAAAGTCAACAGAGATCATGTCGGAATAAAAATTGCCTGTCCACTCCGCCCGGATAACAAGATGCGGGTTTGGTGAACTTTTTAAAAATGTTTCCGTACTGTGGATCCTTGAAGCATTGGTGATGGCCACAGAAGCGGTTTCGGAGGTTGCATGAACAAAAAAACCTTGCATGGCCGGAACAATGCCTGAATGCGTCCCTCCGGTTCTGGGATCATCACCAGGGGGAAAAGTCGTGCACTCATAATTTCCTTTGGCTCCATTCCAGAACCACACAGTGGGGTCAACATCCTTCCAGGTTAAGCCTCTTAACAGGTTAATGGGGCAGGGATAAGGATTTCCGACGAGGCTCCATCCAGCCCAGGGGCCTGAGCCCGAAACGCCGACATTTATGAAGAGATCACCATTGTTCAGGTCGCCGTTGAATACTTCTTTCCAATTGGCATTGGCAGTGGGTTTCCAGACTGAATAACCACCCATGACGGCCAGCGGATCGGTTGTGGATATAATATATGGCCCCCAGCCGTTTGAAGTTGTCTGATCAGATGCCCTCAGGTAGTCACCTGTAAATATTTCTGATAATCCATTCGAGATAGGAGAAGAAATATAATGCCATTGTTCAGGAACGAGGTAGCGTTCTACATATGAGTTATTGGATGGAACGTTCACGGAACTCCTGGCATTATTGTCAACCACAAGGGACCCGGTACCGGCAGAAGTTGATTTTATTGTAAGCTTTCCTTTTGTAGCACCATCAATGATCAGCTTCACCCCGCCTGTCACATTTACAGAGGCACCCTGCTGAATGATCATTCCCTGGGAATAGAGAATAACAGAGCAGAAAACCAGGAAGCCCGACAGTATACCGATCTTTGTTTTCATCTGTATCTTTTTACATTATTTTGCTGCGGCCGTCCTGCTGCCTATTGTGTTGATCTCGTAGAGAATATCAAATCCGACAAGGGAGACCGCACCGTTATAGCCGTCGGGAATCCTTGTGATACGGCAAACCAGGATGCTGGAGATGTGTTTTCCGCTGCCACTGATTCCTGCGCCCAGTGCTCCACCGTCAAAATTGGTCATCGTCGATGTCCATGCAGCAGTGGGAATGGAGGCAACTGTAGCCGTAACCGGGGTAGATAAAGGAAACACCGCATCTTTGTCGGCCCATGCATAATCCAGTTGCCAGGTCACATTTCCGATACCACCTGAAGTGGCCGGTGCCCAGTGTATATGGGGATAGATTGTTGAACCTTCATTCCAGCCGTGAGGTAGCTGAACTTCGCAATAGAGGTACTTTTCGTTCCCGGCATCGCTGATATGGGGAAACGACCATTCAAGAAGCGCGCCGCTTCCTGCAAATGCAGACTGTGCAGGGGCGGTTCCGCTGTTCCTTGCGGCAAACGAAACCCTGATATCATCCCATGTTGTTGCAGCACCATTGAATACTATCGTGCCGTCATTCTCAATCGTTGTATTGTCATTTACTGCATTGATCCCGCCCAGGATGATGGCTTTTCCACTTTCCTTGTTGATGATCAACCCATTCTGTGACCCGTCAATGCCGAGCTGAATGCCATCGTCAACACCTTCGCCGGTACCCTGGTTCGATAGCTGAATCAGTGTGCCCGAAGTTGCAATATCTTTATGGACCTGTAACAGATTAACTGGAGTGATTCCGTCGCTTTTATCTGTGATGCCCACATTCTGCCCGCTTGCCAAATGCATGAACCCCTGGAATGCCATTAACACGATTAAAAAACGTACCTTTTTTTTCATGATCTTCTTTTTAATGTGCTTTTATTGTATAATGATCTGTTCTTTATCTCAGAGTATACCTTAGGTTTGCGAATCCCCGCCACAACTAAAAAACATTCTCTTTTGATACCGGATTGGCTTTCCCCGGATTTTTCCCGGGTGTTTGATTAGCTTTGTAAAACCAATTGTATCAATATGCAGCCGCAGAGTAAAGACAAATGATATGCCAACAGTAACTTATGAAGATCAGAATACCAGGGCCGCCATTCTAATTACCTGAATAAGAGTTTTTTATAAACATTTTTTTAAAATATAATTTTCCCCTCTTTAGCGGTCCGACACTATTTATTTGCTTATTACCAATGAAAATCGCACACAAGTGCGGTTTTGTGTTCCGGAATAAAACATTATCTGATGAAATTAAAATCTGTTTCAGCAATCATCCCCGCTGCCGGGAATTCAGGCCGGATGGGGACAGATAAGGCCCTGCTCGGCTTCCCCGGAGGAATCAACTTTGCGAATCACCTGGTGAACTGCTACAGAAGGTTTGCCGCCGATCCTATCGTACTGGTCGTCAACAGCCAGCTTGATCTTTCCAGGTTACAAGCCGGCCCTTGTCTGCTGGTTGTAAACGAGCATGTGGAAAGAGGCCGATCCTGGTCCATAAAAATCGCGATTGGCAAAGTTCCTTCCGGTTATAGCTGCTTCATCCAGAATGTCGATAATCCCTTTTCTGAAATCGCCTTGCTAGAGAAGTTGAATTCCTCACTGAAGGATGAAGCCTATATGATCCCTGTCTGCAAAGGGAAAGGGGGTCATCCTGTTTTATTGGGAAGCCGGATCGTTGATTTCATCCGGGAAATGAAAGATGATACAGACTTCATGGATGTACTTTGTCAATTTGAAAGAATTGAAATACCCTGGCCCGGAGAAGGGATCCTGTGGAACATCAATACTCCTGCAGAGTATGAACAATTCATCCGTAAAGCACAATTCTGAGGAATCCTCATGAGAGGGAAATACACATCTGCCGCAGGAAAAGTTTTTTTCATCGCTTCTGTTCAACAAACCATGCTTTCGATTCTGCATTATTATTGTAATTTTACCTTCCTTGTTGAATTTTAAGTCTAACCTTTTCTTTATGGGAACAATTTTTTCAAAAGCCGAAGAAATTAAAAATGAACAAATACGGGCAGCCATCTGTATCGTTGTCGATACTTCCGGTTCGACCCCACGCAAGCAAGGCTCCAAGATGATCGTTTATGCCGATGGCACTATATTCGGAAGTATCGGAGGCGGCAGCGTGGAGAAAGAGGTCATGGTAAAAGCCGTGGAACTGATCTCTTCAGGACAACCGGCAAAGTTTACTTTCGACCTTGAAGATGACCTTGCAATGCATTGCGGGGGAACCATGGAAGTTTATATCGAACCTATTAATCCCTCTCAGAAACTCTACATTTTCGGGGCTGGCCACATCGGCAGGGCTGTTTCGGGTTTTGCCATGGAACTTGACTTCACAGTTACATTGTTTGACCCAAGGGTAAATATCTTCCGGGATCCTGTCTTTGAAAGATGCACCTGCATCAACAAAGATTATTTTTCAGCCATTGATGAAACTTTCTTTGACGAAAACACCTATTGTGTGATCGTGACCCCAAAACATGTGTACGATGAAGAGATCCTGGCGAGGCTATCGAAAAAACCACATGCCTACATCGGGATGATCGGAAGCGGAAGAAAAATTGAATTGCTGAAGAAGCGTTTCCTGGAGGAAAAGATCATGACCCGGGAGGAACTGGATAAGGTCGATATGCCTATTGGGATAAAGTTCCGTGCCAACACTCCACAGGAGATCGCCATCAGCATCCTTGCCAAACTGATCGACGTCAGAAATTCACTGATCAGCAGCAACAGTTAAAAAAAAGCGCCATGCACAATACCGTCAGATTTGTTCTTGACGATAAAATTGTTGAAATCGACTTCACGAAAGCCGGGCTGAAGCCTTCTACTACGGTGCTGAACTACCTTCGGTCGAACCCGCTGCACAAAGGCGTTAAAGAAGGGTGTGCCGAAGGTGACTGCGGTGCCTGCACCATCGTGGTTGCAGAACCGGGAAATAACGGGGACCTTCTCTACAAGGCACTCGACTCCTGCCTGGTATTTCTTCCGATGATACACGGAAAACAGATCATTACGGTTGAGAACCTTGCCGAAAAAGGCAAAGCGGGGATCCTCCTTCATCCGGTACAGCAGATGCTGGTCGAGACCAACGGAACCCAGTGCGGTTATTGCACCCCCGGGATCGCCATGTCTCTCTTTGCGCTCTTTAAAAATCACAGCTCTCCTTCACGGGAAGTCATTGAAGAGACCCTCACCGGGAACCTCTGCCGGTGTACCGGATATCAACCCCTGATCGAGGCAGCTTTTGAAGCATGCAAAGGAGGGCCCGATCATTTTTCCAGGAGAGAAAAAAAGGTAATGACCCTGCTGGAGGGGATCAATTCCGGCAGGGAAACACTTGAAATACTGACAGAAAGTCAAAGCTATTACAAACCTTTCACACTGCCTGAAGCCCTGAGATTGAGAAAAGAAAAGCCGGGGGCGGTAGTGATATCCGGATCGACAGATGTAGCGCTGAGGCAGACAAAAAAAAGGGAGCTTCTTCCCGTGATCCTTGACATCTCAGGAATTGAAGAGATGAAATCATTCACAGAAACAGACCGTGACCTCGTTTTCGGCGCTGCCCTGACACTTGAACAGGTAAAGGAAATCTCAGACAAACGAATTCCTGCCCTCAACAAGATTCTCAGGGTTTTCGGTTCGCTCCAGATCCGGAACATCGCAACTCTTGGTGGAAACATCGGATCTGCATCACCGATTGGTGATACCCTCCCTCTTTTATTTGCGTTAAAAGCCAATATCAAAGTCTGTAGTTCCGGTTCTGAAAGGATCATCCCGGTTGAAGAGTTTATCACCGGTTACAGGAAAACGGATGTAAGAGATGACGAGCTGATCACAGAGGTCATCGTTCCGAAAACTCCGGATGGAGTTATCCTTGAATCCTACAAAGTATCTAAACGAAGGAACCTCGATATTTCAACGGTGAGTGCTGGTTTCCGGCTGAAAACCCGGGATGGGATCATTGAGGAAATCGCGCTAGCCTTCGGAGGAATGGCAGCGACGCCAAAACGTGCCCTGAAGACCGAACAGTTCCTGGAAGGAAAAAAATGGACAAGAGGCACGGTACAGGATGCCATGAAAATCGTGCATGATGAATTCTCACCGCTTTCTGATGCCAGGGCCGGTGCTGAGTTCAGGAAAACAGTTGCAGCAAACTTAGTGCTTAAATTTTATTCGGAAACAACGTGAAGCCGACAAGCAGACCCCACGAAAGCGCCAGCAAACATGTTACCGGTGAATCGGTTTTCATCAATGATATGCCGGTAAGTAAACTGCTGTCGGGAAAAGTGGTTTTCAGCCCCCATGCGCATGCACGGATCCTCTCCATCGATCTGTCAGCTGCCCTGGAAGTGGCCAGGGTAAAAGCCATTCTTACTGCTGCTGATATTCCCGGCAGGAACCAGATGGGTTCTGTGATCAACGATGAGCCTTGCCTGGCTGAAAGAGAAGTTACTTTCATCGGGCAGGCTGTCGCGTTGATTGCTGCCGAAGATGAAAAAGCCGCATTTGCAGCAGCTTCTCTCATCCGGATAGAATATGAACCCCTCGAAGCTATCCTCGACCTGGATACTGCCATGGTAAAAAATACGCGTATCGATACCGAACGGGTTATAGAACGTGGAGACGCCGATGCCGCCCTGAAAAATGCCCCCTACACAGTCAGGGGAACCCTGAAGACCGGGGCACAGGAACACTGGTACCTGGAAACCCAGACCTCGCTGGCAATTCCCGGCGAAGGGAAGGAGATGAACCTCTTTGCCTCCAGCCAGAATCCGGCCGAAACGCAGGCAATCGTTGCTCAAGTGCTGGGGATCCGGAAGAACGAGGTTGAGGTGGAAGTGAAGAGGATGGGAGGTGCTTTTGGCGGTAAAGAGACCCAGGGAAACCATGTGGCTGCCTGGGCAGCTCTGCTTGCAAATGCTACGCGGCGGCCGGTAAAGATCCATCTCTTTCGCGACGATGACCAGGTGATGACCGGGAAAAGGCACCGCTTCCAGTCGGAATATGAGATTGGCTTTGATGAAACCGGAAGGATCCTTGCTTACAAGGTGGATCTGAATGCTGATGCGGGTTCCTCCGCCGACCTTTCCCTTGCCATCCTTTCAAGGGCCATGCTTCATGCCGAGAACGCTTATCATATTCCGGATATCCGGATCCGGGGAAATGCATGGAAGACAAACTATCCCTCCAACACCGCATTCAGGGGATTCGGTGGTCCTCAGGGCATTGCCGTCATTGAAAACGCCATCGACAGGATCGCACGTTTCCTGAAGAAAGATTCAGCAGAAATCCGGCTCCTGAATTTTTACAGGGAAGAGAAAAACAATCGTACGCCTTATGGACAGAAGGTGGAAAACAATCCTCTTTTAATGATGTATGAAAAGCTCCTGGTTACTTCCGGATACACTGCAAGAAGGAACGAGATCAACGCATTCAACAGGGATAATGAATTTTTCAAGAAAGGTCTTGCGCTCACCCCTGTCAAATTCGGGATCTCCTTTACCACCGCGTTTCTCAACCAGGCAGGTGCCCTGGTGAACATCTTCACGGACGGAACCGTTCTGGTGAACCACGGCGGGACGGAAATGGGACAAGGGCTTCATACAAAGATCGCAGAAATCGCTTGTGTTGAACTGGGCGTTTCTCCTGAACGGGTAAAGGTGAATGCAACCAATACCTCCCGCGTTCCGAACACATCGGCCACGGCAGCTTCATCTGGCAGTGACCTGAACGGGATGGCCGTAAAAAATGCAATTGACATCCTGAAATCACGGATCGTTGAAGTGGCTGTTGAATGGTTCACAGATCAGTTCAGGGATGATAAGACGCACAAGGATAACATCGTTTTTGAAAAGGATCTCCTGACCGATACCGCAAATCCCGGAAGGAGTATTTCCTTCGCCGAAATCATTAAAATTGCCTACGTGAAGCAGGTCAGCCTGAGCGCAACCGGGTTTTACAAAACGCCCGGGATCAGTTTCGACAAAGAAACAGGAAAGGGAACACCTTTCTATTATTATGCTTTCGGAATGGCCGTCTCGGAAGTGATGATCGACACGCTCACCGGGATGCACACCCTGATCCGGACCGATATCCTTCATGATGCCGGAGATTCGCTGATTGAAGGCATCGATGTTGGCCAGATTCGCGGAGGCTTTGTGCAGGGCCTGGGATGGTGCACCACAGAAGAGATGAAATGGGACAGTGCGGGGAACCAGATGACTCATTCGCCCGACACCTACAAGATCCCTACGGTAAATGACATCCCGGAAGATTTCAGGGTCGAATTGCTGACTGGTGTCCCCAACCCCGGCACGATCCGCAGGAGTAAAGCAGTTGGTGAGCCGCCTTTCATGCTTGCATTTTCCGTCTGGCTCGCGATCAAGGATGCCATTTCCGCCGTCGGAGAGCATGAGACCGAACCGGATTTCGGCTTGCCTGCCACCTGCGAGGTGATTCTTCTATCAGCCGGGAAACTGAAAAAAGCGTCTGAATAAGTTTCTTATTTTTGTAATTCACTCTATTTATCTGTTTGATCAATGAAAGATATTTCAGCAAAAATCAATGAACTCGCACATCAATATCAGGATTACACGGCTGTAAATCTCTCAAGGCTGGTGAAGATCCGTTCCCTGAGCACCGGTGAAAAGGATGTAGCCGAAGAGCTGAAACGCCAGATGCTGGAGGCAGGTTTCGATGAGGCGCGGACCGATGGACTGGGAAATGTGATCGGACGCATTGGGAACGGTAAGAAGGTCCTGGTATTCGACGGTCATATCGATACGGTGGATACCGGCAACCTTGCCAATTGGACAGATGACCCTTTCTCGGGGGAGATACGTGACGGGTTTGTTCATGGACGCGGAACCGTCGATCAGAAAGGAGGCCCTGCTGCCTTTGTCACAGCCGGAAAGATCCTGAAAGAGATGGCATTCGATGCAGATCTTACGATCTTGTTTACAGGGACCGTGATCGAGGAAGATTGCGATGGCCTTTGCTGGAAATATCTGGTTGAAGAAGAAAAGCTGGTTCCGGATTTTGTGGTCATTACGGAACCGACCAATCTGAATATCTACCGCGGGCATCGCGGAAGGATGGAAATGGAAATTTCTTTCCGGGGACTTTCCGCCCACGGCTCTGCACCTGAACGCGGGAAGAACGCGATCTATATGGCTTCACGCGTCTGCCTGGAAATTGAAAAGCTGAATGAACGACTGCCCGGGGATGAGTTCCTTGGGAAAGGCAGCATAACCATTTCAGAGATTGCTTCGGGAAGTCCTTCCCTCTGCGCCGTTGCCGACTATGCAAAGATTCATCTCGACCGGCGCCTCACCTGGGGAGAAACAAAGGAATCGGCATTGGCTGAGATTAAAGAGATCGTAAAAGGAATGGATGCCGCCATCACGGTTCTGAACTATGAAGAGACCGCCTATACCGGCCTCAGGTACGGCATGGAAAAATATTATCCCACCTGGAAAATTGAAGAAGATCATCCATTGGTAAAAAAAGCTTGCCAGGCCTATACCGGTCTGTTCAACAAGAAACCTTCCATCGGGAAATGGACCTTTTCAACAAACGGGGTAACCATCAACGGGTATTATAAAATTCCCTGTATCGGTTTCGGGCCGGGGAACGAGGTGCTGGCACATGCTCCGAATGAGAAGGTGGCAATCAGCGACCTGGTTGCCGCATCCGCCTTTTATGCTGCCCTGGCTTTTCAAATTGCGGATCCGGATTGAAAAAAATATTTTGGCTAACACCCTTTTCAAGCTCCGACCTAAAGGTCAGAGCAACACACAAAACGGGGCTATTCATAAACCGGGCCTTGAATGAGTCCTGTATAGAAAAAAGATTAACCAGGTTTTTAGGATAACTAAAACCTCAAGAATTACTCCGGGCTTCAGCCCGGAGTTAAAAAGAACACTAATAAACCAGGGCTTTAGCCCAAAACATGAACGAAATTACTTACTAAAAATGTACAAAACCCTCTCTTCCTTCATTGAAAAACTTGATTCCACAGTTTCGAACCTTTATCAGAAAGACTTTCTCCTGACCTGGGAAAAAAGTTACGGCGAACTGGAAACGATCCTGACCCTTGCGGAGGCTCTTAAGTATCTCCGCGACCATAATATATCCGCCCGTTGTTTTGATTCCGGGCTGGCCATTTCCCAGTTCCGCGACAATTCAACGCGGACCCGGTTTTCCTTTGCTTCCGCAGCAAACCTTCTCGGCCTGGCTGTCCAGGACCTTGATGAGGGAAAATCACAGATTGCACACGGAGAAACCGTGAGAGAAACTTCTGCCATGATCTCTTTTCTCAGCGATATCATCGGGATCCGTGATGATATGTTTCTCGGGGAAGGAAATGCATATATGCGTGAAGTCGGGGCTGCCCTTGACGAAGCATTTGCAGATGGCGTACTGCCACAGCGCCCGGGGATCATCAACCTTCAATGCGACATCGATCATCCGACGCAGTCCATGGCTGATTTACTTCATCTTAAAACACAATTCGGATCCCTGGAAAACCTGAAAGGAAAGAAGATCGCCATGACCTGGGCCTATTCCCCCAGTTATGGGAAACCCCTTTCCGTTCCCCAGGGGATCATCGGACTGATGACCCGCTTCGGAATGCAGGTGGATCTGGCCTATCCCGAAGGATACGGACTGATCCCGGAAGTTGCAGAACAGGCAGGGAAACAGGCGGACGAAAGCGGCGGCAATTTCCGCATCGTCAACTCGATGGAGGAAGCTTTTCAAGATGCCGATATCGTTTATCCCAAAAGCTGGGCTCCGTTTCATGTCATGAAGCGGCGTACCGAGTTTCTCCGGAAAAATGATCATGATGCGTTGAAGGGACTTGAGAAGGAATGCCTGGCCAACAATGCCCGGTTCAAAGGGTGGGAATGTACGGAAGAGAAGATGAAACTGACCCGTCAGGGCAAGGCTTTATACCTGCATTGCCTCCCGGCTGACATCTCAGGAGTTTCGTGCAGGGAAGGAGAAGTGGCTGCAACGGTCTTTGAACGGTACCGGGTTCCTCTATATAAGCAGGCAGGTTTCAAGCCTTACATCATTGCGGCAATGATGCTGGCCAACCGGTTTGAAAACCCGGCCGATGTGCTGCACATAATGGCTGAGGACAAAGTAAAACGGAGGATGTAATCCTGAAGTTCAGTTTCCTGCCCGGAACAGGATTTCGCCTTTTGCCATTACAGCTTCGGGGCATCCTTGTACAGGAAATCCATCGTAGATGTCGGAATCGCAATTCATGACATGATTTTCTGCCGTGATTATTTTTTTTGCTTCCGGGTTCCAGATCACCACATCGGCATCATATCCAATCTCCAGTTTGCCTTTCCGACCGGCCATTCCGAAAATCTCCGCTGCGCGTTCGGAAGTCAGACTTACAAACTGGTTGAGGGTAATTTTATTTGTTAAAACCCCATATGTATATAAAAGGGTAAGGCGATGTTCGATGCTGCCTGCTCCATTGGGAATCTTTGTAAAATCAAGGAGCCCCTGATCCTTCTGTCCATGGAGGTTAAACGGACAATGATCTGTGGCCACAGTATCAAATGTTCCGTCAGCCAATCCTTTCCAGAGATATTCCCGATCGTCGAACTTCCTCATTGGTGGTGAGACCACATAAGGCAAAACATGGAGGTTATTCTGTTTTTCATCGTAAACGGCCTCATCCAGAAGCAAATAATGAGGGCAGGTTTCTGCATTGATTTTAAAACCCGATCTCTTTGCTGCTGCTATGGCTTCCGTGGCCTGTCTTGTGGAAGTATGGACAATATAAACCCTGCATCCCGTCTTTCCGGAAAGTTCAATCACTTTTTCCACCGCCCTGATTTCCGCTTCAGCGGGATGCGACAGTGCATGATAACAGGCATGCGTTTGTCCTTTCAGAAGGAATTCTTTTTGCAGACGGCTGATCATCTCCCCGTCTTCACAATGAACCATGACCAGTCCGCCCGCCGGACCTGCTACTTCCATCAGTTGTTCCAGCTCAGGATAGCGGATTCCGATGGTATCGCGATAAGCCAGGTAGGCCTTGAACGAAATGATCTTTTCTTTCTCAATACAAGGGATGACTTCAGCCGCAACGGAGGAGTTCCATTCGCTGATGCCCATGTGAAGACGGTATTCGATCCTGCAGCCGGATGCTTCCGCTCTTCTCATTGACAAGGCCTCCAATAACGACTGTCCCCGGCGGGGTGTAACAAAATCGATGATCGTTGTTGTTCCGCCTGCAACAGCAGCAGTGGATCCTGAGATAAAATCGTCAGAGGAGGGTCCTGCCGGGGTTGGCAACGCTAAATGAACATGAGGATCGATGCCGCCCGGAAATATAAGTTTACCGTCAGCATCAATAATATCAGATTGAAGATGATCCTTCGGATCAAGAATCCCGCGCGAAGTGATCCTGCCGTTTTCTATCAGAAGGTCTTCCTTCACGGATGATGATGATGAAACAAGGGTGCCATTAATGATCAGTTTCGGTTTCATACCAGAAATTATTTCATCTTTCTCCATAGCCGTAATGCCTGGACCCTGGCTGCTTCCAAGATCTTCTCTTCATTCACCGTCGTAAGTTTTCGGTTCTCAACAATCAGTTTTCCGTCTGCAATGACATGACACACATCCGCCGAATTGAATCCAAAAAGAAAATGGCTTAAAAAATTATCCTTCGCTATTGGAGCTGGCGGTTGATAATCCAGAACGACCAGATTATTTTCACCGTCCCCCGAAAATCCGTTTTCAGATAAATAATGATGAACATTCCGAAAGCGGCGGTAAGTTTCGCTATAGTCGATGTTGTCAAAATTATGACCTGCAAAAAAAGCGGATTGGGCGCTTCGCAGCATGTCGCTGTGCATTCCATCGGTGCCGAGCATGATTCTTGAGCCAAGACCTTTTGAATTGAAAAAACCCACTGAGTTGTTCATGTTGCTTTCGGTGTTCTGAACCATCCATGCCCAGGATCCTTCCACAAGTCCTCTTTCCCTGTCATCGAGGTGAAGACAATGTGCAAGGATGGTTTTTGAAAACTGCAGGACACCTTCCGATGCAAGCCGTTCAACCACCCTCATTTTGTATTTCCGGAGGCAATCTTCCTCATCGGACTTGTCCTCCGCAACATGGATATGGATCCCCGAGTTCGTTTTCTGTGCGAGGTTAACCGCCCGTTTGAGCGTATCGGGACCCACGGTGAAAGAGGCATGCAATCCCACCAGTCCCTCTCTTTTCTGAAGGTACGCTGCAGTCTCAGCCAGGCCTTTCTTTGCAATCTCAGTTCCGTCGCGGTCAGAGATCTCATAGCAGAGAAGATGGCTTACACCAACTTCTTCAAAAGCCTGGGCAAGAATTTCAAGGCTGCCATCGACGGCAAAAGGCGAAGCATGGTGATCGATCACGAAGGTGACGCCGTTTTTTGCGCAGGCCATGGCGGTTACCATTCCGCTCAGCCGGATCATCTCCGGGTCGAGTGCCTTGTCGAGATTCCACCAGACAGATTGAAGGATCTCGTTGAAATTTTCCGGTTTCTTCCGGGGTGCCGGCATTCCGCGTGAAAGGGCAGAATATGCATGATGATGGCCATTGGCAAAAGATCTGGTGATCAGCTTCCCGGTGCAGTCAATCTCCCTTACTTTTACTTTTACAGCAGGATCGGGACTGAAGAAGAGCTTCCCGTCAGGCCCCTCTTCCACCAGGAGATCCGTTTTCAGGAATTCCAGCGTCTGCCAGTCTATCCAGGTACCATTTTTAAGAAGTATCATTTCTTTCATTTTTTTTCACGTTTCATCGGCAGGCTTTTTCTCCGGATCCCGTCAAATGCACACAATGCATTTGCTACCGCTGCCGCCGTCGGTACCAGCCCGATCTCCCCTATCCCTTTTGCACCATAGGGACCTACGGGATCCTCTTCTTCAATGCCAATGACTTCGATTTCCGGCGTTTCCATTGCTGTAAGCACGCCGCAATCGCGGAGATTCGTACTAATCAGCCGGCCCTCTTTCATCGGAAGATCTTCGGTAAGCGCATAACCAACACCCATGTGCACGGCACCCTGAACCTGTCCTTCAAAGAGCATCGGGTTCATGATCTTTCCTGCATCATGGGCCGCATAAATTTTTTCGATTTCCCCGTTTTCATCGAGAACTACGAGCTGCGCAGCATATCCGTAGGAATAGTGGGTGATGATCTTTTCAACGTCGGCTCCGGGTTTTGTGGTCCAGTCACAATAGTATTTCCCTGTATACACCGTTCCTGCAAGTTCTGAAAGTGTCTGAGTCTTCAAATCATTCTTAAGCTTTCCGGATGCATCGATGATGGCATTGCCCAGTAATGCCGTTGCCCGGGAGGAAGTTGTCATCCCGGTTGGGATATCCGCATCGGTGTCAACAACAACGCTCATCAGATCCGTATCAATTCCGGTTTCCTGGTGAAGGGTCTGGATGGCCATGTTGTGGACGCCCTGCCCCATCTCCGTCCATCCGTGTTCGATCAGGACTTTTCCACCTGGTAAGATCCGGATTTTCACATCACTGAAATCGGTCATGCCGTTACCGACACCTGAATTTTTTATCCCGCAGGCAAGTCCTGCATATTTTGCAGCATAAAAATGATCTTTCAGGGCTAGTAAACAGGCACGGATCCCGACTCCCTGACCAAGCACCTGGCCTGTGGCCGTCATTTTCCCGCTGACAAGGGCATTGTCGTACCTGAATTTCCAACGGTCGAACCCGCCTTTTTCACAGAGGTCATCGATGCAGCTTTCCAGTGCAAACGCCACCTGGTTGGCTCCGAAACCCCGCATGGCGCCCGAAGGGATGTTGTTGGTATAAACAGTCATCGATTCGATATCGACTGAAGGAATAAAATACCCTCCGCTGGCATGGCCTGCCACGCGCTCCATCACCTTTGTACCGACGGAAGCATAAGCGCCAGTATCCCCGATGGCCCGGAGTTTCAGGCGGGTCAGCATTCCTGATTCATCGCATCCCAGAGAGATATCCATCCATACCGGGTGGCGCTTCGGGTGCATGATGATCGATTCTTCACGCGAAAGATGAACCTTCACCGGTTTCATCAGCAGGAAAGCGAAGAGGGAAGCATGTCCCTGCACAGTAATATCCTCCCGGCCGCCAAAACCGCCGCCACAGGGCACCAGTGTAACCCTGACCTGGTTTTCATTCAGGCCAAGAAGGGAAGCGATTTGTTTCTGGTCAACGTAGATTCCCTGTCCCTGGCTGTATAGATGAACGCCGACTTCAGTCGGAAGTGCGATCGCAGCTTCTGTTTCCAGGAAAGCATGTTCGATCCGCTGCGTTTCATAAATACCTGTCGAAGTAAATTTCTCTTGTCCGCCGGTCCGCTTGTCCGCCAGTCCGTTTGTCCGCTTTATGATACAAGTCTCCAGCAGGTTCGATTTTCCGGGATGAACCTGCGGCGAATCCGGATCCAACGCTTTCTTAACATCGGATACCGGTTCGAGAATTTCATACTCAACCCGGATCAGTTTTGCAGCAAGCCGCGCCGTCTCCTCATCCAGGGCAACAACTCCGGCAATGACATCCCCAATGTAACGGGTTGTCTCTCCCACGGCAATCATCAATGGCCAGTCGCTGAAGATGAGTCCGGTGTAACGGTCACCGGGAACATCGGAAGCGGTGACAACACGGATAACACCCTGGATGGAAAGTGCAGGTTCCGGGTCAATTGCAAGGATGCGTGCACGGGGATGGTCGCTGAAACGCAGGGCCGCATGAAGCATCCCTTCAAATTTCATATCGTTGACAAATAAACGCCTGCCAATGGCCGTTTCAAAGGCTTCATACTTTGTAAGTGAACAGCCGATGCCGGCGGATGGTTTCCGGTCGTTGTTTATTGTCCCTTCCCGCAAGGTGCGAAGGGCCTCTTCAATGGCATCGATGATCTTCACATAACCTGTACAGCGACACAGGTGAGGGTTGATTGCTTTTTTTATCTCTTCCCGGGCCGGAGATGGCTTCTCCTCAAAGAGAACCCGTGTTCTCATGATCAACCCCGGCGTGCAGAACCCGCATTGAACGGCCCCCTTCTCAACATACGCTTTTGCGATCGCATCCCTTACATTTTCAGGAATTCCTTCCATCGTCAGGACCTGTGCATCCTGGAGGAATTTCATTTTTTGCGTACAGGATAGCTTTGCTTTTCCGTTAATCTCAACCGTGCAGGCACCGCAGGAAGCCTGTCCCGAACAACCATCCTTCACCGAAATGATCCCTTCCGATTCCCTTAAATAAGAGAGAAGCATCCGGTCTTCATCCCCGGAATAATCGATCTTTCGCCCGTTCAGGTAAAACGAAATCATTTAACTGTTTTTGGAAAGGAAAGCCTGCATTGCCAATTCTACCGACCGGATATCCGGCGCGACAGGTGCGGGAAGATTAAGCAGCGGCTGAACAGAGGCGAGGTCTTTGAGACCGCTGCCAGTCAGAAGCACTACATTCTTTGACCCGGAGAGGATGTTTCCTGACTTGCTGAATTTCAGCAATCCGGCAAAAGCCGCGGCAGCAGCGGGTTCGGAGAACAGGCCCGTCGATCCGGAGAGCCATGCCGATGCCTGCAGAATTTCTGCATCCGTCACGGTAACCGACTCCCCCTTGTATTTCTTCATAAAACCGGTACACATGGATAAGTTTTTCGGCACATCAACGGAAATGGAGTCTGCTATCGTTTTCGATTTTGTCACCTTGAATTCCATCCGGTCCAAATTCTCCACCAGGTTCGGACTGCCTGCTGCCTGCACGGCCACAATGACCGGCATTGTTTCAATAACCCCAAGGAGAAGCATCTCTTCAAATCCTTTGTAAACACCGGCCAGGATGACACCGTCACCTGTCGGAACAAAGACCCGGTTGGGAACCCGGAAGCCGAGCTGACTGAAAATCTCAAAGGAGACGGTTTTCTTGCCTTCGATGGTCAGCGGGTTATAGGCTGTATTTCGGTTATAGAAGCCAAAGATCTCTGAAACTTTCACACTCAATTCGAACGCATCATCATACGTTCCGTCAACAGGAACAATACCGGCCCCGTACATCAGGATCTGGGTCAGTTTGGCAAGAGGTGCTTTAGCCGGCACAAGGATGACCGACTTTTGTTTCTGTGCCGCACAGATCCCGGCCAGCGAAGATCCGGCATTGCCGGTGGAGGCTGCAACAAGCGTCTGAATTCCATTCTCCTTCGCCCATGCTGAAACCAGTGCAGAGGCACGGTCCTTGAATGAAAAGGTCGGGTTCTGTGAATCATCTTTGAGGTAGATCTCAAAATCCTTATTCTCACCGATTACATTATCCTTCCTGTACAATGGAGTATTACCGATCCGAAGGCCGGGCCAGGATTCCATGCTCCGGATCGGAAGCAGCGGCAAAAACCGGTCTTCTTCGAGTTGCTGAAAGATTGTTTCTGCAGGATACCATTCCCGGATCTGACGATAGTTGTAAACTGTCTTCAGAACTCCCTTCGGTGGCTGATCTTCACGATTGTTTGCCTGGCACTTCGGGCATAGGTAGATTACCTTATCCCCGGGATATTCAGAGAGGCAATCAACACATACATAATGAAATTTATCCCTCATGCTGTGATCTTCATTTTTTCTGAAAGATAGGAAATTATCTTAACAGTCCGGTCCGGTCGTTAAACTCATGGATAAGTTCATCCCAGAGGGCGGGCTGACGGAAGATCGTTGGCCATATCTGCCGGTCATCCCAGAGCTGGCGAAGATCCTCCACCTCCTTATTCTGCTGCTCAATCCAGGTAAAGTATTTCAGGTTGTGGATGGCTTTCTGATCTTCATACGAAAGTTCTTTCATATGGTCAGTGGTGGTTCCGAACATGCATTTCTCATGATCCTTTACGGCTTGTATCAGCGTGTAAGCGCCGCGTTCCGCTGTCAGTTCCTCCAGCCGTGATCCGTACATCTCAGCAGAATCGGTTGCAATGGTGACCAGCACATCTTCGCCGTTCAGATCAAAATATTTTGCCGTTTTTATTGCCGAGAGGATGTTTGCTATTCCTGAAATGCCGATCATTCCAAGTTGTTCAACAACCTCCTTTTCAACACCATTTCCTGCAAGGTATTCATGACCTGCCTTCTCATTGAATACACGCAGTAGCCGCATGCAGTCTTCATCGTCGATCGCCGTCACCACGTTGGTATTCTTTATATTGTGGATCCAGGGAACATGCTTGTCGCCGATCCCTTCAATCCTGTGGCCGCCGAATCCGTTACGCAACAGCGTGGGGCACTGCAGCGCTTCGGAGGCAACCACTTTCAGGTGCGGAAATTTCGTCCGGAGATAATCTCCGGCAGCAATGGTTCCTGCAGATCCGGTGGCGGAAATATAGGCCGCAAGTTGTGAATGTTTACCGGCAACCATCCTGAAGACTTCTTCAATGGCATGCCCCGTCACTTCATAATGCCAGCAGGAGTTGCCGAACTCCTCAAACTGATTGAAGATTATGCAGTCTTTTCTCGTCCGCCTTATCTCCCAGCATTTGTCGTAGATCTCCTTTACATTCGATTCACATCCTGGTGTGGCGATCACCTCCGCACCGATCTCCTTCAGCCAGGTAAACCGCTCCCGGCTCATCTCTTCCGGAAGTATTGCCACTGCCGTTACATCCATGAGATAGGAATCGAAAGCGCCGCCACGGCAATAATTTCCGGTCGATGGCCACACCGCTTTGTTGTAGGTGGGATCAAACTGCCCTGTGATGATGCGGGGTGCCAGACAGCCATATGCAGCACCGACCTTGTGGGCGCCCGTCGGGAACCATTTTCCCAGCATCACAACGATCCGGGCGTCAATACCTGTCAGGGATTTCGGAAGTTCAAGAAAATTCGGACTTCCAAAAAGTCCTCCCTTTTGACGGGGTTCATTTTTCCAGGTGATGCGGAAAAGGTTCAGCGGATGAAGATCCCATAAGCCTATACCCTTCAGTTTGTCCCTGATCACACCGGGCACAAGTTCAGGGTTCTGCATCTGTGCGAAGGTCGGAAGAACAATACCTTTCTCACGGTAGCGGTCAACAGCTTTCTTCAGAATTTTTTCGTCAACGATCTTGTCAGTAATTGGAATCATGGATATTATTTTTATCGGTAAATAACCTGTCAGTCAATATTGCTTACCAGCTGCAGAGCTCCTTTCATCACGATGCTCATTTCTGCAGCAAAAGTAAAATGAGATTCTTTTGTGCAGGGGGTTAAGATTTTTACTTCGATCAGGCTGAAATCAATCGGGTTGATGATGGCCCTGACATGCTCAGTTTCGTAATGATAGTTGTCCTCGGTCACCGTCAGGGTCGTAATGCTTTCATGTTGTTTGAAAATAAGAATATCCCGACCGGGACGACGGCTCAGAAAATATCCTTCTCCTTCGCTGTTCAGCGAAAGTACGGAAAGGCAGAGTCCGGGTTTATCCTGAAAGGGTTTTCCGCTGCTCGGACAGAACGTCGTACAGTTGCCGCACTCGTTGCAAAGATCACGTATGTTCAGTACCTGCCAGGACTGATCAACAGAAAATATTCCGTCCGGTTCAAACGCGATGCTGCCATCCTCTTTTCTTATGGCCTTCTGCAGCTGATATTTCACCGGATCAACAGAGTAACTGAAGTTGGCAAGGTTCGGACAAACACTTACACAGACATTGCAGATTTTATCGCAGGAAAGGCAGCGCGCTGCCTCCTTCTCTGACTCTTCCAGGGAAAGAGATTCCATCACAAGATTAAAATTCCGGCGGTCCCAAAGATCGCTTTCTGCCGGTGAGACCCCGGGTTCCCGAAGCGACTTCTTGTGTAAAAGTTCGGGGGTTTCAATCTTTTTGCCTTGCAAAATTTTCGTCGCGGAAGAGGACACCGAAAAATCAGAAAGAATTTCTGAAGCAGCTTTCCGCCCGTCGGCAATGGCATTGATGGCGGTGGAAGCTCCACGCAGCGAATCCCCGCCGATGTAAAGATGATCGATTGCGGTTTTGTACTTCCCTTCTGCCGTCTTAAGATCGGCGGGATCTGCAAAGTCGATGGCCAGCTCCTGGCCGATGGCCGGGATGAGGGTATCGCAAAGGATCTCAAATTCAGAATCCGGAACTTTGATGGGTACCGGACGGCCCTTCTTATCTTTCATTGCAAGAACCGTTCTGGAACAAACAAGTGAACGGACCTTTCCATTCACGGACTGAATTCGATCCGGGCTGGTCAGTTCAACGATCCGGATGCCTTCTTCCAGAACAGCCTTGATCTCCCCTTTGTCAGCCGGCATCTCTTTGACCGATCGGCGGTAGACGATGGTGACAGTACCTTCTTTACCGGTTAACCGGTATGCCGTTCGTGCTGCATCCATGGCCGTATTTCCGCCACCGATGATCACGACGTTCTTCATGGCTGGCAGCTTATGATTTTTTCTGACAGCATAAAGAAATTCCAGGGGATCAAGAACACCTTCTGATTTAATTCCTTCTATCGCTAACAGGACGGATCGCTGCGCCCCGGCTGCCAGGAATACTGCATCATGGTTTTTCCTGATCTCTTCAAAGTTTTCTTTATTTACAGGATAACTGTGATGAAGGTTGATCCCGGAGGAAAGGATGCGGCTGATATCGCGGTCGATCGCTTCGGGGGTAAGCCGGAAAGAAGGAATTGCCGCTGAGACCATCCCGCCAGTCAGATCTTTCTGCTCAAAAACATGAACTTCAAAACCTGCCATCGTAAGAAACCATGCACAGGATAAACCGGCCGGACCGGCGCCGATAATGGCAGCTTTTTTCCCGTTTGGCTGAGCGGGATCGCAGGGTTTATCAACAGCATTATATTCTGCCACAAACCGTTTGATCTCCCGTATATGCAACGCATCATCGTAATTGATCCGTGTGCACTTCAACTGGCAGAGGTGATCACATACCATCCCGGTGACGGAGGGAAACGGGTTTGTGTCAAAAATGATTCCGGATGCAGTCGCGAGTTCGCCTTCTGAAACTGCCGCCATGTATCCCGGAACATCCTGGTTCGCCGGGCAGGTATCCACGCAGGGTGCATGGATGCAGTCGAAAAGACCTAGAGGCCGTGAAGTTTTAATATCAGGATTTGTGAGGAACATTTTTTTGTAAGCGGGATCACCCGTTACCGTGTCGGCATAACGGTTCAGGTTCATCAGGGCCGCATCGGTCACAGCCTGTTCCTTTATTCCCGAAAATGCAAGGATGTAGTCGTCGAGGCTATGTGCATTTTCACCGCTGAAAGCATTCCGGATATTTTCAAAATATTGCCACAGCCTGCCGTACCCGCCGGGTTTCAGCAGGTCACTGCAGACGGTAACCGGTTTCAGTCCGCAGGCAAGAACAGGAACGATGTTAAAACAATCTGCTCCGGCTGAGAAGGATAGATCCAGCTTTCCGTTAAAGTCGTTTTGCAATTTCCTTGCAAGGCTGACGCTGATGGGATGCAGCGCCCGTCCGCTCAGGTATTGCATGCGCTCCTTTTCCTCGAAAACCTTTCCGGTATTGAGGCATTCCAGCGTGTTTGTGAGTTTGATGCTGAACTGCAATCCATTTTTGGAGGATGCTTCGGAAAGGGAACGGATGATCTCAATTGCATCGGGATAGTTCAGGTCATGTTCAAACGCCAGGTCGGGAACTTCTGCTGTGAACCCGTTTTTCTCATTCAGGATGTCGCGCAGCAAATCAGGCCCAAGCAGGGTCGGGTTCAGTTTTATTGTCGTGTGCAATTTCTTTTCGCCGATCAGGTAATGACCGATCTTGCCGATCTCTTCGGGCGGACAACCATGCATGGTGCTTAAGGTGATGCTGTTTGAAATGCAGCCGGGTATATCCAGATCGTCAATCCAGGGATAGAATCCCCGGATACTTGTTTTTGCCACTTCCAGCTCCTTGCTGCAATCCCGCATCCGGTTGAGAAAATCCTGGACATTGGGCTTCCTGATCCCTTCGAGGTTGTAACCTGCACTCATGTTGAAGAGGGTATCCGGATCGCCTGGATATCTTAGTTCTTTATGAAGAATATGAATGAGGATCCAGGCATTGAGGTACTCGGTGAACGACTGTTCAATTTTGAGTTCCTGCGACCATTCACAGTTGTATCCCTCATCCTGCATATCGATGCAGGGTTTTGAAACCTGGAGTTCGTCGAGTGTCTGGATCGTCTTCAGTTCGATGTACCGTGCCCCGCACAGCCAGGCAGCAATTATGTTCAGCGCCAGCTGGGTCTGGGGGCCTGCAGCAACGCCAAGTGGCGTTGCCAGTGTTTGCCCGTACCGTTGCATCCGGAATGGATCGGCCGGACCGGGAATAAAAAAAAGGCTGCCGGGGATGCCCAGAAACCGGTTCTGACGAATCTCTGAAAGTGTCAGATGAACAAGACCGGGAAGCGGGATGGGTATAAATTTATCAGACAAAGGGCGACAGGTTAACTAGTGAAAGTACCGTACCAAAATTAAGATAAAATGACGGGATGGCATAATGGTGATTTCTTAACCTGATTTCCGGAGAGATCATTTGATTTACAATTTACGATTTGCGATTTACGATTCAATTGTCAGATTGACGAATTACAATTAGCTATTATAAAAATCGAGCGTCTCCAAATCGGATGTTTTTTCTTGGATCGTACGATCGTTTTTGGAGCCAAATTTTCTTACATTTGCTACAGGGAACAAATCCGGAAATAGCAAATAAAAAAAATAAAGGGTATGCATACTGATGAAATTTTCCTGAACGAGGCTTTCGGACTGGCTTATCAATCGGTACGGAACAATATCGGCGGACCATTTGGCGCTGTGGTGGTGATGGATGGAAAGATCATCGGAAGAGGAGGAAACCTTGTCCTGTCGCAGAATGATCCCACCGCCCATGCCGAGATTGTTGCCATCAGGGATGCCTGTACAAACCTAAATAATTTTGACCTTTCCGGTGCCGTGCTCTATGCAACCTGCGAACCCTGTCCGATGTGCCTCTCTGCCATTTACTGGGCCAATATCAGTAAGGTTTATTATTGTTCTTCACGCTATGATGCTGAAGCCATCGGGTTCAGGGACAACCATATTTACGAAGAGATGGCTGTTCCCCCCGAAAAAAGGACACTCTCCTTTCACCGTGTCCACCATCCCGAGGCTGCTGTACTTTTCAGGGAATGGTCGGAGAAGCAAAATAAAATGCCATATTGAAAAATTTATTCCGGTCTTCATTCCAAAATCACTTCACTTCTTACGTTGAAGCCAATACTTTATTATTTTGCTTATCTTTATAAGGTGAATTTCTGAGAATCCTTTAATTGCCTAGTATTGCCAACTCAACAAACCTGGCCATGCGTTTCTCTTTCCTGCTTTTCCTCATGCTGCAATTTCCTTCCGCTTTTTCTCAATGGCAAGTCATTCCTTCGGGAACAACAGCCAACCTGGTAGATGGTTGTTTTGTAAGTGATTCCGTCGGTTTCATCGTAAGCTCAGGTGGCGTTGTACTTAAAACCACGAACCAGGGTTCTTCCTGGCAAGTCGATGCAAATCTTCAGGGTGTTTTCACTTCCATCTGCAACTCAGGTCCCGATACACTCTATGCAGGCGGAAATTGCATCTACAGGAGCACAAACCAGGGAGCCTCATGGACACTGATGTCCACTACAAATTATACGATATCCGATCTTGGCTTTTTTCGGGGTGGGGATGGGTTTGAAATTATTCCCGGAACTATCACGTGCGATTTTTATGGGAGTAAAACATACTTCCCTGATTACAGAGTAAAAAAGTCTGCCGACGGAGGGGCCACCTGGAACTCTGCATTTTCCTCCGGCGAAGGCGGAAGATTCTGTTTTGTTAATGATCATGCTGCATACGTAACTGGTGAATTCTTCGAAATTTTTACCCATTGTTCCGCGATGTGGGGTAATGATTCGAAAAAAACAACGGACAATGGAAGATCATGGACTAATTTTTCACAGCCATCCAATTGGCTTTCCCTCATTTCTTTCTTTTCTGAAGATACAGGGTATTATGTTCATGACCCTTATATGATCTATAAAACGCTGGATGGAGGCGCCACCATTGCCGGTTCTTATACTGAAATCCCGGATGATGGTGTTCACCAATGCATGTTTATGAATGACAATAATGGCTATCTTCTGTCGAGACATCATATCTATATTACAAAATCAGATGGGTTTGCATGGGATGTTGATGCTGCAACTTCAGACACCTTAAATATTTTATTTAAAAATCCTTCGGATTTTCTTTTCGGTATCGGGACAAATGGTCTGATCCTGAAAAAACATCATGTGAATTTTCCTCACCAGGATACCGTCTTCAGGATCAGGTTCTCATCCAAATCAGTTGACTTCGGATACCTTGCGATCGACAGCAATATGGTCAAGTCCCTGAAACTGACAAATACCGGAACAAATCCGGTAACCCTGACTCTCGCTTCTTCCGGCCCTTACAAAATCAGTTTTGCAAACGGTTCTTTTACTGACAGTCTTCATGTTGTGCTTGAACTTATGCAGGATACAATTCTTTATATCAGATTCAACCCATCGTTGGCAATGAGTTATCCGGATAGTTTACATATCCTGTCCATGAACCGTGATTCTGTCAATCTTCCCATCTCGGGAATTGGTTTTTATGGTTTGTATTCGGATATTCTGAAGGATACTGTTATCTGTACCGATACATTGAGGATTGGAGCCAATATAATTGTAGCAGATGCTGCAAAACTCACCATTTGTGAGGGCACACAGGTCAGACTCATGGGAAATTTCTCGCTCAAGGTAAACGGAATCCTTGAAGCCCTCGGTGATTCGCTTCATCCCATCCGTTTTGGATCATTTAAACAAGGGGCCTCCTGGAAAGGAATTACAATTTATCACAAGAATCTTTCAGACACTTCCATATTCCGCTATTGTAACCTGGCCGGGGAATGCAATAACACTTCAGTCGCCATTATTGGCGGATTGGTGCTGATCGACCATTGTAATATCAGCAATGGGTACAATCCTACAACTAGGTTTTCAGCTACTGCTGTCGGAGTAAATGCCTGGTCATCTGCAGTGGTGATCATGACAAATAATAAAATATTCAACACGAGTGGTTGGGCAATTAGTTGTGCTGATGGAAATCAATCATCCTTCCTGAATAATGAGATTTATGGGAATGGTGCGGGTATCCTATGGGTCTCGAACAATGGAGCAACTATTAGTGGCAACCGCATTCACGATAACTTTTGGACGGCTATACATGGTTCGTGGCATGACATCCATAACACAGGACCGGTATTGATCGAGAAGAATAAGATATTCAATAACGGAGGAGGAATCGAGTGGTCGGATTATTCGATTTGGATTAAAAATAATGAAATATTTAACAATGAATCTTCCGTTACGGGAGGTATCAGTTGCGATGCAGACAGTGGATTATTTATTATTCAAAACCTGGTTTACAATAATTCTGTTACTGAGGGAGATGGTGGTGGTGTCAAACTACAATTCTACTATTCAAAAAATCTCACATATGCCCTGATCAACAATACGATCTGCAATAACCGGGTAATGTCAACTAGAAAAGGAAATGATGTTTTTGCATCGGCCAATTACCTCTCAGGACCAAAACTAAATCTTTACAATAACATCATCTATAATCTTACTGATACCAATAACATTTCCTGGACAACGGGTCTGGACCATACTGTTGATTATAACTGCATCCACCAGGCAAATGCAGAGAGTCTCGGTCAGAATAACATTATTTCTTCTCCTGCATTCGTTTTCCCGACCGCATCCACAGGAGTCATGAATGATCTTGGAAGCTACAGCTGGGCTTTGACTGGCAATTCACCCTGCATCAACACCGGTGATATGGGGATGATTCCCTATTTGTCAAATATCGATATTACAGGGAGTCCCAGGATCGTTCAGGGAAGGGTTGACATTGGCGCGTATGAATATCCTTTCCCGTTTTCAGTTGATGGCATGGAGGCAAATCTTCAGTACTCGGTTTTCCCAAACCCGGCAGAAGACCTTCTTCATGTGATCGTTTACAATAATGCTACCTGCACTTTCACTCTTTACGACCTTACTTCAAGAAAAATTCTGGAAGAAAAATTTATTTTGAATGTTTCGTTGAACATCAAAAACCTTTCACCCGGCATCTACTTTTACCTGCTCAGGAATGACCATGGTAATCTTCTTGAGGGAAAGGTTATTAAAAAGTGAAAAGGATATTCCACAAGGAAGGCTCGGCATGGAACGCGCAACGCGTCACGATTTTCCGTCATTGGATCAAAGAATAAAGGGAGGTCTGCTCCAGGATATCATACGTGTTATCCCGGATCTTTTTAAATACCTTCCGGATCCGGCACGATTCTTCATCTTTGCAGAACTCGCAGGGTTGATAGGCTTTCTCCGAAATGCAATACATCATGGCGATGGTCCCTTCAAAATGCCGCACCACCGTAACCAGCTTGATCTCCTTCGGATCGCGGATCAGGTAATATCCTCCTGATTTTCCGAGCCTGCTTCCGACAATGCCAAGCTTTTTTAATTCCTGCAGGATATTTTCCAGGAACCGCTGCGGAAGGTTTTCACTCTTCGCAATTTCGCTGATCAGGATGGCCCCGTTGCCATATTCCTTTGCCAGCTTGGTTAAGGCAAGCATGGCATAGCGCGTTTTTTTCGATAAGATCATCATCCCTTTTTACTTATTTCGTTCAACTTTTCAAGGTCGTTCACAATGATTTTTTTCCCATCAAGTGTGATGATCCCTTCCTTATTGAATCTTGAAAGTGTCGTGATCACATTCTCATGCGAACAGGCTGCAAATTCAGCAAGTTCCTTCCGGGTGACCACAAACTCCTCCGGGTTTTTATGATAAACATCGTTCCACAGGTAGACCAGGATATCCGCTATCCGGCCGTGAACCTGGTTGTGGGCCATGCTGATGAAATTAAAGATCGAAGCCTGGAACATCTCCATTGTACGTTCGCACATGGCAAGGATGAAATCGGAATGCTTCAGGGCGATGTTGCGCATGGCCTTGTTGTCGATCAGGCAGATCTCGCACTCCTCCATCGCAACAAGCGAAAATATATTTGTGTCCTTAAAGAAAAGGTTGGCGCCACCCAGCAGCTTCGGGCCGGAAACAATCGTCATGATGTAGTTTTTCCCGGAACTGTACTGGTAGCTGAATTTTACGATCCCTTTATGAAGGAACACCAGATGGTGCGATTTTGCACCCTGCTTGAGAATCGTCTCCCCTTTCTCAAAACGCAGCTGGACAGAGGTCCGCCGGATGATCTCAAAATCACTCTCCGGCATGTGGTGCGTTGAAAGTATTTTGAAAATGCATGATTGACAGTCGTATAGTTGTCGGTTTTCTTCGATCATAAACGATACATTATGATTAATTAATAGTGGAATATTAAAAATTTAAGGTTCCTGTTTAATTTATCCAATGCGAATGTACACTTATTCGGTGTTCTTAATGTATATTTTTGCAAAAATAGTTTTTATTATGGAAATACAAAAAATTACCATCCGTGGAGGATACGGAAAAGACGGCTCTAAAGAAGCTGTTGAAAGCCTTGAATTAAGGGCGGGAGACATCATCAGTATCGTGGGGCCGACCGGCTGCGGGAAAACCACCCTGATCAATGACATAGAACTTTTCGCAAATTGCAACACGCCATCCGGCCGTCAGATCCTGATCAACGACCTTCCGATACCGGAGGATTTTTCACTGGATCCTTCCCAGCACCCGATTGCCCTGATCTCCCAGCACACCAATTTCCTGAGTGATCTGCCCGTCGGAGAATTTCTTACGATTCATGCAAGGATCCGCGGCGCGGAAAACATCGAAGCAGTCGTCAACGAAACCATTGAGTTCGCCAACCAGCTGACCGGTGAAGCCATCCTGCGGGAGACCGGAATGACCGAATTATCCGGGGGCCAGACCCGTTCATTGCTGATCGGTGATGCCGTGGTGATCGGCAATTCCCCAATCATCCTTCTTGATGAAATTGAAAATGCGGGCATCCATAAAACCAAAGCCCTCGAGCTTCTGAAAAAATACGACAAACTTTTTGTTTTTGTCACACATGATCCGACGATCGCATTGTTATCCGATAGCCGAGTGATCATGAAGAACGGAGCCATGCAGAAGGTCGTGCAGTCAAATCCCCATGAAAGGCCCGCAGCAGAAGCCTTGCGGAAAATGGATGATGCCATACTCTATTTCCGCGGACTGATACGCGAAGGACAGGAACTGAATGAATCCCATCTTGAAAAACTTAATCAACACTGATATGAAATTAATTGTTTTTGCTGGCCCGCCAACCTGCGGGAAGACAACCGTAATCCGGCAGGTCATCCGGAGAATGATAAAGAACGGACATAAACCTTCCTATATAAAGATTGACGTGCTTTATGCCGATGAGGACGAAATCATTAAAAAGGAGTTCGGGATACCCACGCACAAGGTCTATTCGGGTGAGCTTTGCCCGGATCACTGCAATGTGGTCGTTCTGGATGAGGCCGTTGAATGGGCTGAAAAAGCAGGTTCCGATTTCCTCTTCGTGGAAACTGCCGGTTTGTGCCTCCGCTGCTCGCCCTACGTTGAAAATTCACTGGGGATCGTCGTCCTTGAAGCAACCAGCGGAATGAACCTTCCCCGCAAAGTCGGCCCCATGCTTACCATCGCCGATATTGCCGTGATCACGAAGATCGACCTGGTATCACAGGCAGAGCGGGAAGTCTTCCGGTATGGTGTTACCAAGGCTGCACATGATGTTGCCGTGATGGAGAGCAATGCCCTTTACGGGATCGGCATTGATCCAATCGTAAGAAGGATTGAAAAGATCAAGGAGATCGAAATGCCTATGTTCCTCCGCGGTAACCCGCCGGTGGGTACCTGCACCATCTGTGTCGGAAAAAAAGAGATCGGTGCCAAAAACCATTTCGGTGTCCTGCGTACCATGGAACAGGAACTCTTTTATGTAGGAGAATAAGATAAATGAGAAGGATCTACCTCGATAATGCCGCATCCACTCCTGTTGATCCGCAGGTTCTTGAAATCCTTACCAGGACTTCCCTGGAATGCTATGGAAATGCTTCCAGCATGCATTCCGACGGCACACGTGCGAAAGAACTCCTGGAGTATGCAAGGTCAGGACTTGCATCGGTCGTGAATTGCCATCCGGAAGAGTTGTATTTCACTTCCGGTGGAACGGAGGCAAATAACTGGGCGCTGAAAGGATTCTGCCTCGCAAACCGTTCAAAGGGAAATCATATCATCATCTCTTCCATCGAACATGATTGTATCCTGAATTCGTGCCGTTGGCTGCAGAAGCAGGGATTCATCATCACGATTGTGCCTGTCGACGGGTTTGGCATCACCCAGCCCGACATCCTTGAAAGAGCAATATCCGACAAGACAATCCTGGTTTCCGTCATGCATGTAAACAATGAACTGGGAACCATTCAGCCCATTGCAGAGATCGGCCGGATCGCTCATGAAAAGAAGGTAGCCTTCCATACCGATGCCTGCCAGTCGTTTGGGAAGATTCCACTGGATGCAGGAGAACTGGCGGCGGATATGATCTCGATCAATGCGCATAAGATCTATGGACCGAAAGGGGTGGGGGCGCTGTTTATACGGAAAGGAACGGATATTGAACCCTTGTTGCATGGAGGCGGACAGGAGCAGGGGATCCGTTCAACCACTGAAAATATTCCCGGTATCACAGCCTTTGTAAAGGCCGCGGAAGTGTGCCATTCCGTGCAGTTTGAAGAACAGGTCAGGATAGATCATCTTTCCGGGAAACTAAGAGATAACCTGTTCCGTCGGTTTGAGAATGTGTATTTCAACGGAAGCCCGGAACACAATATACCCGGAATTGTAAATTTTTCCTTCAGCGGGCAGGAAGGCCAGGCCATACGATTGCTGCTGATGCTGGATGAGGAAGGCATTTCGGTATCCGCCGGTTCAGCCTGTTCATCCAATCATGAAGGATCGGGCGGGTCGCATGTTTTAAGGGCGATCGGAAGAGACCCTGTGGAATCGCGGGGTGCCGTCAGGGTCAGCATCGGCCGTTATAATACAGAAAGTGACATTGAACAATTTTGTGATTCATTAACCCGGATCATGCAGAAACTAAATCCTATTTATTCATTTTAAATCTCACCATATGTCAGAACTGATCAACAATCCAACCGAAATCATAGCGAAACTGCCGATGCTCGATTGCGGGGCATGCGGATTTAAAACCTGCGGGGAATTCGCCGCGATCCTACCGGAAGAACCTGATGAACTCAAACGGTGCATTCACCTGAACGGAAAAAAGAATGGGGTCAACGGAACCAACGGATCGGCAACCTTTGCCATTGACAAGCCGCAAAGCATGGCAGAAAAAATGGGATGGGTTGACAATCTCGGGCGACCCTTTGATTTTATTCTCGATTGTTTCGATAATGAACCAGGTCCGAGAGAAACCATACTCCCCTACAATCCTGCACTTGTCAAAGAGCTGGGCGTTAAAAAAGGGGATGTCATGATCGGCCGGCCCATGGGCATGTCGTGCGGATGCCCGATCACCCATTGCGGGATCGTTACGGATGCTGATGCCCGGAACGGCGTTATCAACTGGCAGGTGACTGGTCCGCTAAGGCCCCGGAGCGAAGGCTTCATCGATATCGGGTATTACGTTGCACAAGCCTATGACGGATTGATCAGGGACGCCAAAGAAGAGATCAGGCTGGGAAAAAGATACTGGTTCCTGCCCCGCAGGTGCATGCTCCAGTGGCGGCACAGCGGACTCGTAAACGCAGTAACCCGGATGAAAGATGGTGGTTACAAAGTGAGAATTGAAGGACTCTTTATCGGTTAGGTAAAGTTTCCGGAAAAATCAAACAGGCACTACAGATGAGACTGTCGTGCCTGTTTTTTTTTATGGAGTTCCGGAACCGGGAATTTCCACAGGTTACCAGGTTGTCTGAATTTTATTTTTTCAGTTTGGCATCTTCGATGAGGATCTCATAGAAATATCCCGCACCGACATCTTTCTTTACAGCTGCCACTCCTTCAAAGATCACAACATCCCCGACTTTAACACTGTCCTGAGTCGAAATTGTCAGGTCATATTTATCGCCTTCCTTGGTGCCATCCTGGATGTGCACCCAGTTCTTCTTCATGATCTCTTTTGAGAATTTCACGACCTGGCCGCTTACTTTTACGGTTTTTCCGGCAAGCGTATTTTCATTTGCATACAGCTCAGCGATCGACATTCCGCCTACAACCTTCGGCACTTTAATTCCGGGTATCTCCGGGGCGATCTGTTTCCCGGCCATCGAAGTCAATGGCTTTTGCGGGGTCGCTTCTGATTTCAGGATGGGCTTGTCGGTGAAATCCTGTACAAAAAAGATGCTTCTGAACGTGCGTTTTAATTCTTTGCTTGTAAATTCCTTCATCTCAGCACCCATCTGCCAGTAATAGGTTTCCCCTTCTTTTACTTCCGCCCTCTCGATTGCAATCCAGTAATCATCTCCATCCGAAGTGGCACGAACATATGTATAATTGCTTCCCTGGATCACTTCTGCCGCGGTTATCTTATGGACTCCGGGAGCCAGGTTGCTGTCCTTTGAACCTTTGTTTGAGGCACAGGATACTACAATTGCAAGAATAGCCGTTAATAAAACTGTCAGCTTCAATCGAATTTTCATAACTTTGATTTTAGAATTTTCCTTTAATGAAGGGGCAAAATTACATTATTTTCTTATACTCATCGCATGTCAGGAATCCATAAAATTTATCTCGCTATACTGACGCTTTTAATCATCGTTACAACAGGTATTCTTGCCTGGATGGGATATTCCTATTACAATCTGCCACTCGAAATCCGTCCCACGCACGAAGAGATCCACCAGCTTCTCAAACCCAGCGGAATCCTGGGACATGGATATGGTGTCGTGGGCACGGCATGCATCCTCCTGGGAATTATCTTATACATGCTGCGAAAAAGGATGCGTTCACTGGCCCGTTTCGGGGAATTGAAATACTGGCTTGAATTTCATATTTTTCTCTGTACGCTGGGCCCTGTCCTGATTCTGTATCATACCTCCTTTAAGTTCGGGGGATTGGTTGCTATAAGTTTCTGGAGCATGGTGGCCGTATTCTTAAGCGGGATTGTCGGAAGATTCATCTACCTTCAGATCCCCAGGTCCATTGAAGGAAGGGAACTGACGTTATCGGAAGTCAGGGATTTGAAAACCAACATCGGATCCGTTCTCTCAGGTAATTACAAAATGGATGAAGAAAGTACAAATGTGATTATCGAGTCTACCAAGAAAAAAGTTGAGTTGCACGTAAACAACATCTTTCTCCGGATGTTAAAAAGATCCATGAATGACCGGAAGACAATCTACAGGGTAAAATCCGTATTAAAAAGCAACCAATTGGCCCGAACTGAGTCTAAGAAAATAGTCAAACTGGTCAGGCACGAAATTTCATTGAACCGGCGGATCGACAACCTTCAGTCAATGCAGCGGCTGTTCAATTACTGGCACGTCGCCCATTTTCCGTTTGCCATTGTGATGCTGGTCATTATGGCCATCCATGTTGTGGTAGCAATATTATTCGGTGCCCACTGGATCTTTAAAGGGTAAAGAATGGAACAGCTGATTGAAAACATTGTTATTTATGGTGCAGCCGCCCTGGCCTGCCTTTTGGTCGTAATCCTCTATTTGCGCAGGCAGTCGGTAAAATCAAAAAGGGTTGAAGCAAAAATTGCCATTGCCAAAGAGGAGGGGCTTCATGAACCTGTTTCACTTCACCCGGTTGTGGATCCAAATAAATGCATACAAACCGGGGCCTGCATCGCGGCCTGCCCCGAACATGATATCCTTGGAATTGTAAACGGAAAAGCCACTACGATCAATGCATCACGTTGTGTCGGACACGGCGCATGTTTCCATGCCTGCCCTACCCTGGCGATCACGCTTGTCATCGGCACAGAGACGCGGGGTGTCGAACTTCCCCATGTAACCAAGACCTTCGAAACAAATGTTCCGGGCGTTTACATTGCCGGAGAACTGGGGGGCATGGGACTGATTAAAAATTCAGTGAACCAGGGCCGGCAGGCGGTTGAAAACATCGCAAAAGCAGGTAAGAAACATCGCGGGGATGCAATGTACGACCTGGTCATCATCGGTGCCGGCCCCGCAGGAATAGCAGCCTCGCTGACTGCAAAAAAACTCCATCTGAAAAGCCTGACGCTCGAACAGGATACCATTGGAGGTACCGTGTTCTCCTTCCCAAGGGCAAAGATTGTAATGACATCGCCCATGGATCTTCCTCTTCACGGGAAAATAAAACTCTTTGAGACAAGCAAACCTGAACTGCTGGATCTCTGGAAGGAGGTCCTGACCAAAAATGAAATACAGATCAGGGAAAATACAAGAGTGGAATCCATCATCCAGGAAAACGGCCATTTTACTGTTGAATCCCAGAAAGGAGAAAAATTCACTTCAAATTTTGTTCTGCTTTCTATCGGCCGTCGAGGCACTCCAAGAAAACTGGGGATCCCGGGAGAAGGGCTGGAGAAGGTAGCTTACCGCCTCCTGGAAGCCGAGGATATCATGGAGAAAGAAATTGTCATTGTCGGAGGGGGGATTCAGCCATTGAGTCTGCCCTTTTACTGGCTGTTCAGAACCATGTGATCCTTTCTTACCGCAACGAAGCCTTCAGCAGGATTAAAACGAAGAACCTGGAAAAGATCAATGCCGCCATGAAAGACAAAAGCGTTGATGTGAGGTTTAACACCTCGCTCCTTGAGATCACGGCAGAAGATGTGACGATCGCTTCCGCCACAAATCCGGAAGAAAAGCAAAGAATAAAAAACGACTTCGTGTACATCTTTGCAGGCGGCGAACTTCCTACTCAATTCCTGAAGAAGGTGGGCATTGGCATTACCACGAAATTCGGTGAGGCATTACTTAAGCATTAATAAACAAGTTAATACTTACCCATTTTTGCACTTCATGAGCAACCGTATCTCTGCTGGAATCTTTGTGTTGATGTTATTCCTCTGTTGCTCTGCCGGTGCACAGATCTCACCGGGCAGCCTGGCAGCCGTCCACTCCCAGCTGGAAGGAATGTCGAACTGTACGAAATGCCATGAGCTGGGAGATAAAGTAACCAACGCCAAATGCCTTGCCTGTCATACAGAAGTAAAAGCAAGGACCGATCTGAACAAAGGGTATCATTCATCGTCAGAGGTTCGCGGGAAAAGCTGCACAAGCTGCCACAATGACCATCACGGGGTGAATTATCAGATCCTGCGTTTTGATAAAGACAAGTTTAACCACAACCTGGCCGGGTACCCGCTGACAGGTGCACATGTTAAGAAAATCTGCAAGGACTGTCACAAACCTGCATTCATTGTCAACAAGGCGGTCAAAGCAAAAAAATTCACCTACCTCGGGCTTACTACTGAATGCCTCGGCTGCCATGCAGATTATCACCAGAAAACACTTTCTTCTACCTGCTCAAACTGCCACTTCCCGGATGCATTTAAACCGCTGACAAAATTCAATCATGCCGGTACACGGTTTCCGCTTGAAGGAGGCCACCAGACTGTGGAGTGTGTAAAATGCCACCCCATCACAGAGAAAAACGGGGTGAAATTTCAGGCATTTGCCGGTATCCAGTTTGCCGCTTGCACCAACTGCCATGTGGATGTACACCAGAATAAATTCGGACAAAACTGCAAGCAGTGCCACACGGCGGTTTCTTTCCACGCAATGCAGGGCGTCAGAAATTTTGATCACGACAAAACGAGTTTCCGGCTTGAAAGCAAGCATCTCACCGTTCCCTGTGCTTCGTGCCACAAGGCAAGCATCACGGCTCCCCTGAAATTTAAATTCTGCACGGATTGCCATAAGGATTACCACAACAAACAGTTCCTGACAGAAGGACAGGTGACCGATTGTTCCAAATGCCACGACACAAAAGGGTTTGACCAGTTCTCTTTTACCATTGACCAGCACAACGAGGGAAAGTTCAGGCTCGACGGAGCACATCTTGCCACTCCCTGTTTTACCTGCCATAAGAAAACTTCAACATGGAGCTTCAGGGATATCGGGATCCATTGTACCGATTGTCATAAGAATATCCACGAAAATACTATTAATACTAAGTTCAATCCGGATGGAAATTGTACGTCCTGTCATAATGCTTCACAGTGGAAAGAGGTAAAATTTGACCATTCGGTTACCACATTTTCCCTCGCAGGTGTCCATGCGATAAAGGATTGCCGTGTCTGTCATTTCAGGAAAAACAACACCGGACTTGTGGTACAGGAATTTTCAGGATTGTCGAAAGCCTGTTCAAACTGCCATGAGGATATTCATATAAAACAATTTGAATATAATGGCGTTACTGATTGTGTAAGATGTCATAACTTTGAGAAATGGAAAATTGACAGCTTCGACCACAATAAAACCAAGTTTAAGCTGGACGGAAAACACCAGAATGTCGCTTGCGCAAAGTGTCATAAGAAAATTACAGACGACCAAAGAACCTATACACTGTACAAAATAAAGGAATGGAAATGCGTAAACTGTCATTGATAATCCTGTCACTGATTGCGGTGGCATTCCTCCCGCATAGAGTGTTAGCCGATTCCCCGCACGGCATTGGGTTTAACCTCAGCTGCGACCTATGTCATAATTCGACAAACTGGACGCTGGATAAATCAATCTACGCTTTCAACCACTCGACGACTGCTTTTCCCCTCACCGGTCAGCACCAGGCTGTAAATTGCCGGTCGTGTCATCCTACCCTGGTCTTTTCCGAAGCAAAAACCGCATGCAACGAGTGTCATACGGATATGCACAACCAGACGGTCGGCCCTGATTGCGGCAGGTGCCATACGTCTAAATCCTGGATTGTTGAAAATATAACTGAACTGCATCAGCGCAGCCGTTTTCCCCTTCTGGGAGCGCACAGAACAACCGACTGCTCCAATTGCCATAAATCGGCTTCACTGCTCCGGTTTGAACCCCTCGGTGTACTCTGCTATGATTGTCACCAGGCCAACTACAACGCGGCAACTCAGCCCAACCATGTCCAGGGAAACTTTTCGAAAGATTGTATCCAGTGTCATTCGATCAACGGTTCAACATGGACATCCAGCAACGTAGACCACAGCTTTTTTCCACTGACGAAGGGGCATGGCAACCTCAACTGTTCACGTTGTCATACCAATGGTTCCTTTACCAATATCTCCAATCAATGTGTCAGCTGCCATGTTTCAAATTACAATACCTCCGCAAATCCGAATCACAAGTCTGCCAACATTCCGACAACCTGTGCCGATTGCCATACTACCGACTTCGGATGGAAACCGGCCACCTTCACTATTCACAATACCTATTATGCACTTACCGGCGCCCATATAACGACTAACTGCGACCAGTGCCATAACGGAAATTATGCCGTTACAGCAAATACCTGTGTCGGCTGCCACCAGGCAAATTATGATAACTCCCAGAATCCAAATCATAAGGTCGCCAATATCCCCACATCCTGCGCCGATTGCCATACTACCACGCCAGGCTGGAAACCTGCCTCGTTTGCAATCCACAATACTTACTGGCAGCTAACAGGTGCACATGCAACCACAACTTGTAACCAGTGCCACAACGGAGTTTATACCAACACCCCGAACACCTGCGTAGGTTGTCACCTTACAGCCTATAACCAGACCACCAATCCCCCGCATGCCTCATCCCAGTTCGGAACGGATTGCCAGTCCTGTCACAGTACCAGTGCATGGGTCCCGGCAACATTCGATCACGATTCAAAATATTTTCCGATCTATTCCGGGAAACACCAGGGAACCTGGACACTCTGCACCGACTGCCATACAACAGCATCGAATTATGCTATTTTCAGTTGCATCGACTGTCATGCCCACAACAACCAGTCGTCAGTGAATAACCAGCATCAGGGGGTGGGAGGTTATTCCTATACCAGCCTTGCCTGCTATTCGTGCCACCCGACAGGTAGCGTAAGCGGTTCTTTCGATCATAACAATACCGGCTTCCCGCTAACGGGTGCCCATACAACTGTTCTCTGCAGCGCCTGTCATGTGAACGGATTCAGCGGCACTTCAACCTTGTGTTCTTCCTGTCATACCAATGCCTATAATCAGACAAACAATCCGAATCACATTTCAGCAGGCATTCCAAACACCTGTGCAACCTGCCACACAACAAACCCGGGCTGGCAACCTGCCACATTCCCGACCCATAATAATTATTATGCACTGACTGGCGCACATGCCAGCATTACAAACTGCGACCAGTGCCATAACGGGAATTATACAAATACCACGCCGAATACCTGCGTCGGATGTCATCAGGCCAACTACAACCAGACCACCAATCCCAATCACACCACCCTGGGGATTTCCACCGATTGTTCATCCTGTCATACGACCAATCCCGGATGGACGCCGGCATTATTTACCGTTCATAACAATTACTGGCCCCTGACGGGTGCCCATGCAAGCATCACAAATTGCAACCTCTGTCACAACGGGAACTACAACACTGCACCCACTAACTGTGTCGACTGCCACCTGAACGATTACAACCAGACCACCAATCCCCCTCACGCCTCTGCACAATTCCCTACCGATTGCCAGTCATGCCATACCACGATCGCATGGAGCCCTTCCACGTTCAACCATGATGGCCAGTATTTTCCTATTTATTCCGGACATCATGCCGGGAAATGGACACTTTGTGCCGACTGCCATACCAATGCCAGCAATTATCAGGTATTCAGCTGCATCGATTGCCATGCGCACAGCAACCAGTCGCAGGTAAACAATGAACACCAGGGGGTCTCCGGCTATTCATACAACAGCATCGCCTGTTACAATTGTCATCCGACCGGCGGCGGTGGTAGTAAAATTTTGAATCGACAGAAGATTGACAGGAATATCCAGAAAAACTAAAATCCGACAATGAGGAATTTGTTGCCGTTTTTTCTTCTCCTCTTTTCAGGACTGAACCTGGTGGGTCAGAACCAGTCTTCTAATCTTGAGGGGTCCGTAACCTATGTGACCTCGCAGAGCGTTTATGTTAAATTCGCCAGCACAAGCAGAATCAAGGCAGGAGATACCCTGTTTATGCAACAGGGGGAAACGCTTGTTCCGGCCCTCACGGTGAAAGATCTTTCTTCAATCTCATGTGTGTGCATTACTTTATCAGCCCTGACACTGAAAGTTTCCGATAAGGTTTTTTTCAAACCCTCCCCGGTATCCGCAACAGAACCAAAGGCAGAACCTGCTGCTGTCATCTCCCAGGAGCCAGTAAACCCGTTAACACCTGTTGAAAAGCCTGACAGCACCCTGATCGGAAAACCCGTCGGAATTAAAAGGAAACAGCAAATTCATGGATTTGTTAACCTTGCATCCTATTCAAACTTTTCAAATACTTCATCGAACCTGCAGAGTGAAAAATTGACTGCTTCACTTTCGGCAAGGAACATTGGCAATTCGATTGTATCCGCGGAATATTATTTCTCCGTAATCCAGAATGACAAACAATATAATGAAGTTTCGAACAGCGTTTTCAACAAACTCAAGATCTATAATTTCGATGTCAGTTTCGATTTCGGTAAAAAAGCCACCCTGCTGGTTGGAAGAAAGATCAACCCTAAACTCTCCAACATGGGGAGCAATGATGGAATTCAGTTTGAGCTGAAGTTCAAACCGCTGTCAATAGGGATCATTGCAGGTTTCCGCCCCAACTCCCAAGATTATGGATTCAATAAAAGTCTTTTCCAGTATGGTACATACCTGTTTAATGAATATGCCGGGAAGAAAGGATTTATGCAAGCCAGCCTTGCATTCATCAACCAGACCAATTCTGGGCAAACCGACCGGCGTTTTTTCTACGTGCAGCATGTCAATTCGCTCATAAAAAACCTCACCTTTTTCGGTTCTGCTGAAGTGGATATTTATGGAAAAGAACTGACAAAAATGGACAGTGTCGATACCACTTACAGAACCACCACCACTCCGAAACTGACCAACCTTTATGCATCACTGAGCTACCGCATCCTGCAGCGTCTCTTTCTCTCTTTTTCCTACAGCACCCGGCAGAATATAATTTATTACGAGACTTATAAAACCTTTCTCGAGACGCTACTTGACAATTCGAATGTTCAGGGATACAGTCTGCAGGTGAATTATACGCCAGTGAATAAATTATCAATCGGAGCAACAGGTTCCTATCGTTTCAGCAAACAGGATCCAAAGCCGACACAGAACGTATATGCTTATGTCACCTACAGCCAGATTCCAGGAATCAGGACCTCGGTAACAGTTTCCACCATCCTGCTGAAGACCGGATACCTGAACGGTAAGATATACAGCGCCGGACTTTCCAAAGACCTGGCAGCCGGGAAACTTTATCTGGGGTTAACGTATCGCTATGTTGATTATCATTACATCAATACAGAATATGTTCCGACATACCAGAACATGGGAGAATTCAGCCTTACCTGGAGGATTATAAAGAAACTCTCTTTATCCCTTTACTATGAAGGAACGTTTGAAAAAACAAACCAGTACCAGCGTGTCTATGCCCAGATAAATATGGGATTCTAGGAACTTTATTCAGACAATCTTTCTTTTTATCGCTTTTGTTACCGCTTCCGATTTGGAATGGACCTCCAGCATTTTGAAGATGTTCTTTACATGCGTGCAGATCATGTCGAGGCTGACAAAACATTTTTTCGCAACGGCCCGAAAAAATCAATTTTTTTAATGTTGTGAAAATATTTGATACCTGGCTGCTGACAGGAACAGGATATTACTTCGGAAAGAAAATGATTTTATAAAACGAAGAAATAAATTAAACAAACCCTCACATCAATTCTTCATATATGATGAAGCGTGAATTGAAACACTGCTCCTTCCGACTTATTAACAACTGAATGCTGAAAGTATCTGCTCCTTAAAAGTGCAATCAGGCTCCCTGCGACAGATTGAGGAAACCTGATTGCTGTAATCCTTGTGATGAAGGCAGGCGACACATCCATTCTGTCCTGCTTAAAACAGTCCATCAGGGGCCTGCATGAATCCACCAACAAGGTGAAACGAATGGATAACTTACTTTTTTCTGAGTAAAGAAATTCCTGCTTTATTTTTTTACAACAGCTTTCTTTACCGCTTTTTTCGGAGCAGCTTTCTTAACAACTTTCTTTGGAGCAGCTTTCTTAACAACTTTTTTGGGAGCTGCTTTCTTTGCAACTACTGCTTTTTTTGGAGCTGCTTTTTTAGCTACTGCTGCTTTTTTCGGAGCTGCTTTCTTAGCTACTGCTGCTTTCTTGGGTGCTGCTTTCTTAGCAACCACTGCTTTTTTTACTACTTTTTTTACTGTCTTTGCCATAAGGTTTTTTTTTAAATGTCCCGTAAAGCTATACGATTATTTTCCTCATGTTACACGAAGACTAAATTAAATATCAACCTTTAATTAACAGAGCTATGGAATGTTAAGGATTGGTTCATCCCTCAGGCAACACCTGAAATCCGCACCAGCAAAGGGTTATACTGCATTGTGCAGCAGGAATTATTCTTCATTTTTTTCGTAACGAATGAATTACAACATCTAAAAAAAAATTCAAAAAAATTATCCTGGTCATAAAAATGTTTTTTATGGACTGAAAAAAAGAATCGCACAACTGTGCGGATTTTTTCATATAAATTTATCTATATGTTTATTTGTATTTGATCTGACAATAAATTTCAGCCAATTTTTTCGTCTATACATTTGAATATCACCTCCGTAATTTTTTGCAATTGCAACTACGGATTTTTCTGGTACAACCCTTGTACAGTTTATCGTTCTTTAATTAACAATGCGAACTGTTTCCCTTCTGGAAAAAAAATTCAAGAAGGAATCCTTTACTTGGATCAGTTTCCACAAAGTAATCTGCGTGTTTTAATTAAAGTAAAAATGGAAGGACAAGAAAGCATTCCATATTCCTGAAGTGCTTGATGTGTGTGAACGGTAATCATTTTTAACTAAAAAAAAACCATGAGAACTGAAATTAAAAAGTCAATCCTGATCATCATTGCCGTGTTATCGGTAAATTTCATTTATGCTTATCACGTTACGGTGGCACCTGCCACTTGCTATCTGAATGGGGCTACTGCCCCTTACAATACATTGCATGGCGGGGACACCTTATTCATGACAAGCGGAAATAAAGCCTATATCTACATGATGAACTTCACCGGAAGTGCAACCACCCCGATCGTTGTCATAAACCAGGGAGGCATCGTGACCATTGGAACGAATTATACGTACGGAGTGAAAATGGGTGGGTGCAGGTACATCAAGTTTACAGGTACGGGAACAAGTGCATCCTACGGATTTCAGGTAACACAAACCAATGGTGATGGGGTTTCCATTGGCGACCTTTCATCGGATATCGAAGTGGAACATGTTTATATAAATAATTGCGGGATCAGAGGGATCGTTGCAAAAACTGATCCCTCTTGCGGAGGATATGCTTATCGCAAGAACTTCACACAATACAATACGATCATTCACGACAATCTGATCGAGAACACCACAACGGAGGGAATGTACATCGGATCCAGTTTCTACAGTGGCGAAATATTAACCTGCAGCGGCGTCGACTCAACCATCCTGCCTTCCATTCTGAATGGGTGCAAGATCTATAACAACACTGTTAGACATACCGGATATGACGGAATACAGGTAGCTTCTGCATTGAATCTTTCCGTTTACAATAACCTTGTTCAATATGACAGTCAATCAGGCGTAAGCTCACAGATGTCTGGAATTTTAATCGGAGGTGGATCCCAGGGCGACTGCTACAACAATTACATTGAGAACGGAAAAGGAGATGGAATAGAAAACCTGGGACTTGGAGGTTATAAAATTTTCAACAATGTGATTGCCTATGCAGGCTACAATTTTTATCCGGGGAATCAGTCTTATCCGAAATTCGGAATTTACACGAATGACTGTTCAGCAACGTCAGGTTCTGAATTTGACCTGATGTTCAACACAATCATCAGTCCGAAAACCTCGGGTATAAAATTTGCAAGTGTAAATGCTACCGCTTCAGTCATCGAAAACAATGCAATCATCAATCCCGGCCAGGCAGGGAGTTACATTGCAAACACCGGCAGTCAGGCAATTACAATAAGGAACAACTATACTTCCGCAACGATTGAACCTGCCATGTTTACCGATACTACATACAAGACGAATCCGGGCTCTCCGTTGATTGACGCCGGCTATCCGGAAACAAAAGGTATTACGACGGATAAGTTCGGTAATGCACGGTCGCAGGGAACGGCTCCCGACATCGGTGTTTATGAATCAACCTCATCAGTAGGTCTTCCTTCAGTGACGACCACCGCTGTTTCGAACATTACACAAACCACTGCATCAAGCGGCGGGAATGTGACCTCAACAGGAGGAGGCACAGTAACAGCCAGAGGCGTCTGCTGGGGGACTACCACGTGCCCGGTATCTACCGGAAATCATACCAGTGATGGGACCGGATCGGGATCCTTTGTAAGCGGTATTACCGGATTAACCGCCGCTACACTTTATTATATGAGAGCCTATGCCACCAACAGTGCGGGAACTTCCTACGGAAATGAATTAACTTTTACCACGCTACAAAATATAACTCTTCCGGTTGTAACTACCACCGCTGTTTCGAACATTACACAAACCACCGCATCAAGCGGCGGGAATGTGACCTCAACAGGTGGAGCAACTGTGACGGCGAGAGGCGTTTGCTGGAGCATCACCGCCGCCCCTGTAATTTCAACCAGCAGTCATACGACCGACGGCACAGGACCCGGATCATTTGTGAGCAGCATCACGGGATTAACGGCTGCCACACTTTATCATCTGAGAGCCTATGCCACTAACAGTGCGGGAACTTCCTACGGAAATGAATTAACTTTTACCACGCTACAAAATATAACTCTTCCGGCTGTAACTACCACTGCTGTTTCGAACATTACACAAACCACCGCATCAAGCGGCGGTAATGTGACGTCAACAGGAGGAGGCACAGTAACAGCCAGAGGAGTCTGCTGGGGTACGACCACTTGCCCGGTATCTGCCGGAAATCATACCAGTGATGGGACCGGATCGGGATCCTTTGTAAGCAGTATAACCGGATTAACCGCCGCTACACTTTATTATGTGAGAGCATATGCCACCAACAGTGCGGGAACTTCCTATGGAAATGAATTAACTTTTACCACGTTACAAAATATTACTCTTCCGGCAGTGACGACCAGCGCTGTCGCCAATATTACACAAACCACCGCATCAAGCGGCGGTAATGTGACGTCAGACGGGGGAGCCTCTGTGACTGCAAGAGGAGTTTGCTGGGGTACGACCACTTGCCCGGTATCTACCGGAAATCATACCAGTGATGGGACCGGATCGGGATCTTTTGTTAGCAGTATAACCGGATTAACCGCCGGCACACTGTATTATGTGAGAGCCTATGCCACCAACAGTGCAGGAACGTCATACGGAAATGAATTAACTTTTACCACGCTTCAAAATATAACTCTTCCGGTTGTAACTACCACTGCTGTTTCAAACATCACACAAACCACCGCATCAAGCGGTGGTAATGTGACTTCAGATGGGGGAGGCTCCGTGACTGCAAGAGGAGTTTGCTGGAGCACCACAAGTTCGCCCGTCATTACCGGTTATCATACAAATGACGGAACAGGAACCGGATCGTTTGTCAGCAACATCACGGGATTGCTTCCCGGTACGCTCTATTATGTCAGAGCCTACGCCACGAACAGTGCAGGTACGTCATATGGAAATGAACGAAATTTTACGACCCTGGTGTCATCCACAACACCAACAGTAACAACAAATGCCGTTACAAATATTAGGAGCAACACTGCCACCTGCGGAGGAAACGTCACTTCAAACGGAGGTTCTGCTGTAACAGCAAGAGGTGTCTGCTGGGGTACTTCGCAAAATCCTACAATTAATAATCCGCATACCAAGGATGGAACAGGAACGGGACCCTATATAAGTTATATCACAGGACTGAGAAACCGGACCCGGTATTATGTAAGGGCATATGCTACAAACAGTAACGGGACTTCTTATGGCAACCAGCAAAGTTTCATAACTTCGAAGAACTATGACATAGTTGACATTCTGCCGGATAGTGCTGTTGCCGGTATTGAAAGTAATACGCTCGCTGAAAGCATTACATTAAAACTCTATCCAAATCCTGTAAGGAGTGCATTAACAATTGAATTTGAACTGTCAGAAAATTCAAGAGTTAATCTTTCTGTTTACAATCTCAGCGGGATAAAATTGTACAGTGAGCAATTGAGTGATCAATCTTCAGGAACTCATGAAATGCAATTCAATGCATCATCCTATTCCGAAGGTTTGTATATCGTTGTTCTTTCGACAGACAAAACAGTAATCAGGAAAAGATTTATAAAGGTGAACTGAGAAGTTATTTCCACCCGGGTTCATGGATAGAAGATCCGGATATAATTTGCAAATTGGTAAAATGCAAAATGGCAAGATGGGTAAACCATTTTGCCATTTTACGTTTTTGCCATCTCTGCTATGGCATCGACTGAATGATCGCACCTCTCTTAGATTTTATTACCCTGACGGTCTAACCTTACTGAAATTGCCTGCAGGCTTAATAAAAGCAGTGCAGCCCAAGTGTCAAATCATTTAAGAAAATGACAGGACTTACCCCATCTTATATCAAATCTTTAAAACAGATAAGGCGCAACAGCTTAGGAAATGTGTGAATGATGCAACTTATTCCCAGATTTGTGTAATGCTGGCCGAATCTAACGGACTCACCTTTGTATCGTGAAAACTCATTCACTAAGCAATGGCTATGAAAACCCCGATTTCAACAGATCCGTTTTTCTCTGTTTTTGAAAAGTACAATCATGCGATTTTTCCTGTCCAGATTATACTCTTTCTTTTAAGCCTATTGGCATTCATCGCAATTGGATCAAAAATCAAGCAGAAGGATAAATTCGTTGCAGGTATCCTCGGGATTATCTGGATATGGACAGGGATTGTTTATCATTGGGTATTCTTTTCTCACATTAACATTCTTGCTCTCGGATATGGTGTGGTTTTTATCTTACAGGGCTTGTTTCTGGTATGGGAAGGAGTTATTTTGTATAACCTGAAATTTGTATTCAGGATGACTGTACAGGCACTCCTCGGTTACTTTTTTATCCTTTACGGATTGATATTCTATCCTGTTGTTGGTTACCTGATTGAACCAAATTTATCAGGGACTATGTCTATAGGATTACCAGGCCCCACTATTATTTTAACATTTGGCTTCCTGCTTCTTTGTGATAAAAAGTTTTCAAAGTACCTATTAATTATTCCATCACTTTGGGCAGTAATCGGAATTAGTGCAATAATAAAACTGGGTTTTTATCAGGACACCATGATGTTAATAGCTGCGATTATTGCTGATGTCATGATTCTTAGAAGTAAAAGACCACCTGATGAAAAGTCTGAACTTCAGTTGGAGAAAACATAATACTCAGCAATTGTGTAACTGTGTGAATGATGTATCGTATTTCAAAAGCTGTGTAAGGGTTAAAGCAAGGAGAAAGGCAAATGAAAAAGAGGGAATGATCAAATGTTTATAAAGAAAATGGAATGTTTGATCTTCATCAGAAGAACATGCTAAAAATGAGTAATAACGGCTAGTTTGGCATTAAACCTCCACAATTGACAAATAAAAAGCCTTGAACATACTGATAATCAATGTTCAAGGCTTTTATTTTTGTGGCATCGACTGGAATCGAACCAGTGACACAAGGATTTTCAGTCCTCTGCTCTACCATCTGAGCTACGACGCCTCATCAATTCGGGACGGCAAAAATAGAAAGATTTTTTGAATTTGCAATGCAACCAGGTTAATTTACAACAGGACAAATCAGGATTTACGTTCAAATTTTAAGATTTCGGATCGAAGATTAAATCTGCATTCAATCCCTGGAAAATTCAATCTGCAATCTGCATACGTTTAATCAGGATTCCTCCCCGTAGAATTGAATCGTTTATATGTTCACAAATACCCAGATTATCGGAATAAAACCTGATATGAGGGTCTTTTCTGCAGATTTTTACCATTAAACCCTGCCCTGAATATCAGGAAGAATTCTTTTTTTTACCCATTTTCTGAAAATCTTACTTGATATCACCTTTTTTCTGATTAAAAAAGATCGAAATCATACAAAACAAACAAATGTTTAGTTGGCTTATTATCAATTTATTACCCTAACCTGTAATAAATTTGTAGGAGACCTTTTCCAGGATGTAACAATTTTGTAGGCTTAAAAACTTGAATTCCCCTGTTCGGATACATCATCTTTGCACCAGAGCTAAAAACAATTATTAACTTTTAACAAAATTAAAATTATGCGGATGGCACGGTTTATGAGTTTTCTTTCTTTTAAGGAAATCTTTTTCACGGTCGAAAGTTCCATGACCATCCGCTTTTTTCTGACTCTTTCAACTCATCATCATATTTTATCTGACAACTATACATTTAACATAAATAGATTTCCTGTGTAAAGGCCCGGTAGGGAAAGATGGAGCTAAGGTGCAGCTGATTATCATTTCTTCTTGTCTCCGTCGAAAGTTTCCCTCCTCAACAAATCCTACCTACCTGCAGTAACCCTACTGGCCTTTATCAGGATTTTTTAACTCCTGAGTACCTCTGAAAGCTTGTTAATATAGCATCTGATAAAACCGCACAAACGTGCGGTTTTACCTTTTTTAGAGAGAAAAAGGATCCTCCTACTATTCTTGCAGTTTAACCACTTTACCATGAATTGATTTATAATTGCCTGAATATTAAATCTATAATTTACCTTTTGGCAAACAGATCCCCCATCAGCCTTTTCTGGCATATCCTTTGCGGGATAAGTTCAGCTACACGTTAACCTGAAAGATTCTCATTTTGAAGATACCTTAAAACCCAATGAGGGAAAAACTTGGTTTGCGGAGAAGTCTGGCTATTTCTGAATAGTGCTATTAATTATAAATATGTTGTATATTTATGCATTAAATTTCTCAAAATACACATGAAAAATATACTCGTTCTCTCAATTCTGATCTCAGTTGGCGTGAATGCATTCTCCTTCTCATTAAATACAAAACACAAGAATCTTCCGCCACAATTTAAGAACGACTCAACACACATCAAGGCCTTTGTTGATTCGGCATTGATTCTTTCCAGTACCAATACCAACTTGTCTGCTTTTTATTCATACAGGGCCTTGAGTTTGGCCGAGAAGATCAACTATCAAAACGGGATAGGCCAGGCCAGGTATTGCCTTGGGAACCTTGAGCTTGTTCGTGGAAACTACGAAAAATCCGTGATCCAGTTCAAAATGAGTGCCAAGATATTCCAGGAACTGAATGACCGGCACAGGGCCCCGAAAAGCCTGTCGGCCCTTGGAGCAGTTTATGTCCGTCAGTGGAAACTTACAGAAGCTTTACAAAATTTGCAGCTTTCCCTGAGCATGGAAGAAAAGAACAAGGATCGCGATGGTGCTGCAGGCTGTCTTATGAATATCGGGGTTGTTTTTTTCAGGATGGGGGACTTTGAAAAAGCTAAATATTATTTCCTTCAGGCTTACCACCTGTTTATCCAGTTGAAGGACTCACAAAGGATCAATGTTGCCATAACAAATCTCGGCAGTGTTTTTGGCGAGCAGGGGAAGACGGATTCTGCTCTGTTCTACTATCAGAAGACCCTCGATTATTTCGAGAAAACAAAAACGAACAAATTTGCCCAGGTTCACATCCTTATTGAAATGAGTACCATGTACCAGAAGAAGAAAGAATATGAAAAATCTTTTCAGTCACTGGAAAAGGCGTTGGTTATCTGCAAGACGATGGAGATGCGCGAAAATTATGTGAAATGTCTTACCGGAATGGCGAACATCTACTATGCCACCGGTCAGCTCGATAAAGCCCTAGAATTCGCCAACAAAGCCCTTGCAATTACCGTAAAAGACAAGCTACTGGTTCAGCAGGCAGAAAACTATGAGGTTCTTTACGGGGTATATAAAAAACAGAATCGTACCAATCTCGCCCTGGAGAGCCTCGAAGAATTGAAAATCGTCAACGACAGTCTTCAAAAAGCAAAGAAGGTAGAGGAACTGGAAAGAATGGATTCAAAATACCTGACTGAGAAGCTTCAGCAGAAAGAACTTTTTCTGAAACAGCAGAGTGATCTTTACAAAACCCGTCAGATCCAGTTCTACCTGATCCTTACCCTGGTTTTCCTCTTCCTGGTTTTTGTCTCCATCGTCTTCTATGTTAAACAGCAGGCTTCCCGACGCAAAACCAAGATCCTTGAACAGGAAACTGGGATTAACAAACAGAAGGTGATCATCCATCAGCAGGAAACCGCGCTTTATGAAGCCGAACTGAACAAGCAGAAGAATGAAATCCTGGCCATCTCCACCCTCCAGGGTAAAACAAATGAAGCTTTGCTCCAGATCAT
>JAPLDI010000020.1:0-96255 GCA_026391795.1 Bacteroidota bacterium
GGGGGCCGAAGCAATCTCCCTCTGCCCACCGCAGTCCTTGTCATTGCGAGGAGCGCAGCGACGAAGCAACCTTCAAATCAACACACCCTTGTTATTGCGAGGACCCCGAATTTCGGGGGACGAAGCAATCTCCCTCTGCCCACCGCAGTCCTTGTCATTGCGAGGAGCGTAGCGACGAAGCAACCTTCAAATCAACACACCCTTGTTATTGCGAGGACCCCGAATTTCGGGGGACGAAGCAATCTCCCTTTGCCCACAGCAGTCCTTGTCATTGCGAGGAGCGTAGCGACGAAGCAACCTTCAAATCAACGCACGTTTTTTATTGCGAGGAGCGAAGAGACGAAGCAATCTCCCTTTGCTCACCGTGAGACTTGTCATTGCGAGCGAAGCGAAGCAACCTCCTTCTGCTACCCAATAATCGTTGTCATTGCGAGGAGCGTAGCGACGAAGCAACCTTTAAATCAACACACCCTTGTCATTGCGATGAGCGCAGCGACGAAGCAACCTTCAAATCAACACACCTTTGTCATTGCGAGGAGCGCAGCGACGAAGCAATCTCAAATTTCCCCGCTACAATGACATAATACGGCGGAAAATCTTTTTCATCCCGCCAGCTCACATCATCGCTGCCGGCCTTCATTTCGCGGTAATCACGAACCCTGAACCCGGTTCCTTCCAGCATCTCCCGGTAGTCATCCACCGGCCAGTAGAAGTCATGGAGAACGATCGGCGGGTCGGATTTGATGACGGCCATTACCGGTTGCCCGGAGACAAGGTTACTGCAAAAATCCAGCCGGAAAGAAACAAATTCCTTCCCGTTTGACTTGTCCCAGTTGGAATTCATGAAGATGAAGATCCCCTCTTTTTTAAGCACACGGAAGATCTGTTGCAGGATAAGCGATATTTCCCCCCTCGTTTGAATCGTACAGAATACAAAATTGGAAACGACAAAGTCGAAGGTCTCATCAGACAGAAAACCAATTCCTGCGCTGGAAATGGTGTGGTACTCAATCGTGTCTTTTCCGGAGTTTTTTGCCACCTCGATCATCCTTTCAGAAACATCAACGCCGGTAACCCTTGCACCTTTCGATTCCAGGAACCTGCTGAAGATACCTGTTCCGCAACCGTAATCAAGGACAGATTTCCCTTTCAGGTTTCCGAGCAGGCCTGTCACAACAGGGTATCCCAGCCGCCAGAGGGTGACGGCTTCCTCTTCAAATTCATTGTAGTCGGCCGCAAATGCGTTATAGTCATCCATTTTATTCAAAGATTTTCTGACTCTAAATTACAACAAAACGGGGCATTGTTAATTCAATTTGGATTTAAACTTTCTTACCTTTGTTTGGCAGCCGGTACCAGGAACTGTTTTTTTTCCTGATTTCTCCGGATCAGAAACGAATACCCATCCGCATGAACGAAACATCTACCGATTTAATTTCTTTGTTTGCCAAAGCCATCCGCGACAACTGGGAGTTCCGCGCGCTTTCCGACTACGGGGGCAGCAGTTTTACTTACCGTGAAATCGGGGAAAAGGTCCTGAAGATCCATGACCTGTTCATGAGGTCGGGGATCCGGAAAGGGGATAAGGTTGCCTTGTATGGCAAGAATTCTGCCAACTGGGGCATCCTCTACATCTCAACGGTTACCTATGGAGCCGTCATCGTGCCGATACTTCCCGATTTTAAACCGGCCGATGTTCACCACATTGTCAACCATTCGGATTCGCTCCTCCTCTTTTCAGAAGATTCCCTGTTTGGCATCCTCGACCCGAAAGCCATGCCCCACGTCAGGACGATAATTTCGATCCAGGACCTGACGGACCTTTTTAACCGCGGAGATGCTCCTGCAGAGGGGAAGACAGCAGAACCCGGAGCCGGATCCCCGGAAGGGATAACCCCCGAAATGATCAGCTTTGAACCCTCGCAGGGTGAAGACATCGCCGTGATCAGTTACACTTCCGGAACGACAGGCTTTTCAAAAGGAGTTGTGATCCAGCACAAGAGCCTGCTGGGCAACATCCTCTACGCGCACCGCAACATGCCGTTGAATCCGAAGGACCAGATCCTCTCTTTTCTTCCCCTGGCCCATACCTACGGCTGCGCCTTTGAATTTCTCTTCCCCTTCACCCTCGGATGTGACATTACTTTCCTCACCAAAACACCTTCTCCCAAGATTATCATGCAGGCCTTCCAGGAAATAAGGCCTGCCCTCATCCTTTCTGTACCCCTGGTGATCGAAAAGATATACAAATCACAGCTGATTCCCGCTCTCCGCAAACCGGCAGTTAAAATCCTTTCGAATGTTCCCCTTCTGAACCAGGTTATATACAGCAAGATCCGGAAAAAAATGGTGGACGTTTTCGGTGGAAACTTCCGAGAGCTGGTCATTGGCGGTGCCCCGTTCAGCAGCCAGGCGGAACGGTTTTTCCATAAGATCAATTTTCCTTTTACAGTCGGTTACGGGATGACGGAATGCGGCCCGCTGATCTCCTATGCATCCTGGAAAACCACGGAACTCGGGGCTTCAGGACGGGTGGTGGACGAGCTGGAAATAAAAATAGACTCTGCAGATCCCCGGAAAATAGCCGGTGAAATCATGGTCAGGGGAAACCATGTGATGATGGGATATTATAAAAACGAAGAGGCCACAAAGGCTGTCCTGGATGAGGAGGGATGGTTACATACCGGCGACCTTGGCGTGATCGATCCGAAGGGAAATATTTACATCAAGGGGCGGAGCAAGAGCATGATCCTCGGCCCCTCTGGAAAAAACATTTATCCCGAAGAGATCGAATCCATCCTGAACAACCGTTTTCTGGTTATGGAATCTTTGATCATTGAACGTGACCAGCTGCTGACAGCTGTGATCTACCCCGATGCGGATGCAATGGAAAAAGCAGGAGTAACAAAGGAAAAACTGCCGGAGATTTTCAAAGGGTACCTGCACGACCTGAATCATCGCCTGCCGAAATACATGTTCGTCACGGGGTTTGAGATCACAGAAACAGAATTCGAAAAAACACCCAAACGAAGTATCAAACGGTTTTTATATCAGTAGTTTGGAAAACATCCTGGTCATCCTTCCGGTTATCCTTTCATTTTCGATCCTGGCAGTTCCCTCGAGGCTGAGGTATTATTGCACACTCTTTATTTCGCTTTTCATCGTAATCCTGACTTCCATTCCTGCGCTGGAAGTAATCTTCAGCAAAGGCTGCACTCCTCAGATCTTTTACCTGGTTACTCTCCTCGGCTCCCTTCATCTTACGGTTGACGGTCTAAGCGCTTTTTTCATCCTGGTCACCAACTTCACGGTCCTGACGGGATTGCTCTATTCCAAAGGGTACCTGGTCAGCTACCGTTCCCTGAAAAGTCCGGCCCAGTTGTCCCTTCATAATTTCAGTTACACCTGGCTTCACCTTTCCATGCTGGGAGTACTGATGCTGCGTGACGGAATTCCGTTTCTCATTGCCTGGGAGCTGATGGCGGTCTCCTCGTTCATGCTGATCCTGTTCGATGCCGAGAAGCGGGCGACTCTGAAGACAGCCGTGAATTACCTTATCCAGATGCATATCGGACTTGTTTTCCTGGTCATTGCCTTTCTTTTGTGTGCAGCCGATACCGGCAGGATGAGTTTCGATGCGCTGACGGTCTATTTTTCGCATCATTCCAATACGGGACTTTTTACGCTGTTCTTTGCCGGGTTCGCCATCAAGGCGGGGTTCATTCCTTTTCATACCTGGCTTCCCGAAGCCCATCCCGCTGCGCCCTCCCACGTTTCGGGCGTGATGTCGGGTGTGATGATAAAAATGGGGATTTACGGGATCGTAAGGGTTTTGACAAACGTGCAGTCAGACCTGGTCACCATCGGACTTATTGTTCTTTCGGTTTCTGCTGTTTCGGGGGTCCTGGGAGTATTGATGGCCATTGTACAGCATGACCTGAAGAAACTCCTTGCCTATCACAGCATTGAAAATATCGGAATCATCGGCATCGGCATCGGGCTGGGGGCGATCGGGCTGGGAATTCACAATCCCATGCTGGTAATGCTTGGATTCACCGGTGGGCTGCTCCATGTATTGAATCATTCCCTCTTCAAATCCCTGCTTTTTTTCAGTGCGGGATCCGTCTATCAATCGTGTCAGACAAGAAACCTGGAAGAGCTTGGGGGTTTAGTAAAAAAGATGCCTGTTACCGCAGGGTTATTCCTTACCGGATCGATTGCGATTTGCGGGCTGCCGCCCTTAAACGGGTTTATTTCAGAGATCCTGATTTATATTGGACTATTTACCGGATTATCAGCCGGGTCGGTTTATCAGTCGGTTTATATGCTACTGGCCATCATCTCCCTGGTACTCATCGGGGGACTGGCCATCTACTGTTTTACAAAAGCATTTGGGGTGATTTTCCTGGGATCGCCGAGATCGGCATCCCATACAGCAGTTGCGGAAGCAGGAAAAGGCATGCTGGCGCCGCAACTTGTGATCAGCGGGGTGATCCTGATGATCGGTTTCTTTCCGCTGATTTTCCTTCAGCCCCTTGCCGGGATCATCTCCATGCAATTTCAGCTCAGCGTGGTACCCGGATGGTCATCCATTACCGAAAGCCTTTCCATGATTGGCAGCATGGGTTTCCTGCTGACCGGGATTTCACTTCTGCTCTTCTATATCCGGTACCGGGTTCTGAAAACACGAATTGTCCGCGAAGGTCCGACCTGGGGATGCGGCTATACAGCTGCGACATCACGGATGCAGTATACAGGGACTTCCTATGCCGATGCTGTTTCGGGGCTCGCAGAACCCATCCTGAAGACGAAAACACAAGTAAGCCTGATCGGGGAAGAAGAGATCTTTCCCGGGGAGGGGAGTTTCAGCACGCATACGGAGGATGTTTTCAGGCTGGGACTGAACCGGCTGATCGATTTTCTGATGCTGGTACTGAAAAAGCTGGCACGCTTGCAAACCGGTAATATCCAGCATTACATCCTCTATGCCTTCATTTTCATGATCCTGATCTTTGTTCTTTTATACCTGAAGATTCTATGATTGCGCTCTTTCTGGCCATCGTGACCGCCCTCTTTTTCCCCGGGATCATCATCCGGGTGAAGAGCATTGTGAGCGGAAGGAAGGGGCCGGGCATCTTTCAGCCCTGGAAAAATATTTTCGTTTTACTGAGGAAGGGAAGTGTCTTCAGCAGGACAACCTCCTTTGTTTTTCAGATGGCCCCGGTCATTTACCTGGCGACCCTGATCTGTGCCATCCTGCTGCTTCCTTTTCCGGGAATGCCTTCGTGGTTCGGTTTTCCGGCCGATTTCATTCTCCTGGCCTACCTGCTTGCGCTCGGAAAGTTCTTTTTCATCATCGGCGCACTCGACACGGGCAGCAGCTTTGAGGGAATGGGGGCAAACCGGGAAGCCCTCTATTCGATGCTGGCCGAACCTGCCTTTTTCATCCTGTTTGGAACCCTGGCGATGCTTACCGGCCACCTCTCCATGCAATCTGTTTTTGAACATTTCCATCTTTCGGGATATAACTCCGTGGTGAGCGGGATGATCGCCGTTTATGTCCTGATCCAGATTGCCATGATCGAAAACAGCCGTATGCCTGTGGATGATCCGAAGACACACCTCGAGCTGACCATGATCCATGAGGTGATGGTACTCGATAACTCCGGGTTCGACCTGGCGCTGATCCAGATCGGCACCAACCTGAAATTTGCCCTGTACGGCAACCTGATCGCCAACATCCTGATTCCGTTGAACCTGGCCATCCCATACCGGATCGTCTTGTTTTTCGGTATCCAGGCTGTATTTGCAGCATCCATCGGAATGATGGAATCGTTCAGAGCCCGGAAAAAGATGATGAAAAACCCGCAGTTCATCGTGACATTGAGTTCCATTGCACTGGTCGGGTTCATTCTGTCTCTTTTAATGATGTACCAACTGATCCGTTAAAATGAATGTATTGCTGGTCATATTGTTTGCTGTCACCCTGATCTACCTCAGCATCACGGAGCGTTTCCGTACCTATGCCACCCTGGTCGGGCTGCAGGGGCTCCTGCTTTTTGCCCTCTCCTTTCTTGAACTGGAGACGATCACCCTGGGAACCTTGCTGTTTGTGGCCATTGAGACGCTGGTCTTTAAAGTCATCGTAGTTCCGTCGCTCCTGATACGCATCATCCGCAAGACCGGGATTGAGCGGGTCCATGAGAAGGCGATGCCTGGATTTTATTCCATCCTCTTTGTGTCGGCCGGGCTGGTGCTGAGTATCGTGGTCTCCTTTTCAATGAATACGACGCCGGTGAACATGATCTATTTCATCGTCTCCTTCTTTGCCGTTTACACCGGGCTTTTCATGATCATATCCCATAAGAAGGTCTTTGCCCATCTCATCGGGTTCCTGGTGATCGAGAATGCCGTACTGCTGCTTTCACTGGCCATCGGCAGCCAGATCCCGATGCTCATCAACATGGGGATCCTGCTTGATATCTTTGTCAGCGTGCTGATCCTCGGGATCTTTGTCATGCGGCTGAAACAACATACGGACGAACTGACCATGCTGAAAGATGAATAGTCCCGGCAACATACTGATCCTTTTCTTTATCCTCTCGTTCCTGTCGGGAGCAATGGTGATGCTGTTGAGAAACAGAGCCCTGGTCAAGGCGGTCATGTGGATGTTTGTTGCGGTGCACCTGGGATTCACCCTGTTTTGCTGGTACCACCTGGACGAAACCGCATTGGGTTATTTTACCTTCGACCGGATCGGGGTGTTGCTGCTGAGCATCCTTTCGCTGCTCACGGTTACTACGGTTTATCATGGTTTCATTTATGTGAAGAAGGATTCCCCGAAGAACTTCGCGATTTACCATACCGCGCTGATCGCCCTGGTCGCAGCGATGTCGGGCGCCTACCTTGCCAACGGGATGACCATCGTCTGGATCTTTGTGGAAGCCACGACATTGGCCGTGGCTGCGCTGATCTACCACGACCGCACGGCACTGGCGCTGGAAGCCACCTGGAAATATGTTTTCGTTTGCTCCGTCGGCATCGCCCTGGCCTATATCGGGATCCTCTTCCTCGGGTTTACCGTGAGGGATGCCCGCCTTCTTCATCTGTCCTTTGGTTCGGTCTCCGAGATCGCCAGGATGGCCGACCCGCTCTATCTGAAGATCGCCTTCGTTTTCGTGCTGGTTGGGTACAGCACCAAGATGGGCCTTTTCCCGATGCATACCGTTACCGTGGATGCGCATACCGTGGCCCCTCCGCCCATCAGCGCCTTCATCTCCACCACGCTGATGAATGTAGGGTTCCTGGCGATTTTCCGGATCTATGCGTTGTTCTCAGCCACTTCGATCCTTCCGTTCATGAATCATGTTTTGATCTTTTCAGGGATGCTCTCGCTTCTGGTATCCTCAGGATATATGCTGAAGGCAAAACACAACAAACGGATGCTGGCCTATTCGAGCATGGAGAACATGGGAATTGTTGCCATCGCCATTGGAATTGGAGGGATCGGGTACTATGCAGCGATCCTGCACATCGTACTGCATTCCTTCACCAAGGCAGGACTGTTTTACCAGATCGGACAGTCATACAAAGTGATGGGAACCTACCAGCTCGATGAATCGGGGAACTACATGAACCTTTACCCTGCAGGTGCAACGGCGCTTCTCCTGGGCCTGCTCTGCATCACGGCGATTCCTCCTTCGGGGATGTTCATCTCGGAGATCCTGGTTTTAAAAGCCATGGTGATGAAGGGAGATTATATCTACCTTGTCCTGACCTCGGCACTGCTTTGTTTTGTCATGTATGCATTGCTTACAAGGGTTCTGCACATCGTCTATTCACAGCCGAGGGGAATCAAAAGCGTACTGCATGAAAAGGTGAGCCCCTGGCAGACGGTTTCGCAGTTCATCCTTTTCGGCATCGTTATTTTTATCTGTTTTGTTCAGCCAGCGGCTTTCAGGGAGCTGATCGAAGGAATCATTGGAGGATTGCCAAAATAAAATGAAACACGAAAAACACATCGAGCTGAAGGGTCAGCCTGCAAGGGTGAAGATGGACGCGATTCCGGTTCTTCACTACACGGTTTTCAGCCTTCACATCACAGAATTGCTGCGTGAACCCTTCAACCACTGCCTGAACTATTTCGTCGTCCCCTTTCCGGATAAGTATAAATTCATTTGCTGCATTGCAAATGATGAAACTAAATCCATCCTGCTCTTCTCCCACGAACATGAGAAAGTAAGTCACATAAGCTTGCCATCCCTGACCCGGATCCATTTTCCTTTTCACATCTTTGAACGGGAGATCCATGAGAATTTCGGGATTGACTTTCCGGATCATCCCTGGCTGAAACCGCTCCGCTATCCGTACGACCGCCATGACAAGGGAAAAAGTATGGATTCCTATCCGTTTTATTCCATGGAAGGGGAGGAGCTGCACGAAGTCGGCGTGGGACCGGTCCATGCCGGTGTTATCGAACCCGGCCATTTCCGGTTCATCTGCAACGGTGAAAAGGTCCTGCATCTTGAGATTCAGCTGGGATACCAGCACCGCGGGGTGGAAACCTTGTTTGTGGAGAATGAAAGCAGCCTGAAGAATGCACTCCTGGCTGAATGTATCGCCGGCGACACCGCAATCGGCCATGCCGTTTGCCATGCCGGGGTGATGGAAGCCTTAGCAGGCCTGCCGGTCTCTGAAATCCTGGCCCTTGAGCGCACCATCGCCCTGGAGATGGAAAGGATTGCCATGCACATCGGAGATACAGCCGCCATCTGTACCGACATTGCCTACCAGTTCGGACAGGTGGTCAATGAGGCCCTCCGCACCATCGTGATCAATACGATGCAGGGCTGGTGCGGAAACCGTTTCGGAAAAGGACTGGTCCGAAGCGGTGGAACCTGGTATCCGTTAACCCCTGCATTATCGGCGGAGATCCGGAAAAACCTTCAGGAGATCCGTCAGCGATACGGGCAGATCACCGGATATATTTTTTCGATGTCGAGTGTCCTTGGCAGGTTTGAAGCAACGGGAAAAGTCACGGCAAAACAGGCGTCCCTCATCGGCGCAGTGGGTATGGCGGCCAGAAGCTCCGGGCTGAAAAGGGATATCCGCTGGTCACATCCTTCACTGGCATACAGCCGACTGAGTTTTGAGCCGGTGGTCATCTCCCGGGGGGATGTCTGGGCCAGGGCGATGATGAGGAAATCGGAAGTGGAGCAGTCCATTGAACTTGTTCTTCACTTGCTGGATCTCCTTGACGGGAAGGATGTTCATCCCCTGCCTGTTTACAACACTGCGGCAGAACCGGATGCCTTCTCCATATCGGTCACGGAAGGATGGAGAGGGGAGATCTGCCATACTGCCGTCACGGATGAAAACGGAAAGATCAGGCATTATAAAATAAAGGATCCGTCGCTGCACAACTGGATGGCACTTGCATTGGCTGTGCGGGGACAGGAGATATCGGATTTTCCCTTGTGCAACAAGAGTTTTAATTTGTCGTATTGCGGGAATGATTTATGATAAAGGATCCTTTGGGCGCCTTTGAGAAAACCTTTGTGTTCCTTTGTGGTAAAAAAAATTAACCACGAAGGCGCACAAAGGAAAGCACAAAGGATCACAAAGAAAAAACATTGGATCAATGCCTATAAAGGAAATACAGATCTTCATGAAGCACGGGCGGCAGTCGGTTCCGGATCTCCGGAACGCTGAACTGTCATCCATGTTCCGCGGCAGGCCGGTGATCTCTCCGGACATCACTGCAGAAGAAACCGCTAAAGTTGCTGCACTCTGTCCGACCGGGGCAATTTCAGGCGGCCCCTGCAGCATTGATCTTGGCAGGTGCGTGTTTTGCAGGGAATGCCAGTTTGCAGTTCCCGGCAGGATTACCTTCACCAATGATTATAAGATCGCAGCGAATGTGCCGGAGAACCTGATCATCAGGGCGGGGGATGACAACCCGGTGTCGTTGGACCCGTCAGGAATCCGGAAAGAGATCCGTTCCTTCTTCAAACATGCACTGAAATTAAGGCAGGTTTCAGCAGGCGGCGACAACTCCTGTGAAATGGAATTAAATGCCGCCGGCAATGTGAATTTCGACATGGGAAGATACGGGATCGAGTTTGTGGCTTCCCCGCGCCATGCCGACGGGATCGTTATCACCGGACCCATCTCTGTGAACATGGCGGAGGCACTTCAGATCACCTGGGATGCCGTTCCCGCTCCGAAGATCGTCATCCTGGCAGGGACCGATGCCATCAGCGGAGGACTCTTCGCCGGCAGTTCTGCACTTGACCGCAGTTTCCTTCAGAAGCACCCGGTTGACCTGTATCTTCCGGGCAACCCGGTTCATCCGCTGACCTTCATCAACGGGGTGCTCGACCTGATCGGAAAGCGGTGAGCCGCGATTTGTAGTACCTTTGCAAAAAATCCCGAAGTGGCTGTTGTTAAAGAAATATATCCCGTTGAAGGAATGTCCTGCGCATCCTGTGCACTCAGCATACAAACCATGCTTTCGGCACAGGAAGGTGTAAAGTCGGCCGTGGTGAACCTCGCCATGGAACAGGTTGTGGTGGAATATGAACCTCAGCTCATCGATCCCGGTAAAATGGGGAAAGTGATCGACGGCATCGGCTTCAAACTTATTACCGACCGGTCAGTGAATGCTGCAGACCAGGAGCAAAGCCAGAACCGGCGGCTGAAGCGGCTGAAATTCAACACCCTCCTGTCGGTCGCTTTTTCGGTTCCGGTAGTTTTGATCTCGATGGTCTTTCACCAGATCCCCTGGTCGCACTGGATCATGCTTGTTCTGGCTATCCCTGTGCTGGCGATCTTCGGAAGGGAGTTCTTCATCATCGCCTGGAAAAGGGCCATCCATTTTTCTTCCAACATGGATACACTGGTGGCGCTGGGAACGGGAACCGCTTTTCTTTACAGTGTGTTTAATACCCTCTTCCCGGAATACCTGGAGTCGAAGGGATTCGAGCCGCACGTCTATTTTGAGGCAGCCGTGGTGATCATCTCATTCATCCTGATGGGAAGATATTTTGAAGAGCGTGCCAAGCAGCGGACATCCGGTGCTATCCGGAAACTGATGGGGCTTGGTGCAAAAACCGCCATAGTGATCCGGAAGGGCATCGAAAAAGAGATGCTGATCTCAAAGATCATTGTTGGCGATATCCTCATGATCCGTCCGGGAGAAAAGATCCCGGTTGACGGACGTGTGACCGAAGGGGAATCCTTTATCGACGAAAGCATGATCACCGGCGAGTCTGTGCCGGTGCAGAAGAAGGCGGGGGATGCCGTGATCGGGGCTACGATCAACCAGACCGGCAGCCTGAAGATGACAGCCGAAAAAATCGGCAGTGAGACGATGCTTGCACAGATCATTAAACTGGTCCAGGAGGCCCAGGGGAGCAGGGCTCCCGTGCAGAAACTGGTCGACAGGGTTGCCGCAGTCTTTGTCCCTGTCGTGATCGGGATCGCCATCCTCACTTTTATCGCATGGTCCATCTGGCACCCGGCATCCGGAAGCCCGATCGCCCTCATCTGCGCCATCACCGTGCTGGTCATCGCCTGTCCGTGTGCCCTGGGGCTGGCCACCCCGACGGCCCTGATGGTGGGACTCGGAAAAGCAGCCGGGAACGGGATCCTGATCAGGGATGCGGAGAGCCTGGAGACTGCCTGCACCATCGACACCATCGTACTTGACAAAACAGGGACGATCACCATTGGAAAACCGAGGGTTTCTGAAGTTTTCTGGGATGAAGCGATCAAGGATCAGGCTGCTGTTGAAGATGCAATCGTATCGGTTGAATCCCGGTCGGAACACCCCTTTGCAGCGGCACTGGTGAACCATCTGAAAAGAGAAGGGTTTACTCCTCCTGAGATTTCGGGATTTAGCAGTGCAACCGGAAAGGGAGTCTCTGCCATTGTCGGAAGTGACACGTACATGATCGGAAGCCAGAGTTATATTCTTGAAAACGGCGGAAAATTTTCAGGAGCTTTCCTCGAAAAAGACAGGGAGTTGCGAAAGCAGGTACAGTCGATCATCTATGTTGCCAGGAACAAACAGGTCATCGTGCTTTTTTCGGTGACGGATATGATAAAACCCTCCTCTGCCGGCGCGGTGGAAGCATTGAAAAAGATGGGGATCGAGGTGCACATGCTGAGCGGGGATACCGTAGCCATCACCTCACACATGGCGGCCAAGGCAGGGATCCGGTTTTTTAAAGGGGAAGTTACCCCGGAAGGGAAGTCGGATTATGTCCGTCAGCTGAAGGAAAAAGGAAGGCATGTCGCCATGGTCGGCGACGGGATCAACGATTCGCCGGCGCTGGCACTGGCCGATATTGGCATCGCACTTGGAACAGGAACCGACATTGCCATGGAGAGCGCACAGATCACCCTGATCGGCGGCGACCTCGAAAAGATCATCTCCGCCATCGTCCTTTCCAGGAAGACGGTGAAGACCATCCGCCAGAACCTCTTCTGGGCCTTCTTTTACAATGTCATCAGCATACCGGTGGCAGCCGGGATTCTCTACCCGTTCACCGGCTTCCTGCTGAACCCGATGATCGCCGGTGCAGGGATGGCGCTCAGCTCGGTCTCGGTGGTGACAAACAGCCTCCGGCTGAAAAGGGTTAAGATCTGAATTTGAACCTGATCATTATGACATTTACTTTTGTGATCCTTTGTGTGCCTTTGTGGTTAAATCATTTAACCACGAAGGAACACGAAGGCTATCACCAAGGCGCTCGAAGGATCTTTAGAAATCATGCACGGTTGAAATCAATATGAAAAGAAATTTCCTGCTTTCCTCCTTCTTTATCCTTCTCTTCACCGGCTGTTCCGTCCTGAAAATCCAGCGCCCGCCCGAATCGTATGAGGAGGTAAAGATAACTCCCCCGGTATCCTTCATCAGCATCCCCGTTGAAGCCGACCTGAAAAAGATGGAGAACCTGCTGAACAAACAGTTCCGCGGACTTATCTATGCCGACACCAGTTTCGACAACAACGACAAGGACGACCTGATGGTCAAGGCATGGAAGAGTGCAGAGATCAGGCTGACCATCCAGGGGAACCTGCTCTATTACAGCGTGCCACTGAGCGTATGGATCAGGAAGAAATTTTCAATCGGTGCTTTCGGGTTTGACGTTTCCGATTCCCGCGAAGTCACCGGCAGCATCATCCTGAAATTCCATACCCGCGTGGTTCTTCAGAAGGACTGGACCCTTTCGGCACTGACCACTTCCGACGGGTATGAATGGGTGACAACGCCCACCCTCCAGCTCGCCCCCGGCATCAGCATCCCGCTGCCTTTTATCTCCGACCTGCTCCTGGCATCCAATCAGAAGAACATCAATTCGCAGATCGACAAGGCCTTTCAGTCGGCCCTCAACCTGAAAGCCTCATTTCAGCCGGTCTGGAACAGCCTGCAGGTTCCGTTCAAACTTTCGGATGAATATCCCTTATGGGCGAAGATCACCCCGCTGGAAATCAGTACCGTCCCCCTCCAGGGATCCTCAAACGTGATCCATCATACCCTTGGGATCAAAGCCTATACCGAACTCTTTTATGGCAGCGAACCCGCCTACCAGGTGAATGAAACCATACCCGACCTTAAGATCACAAGCCGGCTCGACAACGATTTCAACATCAGCCTGGCACTGGATGTCCCCATCAACGAGATCAATGAGATTGCCTCAAAACAGCTGGTCGGTTACAAGTACAGGGAAGGCAAATACCTTGTTGAAGTCAGAGATGTGTTCCTGTTCGGAAGCGGCGATAAACTTGTGGTGGCTCTGAATATTGACGGGAGCATCCAGGGAACCATTTACCTCTCGGGGAAGCCCTATTATGACCGGGATTCATCCTCGCTGAAGGTCAGGGACCTCGATTTCGACATACGCACAAAAAATGTCCTGGTGAAGTCGGCTTCCTGGCTGTTGCACCAGAACCTGATCCAGACACTCTCGCAGCAGTTGTCATTCCCCGTTGGCGAACAGCTGCAGTCAGCGCGGAACCAGCTTCAGGGTTACCTCGACAGGAACAAGAAAATGGAGTATTTCACGATTTCCGGAACCATAGATAAACCGGAGATCGGCGACATCCTGATCACCAGGCAGTCAATAAAAGCGATGATAATTTTTCGGGGCAAGATCAATGTTACTATAGAGGCAGAGTGATTTACGAATTGGGTATCAGGTGTTGGGTATTAGGTGTTGGCTGATATCCGAATTCGGAAAACCGAAATCAGAATTCCGATTTCCGACCTCCGACCTCCATCCTCCATCCACCATCTTCGTTCTTGTCATTGCGAGGAGTGCAGCGACGAAGCAACCTCCTCCAGCATCTCCTACTTTCCACCTGTCTTTTCCGGTACAATTTCATAATTGATCCTGTAGAGGCAGGAAGGTTCATTATCATTTTCGCCGGTTTGCATGATCTTTGTCCGGATTCCCGGGTATTTTGCTTCAATAAAATTAATGAACCGTTCAAGCATCGGGAGCTTACGCTGATCATTCTTCTGAGACGAGAGCGAACGGATGTTATCCGTCATAATATGTGTCACATGCGCCTTCCGCAGGATCTGAAGGGCCGAATCAGGGTAGACCAGGAAAATTTCACCGGACTTGACTTTCAGCCAGCTTTTCAAGGTGTCGGCTTTATCGGAGATGCTGATGTTTAATCTGCGGAGTTCATCCAGCATAGGGTTGCGGGACTGTTCGGAAAAATTGAGAACAAGGAACCGAACAGTATAATTGCCATCTTTTACAAGCATTCCATAACCCAGAATGCTCCTTTTAAACTCCCTTGAAAAGTTCGCCGAAAGGGATTTTTTGTCCAGCCCTGAGACGGCTAACAGGTAATAGTGAGGATTTTTGCGTTTCCAGTCCCTGACTAAGGAATCGCCTGAAACAAGAGGAATGCGGGAAATCCCGAAAAAATCCTTTCCGTTGCTGAACATAAAAGAGATTGTCGGCTTACGGCAGGCAACAACAGCATTTTTCGGCAGGTTTGCCCGGGTCCATTCGCTCAGCTTGCAATAATTCTCCCAGTCGGGGGTGAGTCCGTAATATTTACTGTTGATTCTCCGGGCATCGCTAACCTGGCCTGCCGTGATGTTCAGCGAAAATCCTGCCAGGATAAGAATGATTACCGGAAAGAGCAGCTGGAACCGGGTCCATCCTTTATTCTCCAATGCATAATAAATGCAGGAGAGAAGCAGCAGGAGGATCAGCGACATGTACGGGATGATGAACCTGCTCTGCATCCAGAGCGTGTGGGCAACGAAAAAAATGACGAAAAGGGTTATCAGTGTGTACACTCCGATGAAGAAAATGTACCGGTTCCTTTTGAACAGGAGGATCATCGCCAGGATCATGGCAAGGAGCGTCAGGGCAGTGACGATCCAGTCAGGTCTGACCAATTTCGCCGGGTCGCTCAGCCCAAGGAGGCTATAGAAGGATCCGGAAAGGTAAAAATTGGTATTCGCACTGAACCTGTTGATGAAACCCATCGCTGTTTCCCTGCCCATGGCCGGATGGTAATAATCTTTGGAAAGCAGGTCGCGGAAGAGATCACTGAAGAGGATCTGTGACCCGGGGGAAAACAGGAGCAGGTAACCCTGGTAAAGAATCAGCAGCGACAGGAATGCAGCGGAAAGGACAAGCAGGTTTTTCCATTGTTTGCGGTAAATGAAAAACAGACCCACTGCAAGGGTTGCAGAGAAACCGATGAAGCGGGTCAGCCACAGGCAAAGCAGGCAAACAATGAGCGGCCACTGGTTTTTCCATACCGCTACCAGGGATTTGTCTTCTTCCTTATCTATAAAACCTTTGAAAAACAGATAGACCGTCAGGCTCTGAATAAACATGAACAATGCTTCACTGTATGTCTGACTTCCGTAATAGAGGATTGACGAATTAATGGCAAGCAGCACAAGCAATGCCATCAGCAAAAGGGAAGGTATCCTCTCATTAAAGGCTTTGTAGAGAAAGAAAAACGATCCAAGCAGGAACAGGAGCGAAAGGATTTTCAGGGGAATGGCTGACAGTCCGAAAAGACCGACAAAAGGTCCGAGCACTATAGGATAAAGCGGTCCCTGGAACTCCGGGGAACGGAAATGGTGAATAAAATTATAAGCCCTGGCAACGTATGAGGAGTCATCGCCTGACAAACTGAACCGGATATCAAACAGGAGGAACCCGACGATCAGGGCCAGCGACAAAATGATCCAGAAAATGGCGCGAGCGTGTTCTGACAGGAATTGATTAATTTTCTCAAACAAGGAGAGACCGAGTTCTGTTGTTTTATCGCCGGAAGAAGGAATATTCCGGGGTTTGCTTTTCAGATCCGCGTTTACCGGTGGAACTCCTTTTCTCGTTTTCTGTTTTTTCGCCATGGAATAAAAATAGGTTGAATGGATTTAATTCATCATTTCCGGACTGCCCCCGTATATTCTTTTACCCCGTCGAGCCAGTGGACCAGGTTCAGCACAAATTGTGCGTTCTGCGGGGCGAGCTCCGAGTTGATACCGATTCTCATGCTGCCATTGACAACCTGCGCGGTGAACATGGCGGCTTCGCCGAAAACGGCTACCCTTCCTTTGCCAAAGTTGAGTAAAGATCCCTGGTAAAAGCCATTCAGCTTCTGCGTGGGGGTTTTCGGATTGAAGCGCCAGGCTGTGTCGGGTTGCAGGCCGAGGTCGGAATCTGAAAAACATAAAACATTCATCGATCCTTCATGCGACTTAAATGCCGAACCGGTAAATGTGGTAACCCGGTCGATCTTTTCATACTCTTTGATTCCCGTTGTGGCAGGGGAGGGATGCAGTTTCCCGTTTTCAGCAGAGAATTCGGAAGGCGGCCAGAAGCTTTCTCCTGTCCTTGCAAACCCGTTCAGAAACTCAAATCCGAAAGCTTTCCCCAGGTTCGTTGCCGCTCCGGCAAACGGCATATGATCGGCTACCAGAAGCAGGCTCCCGCCGTTTTCGACCCATTTTCTGAGAACGGATATTTCTTTTTCTGAAAAAGCGGAAGGAGTAGGGAGGGCCCAGCTATTGGAGTTAACTTCATTCAGCGCGTTGACGATCACCAGGAGCCTGCATCCTTTTAACAAACCGGCATCCGTTAAGGTTGTGTCAAAACTCTTCACCTTGTACCCGTCCTGCTCCAGCAGTTTGCTGAAAGGAAAGAACCCCCCGTTACGGGTATGAAAATTAAAATGGGATCCGTCGATGTAAATTACCGGGCCTTTCCCCTGCGGGTATGCGGCCTGGCGTATGGGGAAGGTGAAAGTGGTGTCGGGAACCTGCTGGGCATCGGCTGTGGAAGCAAAGATGAGAGCAAAGATCAAATAGATGAGCTGCAGCATTGACGCTGGAATAAAAAAAGGTTTGGATTCTTTAACGGCTTTACTTTTCATGTTCAGATTACAGTTTATTGTTTTCCTGACTTATATCGTATGACTTCAGCTTTTTCAAGAGTAATCAGTCCGCCTGATTTTGTCTGCTCGAACAATTGCTCAACGATCAACGTGAACGCTCTTATCTTTTCCTCCGTGTCTACAATCTCAATCACCAATGGCAGGTCAGAAGAGATCTCAAACAGTTTTGTTGAATGAACTTTTGAATTGGGACCAAAACCCATGATTCCCCTTGTAACAGTAGCACCGGAAAGTCCCTGTTTTTTTGCTTCAAATACGATGGTCTCGTACAATGGTTGTTGTCCCAGCTTGTCGGATTCGCCGATAAAAATACGGAGAAGTTTTGCATCCGGATTATTTTCCATGTTCAGATAAGTTTTGTGATTGTGATGCCGATGATTGTTGCAAAGAGTCCGACTGCAACACTTAACAGGATATATCCGGACGCGTACCAGAATTGTCCGTCGCGGAGCATGCCTACGGTTTCATTTGAAAAAGCCGAAAAGGTCGTAAAGCCACCGATGAGGCCTGTGGCCAGAAACAGCCTCCATTCCTGGGTAAGGTTTCCCCTTTCGGTCAATCCGAAAACAAGTCCGATGAGAAAACAACCGATAATATTTACTGTCAGCGTTGCAAATGGAAATGTGGAAAGGAATCTTGTCTGTATAAACTGGGAAAGTAAATAGCGGGAGACTCCCCCGATAAAACTGCCTGCCCCGATTGCCAGTATTAATCTCATGTCGTTCTGAATAATTCAATTATTGCCGGTGTCCAGCCCCTGACAAATCCCTGTTTCATTAATCCCTGGTAAAGACAAATACGTATTTAAGATTATTGCAAATTAACGGACAAATTCTATAACCACAAAGGAACAAAATGCCGGCCTGTCGAGCCGGCCCGACCGGCAGTATATTAAAACTTTAACGGGATCTGCACACCTGCCTGAAGATAGAAACAGGGTTGCGTTTCCGGAGAGGGAATTTCTATCCGGAAAGGATACGTTTGAAAATGAATATAAAAATCAGTCCAACGAAATTCCGAAATTCCGATGCCAAGGTAGAATATTACAGGATGTCCGGATATTTTTTCCTCATAACCAATCCGGATACTCGGGTAGATCGTGATCGCATTTTCAAATCCACCTACAGTTTTTCTTGTTGTTTCATAGGAAACAGGATAGGAGCCTGCTTTGATCACATAAGAATAGATCGTTTTACGGTAACTCAGCAACGAGGTATTGAAGCCAAATGAAAAAGTGAGTTTCTTGAATCTGTACCCGAACATAAAGGGAACTTCTATATTGTTATAAAAATAATTGTATTTATACACCCCGGTTATGTAAGGAAACGACATTGGTTTATAATAGTTGATTACCGAATCAATATCCATCCTGTAGACGTCTTTCCTGAGGTAATATATCAATCCCGTGGTGAAGGTCCAGTGTTTGGAAAGCCTTACAGACATTGAAATGCCTGCGTTAATCGTAAATGTTGGTATCCGGGTGAACCTGTCAAACTGATGGTCGCGGTAGGTGTCTCCTGGGCTGTAGGAATCGGGACTGATATACTTTGGTTTGACAAAGCCTTTGTATGCAGCTCCTGCTTCAAATGAAAACCGGCATTTCCTTCCCGGATTTTTAATGGTATCCTGGCTGAAAGAAGAAAAGGGCAGGATGAATAAGAGGAATAAAACACACTTTGTTTTCATCACTTTTTTGTGCCGGTAACAGATTCCGTACTTTCGCCACTAAGTCCATCCCAATAGATCGTATACATCATTTTATTTACCGATTCGAACGCGCCTTTACAGGAATAGCTACAATTCTTTACCTGGAGTGAACCATCTTCATACAAGATCAGTTCAACAGTCTTATGAGATGTATAGGTGATCATGATGGATTGCAGATCGGAGCCCTTTGAGATTGTTCCATCTGTTGAATAGGTTGTATCATAATGTCCGGGACCTATATCCCTGGCCTGGTAGACAGAAAAGGAGTAATCGCCGAGGTACTTTTTCCGGTAATCAAAAACAGGCTTCTTGCATCCCGCTATGGACACAACACAGAAAACAATGATAAGCGTCTTAAAAATTCTCATTGCCGTAACGCCTCCAGATCAGCTACTCTTTGGTTTATCATAAAGTCTTTTAATGATGGGTCAAAATATTTTATTGAATCAGGAAAAGAACTCCAGTGCCTACCCCCTTTTTGGTACAATGGTTTTAAAAGTGGAATCCAGACCAGATGATGTTGAAAGCAGCAGGAAGAATATGGTATATTTTTTCATTTTCTCTCAGAATAAGTTCTGATAAATTGATTGAATTGAACCGGTCTTTCCTCCCGGCCTCTAATCCTTGTTAAAGATATAGAATATTTTGCGGAGAAACTGCAAAATTATTACGAATTCTGGATTACGAATTACGAATATCCTCTGGCCCATTGCAGTGAAAAAAATGACAAAATGACATAGTCACAGTGTCATGAAAAATATACTATTCTATTCGCTATTCCGTCCCGAACAGGTCCCTATTTCACCAGCCGGGAATTTATCCCTGCTCCAATGTTTCTCCAATGTTGATCCAATGTTGATCCAATGTTGATCCAATAGTCTCCAATTGTAAGCTGTTTTTTTCTTTCCCCATTGGACGTAATTGGATCAACATTGGATCAATATTGGAAGAACCTGAACGGGAGGAGGATGCGATCCCGGGAAAAATATCAGATATCAGTCGGCAGTCGGCAGTCGGCAGACCCACACACACTCACACCCACACATCCAGCATCCAGCATCCAGCATCCAGCATCGAGCATCCAGCATCGAGCATCCAGCATCCAGCATCCAGCATCCAGCATCCAGCATCCAGCATCCAGCATCGAGCATCCAATCCACTTTTTTCCTACATTTGCCAAAACCATTTAACCCGGGAATATGGCAGGCAACACACTATCCTCATCGGAAAAAAGTGCACGGTACAATTACATCATCTCCATCTCCATCATCGGAATCTTTTTCTTCATCTTCGGCTTTGTCACCTGGCTGAACGGCATCCTGATCCCCTACCTGAAGATCGCCTGTGAGCTTTCAAATTTCCAGGCCCTGCTGGTGACTTTTGCCTTTTATATCTCCTATACAGTGATGGCGTTGCCTTCCTCCTGGCTTCTGAAACTGACCGGTTTCAAGAACGGGATGATGACAGGGCTGGTGGTGATGGCTGCAGGTACACTTATCTTCGTCCCGGCTGCCATGAGCCGCACATACGGACTGTTCCTCACCGGACTTTTCGTGATGGGCACCGGACTTGCCATTCTTCAGACTGCCTCAAACCCTTATATCACCATCATCGGGAAACGGGAGACGGCTGCGCGCCGAATCAGCATCATGGGGATCTGCAACAAGGTGGCAGGCGCCATCGCCCCGCTGATCCTTGCCTGGTTCATCCTGGCTGACGGCGATGCCTTCGTGGCGAAACTCAAGACCCTGGATCTGCAGGACAAAGCCATTGCCCTCGACGGCCTGGCAGCACGTGTCATCTTACCCTACATGGTGATGACCGTTGTTTTATTCCTGCTCGGGCTGATGGTTAAGTATTCTCCGCTGCCTGAGATTGATGCCGAACCTGAAGAGAGTGCTGAAGACAAAGCTGCATCGGGAAAGAAAAGCATCTTTGCCTTCCCGCACCTCATCCTCGGGGCCATCGCGCTGTTCTTTTACGTGGGGGCGGAAGTGATCGCCGGCGATACGATCATCCGGTACGGAATCTCCAAGGGGATCGCCATTGCCACAGCAAAAGCATTTACCACCTATACACTTATTGCGATGGTCGCAGGATATGTTGTGGGCATCGTTCTGATCCCAAAGGTCATCTCCCAGCGGATCGCATTGCTCTGTTCGGCTCTCCTGGGGCTCCTTCTTACGGTCTTTGTAATATTCGCTGACGGAAATACAAGCGTTCTCTTCGTTGCGATCCTCGGGTTTGCCAATGCCATTGTGTGGCCGGCCATCTGGCCCCTGGCCATCCACGATCTCGGGAAATTCATTAAAACAGGATCAGCAATCCTGATCATGGCCATTGCCGGCGGGGCCCTGCTGCCCCTGGCCTGGGGATGGTGGTCAGACCATTTTAACTCGCAGCAGGCCTACTGGATCCTTTTCCCATGTTACTTTGTCATCCTCCTCTATGCCTCCTGGTGGTACAAACTCAGATCATGGAAATCATAATTAACGAATCCCGGAAAAATGAAACCTACCTTACTGATCCTTGCAGCCGGCATCGGCAGCCGTTATGGAAGCCTCAAACAACTTGACCGGATCGGTCCGTCGGGCGAAACCATCATCGACTATTCCATCTACGATGCCATCCGTGCGGGATTCGGCAAAGTGGTTTTCGTGATCAAGGAGAACATCGAAAAGGAGTTCAGGGAGTTTTTTGATCAAAAATTTGACGGCCGCATTGAAGTGGACTATGCCTTCCAGGAGATCGGCAAAGTGCCGGAGGGGCTGCGATATTCGGCAGAACGACAGAAACCCTGGGGAACAGGACATGCCATCCTGATGGCCGCGGGGAAAATCAATGAACCCTTTGCCGTGATCAACGCGGATGATTTCTACGGGCGCGGATCCTACCAGTCGCTTGCAGATTATTACCGGGACTGGACGCCTGCAAAGGAGAATGACTACTGCATGATAGGGTATGAGCTTGGAAAGACGCTGTCAGAACATGGCAGTGTTTCAAGGGGTGTTTGCAGGGCCGACGGGTGCGGGCTCCTCCTTGAGGTTACGGAACGGACGAAAATAGCGCGTGATGCCAGGGGCATCGCCTACCTTGATGAGGCAGGTAATTCCTTTTACCTGGATGCACGGACGACGGTTTCGATGAACTTCTGGGGATTCACGCCTTCCCTGTTTCAGCACCTGGAAAAAGGGTTTCTTGAATTTATCTCCCTCAATGCGGATTCCCCGAAGGCGGAATTCTACATCCCGGGTGTGATCAACGATCTGCTGAAACGAAAAGCCGCCTCTGTAAGGATACTGCCCGGCAGCGACCAGTGGTTTGGGATGACTTACCGGGAAGACCGCGATCTCGTTATAGCCAGGATCGGAGAACTTGTAAAAGCGGGGATTTACCCGGAAAGCCTCTGGAAATAATTCTGTGGAGCACCAATATTAATTGGTTTCACAGCGTTTATTAAAAAAATGCCATAAATTTGCTTATTCATAAAAATGTAATCATGAGGGTAATCTATTCAAAAATCTCATCCGTTCCCGTATCCGCTATTATTCTGTTCCTGCTGGCTTTTCTGCTTGCCCAGCCTGCAGCCTATTCGCAGGTGGTGAACTCAAAAACAAAGAAGAAGATCAGCATCGGCTTCGGGCTTCATACCGACATCCTGCAGAAAGTACCGGCCGGGGTAAAAGTGCGTACCATCAACCAGGGGATCAGTGTATTCGGCCTCTATAACATGCCTTTCGGAAAGAGCAATTTTGGTTTTTCCATCGGGCTCGGACTTACCTCACACAACGTGTTCGGCAATTTTCTGGTCGACAAGGTTGGCGATACCACAAAACTGGTCAAGATCCCTGATTCGGTAAGTTATAAACGGAGCAAGATGACCATTGTCTATGCTGAAATCCCGGTTGAATTCAACCTGAAAACAAAGAGCAAATTCAACTGTGCCATTGGTTTCAAAGCCGGGTTCATGATCGGAAGCAAATCGGTTTACGTGGGCGACGGCGGGGTCAAAACATTCTCATGGGAATCGGCCAACACAGGTAAGATCAGGGTAAAGACCCTGGGCATTCCCAACCTGGAGCAGTTTGCTTACGGACCTACTGCCCGCATCGGTTACAAATGGATCAATGTGGATTGTTACTATATGCTCTCAACGTTTTTCAACAAGAACCGCGGGCCCGAGCTCTATCCCATCTCGGTTGGAATCGTGATCATGCCGTTCTGATCAGAGGAAGATAAAGAGAAGAAACATTACACCTGCCCCGAGGAGAAATCCGGAATAGATATCGGAAGGTTTATGCGAGTTTGACTGAATCCGGGCAAACCCGAGCAATCCCCCAAGAATAATTGCAGCAATCACGAACCAGGTCAGGTCGAGGCTCAGGTTCAGTGATATTCCCATGAGCAGGCCGAACATCCCGCCCATACCGATCATATGGAGGCTGATCTTCCGGTAGAAGGAGATGATCATCGCAAGAATGGTGAGGAAGGTCGACCCCAGCATGTAATAGCTGAAAAAGAAGGAGATGGGAAACCCTTTCAGGAGGTAATAGGTGATGTAGTAAAAAATTGCCACGGTCAGCAGCGGGTAGATCCTCTCTTCTTTCTGCTCCATGTAAAATGACCTGACCATTTTCAGCCGGTACAAGATGAAGACGAACAGAAGCGGAAGCAGAATGGTGCTGGCGAAGACCATGGAGGTAAGAATCAGCTTGGTCTTCACGGGGATTGCCAGGGCGAAGAAGGTGTTGACGTTGAGCAGGATCAGCATCATGTAAAAGGGAATGAAAAGCGGGTGAAAAACCAGGCTCAGCATTTTGGTGAATCGATCTTCCATAAAAAAAGGGGGGTTGGGTTAAAGTTCTTTACGGAGCCGTGCCACGGGGATATTCAGCTGTTCGCGGTATTTTGCAATGGTACGCCGGGCAATGTTGTACCCTTTTTCCTTCAGCAGGTCCACCAGGTGGTCATCGGTAAGGGGATCGGATTTGTCTTCACTTTCGATGCAGTCCTGCAGGATCTTCTTGATCTCCCGGGTTGAGATCTCTTCTCCCTTTGTATTCTGCATGGATTCGGAGAAGAAACTTTTCAGAAGAAATGTCCCGAACGGGGTTTGGACATATTTGCTGTTTGCCACGCGCGAAATGGTCGAGATGTCCATGTTGATGATGGTGGCGATGTCTTTCAGGATCATGGGGCGCAGTTTGGTCTCATCCCCGGTCATGAAATAATCCCTCTGGTATTCCATGATGGCCTGCATGGTGGTGTAAAGCGTATTCTGTCGCTGGTGGATGGCATCGATGAAATTCCGGGCCGAGTCGAGTTTCTGACGGATAAAGGTTGCCGCATCTTTGGAGGCCTTGCTTGCCTTTTTTCCCCTGGCACTGTATTCCCGGAGCATCTCGATGTATTGCCGGTTGGGGCTGAGGTCGGGCACATTCCTTGAATTCAGGGAGAGGTCCAGGATCCCGTCGTGATTGGTAATGGTAAAATCGGGGATGATGTAATTCCCGTCGCGGGAGATGTCGCTGATCGAGACTCCGGGTTTCGGGTTCAGCTTCTGGATCTCGGCAATGGCATCTTTCAGTTCCGCCTCGGTCGACCGGGTCTTCAGCATGATCTTATCGAAATGTTTCTTGCTGAACTCAATGAAATAATCCTTTACGATCTCCCGGGCCAGGTCGATGCTTCTCAATCCGTGCGGGGAACGCTCGAGCTGTAGCAACAGGCATTCCTGGAGGTTACGGGCGCCGATGCCGGCAGGGTCAAAGCTCTGGATGATCTTCAGCACTTCACATACCTCCTGTTCGGTGGCCTCGATCCCGTGGTTGAAGGCAAGGTCGTCGCACATGGCAGGGATCTCGCGCATCAGGTACCCGGGCTCATCGAGGTTTCCGATGATCGTAACGGCGATGATGTATTGCTTGTCGGTGATGCGGTGCATACCCAGCTGGCTGATCAGGTGATCCTGGAAGCTGACCCCGGAAGCAAGCGGAGTCTCCCTTGTTTCCTCATCCGGGCTCTTGTTGTTGGCATATAATTTATACTCCGGGATCTCGTCTTCTGCAAAATAATCCTCGAAGGAGAAATCATCATTCTCACTTCGGATCTCCTCGTCGGTTTCCTCCCTGAACTCATCCTCATCCGATTCCACGGAATCGAGCTGGGAATCATCCTGGACCTCTTTTTCGTCTTCTTCAGGTGTGGATTCTTCCAGGGCGGGGTTCTCTTCGATCTCCTGCTTTATCCTCTGCTCAAGGGCCAGGATGGGCTCCTGCAATAGCCGCATCACAAGCACCTGCTGGGGTGAGAGTTTCTGAATGAGCCGCTGTTGGAGTTTCTGGTTCAGCATAGAGCAAATATAATACTTTATCGGAAAAAATTTGCTTTCTGTCGCAAAAACCTCCCCGCTGGTCTAATTTGGCCGCACAACCCTTTGGATTGGGTTATCTTTGCATCCAAACTGATCCAAAATGCAAAAACCATCAGGCAACCTGTCGCGGTTTTTTACCATTTCCATACATGTTCTCATATGGCTTGGATTATATATGATTCCTTACATCGACGATACCCGGCAGCACCTTTCGCCGCATTTTATCGCGAAAAACAGCTCCCTGTTCCTGCTCCTGGTTTCTTTTTTTTATTTTAACACCTATTTCCTCATCCGGAAACTATTTCTTCCCGGGAAGATGTTCTGGTACCTGGTTACGATCCTTGGCTGCCTGGTTTTCATTTCGGCGACAAACCTGCTTTTTTCGAACATCATCGATACATGGATCCCTGGAGAACCTCATCGCTTCAATGCCCTGCACCGGCTCTTTTTTCCCGTCTTTCCTTCCCTGTTCGTCTTTGCCATCAGCACGGCCATAAAGATCACCAACGAATGGTTCAGGGCGGAAAAGCAGAAAAAAGAGATGGAAAATGAGAAGCTTCATTCCGAACTGGCCTTTCTGAAATCGCAGGTGAATCCTCATTTTCTTTTCAACATCCTCAACAACATCTGTTCGCTGGCAAGGAAAAAATCGGATGATACGGAGAATGCCATCATCCAGCTCTCCCGCATCATGCGGTATATGCTGTATGACTCGAAAGATGAAAAGGTAAGCCTGGAGAAGGAGGTGGAGTACCTTCAGAACTACATTGAACTTCAGCGGCTGAGGATCTCTGAATCGGTATCCATTAGCTTTACGATCGAAGGGAATATCCAGGGGAAGATGGTGGAGCCCATGCTGCTGATCCCTTTCGTGGAAAATGCTTTCAAACACGGCGTCAGTTACCTCGATGAATCGCACATCGGCATTCTCCTGAAAATTGACGACGGGGTTCTCCATTTCAGGGTAGAGAACAACCGGAGTAAAAAAAGTGATGACCCTGTTCAGCTGGAATCGGGGATCGGGCTGAAGAATGTTCTCCGGCGCCTCGATCTGCTCTACCCGGCTACTCATTCCATCATCCTCGACGATACCGGGGCGAAATACATTGTAAACCTGGATATTTCTTTATACGTATGATCCGCTGCATTGCCATCGATGATGAAAAACTGGCCCTCGACCTGATCGAAGACGATATCCTGAAGGTACCGTTCCTGCAGCTTGTAAAAAAATGCAGAAGCGGGCTGGAGGCTTTGGAGGTACTTCAGAATGAGAAGATCGATCTGATCTTTCTCGACATCCAGATGCCTGACATCTCAGGGATCCAATTTCTCAAAAGCCTTCCGAACAAGCCCCTCGTGGTCTTTACAACGGCCTATGAGAAATATGCCCTTGAGGGGTTTGATCTGGACGTGGTCGATTATCTGCTGAAACCCTATTCCTTCGACCGGTTTCTGAAGGCGGTGAACAAGGTTCAGGATTATCTGTTGATCCCGGAGAAGAACAGGATATCCCGCACTGCCGGTGAAATAAGCATCTCGAGCGAGTTTATCTTCGTGAAGTCGGATTATAAACTGGTTAAGATTGAGATTGCCGAGATTCAATACATCGAGAGCCAGAAAGATTACGTTAAAATTGTTTCCGGCGGAAAACCGGTCGTTACCTTGTCGAGCATGAAGGCCATCGAAGAAAAACTGGTGGCCCCCGATTTCATCCGGGTTCACAGGAGTTTTATGGTGAATGTCAGGAAGATCCGGTACATACAGCGCAATTTTGTCATGGTGGGGGAAAAGGAGATCCCTCTCGGTGACAATTACAAAGAGAGTTTTCTCCAAATCATAAACCAGAATAACAGGATCGACTGAAATGCTGAAAAAATCAATTCTGATCTTTATTGCCTGCCTGCCATTTTTACCTGCCGGGGCACAGAATCATCTCTGGACCTTCCAGCAGTGCCTGGATACGGCGATTCATCGTAACATTTCGCTGAACCAGAGCAGGCTTAACACCGACCTCAGCCAGATTGCCCTCAAGCAGTCGATGGCAAGCCGCTACCCCAACCTGAGCGCCAGCGCAAGGGACGGCCTGGGTTTCGGCCGGAGCCTCGACCCGACAAGCAACCTTTACGTGAACCGGACCACCAACTCAACATCCCTGGGGCTGTCTGCAGCCATGGACCTGTTCAACGGATTCCAGCTGACGAACACCATCCTCCAGAACAAAATGAACTTGGATGCTGTAAAAACGGATGTGGAGAACGTAAAAAACCAGGTCACGCTGAATATCACCACTGCCTACCTTCAGCTTCTATTTCAGTACGAGATTCTCAAAACGGCAAAGAGCCAGGCGGATGCCACCGCCATACAGGTGGACCGGACCGAAAAACTGGTGAATGTCGGAAAGGTTCCCGAGAGCAACCTTTACACGATCCGGTCACAACAGGCTACCGATAACCTTGCTGTTGTGAATGCCCAGGGGCAGCTCGACCTGGCAAAAGTGACGCTGGAACAGCTCATGGAGATACCCGTCATTGACAGCTTCGAGGTGGTGATCCCCGGTTTTGTGTCACCTTCGCTCATCCTGGGTCAGACCAACGAGGATATTTACAACAAGGCACTGACAACCCAGCCCCAGATCGAGGGCGCTTCCATCCGGACAAAAAGCGCCGACATGGGGGTGAAAATCAGCCAGGGAGCAAGGTACCCCTCGGTCAGCCTGAGCGGAAGCGCCAACTCCAGCTATTCCGTTTACAAGTACAGTTCCGGTTCTGCCTACAAGGCACCCGAGTTTTTTCCAGAAATGTGGAACAACCTGGGTGAGTCGGTCGGGCTTAACATTTCCATTCCGATATACAGCAACCGCCAGCTTAAATCGAACATTGAACGGGCGAAGATCAGCGCCCTCAGTGCCCGGCTCGACGAACAGAACATCCGGCTGCAGCTGCGCAAGACCATTGAACAGTCGTATACCGACCTCCGGAATTCCATCAAGAAATACGAAGCGGTTCAGGAACAGATCAGGGCAGCCGATCTTTCCTATAAAAACATGGAGAAGAAATACAACGTGGGCATGATGACTGCCACCGACTATCTCATCGAGAAAAATAATTTTTTCCAGGCAGAGTCGAACGGCATACAAGCCAAATATGATTACATCTTCAAGTCGAAGATCCTGGATTTCTACCAGGGGAAACCCATTCAGTTCTAAGTCAACATTTAAAACCGGAAATATCAAATGAAAAAGAAGTATTGGATCCTGATCATCATCGTCATCGTACTGGCAGCTATCGGAGCCTGGTTGCTTTTTGGGAAAAAAGGTACGGCAGCCGTGCAGTGGCGCACAACCAAAGCCGAAATGGGAGACCTCAGGGTCGTGGTCACGGCCACGGGAACCCTGCAGGCGGACACTACCGTTCAGGTTGGCACCCAGGTATCGGGGATTATCGACAAGATCCTGGTGGATTTCAATTCCATCGTCAGAAAAGGCCAGGTGGTTGCCCTGCTTGACACCACTTACCTGGCAGCCGCCGTGGAAGACGCCTCCTCCTCTATGTACAGGGCCCAGGTTCAGGTCGACCTGACCAAACGCAACTACGACCGGAACAAACAGCTTTTCGAAGAGAAGGTGATCGCCCAGGCCGATTATGACCAGTCACTGTCGGATTACGAAACGGCCAAGGGCAGTGCCCGCTCGGCAAAATCATCGCTCGACAGGGCAAAGATCAACCTGAAGTACGCAACCATTGTGGCGCCGGTTTCGGGGGTCGTGATCTCCCGCAATGTCGATCGCGGCCAGACTGTGGCAGCAAGCTTCAGCACGCCGACCCTCTTCTCCATTGCCAACGACCTTACCAAGATGCAGGTCCAGGCAAGCATCGATGAGGCCGATATAGGAAAGATTCAGGTTGGACAGGATGTTGCGTTCACCGTCGATGCCTATCCCGAGATGACCTTCGCAGGGACGGTAAGGCAGATCCGGCTGCAGCCGGTAGTGCTGCAGAATGTGGTCAATTATACAGTCATCATCGACGTACCCAACCCGGACCTGAAACTGATGCCCGGGATGACCGCCAACATCACGGTAAAGATACAGGAAGCGCTGGGGGTCATGAAGATCCCCTCAAGTGCATTGAAATTCTGGCCCCCTGACGACGTCCTCGCCCAGGCCCTGAAGGAAATGCCCGATTCGACGAAAAAAGTGATTGAACGGATGCTGCAGTTTCGCCAGCGCATGAATGCCCAGGGCGGGACCGGAACAAGGCCAACGGGAGGAACAGGTGGCGGAAGCGGCCAGGGCGGATTCGGAGGCAGCCAGGGCGGATTTACCGGCGGACAGGCGGACAGGCGGATGAGCGGGCAGGGTTCTGAAGGAAAGCATAGCGGCCGGGGACGGATGGGGATGATATGGGTCAAAACGATAGCCAACAAACTGGTGCCTTTCAGGGTTAAGACGGGGCTCACCGACGGGAGTTACACTGCCGTGGAAGGAGGCCTGAAGGCAGGCGATGAAGTGGTGACCGGCATCATCAACAACCAGGCAGCCACAACAACTACACAGACTCCGCAAAATCCTTTCCAGCCTCAAATGCCGAGGGGTGGAGCAAGAGGAGGAAGGTAATATGACAGATGCAATCATTTCGACACAGCACCTCGTCAAGACCTATAAAATGGGCGACATGGAGGTGCATGCGCTCAGGGGTATCGACATCGATATCCGCAAAAGCGACTTTGTCGCAATCATGGGAAAGAGCGGATCCGGTAAATCCACTTTCATGAACATCATTGGCTGCCTGGACGTCCCCACGCGCGGAGAATATTTGCTGGACGGATTGGATGTAGGGAAGATGAACAGGGACGAGCTGGCCCACCTGAGGAACCGCAAGATCGGTTTTGTGTTCCAGTCCTTTAACCTGCTTTCGCGCACATCGGCATTGGAGAATGTGGAACTTCCGCTAATGTACAACAACAAGATCAGCTCCCATGACATGCGTGAAAAAGCCATGAACGCGCTCGAATCAGTCGGCCTGTCAGGCAGGTCACATCATCTTCCGAACCAGCTATCGGGAGGAGAGCAGCAGCGCGTTGCAATTGCCCGTGCGCTGGTCAATGACCCTGTAGTAATCCTGGCGGATGAACCTACCGGCAACCTGGATACCCGCACCAGCGTCGAGGTAATGGATATTTTCCAGAAACTGAATAAAAAGGGGATTACCGTGGTGATCGTGACCCATGAACCCGATATTGCAGCTTATACTAACCGGAACGTCAGTTTCCGGGACGGCAGGATCCTGAAGGACCTGCAGGTTGAACACCCCCGGATCGCGGGCGAAGAACTGCTTCTGATCCCGGCAATCAGTGAGGAGGATACCATATGAAGCTAAAGAACCAGGTAAAGGCAGCCTTCCGCTCCCTGTCAAAGAACAAAATGCGGACCTTCCTGACGATGCTGGGAATCATCATCGGGGTGGCCTCGGTCATCGCCATGCTGGCCATCGGCCAGGGATCCAAAGAAAGCATCCAGGCACAGATCTCAAGCCTGGGGACCAACCTGCTGACCATTTTCCCTTCAGCCAGCATGACCGGCGGCGTGAGGATGGAAGCCGGATCTTCCGTGAAGATGAATCTGGACGATTACAAGGCCATCGCCACGCGTTGCCCTGCAGTCATGTATTCCACACCCACCGTCCGCACCAGCGGCCAGCTGATCGCGGCCGGACAGAACTGGAGGACTTCGGTCTGGGGTGTCTATCCCGACTATTTTGAAATCCGTAACCTGGCGATCCAGACCGGTGCCGTCTTCACCGCTGCCGAAGACCGCGCCGCAGCTAAAATTTGCGTGGTGGGGCAGACCGTTTCCAAAAACCTCTTCGGTGAAGGAACAGACCCGGTAGGAAAACTGATCCGCATCAACAAGATCCCTTTCAGCATCTGCGGGTTGCTTACGGCAAAAGGCCAGAACGCCTTCGGTCAGGACCAGGACGACATCGTAATTGCTCCTTTCACCACCGTCCAGGAGCGCATGATGACCATCACCTACATCAACAGCATCATGGTCTCGGCTACCTCCGAAAGCATGATCCCGGAAGCCACCGATGAGATCACCCAGGTGCTTAAAGAAAGGCACCACCTCGGACCTTCGGAAGACCCTGATTTCACGATACGCTCCCAGGCCGACATATCCAGCGCCGCAACGGCCACCTCGGGCATTCTCACCATACTCCTGGCAAGCATCGCCAGCATCTCCCTGCTGGTGGGCGGCATCGGCATCATGAACATCATGCTGGTTTCGGTGACCGAGCGTACACGCGAGATCGGGATCCGGATGGGCGTGGGTGCCCGCGGACGCGATGTCCTGCTTCAGTTCCTCATCGAAGCCCTGATGATCAGCCTGATCGGGGGTATCCTTGGCGTCGGGTTCGGAATACTTACTTCACAGATCATAGCAAGCATCATGAAATGGCCTGTAACCATAACGCTGCAGTCCATCCTGCTCTCCTTTTTGTTTTCGACGGCCATCGGGATCTTTTTCGGATGGTACCCGGCAAGGAAAGCAGCCAGCCTGAACCCCATCGATGCATTGCGCTATGAATAAAAAGAAGTTAATTCAGCAGAGGGGTAATCGTTGTTTTTATCAGCCCGGAGAATATCACACGCTGAACAACTAGGGTTTTACTGCCACCAGGTAAATGTATTCCCAGGGGTACACCAGGAACCCGACTGTTGAGACGATCCAGCTGAACTTGCGGTTTATGACAAGGTTGACCGGGTGGGAAAAGGCCCACCTGCGAAAATAGGGTCTTACCCAGGATGTAATGTTTTCAACATCCATGATCTCAAAACCCGCCTCCCTGATCTTCTCAATGTATTCATTCAGTCCGTAAATGTTTGCTGACGGGATGTACAAGCCATCCTGAAGGTGCGGCAAAATTTTTCTCTCCAGTGCATTCGCAGGCTGATTATAAACCATATCGGCCAGTGATAATATGCCGCCGGGCTTCAGTGTACGGTAAGCTTCCCGGAAGAAATCACTCCTTGAATCAAAATGAAATGCTGCTTCCGTACTGATCATTTTATCGACGGAATTATCGGGAAACTGCAGGTCTGTGGCCGACATGTATTTTATGGCAACCCGGTGCTGCAAATTCTGTCTTTCAACCCTCTCGATGGATTGGTCAATCTGGTACTGTGATATATTTATCCCGGTGACACTTGGACAATTGAAATCGGTGGCGCAGAGTACCGCAACATTTCCAAACCCGCAACCGATGTCGGCAACGAAATCATCTTTTTCCGACAGCTGCGCGTTTTGACACACCAGCTGAAAAAGTGCCTGGTTTGAACGGGCCAGGTGCTTTTTGGAATAGGCATTGAGCCCTTTCCAGTATCCAAGATTAACCAGGGAAACATTATCCCCGGCATCGTAATCAAGAGGTGCATGCCCCATAAAGTCGTACAGGGCGCCCGCGTCCTGGAAGAGAGCACTGACATTGGTTTTTGTCATTTTATTCCGGGATAAAATTATTTTGTACATTGCTTAGCAATGTGGCTTTGTTTCCAACTTTTGATTGTCTGGATAAAATCAGGAAAGTGCAGAAATCCCACTTTACAAAGATTTGTTTTGAATTCACTCAGCCGCGTTACATAATTTTCAGATAATGTTACATAATTCACACATCTGTCCCGGATAGATATGTGTTGCAGGAAACCTAAAATGTAACAGGGAAGCGGTAAACCGGTACGATGAGATGAACCTATATCTCCTTTTTTTTTCACAGGGTATTGGCGTTGTTCTGATTATTTCATTAAGTTTGGCGAAAAACCGAACCCATGGAAAAAGCTTCTCTCAGATCGGCCCTTCGATGGAATACAATCCTGGTAATTTCTGTTTTGCTTTCCGCCTTTATTCTCCCGATCCTGCCATCTTCCTGGGGGAGATTGCCGGCTTGGATCGGGTTCAACCTGATCTTTCTCTCAGGGGTTTTATCTCTGGAAAAGAAGAGACTCTATGTTTACTTTCTTTCCCTGATCGCATTAGTAGTGGGTTGGATTTCCACATTGAATGACTGGACGATTATTGCCGATATTTCAAGGGCGTTGAACGTTATTTTCTTTTTCCTTGTCGTTTTTTCATTGATACGGCAGATCGCCACTGCCAGGATCGTCACAGCCAAAGTGATCCTGGAAGCCATCAGCGGGTATATTCTCCTTGGAATACTCTTTGCCGTCGTGATTGCAGGGATTACGCAGCAGGATCCGGGGGCATTCAACATTACTCAGCACGGTTCCGGCACGGAGGTCCCGGCCGACATCCTGGGCCAGTCGATGTATTTTGCTTTTGTCACTCTTGCCACCCTTGGGTATGGCGACATTGTTCCCCTCGAACCCTATTCACGCGCGCTAACAACTTTTATCTGTATCTCCGGCCAGCTTTATATCGCCATCATTATTGCCGTTTTGGTCGGAAAGTATGCCTCCAGGAGAGAGCATAATTATGAATCCGTGAAAGAAGATGAAAAAGATAAAAGCCTGCCTTGATTTATGAGGAAAACATTCAGGCGGTGTGAGAAATTCATTTAGTATTAAAATACTCAAATATGAGTAGGGGATTATTGTTAAGGTATTCACATTTATAATTAATTTTGCTCTCAAAGGGTTAATGTATCTTTAATTCTGATAGAAAAGTTGGTTATCAGGATTTTCACCGGACATGATTCTTCTGTTGCAACAAATTGCAGCAGAAGAACCGGTTCCGGAAAACAATTTGATTGAGAATTCAGGAATTGCCTGTTAGAATGTTTATTAATCAATGAACTGAAATAAAACAATCATGTATTTAAATTGTAAATCTATGAAAACAAAATTTGGTTTTTTAATCCTGGGACTGGGGCTTGTGTTTACCCTCGGCTGTACCAAGTATCCCCCTTCATCGGACAGGATAATGGAAGATCTGGCCGTAATAACACAGTACGACACAAAGGTCAATTTTAACAATTACAAGTATTATTCTATCGCAAACTCGGTGGTTAAAATTGACAACAAGGATACCACATACCTTACGAACACTACCGCAATGGCCATTCTTGATGAGATTTCAAAGAACATGGAGGCAAGGGGTTTTGTCAAGGCTGTGACTCCCGTAGTACCTGACTTTGGCATCCAGGTTTTGTATTACCAGAATACCACTGTCTATACCTATTCCTATGACCCCTGGGGATATTATCCTTACTGGGGTTATTACTATGCCTATTATCCCGTCTATTATTCTTCTTACACCACCGGGCTGGCCGATATTGAGCTGGTTGACCTGAAGGTTACCGATCCAACCAATCACCGGTTGTACATTCGCTGGAATGCTTTTATCCGGGGCCTTCTCACGGGCAGCCATACAACCTCTGAACTTACCGGAGCCGTTGACCAGGCATTTACACAGACCCCACAATTAATCACAACTGCTAAATAATAACACCTAAAAAGCATTGCCATGAAAAAGATATATTTAATCATCATACTGGTCTTTTTTGCCATGGGTGTTACCCGGGCACAGGAAAGCACATCACTGGGTTACAAACCTTCGGCCTATTATACCTTCTCCTGGAACAATACATTCACGATGGGGGATTTCAATAAATGGGTCAGCCAGCCAAGCATGGCCGGTTTCGACATCGGCGGCCGCTATCTTTTACCCATAAAGGGACTGACAGCAGGGTTTAACATCAGCTGGCAGAGGGTTTCAAAACAATACGATAATCAAACCTTTACTGTTCCCGATAAGGGAATTGCCATTACTGCCACAAATTACAGGTTCACCTGGATGGTTCCGTTCCAGGCGGTAATTGCCTATCATTTTATTCCCAATAAGATGGTCTCTCCGTATATCGGCCTCGGAATCGGCGGGGATTATATGGAACATCACCTGCTTATCCAGGAATATGATATCTATAAGGAGGTCTGGGATTTCTCCCTCACGCCCGAAGTCGGCGCTCTTATAAAATTCGGACCCTTCTCCAACCTGGGAGCAATCATCGCTTTCAACTACAAATGGACAACCAACAAGATCGAGATCTACGAAACAAAATCCAAAAACCTTCAGATGCTGAATCTCAAGGTGGGACTCGCGTATATTCTCAGGTAATTACATTCTTCTCTTTTCTTTTACAGCCCCGGCAAGGTAGGATTTGCCGGGGCTTTTTTTGCAGGTGCTTTACACACTTTTATACTTGTCCCCTGGATTTTTTTCACCTCATGGAGTTGACTAAAAAGTAGTTTTTATTTTCCCACAGAGACTCGCTGATGAATCGCAGAGTTTAGCAGAGAATTGAGAGTATGATTTTTTACTCTGCGAAACTTAGCGTGAAACTTTGCGAAACTCTGCGTGACATGTTTTTTTTACTTTTTAGTCAACCCCTGATGTATTTGAGTTATATACCAAACTCTTAAAATAGATTATATTTAATTCTGAGAAGCATCTCTTTTTGGGTTACTTTAGCACAATATACTCATCAATGAGTATTCTCAACTTTATCCGGACTGAAAAGTATGGATTATTACTCTTTATTTTTTCAATTCATTAAAACAGGTCTACCCTCGGGTTATAAAAATATCGACCGGGATTCTTCCCAAATGCTTTATCTGGAGAAGATCATGAAAGAAAATAACCAGTTTTTCTTTGTTGCCGATATTCTCCAGGTGAAGATCCTCTTTACCAGTAATAGCTGTGCTCCTTTGCTGGGTATCAGACCTGAAGATGTTGATCCCTCCATGTTTTTTACAGCCACACATCCCGATGATCTTCAACGCCACAGCCTGGCACGGGCAAAACTTTTCAGCTTGGGGCAGGAACTTTTTATTGAGCGAAAAGGTTTTAAAATAATTTCAACCAATTTCAGGACCCGGCATAATACGGCTTCCTGTTCTAATATGCTTGTTCAGTGTTATCTGTTTTATACGGAAACACCCTATAACACTGTGTTTCTGTTCCAGGTTGTGACAAACGTATCCTGGTTCGGCAAGCTCAGGCATGGGTATCATTTTTATACAGGCGAAGACCTTTCAGTTTTCAGGTATCCGGATGAAAATCTTTTAATGACGGGAAATGTTTTTTCCGACAGGGAATTTGAGATCATTAAACTGATCGCCTCCGGATTAAACAGTGAGCTGGTAGCAGAAAAACTCTTTCTCAGCGTTCATACGATCAACACCCATCGAAGGAACATCCTGAAAAAGACAGATAAATCGAACATTTCGGAGCTGATCTATGATCTGAAAGAGAGAGGGCTGCTTTAAATCCCCGGGATTTGTGAAATATTTTATAACCGCAAAGACGCCAAGGCGCAAAAATTGTACAATTATTTTGCGTCTTCGCGTCTTCGCGGTAAAAAGAGAATATCCTTATTTCCGTTGAATGTTCACATAGTTGATTTTGCCTGTAAACTTTGCTGAAACCCCGTAATCGGTCACCCAGGTTCCGTCATCAACTCCGATGTCGGCCAGGTCATCCACTGAGAAGATCCCCGGCTGAGTTATTTCAATCCTGCCTTCAGCCACCTTTTTCCCATTTACAGTGATCGTCCCAAGGCCTCCCCTGCCCAGTCCGGCACCATCTGTCTTAAATTCATACACCAGAAGATAGTTTCCCGGTTTCAGTGGTTGTGAAGCAATGATCTGGCTTGATTTCATCCCGAGGTAATTGTAGGTAAAAGCAGGTTTCCCGTTTTTAAGATAGAAAGAAAAGCCGCCAAAACGCCCGCCCTGGCATACGATCACACCGTTTCCTTTTGCATCTATGGCTACTTCCGAAGTGATTGTGTAGGACTTGCCCCTGAGGTCAATAAAAACATCAACGCCCATTCCTTTCATGCCTTCACCATAGGTCACTGTATTTCTGTTGCCCATGACCGTTGGTCTGCCCATAAGTTCGGCATTGGTCCTTTCCAGCAGCCGGTCGTCAAGCGGAAGAACATGATATTTTTCAGCCTCTTTCATAAACAAGGCCTGCATTTCTTTCAGTTTGTCGGGGTTTTGTGCTGCCAGGTCGCTGGCCAGGCTGAAATCTTCCTTTGTATTGTATAATTCCCATTTATCATCCTGAAGGGTAGTGGCAGGTTTCAGTTTCCATGCCGGCCGGTGGATCGTCCGGGCAAACCAGCCATCCTCGTATACTGCGCGGTTGCCGAACATCTCGAAGTACTGAACTTTATGCTGCTCGGCTGCAGCAGCATCTTTGAAAGTATAAGCGAGGCTTGTCCCTTCGATCGGATCCTGTTCAATTCCGTTCACCATTTTCGGTGCCGGTATCTTTGTAACTTCATAAATCGTAGGGGCGATGTCGATCACATGCCCGAACTGCGAACGCACTTCACCTTTTGCCTTGATCTCTGCGGGCCAGTTGATGATCATGCCGTTGCGTGTACCGCCAAAATCAGATGCCACCTGCTTGGTGTATGAAAACGGTGCATCCAATGCCACAGCCCACCCGGCTGAAAAATGCGGGTAGGTGCTGGGTCCGCCCCAGTCGTCATAATGCTTCAGCATGTCCGGAACGGTTTCGGCAATCCCGCTGAAATAGGTCATTTCGCTGTACATGCCGTTCATCTGTCCTTCGGCGCTGGCTCCGTTATCGCCGGCAATGAAGATCACGAGTGTATTATCCAGTACACCCAGGTCTTTAATAGCTGAAAGCAGTCTTCCGGCTTCATAATCGGTTTGTTCGGCAAAGCCGGCATAGACTTCCATCTGGCGGGTAAATAATTTTTTTTCATCGGACGAAAGTTTGTCCCAGTCTTTGATATCGGCAGGTTTTGGTGCTAGTTTTGTGTTTTGCGGAACGATCCCCAGTTTTTTCTGACGTTCCAGGGTTTCTTCGCGCAGTTTGTCCCATCCCTGGTCAAATTTCCCTTTGTATTTTTCGGCCCATACCTTCGGAACGTGATGCGGTGCATGGGTTGCCCCCGGTGCATAATAGATGAAGAAGGGTTTCTCAGGTGACAAAGCCTGCTGGTAACGGACCCATGAAATGGCCTGGTTGGTCATGTCGGTTGTAAAGTGATAATTGGGATCCTTCGGGGTTTCAACCAGTGTAGAGCCATCGTAAATCAAAGGAGACCATTGATTGGTTTCACCACCTATGAATCCATAAAATTTCTCAAAGCCTGAACGTGTAGGCCAGCGGTCGAAGGGGCCCGAGTTTGAAATTTCCCAGGGCGGGGTCTCATGGTACTTACCGAAGGCTGCTGTGTTGTATCCATTCTGCCGGAGCACTTCCGCCATCGGTGTGATGGATTGAGGCCTGACCCCGGTATTCCCGGGAAAGGTTGTGGCAGCTTCGGCAATGCAGCCCATGTTGTTGCTGTGGTGGTTATACCCGGTAAGCAAAGCCACCCGCGTAGGCGAGCAAAGCGAAGTGGAATGAAAGCGGTTATACTTTAACCCGTTCTCAGCAAGTTTGTCCATGACCGGTGTTGTAACAGGTCCGCCAAAAGCCTCGGATACCCCGAAACCCATATCGTCTATTAATATGACTACCACATTGGGAGCGCCCTTCGGTGGTGTCACATGAAAGCGTGACGGCGGAGTTGCGTTGCGCGCATCCAGTTCTTTATAAGTCGGACGGATGGGTTCTTTAATGGGAAGAACCGTACGGTCAGGTTCACCGACAGCGCTCTTTTCTGCGTCGGTCGATCCGGTTCCTGGTTTCTGGTTGCAGGAGACCAGGATCCCTGCAAGCATAATTGCTGTAATAAGATGTTTCATGGTTTGCGCCGGTTAAATGTTATTACCTATTAACAAAATTTAATTTTTTAAGTGAAGGCAGGAATTTCAACGCATATAAGCCGGTATCGCTATTGCTTTTTGGCGTATTCGAAGTTGGTTAATTTCACATTGACCTTAGGGCCGGGCAGTTCGATGGCTACATTGGTAACCCGGTTTGTCCCGTTCACGGTTTCGTAATTCACTTTTGCCTTAATGGGGTCACCGCCCATAACGGTTGAGATGTCCTGCGACTGATAGAGTAGCGTAGACTTATCGAATTTGTAAATCAGGCGGTCGCCGGGATTCAGGATATTGGCTGCATCGGCCTGGATGGCATTGCCCTGCTCCGTGAGGGTTCCTTTGTTAAAAAGGTCTACCATCTGACCCTGGCTGAGTATAATATACCTGCCTACCAGTTCAACTGCGTTCTTCACATATTCATTAACGTCCGACACGACACTTTTCTGCACCTTTCCCCTGATTCCCCGTTTCTTCTCTACGTAGGATTGCTGGGAGATCACGATGGCGACCAATTTCATATCGGAGCTCAGGGTTACCGAACTCACAGACGACATTGCCGGGTTCCCGTCAACAAATCCTTCCATTTTCCGTTTCCACTGGAGTTGGGACAGGTTACCGAGGTTCTGGGCATACTTTTTTGAAACGTTCAGACCCATCTGGGTTTTGTCAACCTGGGCGAAGGATCCGGGAAGAAGTAATGCCATCATTCCGAAAAAAGCGATCAGTTTTTTCATTGTGTTTCTTTTTATTTTTTATGCATCAAATTTAATCAATTTATTTTCTACTTGGAGAGAACCTCCTCTTCCGGATCCGTATTTGGTTTAAAATACTCATCTGTAAGTATTGTAGCTTTCAAATTTGTGGAATTAAAGAAATATATTTGTTCCTTAATTCAGAACAACGAATGCTATCCGTATAAGGGATTCACCCGGAGGGGCAATTTTCAATTATAAAAGGCCTCCCTTCATCCATTAAAGAAAGGAAAGAATGAAAAATTATTTTACACTTGTTGCTTTGTTTCTTCTTGGTTTTACCCTGAATTTAAAAGCCCAGAACAAAGATGGCTCCAGCAAGGTTCCCGATACACTGGATGTTCCGTACATTAAAATTTCCGGTTTTGAGATTACAGGGAATAAGCTTACGAAGCCAGGCATCCTGATCCGGGAGCTGGATTTCAAGATCGGGGATACGCTGGCAACGTTTAAAAAGGGGCGAGGGCCAAATTTCTCCGACCGGAATTTTTACCCGGGCGATTCCAGCGAATTGCGGCTCCGGATGCAATACAGCCGCGAGAACCTGATTAATACGAAGTTGTTTCTTCATGTCGACCTTTCCCTTAAAAAGATCAGCAGCAAAGAATACACGCTGATGATTGACGTTACGGAACGGCACTACTGGTGGCTTTTCCCCATCGCCAAGCTGAATGCTCCCAACTTCAATGAGTGGCTCCGCGACATCCAATGGTCGGACCTGAGCATGGGATTGTTCTTCAGTCATAACAACCTGTTTGGCCTCAATCACCAGACCTCCATCATCGCGCTGGCCGGTAAGTCATGGGCGATTGCTGCCGGGTACAAGATCCCCTGGATAGGCAAGGGGAAAAAGGTGGGTCTCCTCATGACCGCAAAATATTCAAACTTTTATACCGTCGAATATGCTTCGGTTGAGAATAAAAGGCAGATGCTCTATGCATACAACAGCACCCAGGAGGTGAAGCTCGGGGCAAAGCTGACCTTACGCCCCGGGCTTTACAACTACGGAACCATACATGTTACCGGAGATTATATCATGGTTTCCGATTCCTTGCTGAAGCTCGACTCAAATTACCTGGCGGGACATAAAAAAGTAAATACTTCGATCTCCCTTTATGCCGATTATTACTACGATAACAGGAACGTCAAAAATTACCCCCTGAAAGGGAATCTTCTCCGGGTCTTCATTGACAAGGTCGGGCTGGGACTTGTTTCCAAAGATATCGACCTGTTCCGATACGGGATCGATTTTCATTTTTACCAGACCATCGGCAAGAAATGGTATGTGGCAGAGATGGTGAAGGCTGAAAACTCGGCAGGTGAGAATGCCCCCTATTTTTACCAGCTCAACATGACCCAGGGTAAGGATTTCATCCGAGGATTTGATCTCTACACCCTGAAAGGTGACCAGATGTACTTTTGCCGGAACAACATCAAATTTGAACTTATCAAACCGAATGTCAAGAAAGTGAAGGAGGGCGAGGAGAAAAACAAGTTCAAGGCCTTGCAGTATGCCTTCTATCTTAATGGCTTTGCCGATGCCGGTTACTGCGTAAACAAATTTACCGACGTCAATCCTTACAACAACAAGTTGCTCATGAGCTGGGGACTGGGGATCGACTTTGTGACCTATTACGACCTTGTTGTCAGGTTTGAATATGCCTTCACCTCCATCGGGACCAATGGCTTCTTCTTCGGGTTTGGAATGCCCATCTGACCCGTTGCCTGATCATCTCGGGAAATAGTGTGTATAGCCGAGAACGATGCCAAAGGATTGTTGAAAAGCATTTGCTTTTGCGGTATTGGCTGACCCGGGAGACAGTATCACCACAGGATCAATCTGTTTAGAAGGAGAAAAGGAATAGGAAAACCCGAGGGTGATCGACTGGCGTGTCTGGTGATAGGAGAGTCCTGAAGAGAGGTAATACAAATCCCACAACGCTGTTTTTGGAAGGAGTTCGTTGACGTATTCCGGTTGTGTATAGGAAGAGAAGTCGGTGCGTGCCCCGAGCAGAAGATCGAAGTGTTTACCCAGCGCCTGGCTGAATCCGAATCCCAAGTTGAATACCGGTTTTGCTGCATTTCCGACATAGAGGAACTGATCGATCTTCCCGCTCATTCCTGCGCTGTCGCGAATCCCGGAAGGATAAACAAATGGATCGCTTGAAGGCTTCAGTACATAATAGGAAGTGATCTTTGAAAAATACTCTCCTGACAGGGCGACCCGGGTCTTCGGGGAGTGAAATTCGATGCCGAAGCCGATGGCAAGCGGATGATAATAACGTGCTTTTGTTGAAGTGTTTTCTGCAAGAATGTAATAAGGGGTTTTTTGGACCGGGGAGGAGGCTGAGGAGATGTAGCTGGATTCCTCCCTTTTCGCGCTCCCGTTCCCGTATAGACCGACAGAAGGTGTTGTCAGAGAGACTCCGAACCTCCATTTCCCGGTTTCCCAGGCAAGGCCGAATTTGGCGAGAAAGCCGAAGGTCATGTATTTTATACTCTCCGTGTTATTGGTGATCTCCAGTGATGAAATGGAATCAGCGGCACTGACTTCCCTGAGGTTGTCTGTTATACTGAACGTCTGTCCACGGTAAACGCCGAAGAGGGTTACCCCGATTCCGAGACCCTCTTTCAGTTTGTAGCTTGCGCAAAGTCCGAACCACTGTTCATTGAGCTGGTTCACATAATTAAATTCACCCAGGAACCTGTTTGGTTCCGATCCCTGCATACCTTGTTCGCTCTTCGTATAACGTGTACTCATCAGGATATTGGAGAAGTTTCTGGTCAGGATTGAATAGGAAAATTTCAACCCCGGAACTTTTATATAGTTGATCATCCCTGTAAGGATCTGGGGATAGATATTCACCTGTGCTGAATTGAGGTTGATTCCCGATCCGGCACCGTCAGTAATGAGAATCTTATCCAGCTTATAGAGGTTTGCATCCACGGAGAGGTTTGGGAAATCGATAAAAGTAAGCGCCCCGGGATTGTAGAATGCCGCACTGTTATCGCGAACCCCGGCAACCATAGCGCCCCCCATCAATGAGCTTACGGCGCCGAATTGCTGCGACCAGTAATGATTATCCTGGGATAAAATGGTCTGTGTGCAGGTGATCAGCAGGCTCAGGATAAAAATACACCTCTTCATGGAAGACCGTTTGAACAAAAATAGGGAAAAAAGCAAGCGCATCCTGAACAAATGTTGACGATTGCAATTGTGGCAGAATTATACTTATTATTGAGTATTTTGATTAATACAACGGATTATTTCATAAAAAAGAGGGTGTTTAAACAAAGTCTTTCAACCTGATTTACTTGAATTTCTTTATATTTGGATACACTTAAATACCTCAACTCCCGTCAGGGTGTCTCAAAAGCCATTTTTCACCGCTAAGACGCAAAGACGCAAAAAATAATTTTATTGATTTTCTTTTCTTTGCGCCTTAGCGTCTTAGCGGTGCAGAAGAAATTTCAGACTTTTAAGCCAACCTCTGCAGGGGATGAGGCGGTATGAAAACAAAAATCAAAGCAGATCCTATGAAAAAGGCTTTACTTATTTTAGTATTCGTTCTTTTCGGATGTTCTATGCTTCACGCCCAGGAAGCCTTTATCGCGGCTGAAGATCATCCTGCGCTCCCTGACAGTTTACAACAGCAAAAACCGGATACGGTAAAAGTAAATGTAAAAGAGTGCAAGCAGGGTGCCATCGGAGACATCTTCCGAAAAAAAGAGAAGACGCCAAAACCGCCTAAAAAGTTTATGGCTCTTGTGCTTCCCAATATCAGTTCCAACCCGTCCAACGGTTTTCTGCTTGGGGTGGGAGGATCTTTTGGATGGTACATGGGGCCCAAGGAAAACACCAAAGTTTCGAGCGCACCTTTTACGGTTGCTGTCACATCCAAAAGCCAGCTGATCACATTCCTGAAGCACAACATCTATACAAAAGGAAACCAGTATTTCCTGCAAGGCGACTGGAAGTTTTACATCTACAGTCAGCCTACTTATGGACTGGGCACAAATTCGCCCGACACTGTTGGCGTTCCATCAACCATCGACTGGATGGGGGAAGGCACCAATACCGACAGTGTTTATTTCCCTATGAAATTTTATTATGTGAGGGTGCATGAGATCGTAAACAAAAAAGTGCTTGATAATTTATATGCCGGAGTCGGTTTCCACCTTGATTACTATTATTCGATCAACGATGAGGATTACAGGGCTGCCACGGATTCAACCCCGGAAATGCAGACTCCGCATTCGTTTTATTCCAGTAGTAATAACTTCAATCAAAAGGAGTACATGTTATCGGGACTGAGTGCGAATTTCCTTTATGATTCAAGGGACAACCAGATCAATCCTTACAAAGGATATTATGCGAATGTTAATTACAGGATCAATCCCACGTTCCTTGGCAGTTCGCAGAACTCATCCACCCTGTGGCTGGAATTCAGAACCTATATAGGCTTGTCAAAGAAAACTCCCCGGCATCTTATCGGGTTCTGGGCTTTCGGTGATTTCCTGATCTCGGGGAAATTGCCCTATCTTACCCTGCCCTCCCTCGGAGAAGACCAGCGTGCCCGTTCCGGAAGAGGATATACAAACGGAAGATTCCGTGGTGATCACATTGTGTACGGGGAAGTAGAATACCGGTTCCCGATCTGGCCCTGTTCACATATCATCGGCGGTGTGCTTTTTGCGAATGCTGTTACCACCTCCAACAAGGCCCGGAACGTTGCCCTTTTCGAATACATCCGTCCTGCAGTCGGGATTGGTCTGCGGATCATGGTAAACAAATATTTCCGCACAAACATCAACCTTGATTACGCCATCGGAATGAAATCACAAGGCTTCTACTTCTCCGGGCAGGAGACGTTTTAATCTGCCTCATCCCCTGCACACCTTCTCCTCAAGGAGAAGGTGACTGTGTTGATGTGTCCAGGTTAATCAGGAATTCAGGTGACAGGTTGGTAAACCTTGTAGCCAAGCTGACTGGCTATGGTCGAAGCGTATTGATTTACCAGCTTTCTGGTTTCCGGTGACGGTTCATAGGATTCGTGCACAGGACAAGGATTTTCTGACAGGAACTTTTCAATACCCGGCAAGGCCCGGTTGAAATCTCCCAGCTGAAAAGTTTTATAAATGGTTTCGAGGGTTCCTTTTTTATCCGCGATAAACTCCTCCATGGAGATCTCGATAAGATCGGAGGAAGAGAGTTTTTTGCGATCTGCAAGGTAGGTGTCCATGATTTTCTGATAGAGCCGGGCAACTTTTTCGCGCCCGAATCCTTCCGGCAGATCCTGGAGCTGAACCCCCGGAAAGATTGACAGGGTGAAACGGTAAAGTGATTCAATAACCTGGTAGGGATCCCTGTGAATAAAGATAAATTTGGCTTCCGGGTACATCTCCTTCAGCAGCCTGATCCTTGTCAGGTTGCATGGATTCTTCCCGATGTAGCGTTTCCCTCCGGTACTGAAAATAGCTTTTGCAATCATTCCGGAATAGTCCTTCTTCCATTTTGATAATTCTGTTTCCGGAAGTTTATCCGTAAATAGTTCCTTTTCAAGGATCCGGTCGAATTCAGCCGGGTAGAGAAAGAATTTATAGAGGGTATGCGGCTGAATGTTCATCATGCCGAATTCCTCCTCCTGAGGGAAATCCATATCCATCCTCACATTATCGAAAGGCCTCTTCTCGGGGAGAAACAGGTTCGTTAACGGCTTGAGCCACCACGACTGGGTTAGCATAAGGTTCGGGAAAACGGTCTGGAAAGTGGTAACATAGGCTGCTTCCGGATCCTGGCAGAGCAGGTTGTGCAGCAGTGTGGTGCCGCTTCTCCAGAAACCGATGATAAAAACAGGAGGAGACTGCGGGCGAAGTTTTGTGAGCCGTTTCTGCCAGATAACGCGCTCAACAAGGTTGAAAATTTCAAAAAAAGCAGCAGTGGCGGCCGATAACTGGAACTTTAAACGATATTTTTTTTCAACATGATGACTCTTATTCAGCGCGATGATGTTTTTCAGCGTGCTTCCTGCAAGCGTTGTGACTGGATACCGGAAACGGGTGCGTCGCATTAGAGTTATTCTAAAATGTTTCATTCAGGTTGAAGAAGATCCCTTTCGTTCCGTCTGCTCCAAAACCGAAATCGATGCAGAGGTTGGAAAGGGTTTCCCTGCTGAACATGATCCTTAACCCCACACCGGCTGCAGGATCCCAATATTGAAAAAGTTTGTGGGTGCCGTCATCGGAGCTTGCTGTGGTCACATTTACAAAGGCACACCCTCCCAGTATCCCTGAATAGGGACTGATGGGGAAACGCCACTCCGTTTCTCCGTAAACGAAATTCACGCCCCGGATGCTGCCCTGAATGTATCCCCTTCCTGCACGGTTGTACATGTCCCAGCACAGGGCGGGCAACCCCAGGTACGGGACCGTTCCCTTTTCACAGAACTGACCCAGGTACCAGAATCCGATCAGGTGATCGGGGCGGCGTTTTGAAAAACTGATGTAGGTCCTGAACTCGGTATTGAGCATCAGGCTGTTCTTGTTGCTTCCGAGGAATGTAAAGTTGGGCCGGAAGGCTATGTTTGCCAGGTAACCTTTTGTAGGACGAATGGAATTATCGCGGCTGTCGAGCAGGACTTCCAGGCTGAGCCCCGACATCGTATATTTTTCAGGGTTAAACCCGCGATCGGTGCTGTATTTGTAATGGCTGGTGTTTTGTGGGGGAACGCTGTCGACGTGATTATGATCGACAATGTTTGAATAGGCATCCAGGCAATAACCTATGCCGAGGTACCATTTTTTGATGACCCTGAAATAAAAAGTCTCGTAAAGCCTGATATAATCATAATTAAGTGGCTGCGCATCGGGAGGGAGTGAGGCCGTTGATCCGCCGTCGTTAAAGATAATCCCCCGGTTTGTATGCATTTTTATACCGGTTCCCAGTCCGTAAGTTGGCTGGGAAAATACAAGATAGCGCCAGTCGCCGCGGAGGATATATTTCGAGGTGTTGGTAATGATGTTAGACCTGACGGTAATGATCGTCTGATCGGCGGTGGTCAGGTTAATGGCGGCACAAACGGAGGAGACCGGTGTGGTTGCAAGATCACCAAGGTAAATGCCCATCGTGGTTCCGACACCGATCAGGAAGCCATACGCAGGGTTATAACCCACAAACGGAGTCACCGCAAAATAGGGTTTTTTTATTTTGATTGGGATCTTGAGGGCACTGTCGCGTTTGGCACGTTTTTCTTTTTTTACAAAAATGCTGAATACGTCATCCTGCTTAAATGTCTTTTCACTTTCCTGAGCAGGGAGGCACAAGGGCTGCATAATAAAGGGAAGCAGAAAAAGTACAAGGAGTAAGAAACGAAATTTACTTGCTGCAGGGGGAGTATTCATTATTTAGATCGGGTTTTTATGATGTCGCTTTTGCAACTTTTATCCTTTTGTTCTTTGCGGCGTCGGCAAGAGCCTGGTAATCTTTCTCCGTCTGTTCGGCATAGGAAAATGCAAACCGGACCATCGCTTCATCCAGCACATCGCTTTTCCCGGCATACCCGGCGATCATTGCTGCATCGCCCGATTTGGCATGAGCCAGTGCCAGCGCCCAGCCACAGAGTGAACTGTATTGATCCAGGTTTTCTACCCGGGTTGTTTTTGGATCAAACTCTACCCCGCCCTTCATATCCCGGAGTTGCCTGACGTAAAAGTGGGATCCGCCGATTTTAAACCATCCTAGGCAAATATCGGGTGCTGCCTGGATCAGTCGCTGGCCGATGACCACCCGTTGTCCATGGTTTTTATAAATCGATGGGGAAAGGTAGGGCTCAAGTACTGATGGCTGTGCTTCCTTAAGCTGGAGAAACAAGGGATCATTCGTGTGGTTTCCTGTAAGGAATACCACCCAGCACCGTGTTCCCACACTGCCTACGCCGACAACCTTCCTTACGACATCGACAATGCGGTAATTTTTAAGCAGGGCCTTCCGTTCATCGGCGATGGTCTTGAAATAGGATTCGAGAAATACTCCCAATGCCTCTTCAATCGTACGTCCGTCTTTTGCGTGCGTCTCCCTCACGATGAAAGGTGCGTTTTCGCGCAGGCGGTAGTTGTCATCCACCAGATCGGTAAGTTTGTCGAGTACCTGCATGTGCGTACGCTGACGGGCTTTTCCCATCATCCGGGCTGCACCCTGAAGTGCCGAACCGGATAATGTTTCAAGAATATCTTTCTCCCGGATGGTGGCATACCAAAGATCAAGGTATCCCATTCCTGCGTATTCCTGCATCCTTTGCCGGTAAGAACGGGTCGCTGCATATACGCTCTCCCTGCACATACTCTTTTTAGCTCCAAGGAATCTTCCTGCTGCAACAATGCTCGCAACAAGCCTTTTCAGGTCCCATTCCCAGGGTCCTGGCAGGGTTTCATCAAAATCATTGATACCGAAAACCAGGTTCCGCTCAGCAGAGGCAAAGACACCGAAGTTAGCCAGATGCATGTCGCCGCATGCCTGCACTGTAATTCCGGTGGTTTTGGGACCGGTGGCCAGGTCGGCGGCCATGATGGCTGCGCCTCCGCGGAGAAATGCAAATGGAGAGGTAAGCATCCTTGCATAACGGATGGGTACCAGTTCGGGGAGCCTTGTTTTGGCCTGCTCTTCAAGGATTGAAACAGGATCGGCCCTCTCAGGGGCAGGTTTATAATCGCCCTGTGCGATTCGTGGAAATTTTTTGCGTAACTCCTTCCCGGCAGCCATCCGCTCTTCAACACTCAATCGTTTCGATTGAAAATGATGTAACAATTCCTTTTTCATATCGACTGAATTTACAGAATGGCCTCTCATCGCGCGGGATTGTCCTAAAAGAGCCATTCCTTATTTACCGCTAAGACGCTAAGGCGCAAAAGAGTTAAAAACGGTTACTCTATTTGCGTCTTTGAGGTAATTTTTTTATGACAATCTTAATACATCAGGCACAAAAAAAGCAAAGTCTCATTTCTTTTTTGTCGTATCGGCTTTTTTGGTCTCTCCTGCCTTTGGAGGAATTGAGTCTGCTTTCTTGGGCTGTACAGTGGGTGCAGGAGCAGCGACTTTTTTCTCGAACTTTCCCTCTTTGTCAAAAACAAGAGATTCTGCATCAGCTCCTTTTATGATCTTTGTAACATATACCTCATCGTAGCGGAAGGCTTCCGTCAGTTTGTAACCCTCATAATTCTTTTTAATGTATTTTGTAATGTCGCTTTCCACATCTTTCAATGACATGGTTGACCTGGTTTGAAATGAGACTTTTGCTTTGTCCGCCTCGGTTGCTTTGTACAGGAATTTTCCTTCATGGTTAAATACAAGTTTATCAGTTGCGTCACCTTTCTTGACTGTCATTACGAAGACAAGTTCATACTTGAAAGCTTCCACTGCCTTGTAGTCCTTGTAATTTTTCTTGATGTATTTTGAGATGTCGGAATTAAGATCTTTGACATTCATGGTGGTCTTTTCCTGGGCCTGGATCATTCCGGAAAACAGGAAAGAAATGACGATCAACATTACTGCTTTTTTCATACGATTTTTCTTAAAGGTTAGACAATTATTCTTTGGGTCAGATTTCAATTTAATACAGCGGAATTAAAGATACTGCAAAATAGGATTCAGTAATTCATTTGTAATTAGGATTGATAAACTTTTCAGAACTAAAATAAAAAAATACTTATTGATAAGTATTCAAACCTGCCGGCGAAAAGAAATCCTTGAATGTGTTTATATTTACTAAATAATTTTCACAAACACCTCAAGTCATATGCTGAATGCATTTTTATGGGGCTTTCTGGCAACCTCCTCCCTGATCATCGGAGGCATCCTGGCCTCGCGCTTCTCAATCGGGAGGCGGCCCCTCGGGATCATCATGGCATTCGGTGCCGGTACCCTCATCTCAGCGATCTCCTACGAGTTGATTTTCGAGGCTGTAAAACTAGGCAAAGGAACCGGGTTTCCCGGGTTTGGCCTGGCAGCAGGAGCGTTGACTTTTTATTTCGCCGATATGCTGATCGGGAAGATGGGTGCCATGAAAAAAATGTCGGCCGGGGCTTCCCAGCAGTCGGGGCTCGTAGTTCCCATGATGCTGGGCATCATCCTCGACGGGATCCCCGAATCCATCGTCATCGGCCTCGGGATCTTTGAAGGGGGAAAAGTAAGCATTGCCATGCTGGTGGCGGTTTTTATTTCCAACCTGCCGGAAGCACTTGCAGGATCGACGGGAATGAAAGCTGGCGGCTGGAAAAGGAAAAATATATTTTTTCTCTGGCTGGTCATTGCCTTGGTGTGTGCACTTTCAACCGTAGCTGGCTTCAGCCTGTTCAGTGGTTTATCCGTGCTCTGGTTATCATTTATCCAGGCTTTTGCCGGGGGTGCCATCCTCATGATGCTTGCCAATTCAATGATGCCCGAGGCTTTTGAACATGGGGGGAAGCTGGCCGGGATTTTCACTGTGCTTGGTTTTGCAATTTCTGTGTTAATGGTTATCCTGGAAAATATGTAAACGTCAGGTTACCTGTTACCTGTTTTTAGAAAACCCTGATATTCCTTCAACGGCAGACCGGATTATTTCAGGGTCATACTGCGGTTGAATTCCGGAATTTAGAAAGTATATCCGATAGAAAATATCACACTCCAGTCATTCAGGGCAGATCCGCCACCGGAAGGTTTACTGTCATAATTATCATAATAGGTAAGGCTGATGTAGAGATCTTTCAGGATCTCGTATTTGGTGACAAGGTCATATTCCAGCCTCCAGCGGCCGCTTACCGAGAAGCTGGGAAATGCGTTGAAATAGGTTGATATGTCGATCTTCGGATGACGGTGCTGCAGCCAGGTGAATTTCAGCGACATGAGCCCTTCAAAATTGGTTGTGGCGCTGACGGAATCGGTGGGTTTTTCCTGGTTAACAAGAAGTCCCCCCATGACATAGAAACGGATCGGGTTGGTATGTACAATGTCATACCCTGCCCCCAGCCCAAGCTGGAACCTGGATTCCAGTTCCAGCTCGGTGTTTTGCTGGTACTTGCCTCCCAGGCCGCCCCACCATTTTCCTTTGAAAAAGTGATTATAATTGAGGCTGACATCATTCTTTTTTGAGATCAGGGAGGTATCTGAAATTTTCTGGTCAGAGAGCATTAAACTCAGATCAAGGGATATGAGATCCTTTTTCGCACGGTAGTTGATTTCACTGTTCAGGTAGTACTGCAACGTTTTCGTGGACTTATAATAACTTACACCCAGGTCGATTGAACCATAAAATTTTTTCCAGAACCGGTTCTTGATGGGAGTGATCTCGACGATATCGGTGATGGGTTCGGTAACCGTGTCATTGGTTATGACCACGCCAATGCTCCTTTCCGTTTTTGATTCCACGATGGAACCAAAATAACTGAACCCGGTCTTCTTAACGATTTCATAATATTTTCCTGAGAAGAATGTCTTGATCTTCTCATATTCAATGTTAATGGTGGTCATCCCATCGGTTTTCAGGACCAGCAGGCCGTCTTCATACCTTTTTATCTCTCCGCTGATCCTGTCGCCGTTCAGCAGATAGACCGTATCGTTTTTCTGGGCGAACATGATCATAGGAAAAAAGAATGCAGCGAACAATCCGTAGATTTTAATTCCGGTAGAGAATTTGAGACTCAAGGATATTTATTGAATGGTGATTTATCAATTTAGCAGACAGAATCAAAATTAGCAAAAAAAACTTTCATGCCAGAACAATATTTGTAAAGCAGGAAGAGCCAGAACTGATTTATTGGCATGACCGGAGAAACATTCAACTCCCAGTTCAAGTCGGGGACGTTGATTCAGAATATCGAAAATCGGATTCATCTTCTCCATCAGAAAATCATACTGCTCCCTCCCTGGCCCTTGAAAGATTTCGTATCTCTATTTTCATTGATCCGAATCAGGTTTTCCACGTGTAGACGTGCTGGAATTCAATCCCGTGAAGGTTTGTTGAATAATTTAATGGATTCAATTAGTTAGCGGAATCTTTCTTGTGAGATTTCTTCAGACAACAGAAAGGCGGGGTGAACAGCATTATACCAAACTCAAGCCCCGCACCCTTTGAAGTCGTAAATTCCTGGCCATAGGTCAGGGCGAACACTGCATATTGAAGTCGTAAATTCCTGGCCATAGGTCAGGGCGAACACTGCATATTGATTGGGTTCCCAGCGCAAACCGACTTTGTATTCCGGGAGAGCTACCGCCTGACCAACAGAACCAAAAACTTCCCCTGCGATGCACCACTTAAAGCTGAAGGGATAATATGCCAACCGGGTAGAATAAGTGAATGCCCAGGCCGGGTTGCCTTCGTACCCGTATTTTGTTGTATAACTTGCTCCCGGCATAAGATCCCAGGAAAGCCTGTTCTTGAAAAAGGGAATTGTCACCGGCGTATTTACCCAGTAGGTGTTGAATGCATCCTGCAGGCTGGTGCTGTCGGTATGCAATCCGGGGTCCTGGCCTGTACCGCCCTTGAATGCGACCCCCCCGGTCTGCGCCTTATTTTCGTACAACATCCATTTGAAATAAAAGGTTGTGGAATACCCGTCATCGGTATTCCGTTTGTGGTCAGTATTAAAAATATAAACGGCTGTTGTGAACTCCCACCTGGGAATTAAGGAAAAGGTAGTCATGAATATATCGCTTGCCTGGCCGGCTGTAAGAATTACGGTTGCCATGCCGCAGGGCTTCGACAGGTAGTTATCGGAATTGTACTGCTGTCCCCGGACCAGGTTGCAACTAAGGAATACGAGTCCAAACAGTATTGCTCGTTTGAATTTAACCATATTACATATCATAAATTGAACGTTATTGCTTTTTGCCCGACCGGGTACCTGTTATTTTACATTTGCCTGTTCCCATGCCCTCACATCCTTTCGTGCTTTGTCAAATAATCTTTCGTAATTCTTTTTCAGAATTTTTTCACGTGCCTCGGGGGTAAGTGCAAGCCATAAGGGATCGTAAATGTGATATATTTCAAGGTGTTTCTCCTGGCTTGTTGGCGCAACATTGTCGGTGCCGAACAGGAACCTGTCAGGGTACTTGTTAACCAGATACGCTGAATTACTAAGCGAAGTGGCACTTGCCACAACGTATTTTGCCACCTGGTCCCAGGATATATCAATGTATAAATTGTTATAAGCAGGATCAGACAACATTTGTTCAAACGGAGTCAGCATATCTTTCAGCGGAGCCACGATCCTCCCTACTCCAACATGCGCCCAGATGATGGTTGTTTTGGGATGTCGTTTGATCAGCTCTTTCATCCCGTCGAGATAGTTTGGCTTTCCTGCTTTTGGAAAAGGATTATCGATGTCGTTATGGATAAGCGCAACCAGGCCAACCTGTGCGCAAAAGTCAAGGATACTGTCCAAAGCTGGATCATAAAGGCTGGCAACTTCGCCGTCAATTTTGGAAGAGACAAATTCTTTATGTATGCTGAATTCGCCGACTCCGGAAAACACACCCGGAAAGGTTTGCAGTACCCTCCGGATATGGGCGGCAGCATACATATCGGTTGGATTGAATCCCGTGATCATGGGATCAAGCCTCTCCTGCTGCTCCTTTGGAAGTGACTTGTAAGCCATGGCAATATAGGCGTCCGTAAAAGAGTAATAATAGAGGTGTGCATCGGTTTCAAGGTAATAGGTCGGTGCAAAATCCTTCGTGACCCTGTACGACCATTGCTGCTGGAGTGGAAGTCCGAACAAGGTTGACCGGCCGATCTTGTCACCCATAATTTCATTCACATAGACATGAATATCCGTTCCTTCCTGGATGTAGTTGGTCAGGTGAAAATGACTGTCATTAAAAAGATAGCTGTCGGATTTATTGCTATCCTTTGTCTGCTGCGCATCTGTTTGATTAATTGCTGTGAATTGAAATAACAGAGCTATCAGAAAAGTGTAAAATATTTTTTGTCTCATGAGAGAAGATGTTAGTGTTTATAATAAGTTTAGTAAGTCTATCTCTTTTGGGTTAAAGCCCTGTTTGTGGAGCCTGTGTCATACCCCGGCCTTAAGGCCGGGGTACTTGAAAATTTACAACTTATGGACGTTAGTCCATAACTCATGAATCATTTCAATAAATGGGATCAATCATATTCACTATAATAAAATATCCGTACCTATTGTCAGTGTCGTACCCGTTTGCCCTGATGTATACAATCCGAAGGTTCCGCCACCGGCAGATTTAACAACATACATTGCCTGAAGATTGATTCTCCAGCTGCGTGTTTTCAGGGGATAGATATTAAATCCCCCACCGGCTTCCCATGGGTATCTCTTGAACTGATCGATCAGCATCGAGTTGACCCCGTAAACGCAAAGAATCTTCGGAACAGCCATATAAAGCACCTGCAGGGAATACCCATTATCATTAATATAGCCGACAGGGACAGGCCCATCTGCATCAAACTTTGAAAGTGTACGGTAATAAAATTCGGAATGCAAGGCAAATCCTTTGATTTTAAAACCCAGGTCGACCGATACAATGTCATAATTTGCTTCCTGCACTGTTACATTGGAGGCAAGCGCGCCGGTTTCAAAAAAGAGCACACCGTCTGACATACGGACCTGTGTATTATCGGGGCTGGGTGTTCCGGTATTGTTAAAGCGGTTCTCACGGCTGTGGCAATACGAGGCCCCGAAACGGGTGGCTATTTTTTTATGGTATTCAAAGTCACCGTTTCCACCCCTTGGACCAAATTCACCTGTGGTCGGCATCCAGTTCAAGGAGATGCTCTTTGAGAAATGCCGGGTAAGATTCGATGCCTTTATTCCAAGAATGCTCAGGTTGTTTCCAAGGACCATGGTATAACGCAACTTTGGTAAAACTTCCCCCATTACAAATACGCCATTGGTAAATCCTCCCCGCAATCCATCTTCAGCCATGGACCTGTCGGTAGAAGAAAAGAACGGGAATGCTCCCTGTACACTTCGGATACAGACATTCGGGGTCATTCCGGCGCCAACGGCGACATATTTATTAAACCGGTACACTACGTTACCAAAAACAAGGGTTTGCTGTGTTGTGGTAACTGTCCACACGGCCAGCATGTAGGTCAGCTTTGGGGAGCCTATAAATCCGGTAAACCATATCATGGCGCGGTGCCAGTAGATATCATTTCTTCCGTCGAAAGTTCTCAGGCTATCTCTGTGGTCAGTCCATGTAGATGAGCCCGGCATCTGGTTTACCCACCTGGCCATACCATATGCACTGATGTTCAAACTGCCAAACTTCGATTTAACAAGCTGAAAGCCTTTACCCGGAGTGAATTCACCGCTAGCCATGTTTTTATAGGTCGAGTCAAGTTCAGGTACGTTAACCTGCTGCGCCTGAACAGCGTATGAAATAAAAACGAAAATGAATACAGCGGCTGGCAGTCTTGAAATACCAGCAATTTGTTGAATAAGCGTAATCTTCGAATTAAGCAGATATCGTTTCATATGTTATCTATGGTTTTTAATGCTTAAAATTTCACTTTTATAAAAAGGGAATACACAATGATTAAGGATAAGATCATGGTATATTCCCTTTCAAGAGAATCTGATAACTTTTTTATTTCGGCTGGATCAGGAATGGATTCACCTTCAATTTTTCCACTACATATTTAATGACAAGTTGTGCTTTTACGCTATTCCCTGCTGCATCCAGCGGAGGAGAGACCACGGCAATGCCGAATTTTCCGGGACAAACGGCCAATAAACCACCCCCCACGCCACTCTTCGCCGGGAGACCGGAATTGTAATACCATATCCCGGAATCGTCATAAAGACCCGCAGTGGCCATCACCGGAAGTGTATACAGAACGGTTTCCTGGCTAACAACCTTTTTCTTTGTCAACGGATTGACCCCGCCGTTAGCAAGGGTACCCGCCATAGTGGCAAGGTCCTTCGCATTCACATTCAGGGCGCATTGCTTGGTATAAATATCCGTTGCCTGCACCGGGTCGAAATACATTCTTCCGTAAGCCAAAAGGAGATGAGCAATCGCCTGGTTGCGCAGGTTATCGCCTGCTTCGCTGATATATACCGGCATGTTCAGGGAGAGCTGCCGTCCGGCGAAAGCGCTTTGCACATCAACAATGTGTTTCCATTTGACGGCTGAATCCTTACCTGCAACAAGACTGGTGGCGGCGATGGCGCCTGGATTTACAAGCGGATTGATCTCTTTCCCTCTCATCCTCTCAATAGCAACAATCGAGTTGAAAACCTCTCCTGTAGCATCTACGCCGATCTTGTCCTGGATTGCCTGGTGCCCCAGTTCTTCAATGTCCTGTGCCATTGTAAAGACCTTTGAGACACTTTGAATTGACACTTTGGAATCAATATCTCCTTTGGTAATAACCTGTCCGTCGGCTGTTACCACTGCAATGCCGAAGATTTTCGGGTCCACTGTAGCAAGTTCCTTGATATAATCGGCATTCTTACCCTCTTTCACATCTTTGAATTTGGCGTAGGCCTCATCCAGTGCAGCTTGGATTTTTTCTTTGGTCAGTGCGTTGTCCTGTGCCTTGATAATGCAAGGATGAATGAACATGATCAGCGAAATTGTCATGACCAGCAATACGCTGGTCCGGGTCATGTAATTTTTCATACTGTTTTCTCCTTTTTTATTGATGGTGAACCATGTTGTTATTTATCCGGAAAGTCTTTCAGAAGAGTGTGCTATTTTTTAGCATAAAACCTCTTTGAAAAACTGTATTTAAATGTAAAGTTGATCTTTGTGGCCTGCGAGGTAAAGGGGGAGGTCTGGTTTGCAGTCACATCTGCCATGTAATTTTCGCGATAGATCCACTGGAACTCAGCTCCGACCATCACACTGGGCCAGGGATAGTAAAGCAGGTTGGCTTCTACAAAATGGCCAAGGTGATAGGCGGTAGACGCCTGCCCGTCTGAATTGGTGATCGTGGTGTTTGACCAGCCTACCGAGCTCGTAAATTTCTTGCTCCAGTTCAGGTCGACAAATGCCACAAGACCCAGGTCAGGAAGTGCAACTCCTTTAATGGGTTTTGTCTTGTCGCCGGGGTTTTTCTGGATCCCGATATCTACCGGAGCATCGTTAAAGTAGTTCTCCACACCTGCTCCGTAAATGCCTTGCAGGTGCAGCACCACAATCTTACCGATGTTAAGACCGGTACTTAAGCTGACACCCCAGCCGATGGCATTGCCGCTGAGGTCCATGGTATCCAGGTGGGCCTGGTCACCCTGATCCTTCCAGCCGATGTAGCGGGCCATGCCGCCCAGCTGAACATAGCCCCATTTCTTTCCCGTATAGCGGTAATGACCGGAAAGGTCAGGATAAGGGAAATGTGCCTTAACACCGGTCAGTTCCACACGGTCGGAATAAACGCCTCCGTCGCCACTGGCACCCGGCATCTCGAGCGCAAAAACAAGGAAATGGTGTTCTTTCATGACCGGCATATAACGCACCTGGATGTTCCTGTAGAAAAGCATTCCGCAGGGGCCCCAGTATTCAAGCGTGTTCGGGAAAACGTCGAGGTCCATGAAGGCGCTCTCCGTCTGACCCGCACCCCAGTGACCCAGCTGTCCGTATGCATGCCTCAGCCGAATCGTTGTTTGTCCAGCGTTCGCTCCTACCCCGAACATATCAAAATCAAACACCGTTTTGAATTCGCCCCACTTGGTATGCATCGACGATTTTACGCCAAACCGCGACTGACGTACACTGAAATAAAAATTTCCGTCGGTCCCGAATTCGTTGGTGTAGGAAGGCAGCCTGGAAGGCCGCATGACATCGTACCAGTCGGGATTGACCTGGTTGAAGTTGTAACCCATATCTGTCTGTGCAAAGCCGTACACTTCAAACCATTTTGAACTGTCGGACTGTTCCTGTGCCAGCCCTTTTGAGGCAACAGCAAAAAACAGCAAAGCAAAAAGTAATCTGGTTGTTTTCATACGCAGGTGGTTAGTTGGTTTGTAATAATTTTTTCAAAACAGGATATAATCAGTAAATATATTGAGATTTGAATTTTCTTTCAACGGCTGATACGAAAATACCTATAAATAAGTATTCCTCATTTATCATCCAGCCCGAATCCGGGGGGTACAATCTTACTTCTCCTTTTTTCCCCCCACACCCTGGAAGTCGCTCACATCCGCCATGGCCTGGTCTTCCGATTCAGGAAAGTTTCTTCGGGTGGATCGTTCAATGAGGCTCAGTTCGGTGCGCAGAACGGCAGCCCGTTCTTCAGGCAAGGTCTGAATGAGGTTCTCGCACATGGCTTTCAGGCGGCGTGCGATCTGGATACTGGTACCACCGAACTGACGAACCTCGGTTACTGCCAGGGCTACATAGTCTTCCCAGTCGGGGGTTCGGTAGATCAGTCGTAAAGTGCCCGTTTCGTCCAGCCGCAGTCCTTCATCCAGACGGCGGCTTCCAAGGTGGCGGAGCAGGTACTGGATCTGGTCAATGGCCAGAACCGCGGTGGTGGGGTCGTTGATTGCTGGAGAAAGTCCCTTGGAAGCAATATCCACCAGGATCCGGAAAGCAAAACCGGGATCCTGCTCCATGGTCCGTTCGGCCCCTACGGCAATCGATTGATACAGGGAAAAGTCAGACGGAGTCCTCCCGTTGCAGAAGATCCTGAACAGCGGTTGTCCGGCTGATATGAAATCTCCCACCTGGGGTACAAGTTCAATTACACACTCATTTTGCCTGGCCAGGGAGACAAGTCCTTTTATATCGAAAGCCAGGAGTACTCCTTCCCTCCGGTTCAGAATAACACGTTCAGGTTCCCCGGATGGGATTACAGGTACCCGGGCCGCCTCCTTCGGTTCAGAGATAAGCCGGGGATAAACATTCCGGATGACATCGCGGCCCAGCTTTGCCGTCAGTTTCATTGCACCGCTCGGTCTGAGTTTTCTTCCCACCTCATCGACGAGATAGATAAAGACTCCCAGGCTGAGTACACAACTGTACACGGCAACGTAGGCTGTGATCAGCGGAACGGCCACCCTGATGCGGAGGAGTGCTCCCAGTGTGAAAGTAAACGTGAACATAAACAGCGTCAGCGAATACTTCGTAACCGGGTTCCTGAAAACAAGGCCAATAAAACGCGGAGTAAGTGAGGCGCTGGCCAGCTGCACGGATATGAGTAGCGCCGAACAGACAAATACAATAAGCGTAAACATGGAGGCTGCCAGGGTTCCCATCACGGTCATGGAGGTCGCCGGGTCGAATTCCACGATCCAGCCCAGTTTGATTTCGATCGCGTTGAGCGTGCGGACAGCCGCCATAGCCACAATCATGCTTAATGAAGGAAGGATCCAGATGGAACTTTTGAAATAATTAATGATGTGATATCGCTGCAGCCAGGTCATAGTTTTGTACGGTTGATTTATGAATATCAAAACCGGACACCGGTTGAAAAAAGAATTTCTTCCATATTATCGCTGGTTTTGCTGTAAAATTCCTTGCTGCCGGGATAGCCGCCAAGATACCGGTAAATGAGGCGGATAAACCCGATGCTCACAGGTTTGTACTCGAAGCATGCCGTGAATCCCCTGGTCCTGACACCCCGGTCGGTAAGCTTGTTCACACCCGAAAGAAATCCATTCGGATCGTTGAAGAATTCATAACGTCCGGTCAATGCAAAATGGTCATTAAACCGATAGGTGGCTTGGAGAAACCCGGAGAACATGGTTGCGATTTTTGTGGTATCGGGAGGCTTTCGTGAATTTGTCTGACCCCCGAGATCCAACTGTCCGACAAGTTCAACTGTTTTAATGGGATTATAGTTGATGATCAGATTGTTGTAGAGAAGGAAGTTATTAACCTTCGATTCCCTGGTAGCCTGGTTTCCGAGGAAGTTGTTGTAATTGATGAAAAGGTTGCCTGTCGGCTTATAGGTGAGGAAAAGGATTCCTGCCATGTTGGTATTGTCTGCATAAGCGATCGAAAAAGGATCACCCACCATGATTCCTCCACTGAACTTATCGGAGAATTTATATGATAATTTAACCCCGAGTACACTGCCGGGTTCAAAATATCCGCCGATGGTAACGGAACTTACCTGGTTCAGCACACTCCATGAGGATTCATAACCTACCGGATTGAAGATATATCCAACATCAAACCAAAGGTCTTTAACGATGCGGAAGCCAAAGTTTGCCTGCCTTATGTACCTTGTCCACTGGGAACTCGGGGAAGAAAGCAGATTTGGTGCATCACCGAACTGGAGGGCCATTTTACCTCTTACTTTTTCCGCATTGTAATAAATTTCAAGAGCGGTAACATTCAATCGGATCTGGTTGTACATCGGGCAGTTTCCGGAAAAAGGGATGATATCAGAGGTGTCCTTGGAATTTTTCAGCATAAAGCCGAAATAAGCGTCAACGTAGAAACTGAAGGAGAAGTTCTTTACCTTTCCAAAAAGCTGGTTCTTTCTTGCCTCAGTGGTGCTATCAACACCACTCTGGGCATATAACCCGGAAGAACTCAAAAAAAGAAGCGAAATAAACAGGCATTTAAAAATAGTTTTCCGCATGGCTTATGTTTATGATTACCATTCACCATTCGCTGTTCACTTTTAATTCTTCATTCTTCATTTTTAATTCTTCATTCTTCATTTTTTAATTCTTCATTACTTCCATCCTCCTCCAAGTGCTGTATAGAGATTCACCACCGAAGTCATGGCATCACTCTGTGCATTGGAAAGATTGATCTGTGCTGTGAAAAGCATTTCCTGGGCATTGATGACATCAAGGTAACTTGCATACCCTGCATTGTAAAGCTGGTTTGAAAGATCGAATGCAGTCTGTGCAGCAGTTAACGTGGTTTGCTGGCTCTGGACAATTTCAACCTGTTTCTGGAATTCCAGGAGGCGGTTGGAAACTTCCATGAGTGAGTTGATAAGTGTGTACTGGTACTCGTACAGCATCTGTTCTTTCTGTGCCTGTGCCTTCTTGACCCCCTGCCGCAGCTGGCCCCCTGCGAAAATGGGAGCTACCAGGTTGCCCAGTGCGCTGTATATTAGGTTTGTCGGATTAAAGGCAGCACCGATGCTTCCCGAGATACCCAGGGTGGGCAGCATCATGGCACGGGCAACACCGATGTTGGCATTGGCAGCGATGAGTGTCTGCTCGGCCTGCATGACATCCGGCCGCCGGAAAATGAGATGGGAGGGAAGTCCGGGTGTCTTGATTTCGGGCTCGTTTAGCTGGTCCAGCATGTCACGGCCACGGGCGATCGCATGAGGCGGTTCTCCCAACAGGATACTCAGGTAGTTTTCAGATTCACCGATCTGCAATTCGATGGCAGGGATCTTGGCCATGGCCAGAGCGAGTTCAGCCTCTGCCTGGGCGACGACCAGTCCCGAAGCGGTACCAGCAACCATTTTGTTTCTTACGAGGTCGAGGGATTGCTGACGGATGGTGACATTCTCGCGTGTTATTCTGAGTTCGTTGTCAAATTCTAGAAGATTAAAGTAATTCGAAACGATGCTGTTGATCAGGTTGATCCTTACCGACTGCTGGTAGGCTAACTGTCCGAAGAGTTCTGCGCGGGCTGCTTCTTTTGCGCGGCGAAGCTTTCCCCAGAGGTCAATCTCCCAGCTGACCTGGCCGACCGCGGTAACCGCACTGAATTCTGCGATCCTTCCTGCGATGGCCTGCTTCTGCCAGCCGCCGTCGGCCTGGGCGGAGAACTGCGGCCATTGCTGGCCACGGGCCACCTTGAAGGCTGCTGTGGCCTGTTCGATACGGGCAAAGGCGATCCTGACATCATAATTATTTTTCAGTCCGGTCAGCACCAGTCGCTGCAGAACCGAATCTTTGAACAATTTGATCCATTCGATGTTTGCAATGCTGCTGGAGTCGCCGCTCTGTGCAAACCTGAACAGGCTGTCCATCTTCAGGGTCGGCCTTACGTACTTCGGGCCAACCTTGCAGCCGGCCATGGCAAGGAATATCGAAAAAACGATAAACAGGGTGAGGGATCTTGAATTGTTGCGGACCATATTTATTTGCGATTGGACGATTTACGATTGAATTTACGATTTGATCGCGTCACGCGTCACACGTTACGCGTCACGAAATGATGCTATTTTGCCACGTCACTTTCTTTCTTCTTCTTGAACCTGTTCTCCAGTTTCTGGAACGCGACATAGAGTGAAGGAACAACCAGCACCCCGCATATGGTCGCCACGAGCATCCCGCCGAAAACAGAAGTTCCCAGTGCATGACGGCTTGCGGCCCCGGCCCCCGATGCGATCACAAGGGGCACAACGCCTAAAATAAATGCAAAGGATGTCATCAGGATCGGGCGGAAGCGAAGTTTGGCTCCTTCAAGCGCGGCAGCGATCAGCGGGTGCCCCAGGTCGTGTTTCTGCTTGGCAAACTCCACGATCAGGATGGCGTTTTTAGCGACAAGCCCGATCAGCATGATCAACCCGATCTGTGCGTAAATATTATTCTGAAGACCGGTGAGCCATTGCAATCCGAATGCCCCGAATACGCCGAATGGGATCGCCAGCAATACCGGGATCGGAAGCAGCCAGCTCTCATATTTCGCGGCGAGAAGGAAAAAGACAAAGATGAAACAAAGCGTAAAGATAAAGGGTGCCTGTCCCCCTGAGATAAGTTCTTCGCGGGTCATACCAGAGTAATCATAACCAAACCCGTAAGGAAGGGTCTTTTCGGATACCCTTGTTACCGCCTCAATGGCCTGCCCGGTTGAATATCCCGGCGCGATGACGATTGTGTAGTCGGCTGAACTGTACAAGTTGAATCGTTTTACAATATCCGGTCCCTGCGTCGGTTTTATATCAACCAGTGTTCCCAGAGGCACCATACTTCCCGAATTGCTTCTTACATAAACGCCGTAGATATCCTCCTTGTTTGCCCGGTAAATGGCATCTGCCTGAATGATGACCCGGTAGGATTTTCCGAACTTGTTGAAATCGTTGACATAATAACTTCCGAAAATACCCTGCAGGGTCGTATAGACGCTGTTGACAGGCACTCCCAGAACCTTGGCCTTCTCCTTATCCACCGTAAGCTCGAACTGGGGAATGTCGTTCCGGAAGGGAGTAAATGCAGTTACAAATTCCGGTTGTTTCATGGTCTCAGCCTGAAACGCCTGTACCACCTCCGCCATCTTGTCAATACCGGCCCCGGTCTTATCCTCCATCTGGAATTCGAGCCCCCCGGTTTTGCCAAGACCGGGAATTGCCGGCGCATTGAATGCCATACAGACGCCCCCGGGAATCTTGTTGAATTTGCCCTGGACTTCCCGGATGATGACGCCCACATTGCGCTTCATGCCTCTTTCCTTCCAGTCGGTCAGCTTCACGAAGGCCATCCCGTTGGTCGTGTTCACGGTATTGTCGAGGATGCTGTATCCCGGGATTGTCGTATAGGACGCAACACCGTCGGTTTTTGAAAGGATCGATTCAACCTCACGCATAACGGCATCCGTTTTCTCCAGCGCATAGGCCTTGGGTGTTGTAATATTAATAAAGAAATATCCCTGGTCTTCAGGAGGCAGGAACCCTGTTGGTAAGAACTTCATGACGAACACTGCCAGAACGCAGATAATTGCCAGGAATATAACCGGCCGGGAAAGGTGGTGTGTGAAATTGCCGGCGATTTTCAGGTATCCGTTTGTTGTTTTATCAAATCCCTTGTCAAAGGCTTTAAAGAATCTTCCCAGCAAGCCTTTCTTTTCTCTCTTCGGTTTCAGAAGCATGACACAGAGCGGAGGAGAGAGCGTAAGTGCCAGGAGTGCGGAGATCAGGATCGAGGAGATCAGGGTCAGCGCGAATTGTTTGTACATCACACCGGTAACACCCCCAAGGAAGGAGACAGGAATGAACACGGCACAAAGCACCATAGTTATGGTCATGATTGCAGGTGTGATCTCTTTCATCGTATGTTTGGCTGCTTCCAGCGGAGCCAGTCCTTCTGCATCGATCTTTTCCTGTATGGCTTCAAGCACCACAATGGCATCGTCGACTACAATTCCAATGGCCAGAACCAATGCGAAGAGGGTCAGCATATTGATGGAAAACCCGAGCAGGGGAAAAGCAGCCAGCGCACCTACCAGTGAGATGGGAACGGTGATGGCCGGAATGAGCGTGGCGCGCCAGTCCTGGAGGAAAAGAAACACAACGATAAACACCAGGACAAATGCCTCCAGCAGTGTAATGAGGACTTCCTCGATGGATGCCGTTACAAATTCCACCGTATCAAGTCCTTTTTCGTAAGTAATTCCTTTTGGAAATTCCTTTGCAAGTTCTTCCATGGTACCATCCAGCTGTTTCCGCAACTGAACAGCATTGGATCCCGGTGCCTGGTAAACGGCGATGGCCGGCGCCGGTTTCCCTTTGAACCTTCCGACGGCATCATACGTTTTCATCCCCATCTCGATCCGGGCGATATCCTTCATCCTGACCAGGGATCCGTCGGAATTTGCTTTTATGATGATGTTTTCAAACTGCTTTTCTTCCAGCAGACGCCCCTGAACACGGATCATGATTGACATCTCCTGTCCCGGTGCGGCCGGGTTCTTACCGATCTGTCCGGCAGCTGCCTGGACATTCTGGTCCTTGATGGCACTCTGAACATCCTGAACGGTGATCCCGAGTCCGGCCATCTTCTGGGGATTCAGCCATATGCGCATGGCATAATCATCCCCCCCGAACATCATAACATCGCTCACGCCCCTGATTCGTTTCAGAACGTTCACAATGTTTATGTTGAGATAATTGGCAAGAAATTTTACGTCATAAGCCGTATCCGAAGAGATGAGCGAATAAAGCATCAGGATGCTGGTGGATTTTTTCTGGACGATCACCCCGCCCTGTACGACTTCAGGAGGAAGTACATTCATGGCGCGCTGGGTACGGTTCTGAACATTCACGGTTGCCATGTCGGGATCCGTCCCGACCTCAAAATAGACGGTGATGTTGCAGGATCCGTCGTTTGCGCACTGGGATGTCATGTAGATCATGTTATCGACCCCGTTGATCTGCTCTTCAAGGGGAACGGAAACCGTCTTCTGAACATCCTGGGAATTGGCACCCGGATAATATGCAGTGACCTGAACCGTGGGAGGTACGATGTCAGGATATTGTGATATTGGCAAGGTAAATAAGCTTAAGATCCCGACAAGAGCAATCAGGATGGCAATAACCGAAGACAGGATCGGGCGGGTTATAAATTGTTGCAGCATGGTCTTTTAATTACGAATTACGAATTACGAATTACGAATTTTGTCAGGTTGATGAGGTCAATGAAAATTTCGCTATTTCGCCTTCTCACCATTTCGCTACTTAAATTACTGTGGCCTTTCGGGTAATTTAAATGTATCCAGAACCATGACCGGGGTTATCACCATTCCTTCCTTGAATTTCTGGAATCCCTCAAGCAGGATCCTGGAGCCCGGGTTCAGTCCGTTGTTCACGATCACATGTGTCCCGATGTTCCGGCCCATAAGGAGCGGGACGCGGGTGACTTTGTTTTCATTGTCGACGAGGAATGCAAAGTTCTTTCCCTGGATCTGTGTCGTGGCGCTCTGTGGGATGACTACCGCATTGTCGCGTTCCCTCAGGACCAGGTTGATATTGGCAAAGTTTCCCGGCTTGATCAACCCGTCGGCATTGGGAAAAACGGCCCGCATGGCAATGGTACCCGTGGCCGGGTTCACTGCCCGGTCGATGAAATCGATCTTGCCAGGGGATGAATATTGTATGTTCCCGGACAACGTCAGGTATGCAGCAATGGAGTTGCTGAGTTCCCTTGCTTCGGCCTTGTGATCAATGAGGTACTTCTGGATCAGCAGGTAGTCGGTTTCGTTCATCTGGAAATCCACATACATCGGATCGGAAGCCGAGACTGTTGTAAGCAATGTGCTTTCACCGTGTCCGACAAGGTTCCCCGGGTTCACAGCTACCTTACCGATATACCCGGTAATAGGGGATGTCATGGTGGTGTACGACAGGTTCAGTTTTGCATCAGCCAGGTTGGCCTTAGAGCTTTCAACCGCTGCCCCGGTTTGTTTTTCTGTAGTAACGGCAACATCATAATCATTCTGGCTGATGGCATTTGTTTTCAGAAGAGGCTTCAGCCGGGCTACATCAAGCTTTGCTTTTTCCCAGGCTGCATTTTTGCTCTGAAGGTCCGCTTCAGAATATTTGACATTGTTGATGTATTTGTCCTGTTCGATTAAAAACAGAAGCTGTCCCTGTTTCACGATCGTTCCTTCCTCGAAGGTCCAGTTCTTCAGGTACCCTTCTACACGTGCCCTGATCTCGACAGTGGGAATGCCTACTGCCTGCCCGACAAGTTCGACGTAAACCGGGACTTTCATCCCCTTTATGTCAAGTACTTTAAATTCGGGTGCTTGATTAACCTCTTCTTTCTTTGATTTACAGGCTGTGATCAAAAAAGAAGCTGTGATCAAAAGGGCTGCAGCCAGGATGATTTTTTTTGAGTAAACTTGATTCATAGGTGTGATTTTTAATGAAGATACCATCTTAATTAATTTGGAGATCAAACAGGTAAACAGCAATACCCGATGACCTTAGGAACTGAACATCAACAAAAACAGAGCATTTACGAAAAGAAGATTCTTATTTACTTTTTTTCTTCAGAATGTCGTCCTGCTGCCAGTGTGAATAAATAGCCTCACTGATCCGGATGGTTGCCTCATCAATATACTGCGGGTCTGTCACCTCGATCTCTGCCCTCCAGAGGGGCTCTTTGGAAGCTTTGGTGTAAAGGGCAGCGGTCAGGTTTACAACAGAGGTGCTGGTCCAGTAGCCACCGGTGGTCACGGTATTGTAATATCCTACGCCATAATAGCCCCCATAGTAACCTCCATAATAACCGCCACCCCAGTATCCGCCGTAATCACCGGTCACATAGGTTGTCTGCGGAACATAGCTTTCGGTGTTTTCGGTTCCCTTGTAGGAGAATACCAAAATTGCATCTGCACCCAGGCTGTCGCATTTATGTTTGATCTCAGAGATCGGATATTTGTGAGAAGGATCTAAAAAACTGAGCGAACTGATGCATTTTAATCCCCTTGAATTAAAGTAAGAACTCATGGACGTTTCAAAGGGTTTCATATACTCGAGTTTTTCAAATAAAGGCAGGAGAACGATTTTCGAGATCTTTGAATTGTCAGTGGGGTTTTTCCAGGCGGTCAGGGTAACCGGTGTGCCACAGGAAGTGATAAAGATGACAGAAATTACTGCCAGGATAAAAAGGTAGATTTTGCTGTTTTTCATAATCGTTTTTTTTGTAAATATAATAAAAAATAAGTTTTACTAATAAGTGCCATCCAAAACATACAGAAGGATGCAAATACAATCATCTCAGGGATAAAAAACTGCCGGAACTTAATATAAAGAATAGTTCCGGCAGATAACCTGAGATTTTTTGCAAGATCTGACTGAACTACCGGATGATATAAGCAAGACCGATTTTCAGGTTCACCATCGACAGGTCTTTTGATGTCCTGTCATTGTACAGTTCGATCTGATTGGTTGTCCATTTGTAGTTTACTGCAACCAGTGCGCCCCATTGGCCGAAATACCCGAATTTAATCAGCGCTCCGACCTCGGGGGTGAGGGAGAAGTCCCAGCGTGTCTTGTAGATATCGTATTCCTGGATCAGGAGATGGTGCTCCATATAATCCCCGCCGATGCCTAAACCGATATAGGGAGAGACCAGCTTTTCCGGAATAAAATGATAAGCGATCACCGCCTGGAAAGGAACCATCCAGGTAAACCGGTAATTGGTAGCGGTGATGGCAGAGCCATCGGTGCCGTAAAAGGTCTGGTTGGTGTAGATCTCCGACACACGCTGCCAGCCGATATTAAACCCTGTGGTCAGTCCCGACAGCGGTAAAGAATAGCGGCCGCCGATGTCGAACCCTGCCGGGCTGGCGTTGCCTACCCATTTGTTGAAGTCGCCTACTGTAAATGTGGTGTTCCACGAGAAGGTGTAATAGGAACTGGGCTTATAGCCAAGGGAAGCCGGTTTGTCCTGGCTCTGAGCAATGCCAGTCAGAAGAACAAAAACCGTGAGAATGAAGATTATCTTTTTCATTGGAATTTCTTTTTAAGGATTAATAGTTCATTTGGATTACGGGTTTGTTCTTAATGAAGGGGTCTGTGCAAAAGCCTGGTCAACACTGTTCAGGACGTCACCCTGGGAATGTGTGTCGGTGAGCAATCCCCGGATATAGGCATTCCAGCGGATCATGATCTTGTCGTCGGAGGTTTTGAATTTGAAGTCTGCAAGGTCAATGATCACCGTTCCTGCCGAATAGGAAGTAGTATACGTGGGATAATACGGATAGCCGTAGCCATATCCGGGATATCCCCACCAGTTCGGCGGGTAATACCCGGGGTATCCCCAGTACCAGCCCGGATAATAAACGGTTGTTGTTGTATTCTTGATGGCAGTTACATTGATGCCAAGATCAGGGTTGTCTGTGGAGTTTACTTTTTTAAAACCGCGGCTCTCCATGTCAGCACTGATCCTGTCCAGCAAAGCGATCGCATTCGGTGTTGTGAGGGTCGCGCTATCTTTTCCATCGATATAAGAAACCGCAGGAACGATGGCAAAGGTTTGATAATCGGTGAACTGAACGGTCACATCATACTTGGTATAAATGACCAGATCTTCCATCGTCCGGGAAGAGGAGGGTGGATATTTGGTGCAGGAGGTAATGGCAAGCATTCCCATTACAACGAAAATGATAAGTTTTGTTTTCATACAATTGAAATTAAAAAGTTTTCTGGATTAGTTGTCAGAGGTTTTTATGATGAAATCAATAGATGGGTCCCAGCCGGAAAATCAAGCCGCCAGTAAACCCGAACTGAAACAAGGTGGAGTAAACCCCGACACTGCCGCCTGAACCACCTGTTCCGACAAACATTGTAAAGGCAGTTCCCTGCACTGGTACATAACCCTGGGCGGCGAGACGGATTCCAATTCTTTTGCTAAAATAAACTTTCGCCCCGGCATTGAACCCCATGGAGAAGAACCATTGGTCTGAATAATCTGACTTGGGAGCAAAGTCGCAGGCTCCGAGGTTGAAGCCGATAAACGGGGAAACTGTGGGATTGACCCTGAAGTTTTTAGTAAATCCGACATGCATATAATTGATGCTGAGCGGAATTTCCACAAAGCTTATATCGTTGTAAGGTGAAAAGTAGCTGACCTCGGCTTTTGTATCCGACCGGTTATAGATCAGGTCAATATCCATGGAATGGCTGACAGCAAAACTGAGCATGCCACCATACTGGGCATTGTCGTTGATATAAACATCCCCGTTGTTTCCATACATCGTTCCTCCGAAAACATAACCTCCAAAGGGAGTCAGTTCCACCTTCTGGGCTTTCATCATGAATGGCAGAAGAATCAGGACTGCAAAGAGGAATATTAGTTTTTTCATAATCTGATTATTTAAAGTTTTACAAGGTAATATGTTCTTCAATCTTTGAAATTTTCGCAGGCGGTATTTTTGATGGAAGATGAAAGATACCCGGATCTGATTTCCGGGTATCTTTTAAGATCCTGTACCATCCACAGGGAAAGATCCGCATATACTTGCAGGGTCCTGTTCTATTCTTATTTATGCAGGAACGGAACGTTCTGAAGCACCTGCATCCGGATGGCAGTGAGAATGTAGTTTTCGATCTGGTAAAACTGCGTTGCAACCAGGCCGTCGGAAATGGTTTTGATCTTGCCGTAATAGGTTACGATAAGTCCGTCGGTCTTTTTCTGAAGGTCGATGACTTTCTTTGTCCATTCGTCGGCCTGGAGGGGAGTCATCATTGTATACTTGTCGGCATATTGTTTTAACAGTGCGATGCGCTGTTTGCCAAGTTCTTTGCGCTGTGTTTCATATTCATCATACAGCTTCCAGAAAGCATCTTTTTGGGCGGGGGATGGCTTAACAAAATCAGCAACAACGGCTTTTTTGTCCATTCCGAATGCGGCCTGCATCAGGTCGACCTCTTCTTTGTTTGACTGTGTGTAAGCAAAGGATGCCAGAAATAAGGCTGCGATCAGTAAAATGTACTTTTTCATGCTCAAAGGTTTTAAGGATTAATAAATGGAATTTTTCAGTGTATGTTTATATTTGTATGCATTCAGCTTTAAGTCATAAAGATTACTATAGATCAGTTTGATCATGCCATCAATGCAACGTGACAAATATAATTCATTTTACAATGAATGAACAAATGAATTAGATTTGTGTTACTATTTTAACACATCACAATGACGAACAAGGGTTCTGGTATTAAAAAAAAACCCCATTTCATATTTAATCACTAGACCGCAAAAAGGAAGAGATAAACAAATAATTTCATTAATGGCGGAATCAAAAAACGGATGGAAAGAGTTCAGGGAGGGATACCCCTGGTTTTCCGAAAAGAAAAAGTACCCGTTGCAGGCCTATTCTGAATTCATGCCGCCCCAGCGCATCGGGATCAATCCTTCCGACGGGAGCCTCTATCCATGGCTCTTCAGTGAGGATGATATCTTCGGGATGCCGGTACAGGAAATAGAAGAGGAATACCAGCTCCGGCCCGGACTGATGAAAATAGGCCACCAGCTGATGGAACATATTCTCCAGCTGGGAGCCGGGAAACTTCCGGTCAGCCTGGCTGGTCACAACCAGCGGAACCTGGCCGACAACATTTTCTGGCCGGCCGAACTTCTCGAACACAAAAGCCGGCTGGAACATGAACGTTACGTTATCATGTCGCCGCTCTCCCTCTCCAGAACAAAAGATGACAAAGGAAGGATCTGCTGGACATTTTTCGGGGCAAGTGAGCAGGGACCGGAAAAGGCATTCTGGAAATCTTTTTATGAAGCTCCCGGTAAAGAGCTTCCCGAATCAGTTTTCATCACTTTCCTGGCGTGGATTCTGAAAAAAGCTTACAGCATCAACCTGAAGGACAGGGAACATCTACTCAGTCTCGGGTTCCGGATCCTGCCCTCTGAAAAAAACTTCCCGTTTTCATACTGGCACACGGAATCGATCCCATCCTGGACAAAACAGTACCAGGTGAATGACAGTGATGATTTCAAAGCGACAACGTTTTTACTGACCTTCCGTCCCTTTTCAAACCTGCCCCCGCCGGTTAAAGAAAAATACCTGGCAGGCAAACTGAACCTGATCCCGTTCCCGGGGAGCCTGATGATGTGGGGGATAAAGCCATACCTGCATCTCCAGGAGACGCTCTATAATGCCATCCAGATACCGATGCTCAGGCTGGTAAAGAGAGAGGACGGATTCAGCGGTCTCCGTGTTCCGCAGTCGGGATGGCTTGTCCAGCCGGAACTTTCGGGTAAAAAAGCCAAAATCCTTGAGGAGTTCATTGAAAACAACTATATCAGGACGAACCGGTGGGATAAATTCCACAGGAATGAAAACGGATTGCTGAAGAGTAAAAAGATCGATCCCGTTGTTCAGACCCTTATCAGCACCGACCTGGCAGCGCTCGATCTCTACAACAAACCCATGGCCAGGAATTGCCAGCTGTTCAACGAGCATTTTGAACTGGTTCTCGACGGTCCCCATGCCGACCGCAGGCAGATTGGCCTTGCGACATTGAAACTTCTGGAAGGCGGAGCCTTCCGGTACCGGTTCTATTTTCCGCCGATGCTGGCAGGGGAGCATGAAGTCTTTCATCACAGGCCGGTTGTGGGTTGTCTTTCGGCGGAGACCGGTGAACCCGTGGTCACACCGGATCTTCTGTCGGGGTATTTTACGGGATACCACAGGGAAGATCCCGACCTTTCCGATCCTGTCGAATTATGGCCAAGGTTCCGCCGGCGGGAACCCCTTCTGGTGGCGCTCGAAAACTTTAACCCGGAACATGACAAATACCTGCACCAGACCTCCATGAATGTTCTCGCTTTGATTGACACCTGGGACCTGATGGGCAGAGGCCGGATGAAAAGAGATATTGCCCGGAGCCTTGTACGCATTCCCAAGGAGGAGACCCTCGAAGGGTGGCTCACATCACTTCCCGGGAGATCGGTCGATCCGGTCCGTGCAAAGATCGTAGTGAATGCGATTGACAAGATTCTTGAGCCTGCCGGAGAGGCAGCACCCTCAGCGGATCACCTTACTTTTCAGGAAACCGCGAGCCGGAAATACGAGGTGGCTTACTGGAACGAGATCTATTTCCTGTCTCATGGCAGTTATACCTACAAGGACAATGCAGACATTGTCCAGGATTCATCTACCTTGAACCGGGTGCAGCATTTGAAGCGCGACCTTCACAAACTCGGGGATTACCTTCTGAAGAGGTACCAGAAAGAGATCTTGTCGGCAGGGATGGAAAACAGTGCTGAAGCAGGCGAACTTCCGTTTAAATGGGAGACCGACTTTGAATACCCGGGATACGGAGGATGGGTGGCAAACCAGAAAGGATCGGAATACGAGCGGAACATCCTGGTGATCATCCCCGGGAAGAACCGAAAGGAAGCGATCGTGATGGCCGATCATTACGACACCGCCTATATGGCGGATGTTTTTGACCCTGAACTCGGTGGCATGGGTGGCCGTTTTGCGGCTGCCGGCGCCGACGACAACCACTCGGCAACGGCAGCCATGCTGATGGCTGCACCAGTCTATCTGAAGATGGCAAAAGAAGGAAAGCTCGAGCGTGACATCTGGCTGCTTCATCTCACAGGCGAAGAGTTTCCCTCCGACTGCATGGGTGCAAGGAATTTCTGCCAGAACATCGTTCAACGGTCCCTTAAGATGAAGAAGAACGACGGGAAGTTCAAAGATCTTTCCTTGGTTACCGTCAAAGGTGTATTGGTGATGGATATGATTGCCCATAATCGTGACAATTTCCAGAATGTATTCCAGATCGCACCGGGGAAAACGGAGGAATCGCTGAGGCTGGCCGCCGCAGCCCATCAGAGCTGCCAGGCCTGGAACCGTAACGTTCAGGCCTGGAACGAAACCCCTGACAGGAAAGGGTGCAGGCCGGGACGCAGGACCAATGACATCCGGATCATTCCGCCGAAAGCACTTCACCTGAAGGTTGACGGAGAGATCCGTACCTGGGAAGATCCCCACAGCACGCTTTACAATACCGACGGGATCATTTTTGCGGATACCGGCATCCCTGTCATCCTTTTCATGGAAAACTACGACATCCACCGCACGGGATATCATGACACCCATGATACGATGGAAAATATAGACCTCGATTACGGAGCCGCGGTTTCTGCCATAGCCATTGAAACCGTTGCCAGGTTGGCTAGTGGTTAGGAATTTCGCTGATTCACTTCTTTTGTGGCGGAGGCGGCGGAGGATTCTTCAGCAGGTTGTTCTTTTGCAAGTCGGCAAGAATTACCCGGGCGATCTGAAGGGCTTCCTTCTTGACATCCGAGGGATCGGTCACGGTAAGATCGCCCGACCAGATCAATCCATTCTTGTTGGCCGGATAAAGCCTGGCCCTCAGGTTCACCGTGGAAGTAGCCGACCAGCCCCCTCCGGCACCGCCCCACCAACCAAAGTATCCCCCATAATAGCCCGAATTCAAATCAACCGAGATATCGGTTCCCTTGTAAGAAAGCAGTAAAATACCGTCAGCACCCAGGCTGTCGAGTTTCTTCTGAAGATCTGCATTCGAGTATTTGCGGAAAGGTTCAAGAAAATCAAGGGATTTGATACAATCCAGGTTCTGGCTTTTAAAATATCCGGCGATCTGCTCCTCGAAAGGCTGGATGTAGATCAGCTTGTCGAACATTGCAATGACGGCGATCTTCGAGATCTGCTCCTTTGCCTGAGGGTTCTTCCAGCTTGTCAGTCCGACGGGAGTCGAGCAAGAAACAAAGAGGACCGTGGTGAGGCACAGGTACAGGCTGGCATGGCAGAACATTTTTTTCATAGTACAGGGGATTAAGGAATTCATGTCTGAAAGTATAACGTACAAATATCCCGGATATTTATCCGTATCTCAATATTACAAAAAATAGTTGGAACCGGAGAAAATCCATCATCCTGTTGGAATGCTTTAACGGATACTCATTAATAAGTAGATTTTCAATTTGCCGGATTTCGAATCAAAAAATGCATAAATTTACGCTCGTATCAATTCATCGATCTTCGTATTTAAGCTGACCGGAAATGAAAAAGTTTACCATGGTCTTCGCGTGTATCGTTTTCATGATACCCGTTTCTGTTCTCTCTGCTAAAAAAGATTCAACAGCAGTTGTGTTGCAGCCCTATCACCGGAACGTGATCAAATTCAACCCTACACCGATGATCCTCTGGGACTGGAGAAATATCACCTTCAGCTACGAGCGGATCCTATCCCCCCGTCATACCATTTCGGTAGAGATGGGATACCTGGTTATGCCCAAGTTGTTCGGGGATACGGTACTTAATCTGATCAATCTGACAAGCGGGCAAAAACATGGGTTGAGTGCAACCGTCGAATACCGCTATTACCTTACCCAGCTCAGCACACGTCCTGTTCCTGCCGGACTCTATGTGGGTTCCTACCTTAGTTTTTATGGCTATGAATTTAAGAACAACTTCGATGTGGTGGGTTCGAACGGAGACAGCACCGGGTCAATCGGAGGCAGATACTGGTCGTTCAACCTTGGGATTCAGCTGGGTTACCAGTTTGTTTTCTGGAAAAGGTTAACGGTCGATCTGGTGTTGCTGGGCCCTGGCATCAGTTATTATGGAGGTACAACAGAATTTAAAGGAGACATCACTGCTTCAGAGATTGATCAGCTTCACGGAGCGTTTTACGACCGGCTGGAGCAGAAATACCCGATGGTCGGGTGGCTCGCTCCGAACGGATCTTTCAAACAAACAGGAACCCTGGATGTCGTGAGGATGGGATTCCGTTACCTGGTGCAGATCGGGATCCTGTTCTGAACAGAAATAAATTATAAATAGATAATAGATTCAAATAAATACCTTTGCGACAAAATATTAAATCGATACTGCGGATCATGAGATTTGTTTGCCGGTTTCTGATTTCTCTCCTTTTCCTGCTCTCAGGATATGTTCCGCTGTCGGCCCAGGAACCCGTTGCAAAGGATACTTTCGATATCACGAAGCCCAGCATGCAGTTTCCCCATCAGTATAAAAAGTGGGGGTTCCAGGTTTCGGCCGGGCTTTCGATGGTAAAACCGCCCAAAGACCTGCTCGAAAGTGCGATCCAGGCACCCCTGGTGAACATTCACGCCACTTTTGGGCTCCCATGGAAATTTTCCCTCGAAGGCGACATCACAACCATCCTGGTCTCGAACCAGTTTGCCCTGGGACCGCGCCTGAGTTTTGCACACAGGAACTTCGGCGTCAAGATCGGCTGGGACCTTGCCTTTGTTTATGGCCAAATGCGGCAGGGAGGATTCAACAACAGCACCCAGGTCTGGATCCATTACCCGAACCTCTCCCTGGGATACAAACTGAAAAGAATTGCATTTACCGTAAAGGGGGAAATGGTCACCGTAGCGAAAGTGACGACAAAATCGGGGGAGAACGAGGTCAGTCGTACAAAGAACTTTATCGATGGAGGTACTGCGGCCATCTACATTGAACAGAGACTTCACAAGAATACGGTCTTTGTGATCGGGCTGAAGGATAATTACTTGAAATACTACTGGCCGACCTGGATGCTGTTTTCAACCTTCAACCGTTACTATCACATTCCTGAACTTTATTTCAGCTGGATATTATGAAGATCAGAATCCTTTTCATGACGGGGCTTTTATTATTGCTTTTCGGATGCAACAAGGATACTGTTGTACCTGTCCCGTCGGCAGGGCCCAACTCGATCCTAAAGGACACTTATCCCCTGAAGCAGGCATCGAAGCTCCTGATGGAGGGCGTGTACCGGGTAACGTCAGGCGCAGACGAATTCGGTGATTATATGATATTGAAATGGAACCGCACCAGTCTCTCCTTTGCCAATAACAACGGGAAACATTTTATCATGGATGCGGGATCCCTCGATTCGGTGATTTTTATACAGGGTTACTGGCGCGACGGATACAGCGATGCCACCGGGCTGTGTACGATGTACATTTCGAAATCGGAAGGAGGCACCTCAATTGTTACTGCCAGCGGATCCCAGCAGATCATCCTTCGCGGCGGATATGGAAACAATACCGACCTGCCGGGTAAGGTGCTGACACTGGAGTACCTTCGTCCCTTCTCTTCAAAAGTGAAGAACAGCAATTTTTACATCCTGGCCCACCGGGCCGGGGGACGCACTTCCGACCGGCTTCCTGTTTCCGAGAACAGCATTGAGATGATCAACTTTACAGAAAAGCTGGGAACCACGGGCGTTGAAATTGATGTAAGGCTGAGCAGCGACAAGGTGGCTTTTATTTACCATGATGCGGATATCAACACCCGTCTTACACAGAAAGGCCCGCTGGCTGGTCCTATCAGCGATTATTCCTGGCTACAGATATCCACGATGGTCAGGCTGATCCATGGCGAGCGTATCCCGAAGCTGGAGAGTGCGCTGAATTTTGTGGTTGACAGCACCCTCCTGCGTTTTGTGTACCTCGACATGAAAGAAAGCGGCGAAGCCATGTCGGTCGTCATCCCGATCCAGAAACGGATCCTTCAACGCGCCCACGACAAAGGCCGCGACCTGATCGTGGTGGTCGGGATCCCTTCGGATGCAGTACTCCAGGATCTGAAGAACTATCCTGATTACCAGGATATCCCGTCCTTATGTGAACTTACGGTGGATGATGTTCAAACACTGAATTCAAAAGTATGGGGGCCACGATGGACCCTGGGAACACAGAATGACCTGGTGCAGCAAATGCACAACGAAGGAAGACTGGCAGTTTGCTGGACCATCGATAACCCGGAGTGGATCGCTACCTTTATCAGGGATGGTTTGTTTGACGGGCTGCTTACCAACTTTCCATATGTGGAAGCCTATTATCATTATATTCAGGAATAGATTATGGGCAGAAAAACAACGTCTATTGCGCTTGTCCTGGTTTTCCTTTCAATGGCTTCTTTCAGCCAGAAAAAAGACAGTGTGAAGGTTCACCTGAATCACTATACCCTGACCGTCGGCACGGGATGGACGCATTACATCAATAACCTTGAATACGGGGTTGACAAGATCCAGAAGGATTTTGCCGGGGTTTCGCTGAAATTTTTCTGGGAACCTGAACACCGGCTGAGCCTGGGACTGGAGACGGGTTATTACAGGATGTTCAGGGTAACCAACCAGTACAATGCAGACACTGCCATCAGGATTGACCGGAACGTGGTTCCGTTGCTGCTCCTGGTTCGGATGCGCATTGTTGACAACGTGTACCTCGGTGCTGGAATGGGTCTCGCGATGATCTTCACAAAGGCTTCCGGTGCCGGCCAGGAAGTCAATACCAGCGTTTTATCACTCTCCAACTACGAGCTTTCCGCATCTTATATTTACCCGCTCACAAAGCACTGGCTGGTGGGCGGAGAGTTCAAGATGTTCAACTTCGGGAAACTCGATGACTGGATGTATTCCGTTCAGGCACTCTGCGCATTCCGGCTCTGAGAATTAAAAATGAAATCCTATCTGCACCAGGTAGCGGAATCCTGCGCTGAACAGGTCAAGTTTCCCTTTCTGTGCAAATGATTTATTAACCACAAAATCTCCAATCATCGGGTATTTCTCTTTCAGCTTGTCGTAAAGGTCCTGGTTGATCTCCGCAAGTTTTTCAAGGTTAATATTGCCATTAATATCGACACTTCCTCCGTAATAACTCATGGAAGGTCCGATGACAACGAAATCGAGCGTTACACGTTTCCAGAAAACAAACTGGTATCCCAGTTCGACCCCGAGGTTAAACACGTAAAAGTTTCCTTTTACCGATCCGGCACTGTCGAGTGTTGTGTGGAGGATGTCGACATCGTTTTTAAACTGGTACCCGTAATAACTGAGATAGGGTGCCAGAAAAACCCCGTCGGGAGCGGGCCGTGAATTACGTTTCATCAGGTAAAAACGGTATTCGAGGGCAACATTGATCCCCTGCTTATGGCGGCTGGTAATGGCGATCAGGTTACCGATCGTATCTTTAAAAAGAGGAGGAAATTCAAGGTACCCTACCATGAGAGAAATCGATTGCCTGCGGTTCAGTATCCGTTCGTAGCTGAACGTCACGTTTTTGCTGCTCCACAGCAGCATCGGTGTTGGGTTGAACTTGATGACGTTTTTATGAATCGGTTTCGGAGCGAGGTCCAATGTATCCTTTTTATGCGCGAAAAGCAGAACGGGCATAAGGAAAAAAAGCAATGAAAACAGGTGCAGTTTTTTTTTCATTCTGGTAAGGTTTATCATAAGATTCCGGGTAACCATAGTGCATCCGGATCTCTCCTCCGGGTTTGCAAAAATAGGATAAAAATTGATAAAAATTTACCCAGGTGAAAGATGTTCAGGAGGTTCAGTGATGTTTGAGTTTGAAAAACTTCGCCAAATGCATCAGGCCGGGTTTAATTAAGAATGCTGAGCGGAATTTCAAATTCCGCTCAGTTTGAAGGGTTATTTTTACCCCTGTACTTCTTTGATCTTATACTTTATTTTCCGGGAGGGCGTTTATGTTAGAATTTATTTTAATAAGAAAGGAAACTGTTGAAGAAGATACTATCTGGTTTACTTGTTTGCACTGCCCTGATGAGCGGTTGCAGTAAAGGTTCCACAACTCCTTCTTTTACGCCCGACTGCTCGGGTGCTGCAAAATCGTTTAGCCGTGACGTCGCTCCCGTTTTTCACAGTGCCTGCTCAGGCTGCCATACTTCATTCTCAACCTATTCGCAAATATTTGCAGACCGATCGGCCATCCGAAGCAGGATCGTTGACGGAAGCATGCCCCAGCAGGGTTCCCTTTCGGATGCGCAGAAAAACAATGTGGTTTGCTGGATCGACAGCGGCGCTCCCAACAATTAACTGGCAGGTTATTTCTTCTTGAATTTTCCATCAGGGGGTGCATTGAAATATCTCAATCGTCTCCTCCATCGGTTTACGGATATCGCAAATCTAAATCAGAACCGATGGCTCTCTCTTTTCTTTATTATCTTTGAATGCTTTATCAATTCGATAGGATATGAGTATTAAAATAACTTTCAAGATGACAGGAAGAAGGAAGATCAGGCTGTTTTCACTGGTTGCTGTACTGGCCTGTTTTTCCATCCAGGGAATTTCTGTCGTGCAGGCTGCAGATGAACCCGATCCAGAGCATCCGGTGCAAAAACAGGAAACCGCTCCTGTAAAGCTCGATGGCAATGTTCTGTTTTATGTCAGGGGAACTTCATCCTACCCCCCTTCCCAGCGTGCGGCTGCGATTTCTGATCGCATTGAAACGATTGCCGCAGAAGGGTCCATTCCTGCTGATTCTGTAACCATCGTCCCGGCGGAAGACCGAAGAAAGATATACGCCGGCAAGGAATTTATCATGAATGTTTTCGATATCGATGCAAAAGGCGAGAAGGTGTCAAAAGAGGTGCTTGCTGAATTTATTCACCAGAAGATCGTCCTGGAAATAAAAGCATACCGGTATGCACGCAGCACATCAGTCCTGGTAAAGAAATCACTTTATGCCCTTGGTGCCACAGTACTTTTAACACTGTTATTGATTGCCCTCTTCTGGCTGATCCGTAGAATAAATTCGGCTCTGGAGAAAAAGATCAAATCCCGGTTTGACAAGGTGGAAGACAAGTCATTCAGCCTCATCCGGTCAAAGCAACTATGGTCAGCTTTCAACATCGTTTTTAAAAGCCTGAAAATCATTATTACCATTTTAATGATTGCTGCTTTCCTTCAATACATTCTCGGGCTTTTTCCCTGGACAAACGGAATTGCTGCATACACCCTGAAAATCATACTTGATCCCATCCTGACCATCGGCAATGGATTCCTGCGGTTTCTGCCGAGCCTGGTCTTTCTTATCGTCATTTTCTTTCTCACCAGGTATCTCCTGAAACTGATTAAACTGTTGTTTACAGGTATCCACCAGGGCGCAATCGTGATTAAAAATTTTGATGCTGAATGGGCCATGCCTACATACAGGATACTCCGGGTAGGGGTGGTTGCTTTTGCAGTTATTGTTGCCTACCCCTACATCCCGGGATCGGATTCGAATGCCTTTAAAGGGGTTACGGTATTTCTCGGTGTTTTGTTCTCCCTTGGTTCTTCCTCGCTGATCGGGAATGTCATTGCAGGCTATTCCATGACCTTCCGCAGGGCATTCCGGAAAGGCGACCTCATTGAACAGAACAACCAGATGGGATTTGTGGAGGAACAGAAACTCCTCGTTACCCGGCTGCGGACATTCAAGAATGAAGAAATCGTCATCCCGAATTCCTTGTTGCTTAACAGTAACATCATCAACTTCAGTAAAAAGGCAAAAGAGCACGGGCTGATCCTGCATACCTCCGTCGGGATTGGCTATGAGACCCCCTGGCGGCAGGTGGAGGCCATGCTGAAAGAGGCTGCCGGCCGGACGGAAGGGCTGCTGAAACAACCGCCCCCGTTTGTTTTACAAAAAGCCCTCGGGGATTTCGCTGTCAATTATGAACTTAATGTGTATTGTGATAATGCTTCAGCGATGCTCATCCAATATACCGGTTTGCATCAGAATATCCTGGATGTCTTCAACGAGAATAATGTGCAGATCATGACACCGGCATACATGGGTGATCCTGAAACGCCGAAAGTTGTGCCGAAGGATCAGTGGAACACGCCGCTGGCAGAGAAAAGATGACCTGCCGAAAAACTAGTCCGTTACCACCATTTTGGCGGATCCTGTCGTGGATGTGGATCCGGTGACCCTGAAATAATATACACCGGCTGCAAGATCTGAAGGCAGTAAGATTTGTTCGGAATGATTTCCTGCAACCTGTTTGCCCAATGATATTTCCATAACTGATATACCGGTATTGCTTATCAATCCGATTGAAATGCTTTCATCTTGTTTTAATTCATAAACCAGGTTGACGGTTTCGCCGTGTTTTACAGGATTAGGCGAAACAGAAAATTTCTGAAGACCGGGTATTTGCCCTACAGCAACATCGACATCATTTGTATAGCGTGCAACTGCAAAGTCAAGCATGTTATCGGCATTCCGTGTTTTTCCCGCCAGGATGATCTTATCCGCATAAAGCGCGATGCCCAGGGCTTCATCGGCATTACCAAAAAAGTCGGTAGTAACCAGTCCGTTGGTGCCGAAACTGTTATCTGCACTGCCATCCTGGTTGAACCGCCAAAGCGCCCAGTCGTTGTTTGCAGGCATCAAATCCCCGGTACAGCCTGATACCAGGATCTTTCCATTGGGTTGAATGGCCATTGCATCGCCAAAGGTATAAGGCACATCTCCGAAAATCACCTTGCCGTTATCCCCGAAACCCGTGACGGGCTGTCCGGCATTATCAAATTTCATCACCAGCAGATGATAGAACAGATCAGCCTGGCTGACCGTAAACCCGGTGAGAACAGCATCATCATTACCGGTTAACTGCAGGTCATAAAATTCATCATCCACATTGTTCAGGTTCAGGTTCACGATGCCACCCGTTCCGTAACCGGCATCGAGACTCCCCGTTGAATCAAACCTTGCAATCAGAAGCGAATACCAGCTCATTCCATTGGATATATGGCCGGCTGCTAAAATTTTTCCGTCGGATTGAATGGAAACGGCAGAAAAATCATTATCGGATTCGGTAACCGGTACTTCAGCAATTCCGCCGATGCCAAACGTTGCATCAAGGATACCTGTTTCACTGAATCTTATTATTACCGGGACATTTTTAAAATCAATGTTCTGCGTATATCCGGCAACCAGGATTTTTCCGTCTTTCTGAAGTGTCATTGCGTAAGCAATATTTTCGCCGGATCCTATGACCTGGTAAACAACACCATGATCCCCAAAGGTAGAGTCAAGGACTCCATTTTCATTTAGCTGAAAGATCAACATGCCATACTGGGTATAATCGGTTGAGTAACCGCATACGAGAATCTTTCCATTATCCCTGATCAGACACTTATAAGCACCGGATTCGGATTTTGGATTCATATTAAAATGCCCGTTTGTGCCGAAACCCGGATCGAATGAGCCATCGGTCAGTAATCGTGAGACCTCTATGTAAGGCATATAGGATGACCCCATGGAAGAACCGACCGCCACAATTTTTCCGTCGGTCTGAACTTTAACATCCCAGTAGACATCCGTCAGGTCCTTGTCATAAACGACTTTTCCGGTCGTGTTAAAAGTCAGATCGAGAGTTCCGGCCGGCTGCCCGCATACACTGCCGCAGAATGCCAGTAAGAGTGCAATAACAATTGTCAACGTGTTTTTCATGGTTCGTAAGGTTATAAGATTGGGTTTTAAAATTCAATAATTGAGAATAGAAGTATTGGTCATTTTGAATTGTCAGACAATCCCTTTGTTTTTTTACCGGGTATCGGGTTTCCGCGTCCGGTTTTTTTTTGGTTATTCCGGGACCGGTATTTTTAAGGATCTTATTCAGGGCGTCGTTTTCACTGTTAAGTTTACGGATCATATGCTTCAGTTCTTTTTCAAGAGCATCTGCCACTTTCTGTTTTTCTGGTTCCATCGTTTTCCCTGTTATAAATTTTAAGCAAAGTTCGGCATGGAATCTGATCTTCCAGTTTCTTTCCCGCCATAAAAGTTCTACAGGGAAGATCAGGGGAGGAATAATAATGCTACAAGCCTCATAACATGCGGATTTTTAGTGGAATAAAAAATCGGAATTCGGATATCGGAATTCTGACATCGGAATAAAACATGAAGTGGAAATGAAGAAAGGAACTTAAAGTTGCTGAATGGTGGAAACCAGGTTTTCATCGCGGCTGATCCCCATCTTTTTCCTTAGCCTGTTACGGGCGACCTGGATGCTTTTCACGGATTGGAAAGTTATTGCAGAGATATCTTTTGTGGTCATATTCAGCTTCAGGAAAGCGCAGATTTTAATTTCATTCGGCGTAAGATCCGGAAACTTTTCCAGCAGGTGCAGATAAAAATCCCGGTGTACCTGCTGAAACCGCAATTCGAATTCCCCCCAAACCGTGTTGTCGACATTCGATTGCATTTCACGCAGAATGTCCTGTATCCATGCAATATTTTCAGGGTTATCCATGGATTTCAGGGCAAGCATTTTATTGATGATTGAAGAGATGAATTCGTTCTTTTTCAAAAGATACATCACATGGGTGGAGAGTTCTTTATTCCTGAATTCCAGTTCCAGTTCAAGGTTCTGTTTTTCCATCTGGAGGTTCTGTTTCTCAAGGGTCAGGTTTTTACCCTTCAGTTCAAGCCTTTCCTGCAACAGTTTTCCCTGTTTCATCTTTATCCGCTGATTCCTGTTGAGCAGGAACAAAATCACAAAGGAAAGGAGCAGGATTCCAGAAAGGGTCATATAGATAAGCGCCTTGCGCTCTTTTTTAGCGAGTTGTATTTCCTGTCGAAGCTCATTTTCCTTGCGTTGCTTTTCATACTGATACTGCAGTTCGAGGCGGGATGTATTCTGCACCTGCTCGTTGCTGATGATGCTGTCGTGCAAGGTCTTGAAAAGCCTGCTCATGGTAAGGGCCGAACGGTAGTCGCCGGTTTTCTCGTAAGCCAGGGAAAGGAAATTGGCTGCCTTCATCTGCGACCGGATGCTCCCGGTCAGGATACTCATTTTCAGCGCCTTGTTCAGCACATCAATGGCTGTCGGGAAATTGCCGGTCAGAAAATAGGAATCACCCATGTTGTTGTAGGTCTGTGCAACAGCGGCTGTATCCTTTAAGGACAACCGGATCTCAAGCGATTTATTATAGTACTGAAATGCTTTTTCGTAATCCTTTTTTTCCTTGTAAATGATGCCCAGGTTGTTATAAAGTGAACCGTCGAACTTGGGGTTATTGAGAAATTTGCTCAGTTCAAGAGCTTTCTCAAAATTATATTTGGCTTCCGAAAAATTGTAATTGTTAAGGCAGGCCGATCCGATATTACCATAAAGTACCGCAAGCTTTTCTTCCACCGGGTAACTTTTGTCATACCTGGCCAGTTTCTTAACCACCTCTAAACTTTTCCTGTAGTATTCCAGCGCTTTCAGGTTGTTGTCCATATTAAAGTAACAGGTGCCGATGGAAGCATATAAACCGGCATACTTTTTCGACAGTGAGGTTGTATCGTGATTCAATGGAACCGCATCGTCAAGGATCTGCAACATTTTGAAGTAGTAATCAAGTGCGATGGAAAAATTTCCGCTTTTTGAGAATACCTGGCAAAACTGATCATAGATCGAATAAAGATGTTTCGGATAGCCTGTTTTTTCTGTCAGGGTCAGCGCTTTAGTAAGATAAAACAGGGATGAATCAATCTGGCTCCGGCGGGTGATGTCAAACCTTCCGGCATGTTCCACCATGAGCTGAATGGCGGCAGTATCTTCCCTTTTCTCCCGGAGGCTGATTTTGATGCTGTCGCTGCGATTGCCGGTTGCCAGTAAAGGGGAGATGAACAATACAAGACATAATGAAATGTACAGGGTTTGTTTGCAAGGGTTACCCGAAATATGCAGGATCGACCGCGACTGGCTTGCCATCACCATAAATGCTGATTAATTTTTTTCAACGGGTTACCGGATTCCTGATTATTCGCCCTCCGTTTTAACCTGGACCACCTCATACATCTCCTTGCCATCCTTTTGTGTAGGCTGGTAATAGGTTTCGCCGACCTGCACATACCTGACATCCCCGATCAAGACCTCTTTTCCGCCTTCAGGAAGGGTTTCCACCAGGGAGCCTGCAGTGGGAGGAACAACGGTGTAGCCTTTGTCGGTTTTTTCGTAATATGTGCCGCCGTAATAATAGTTGTTGGTGGTCTGGTTAATCACCACAGGCTGAGAAGCCGGGGGCAGCGTTGTAACTGTGGCGCCGTAGGGAGCCGGAACCACAGTATATCCGCCGTTGGAGGACACATAGTAAACTCCCTGGTCGTAATAATACTTCTGGCTTTCAATGGTAACAATGATGGCAGTCATGGTCATGGCAGCAATAAAGAAGCCTACCGGGTGCCAGGCCGGTCCGTAATAGTAAGGATGATAGGGGTGATAATGATACGGATGATAGGCATAGTAGCTGTGCCCGCCATAGGCATAAGGAGGCCGGGGATAGGGTGCAGGATTGGTTCTGACTACCACAGTTGTGCTATGATTTACATTCACATTCTTGCTGTTGTTGACGTTCACATTTGTGTTGCTGCTTCCGGCATTCACTTTACTGACACCGGTAGTAGTTTTTGTGCCGGTCGAGGCATTTGTTTTTGTACCGGCCGGGCTAACGGTTTTGGTGCCAGTAGAAACATTGGTTGCGCCACCCGTTGCTCCTCCGGTTTTGCTGACGCCGGAGCCGGTAGTGCTGCCGCCTGACTTGCTGACGCCGGAGTTGTTGGGACTGCCTCCTGCTGCTCCGCCTGATTTACTTACACCGGAACCGGCAGGAGTGCCGCTGGCCGGGCTGACACCACCGGTATGGGTTGTGCCCGTTGTTGAGTGAGCGGGTTTGACTTCCTGGGCGGGTTTTGTCTTTACAGCATTCTGGTTGGAAGGTTGCGGACTCACGCTCTTGCCCTGCTGGTTCTGCTGTCCTGCCGGTTTTGATGCCGGGGCACCGGCCTTCTGTCCTGAGGGACGCTGTGTGCTCCTTTGTGCTTCAAGCGTTGTCGAAAAGAGGAACGCTGCAAGGATGAGGATCAGGGCTGTGCCTGCGTGAAAGAGATTGAATCTTGTTTTCATAGATGAATAGTTAGGATCTGTTATTATTTTGCGTCTTCGCTTCTTTGCAGTAAAAAAAAGAGTTTATCAGCCACGGATTTGGTATTCCTATCCCGAAAGAATTTATTGCAAGTAAATGTACAAATATTTTAGAAGGTTCATTATTCCCTGAATCTTGAAATAAATAAAATCATCTTATGACACCATTATCTCAGGCAAAGAATTTTTTGTTTTTCGACATTGTCAAAAAGTTCTTGCAATAAGCTGTTCCGGGAAGTATATTTGCCGATTAACAAATAGCGGATTCAATTTTCCAAAACGTTATACATCACTCGAACTTACTGGTTGTCAGCATGGAGTCCTGGATTAAAAAATATACGATAAAAGCAAGAAAGGAAAGCAAGTTTGAAGTGTCCGTATTTCGGAAGAACTTTTGTGTTTTTGTCAATAAAGAAGTCCTGGAAATTATTATTCTAAATAACTCGTACACGTTGAATTAGTAGAATCCATGATGTGAATTATTGTTTCATAAAAAGTAATGAAAGGAGATTAAGAATGAGAAAAAAAATCAGCAAACTGCTAAGTCGGGTTCTGGTATCCATTGTGTTTTTAATGGGAATGGGCCTTACACCAGCAGGCCTGGCGCAGGAATACACAAAACCTGAGCCACCCAAAAATTACAAAGGTGATATGAAACTCTATGTCACCGAATCCACTCCCGACTGGACTCCGTACATACGAAAAAAAGCACCTGAGGGGGCGCCAAACATCCTGTTCATCTTATTTGATGATACCGGGATGGCTACATGGTCGCCATACGGTGGCAGGGTTAACATGCCGACATTGGACAAACTCGCTGCCGACGGATTGACCTACACGCAGTGGCACACAGTCGCACTTTGTTCTCCTACCCGTTCCTGCATCCTCACGGGCCGCAACCATAACCTAAACGGGATGGGTTCCATTACGGAAGGGGCCAATGGCTTTCCGGGATACAGCAGCCACATACCGGAGGAAGCAGCAACAATGGCCGATGTATTAAGAGATAACGGATGGAGCACATTCTGGCTTGGGAAGGACCACAACGTACCGGAAACTGACCTGTCGTCGGGAGCCAATAAAATGCAATGGCCGCTTCAGCAGGGTTTCGATCGTTTCTATGGTTTTATAGGTGGTGAAACCAATCAATGGTATCCCGACCTTGTTCAGGACAATCATTACATAGAGCCGCCATACACACCTGAGCAGGGGTACCATTTATCCAAAGATCTGGCTGATCAGGCAATCAACATGATCAGTGACCAGAAACAGGCAAACCCTTCAAAGCCCTGGTTCATGTGGTACTGTCCGGGAGCCAACCATGCACCGCACCAGGCACCGCAGGAGTATATTGACAAATACAAGGGCAAGTTTGATGACGGGTACGATGCTTATCGTGCATGGGTGCTTCCACGTATGATTGCCAAAGGCGTTTTGCCAAAGGATACAAAACTGACGGATCTTAATTTCATGCCAAAGGATCAGGCAAATCCGGGTGACTATGTTCGTCCGTGGAACACGTTAAATGCTGACGAGAAGAAATTATTTTCAAAGCTTTGCGAAGTATTTGCAGGGTTCTCGGAATATACGGATGTGCAGATCGGACGTATCATTGATCACCTGAAAAAAACCGGCCAGTATGATAATACGATCATCTTGTATGCAGCTGACAATGGTGCATCAGGTGAAGGCAGTCCGAATGGTTCGGTGAATGAAAATAAGTTTTTTAACGGTTTCCCCGATGCATTGGCGGAGAATATGAAGTTGATAGATAAGCTGGGCGGGCCCGATACCTACGAACACTATCCGACAGGATGGGCTGCAGCTTTTTCCACACCATTTAAAATGTTCAAGCGGTATTCAAATTATTCAGGTGGTACAGCTGACCCGCTGATCATTTGCTGGCCTAAAGGAATCAAGGCCCGCGGAGAAATCCGCAACCAGTATTACCATGCCGTGGATATCGTTCCGACCATTCTCGAAATTTGCGGACTTCAGATGCCGGCAAGTTACAACGGAGTCCCGCAATGGCCGCTCTCAGGAGTTTCCATGCGCTATACATTTGATGCAAAACCCGATGCACCCACACAGAAACACATTCAATACTATGCCATGCTCGGGACCCGCGCTATTTGGCAGGATGGCTGGAAGGCAGTCGCTGTTCATGCACCACTTACAGGAGTAGGAAACCTGGACAAGGATCAGTGGGAACTCTACCATGTGGACGCAGACCGTTCCGAATCCAAGGACCTTGCGAAAGAGAACCCTGAAAAACTGGAAGCATTGAAAAAACTCTGGTTCGACGAGGCGAATAAAAACTTTGTTTTGCCGATTGACGACCGCTCGGCACTTATTCAAGCCAACATTCCACGGCCCTCAGAAGAAGCAGAAACCGACAGCTATACGTATTATGCTCATGCCAGTGCAGTCCCTGAAGCTGTTGCCGTAAACATCAGGGGAAGGTCCTACAAAATTGTAGCCAATATCGAAATTAAGGATGCCAATTGTTCGGGAGTTATTTTTGCCCACGGCTCTCGTTTTGGCGGGCACAGCTTGTTTATCAAAGGCCATAAGTTGTATTATGTCTATAATTTCCTTGGGATTAAACCGGAGCAACAGTTGATGTCTGCTGAGCTTAAGCCCGGCAAATACACGGTTGGGATGGAGTTTACAAGGGAGAAAGCCGGAGAGCACCAGGAATCGATCGGTACCATGAAGTTGTATGTAAACGACCAAATGGTTGCACAAGGACCCATGAGGGCACAGGTTGGCAAGTTTACACTTGTCGGGGATGGCCTTTGTGTTGGCTGGGATAGCGGAGATCCGGTAAGTGACCAGTATAAATCCCCTGGCACATTTACAGGAGGTATTATTGACTTTGTAACGGTGAGTACGGGGAAAATAGAGTATCTGGACCTGGAAAAAGAGGCAAAGAGAAAGTTATTGGAAGAGTAGAATAATTATTTGGGATGACGACATCCCTGTTTGCCCTTCCCGGGCAGCATCCAGGTAGAAATAACGGCCATCCATCGGATGGCCGTTGTTTACTCTTGCCGGCAGAAGATGATGTGCAAACTGATGCACCTGTTTTCATCCGCAAAAACACTCATTAATCAGCCCCGCAGAAGGTTGAGACGTTTAGGTAAATACCTCGCTGCTCTGTGGCGGGGAGATTCATTCTTCAAGAAAGGAGACAGCTCCTGTTTCCAGGCTATAGTAGGCTCCTACAATCTTGATCTCACCGCTTTGAACGAGTTTTTTCAGCACTGGCTCAGAGGTCTGCAATGCATGGACCATATTCTGCACATGAGCTTTGCAGGTGGCTTCGGCATCCTGTCCTTTCGTAGCATTGACCGCAGGCTGGATGGTAACAAGGAGAGATTTGATATGGCCATCTGCACCTGCAGTATCTCTCGCTGCTGCGATGGCGCCGCAACGCTGATGCCCTAGAACAACAACCAGTTTGACATGAACGTGTTCAACAGCGTACTCGATGCCCCCGATGGTATGATCATCAATGACGTTTCCGGCTTCGCGGACAACAAAAAGATCTCCGAGCCCCTGGTCAAAGATGATCTCCGGCCCCGTTCGCGAATCTGCACACCCCAGGACAATGGCAAAAGGATGCTGGCTATTGGTGAGTTCGGACCGGCGGTCAGCATTTTGTCGCGGGTGAATGGATTTGCCGGAAACGAAACGGGCATTGCCTTCAACAAGCAGTTGTTTGGCCTGGGCAGGCTTTACCGTTCCCGCTTTCTGATCATCTCCCTTTGCCTGAATCCGGTCGCTGACCCCGACCATGAGGATCCCGGCAATAAGGATGCTAATGATATATTTTTGATTTTTCATGATATTTTCTTTGATTAATAAATCTTCCGGATTCCGGAAAGAGAATTTCATCCCCGCCGAAAATAAGATCAGCGGGTGAAAAACAAAGGTACCCACACTTACCAAGATTGTCAACAGGAGATTTTCCCTGGGAAGTTTACTTCTTCGCAACTGAAAAGGTTTGTAACCCGATTCGTTATTGTCTCATAAAATCAATGTACAATTGCTGTACCGGTTTTTCATTCGGATAACAGGTAACCATCTTTTCAATCCAGGGTGTGGCTTTCGCACGCTCCCCCTTCTTCATATAAAAAGTAAACAGGGCATAGAGAAGATCATAATTGCAGGGATCCAGGCCCAGTCCTTTCAAAAGGGTTGCCTCGCATTTCGTGTCCTGGCCGGTCATCTGGTAGAGTAACCCGAGGTTATAAAATATTCTTTCATTGGTAGTGGACAGGGCGGAGGCTTTTTCAAGCAACGCGATCGCCTCTGCGTATTTTTTCTGTTCACCATATAGTAGCGCCAGGTAATAATATCCTTCTGTCTGTCGGGGATGATTGGCGACAAGATCGAGAAACAGCTTCTCCGCTTCTACTGTCTTTCCTTCCTGGTAACAGAGGATGGCAAGGTTTGTTTTTGCAGGATAGAACAGGTTGTCGATCGCAACAGCCTCACGGTAATTTTCTTCAGCCCCGGCAATCTCCCCGCTTTTTGAATAAAAATTTCCAAGGTTATATCGTCCTGTAGGGAAATCGGCAACATATTCAAGGGATCGTTTGTATTCTTCCAGTGCATCCCTGAAAAGGCGGTACTGGATCCCGCTGAACGCCTCTTTCCGGAAGGTTGAAAGCCGGTTGGCCGCCTCCATGCGTACCGACTTGACAGGGTCGTTCAGCAGCGGTGCCATGACCTTCAGGAGTCCTGCGGAATCGGTGCCTATGAAATTTTCCACGGCTGTATAACGAAGCAACGGATCCGGATCATTCAGCGCCTTGCGAACCGACTCCTGTGCCCGGGCACTCGGGTACGACGACAGGTATTCAATGGCCGTTGCCCGGATGATCTCGGGGTAGAGGTTGCTGGTGATGATCCTCAGCAGTCCGGAGTCTGCCCCGGGCTTTCCTGCCTGCGCATTGGCAAGCAGCGTGGCATAATGAACCTTCCTCTTCTCCCCGTACCACTTGTTTATGTATTGAACCGCCCATGAGTCGGTCTTGTCATCATGACAGTGCGTACAGGCATTCGGAGTGCCGAGCGAAACGGAGAGGTCGGGCCGGGGGATTCGCAGACTGTGGTCGTAGCGCCGGTCAATGCCCATGTAATACCTTCCCGGCATATGGCAATCGCGGCAGAGGGCTCCTGCACCCACTTCAACTGTCTTTCCCTCTTTGTTGACAAATGATTTCCCTGGATCCCCTTTCGATTTGTGCATGTGGTGGCTGAAGGTATCGTACTCATCGGCCCGGTGACACTGGGTGCAGAGGGCATTGCCCTCGAATTTCCGCTTCAGGCTGTGGGGATCATGACAGTCGCCGCAGCGTACATCCTTCATGTACATCTTGCTCTGGGTGAATGAGCCATACTCATAGTCTTCGTCCTTAAACTGCCCGTCGATGTTGTATGCCGGGCGGACAGGTAACTGTGGAATTGCATAATTAAGGAATTCCGGGTGATTGTGGTCGTAAGGACCGGTCGAACTCCGGCGGGCATGGCACGGGGCACACGATTCCACGTACTGGCGCGAAGTGATGCTGCTGGTTTTTACCAGGAGGCCCGCATTGATGCCGACCGGTCTTGCCAGTTCCGGGAGCCTGGCCCATTCAATATGCGCCGAACCTGGTCCGTGGCACGCTTCACAATTCACATTGATGTCGTTGAAGGTGGTATGGTACGATTTTGTGGTAATGTCGAAATTTTTCTGCAGGTTTGTGGAGTGGCATTCAGCGCACATGCTGTTCCAGTTCTGGGCCTGGTTGGTCCAGTAAAGCCAGTTGACAGGTTCCAGGTCTTCCGGTTTGTAAACCATGGCTGCCATCTGGAACCATTTCTTCTCAACGGTATTCCAGGCGATGGGCAGGCACTGGTAGCGGCCATTGCCGAAAGGGACCAGGTACTGCTGGAGCGGCCTGATGCCGAATGTATGGGAAACCTGCAGCTCCATCATCCTGCCGCCTGTGGCTTCGGTAAAAACGTAGAACTTCCCGTTGCGTTTATAAAATTTCGAAGTCTTGCCATTGAAGGTGAATGAAGTATTGTTAAAATCACCCAAAACTGAGGTATCCGAGGCGATGCTCATGGCATTGTCGTGATCAGAACCTTTCCACAGCCTGTACTCTTTCTGATGGCATTCGATGCAGGCCTTCCCGCCGGTGAATGAAGCTGCCGGCTGCTCAGATCCGCCCTGGTTGTGGTTGAGCAGCAGTGAAAGCGGGAAGCTGAGCACAATAACCACTGTGGCAACCAGTCCGGCCATCTTCCAGGATCTGTGGTTCGTGATCATCATGCGTAGATTAATTGGTCTTTTCTGAATGTTTTCCGCTCCTTCAGGGTGGCGATATCCACCTTCACCAGCCCGTTTTCGATCATCACAGGGTAATAGTCCAGGGCCCGGGCGGCAGGAGGGTTCAGCACTTCACCGCTGATGTCGAAGGCCGAGGAGTGGCACGGGCAGATGAACCTTTTTTTATGCTCTTCCCATGATACCGAACAACCCAGGTGGGTGCATCGCAGCGACAGGGCAATAAAGCCGCCATCAAGCTGCCGAGCCAGGAAAAATCTCCCACCCATGAATGCGTTGACTGAACCCCGTGCGAAGGAATCCACAGGACCGGCTTCGAGCAATTGTTTCGGTGGTGCACCGTTTTTTTTCTTCCCTGAGAAAAAGTAGGCCGACACCATTCCGAGAACCTCAACCGCTGCAACCAGGCCAAGACCTTTCCACGCCAGGCCGAAAAAATCACGACGGCTGACAACCCCCGAAGGGGAACCCCCGGGATGGCCCGGTTGCCTGGTTTGATCAGTTTTTTTCATTCAATTTAAACCCTCCATGGCCATGTAAGTTCCATATCTTTTCCCCTGAAAAACACCCCGACCACTGTCAATACGATAAAAGCAATCATGATGAATACAAAGGCAGCCTGCACCAGTTCAGGTTTTGAAAGCTTGAGTGGTCCCAGGCAAAACCGGTAATAGGCTGTCATAAACAGGAGCAGGATCAGCAGCGGGATGATCCCGTTGCTGATAACGGCAGGCATCCCCGGCATCATAATCTCGAAATTAAAAACATATGCATTGAACAGGATGCCTGCCAGGGTGATGAATCCGGCAAACAACATGGTCGATTTTGATGATTTTTTCCCCAAATCAGAGTAAAACCACTGGCCAACAGGTTCTTCGTCATACTTTATAAAAGGGATCGCTGACAGGAAAACCAATACTGCCAACGGAATGACAAAAGCGGCGAAAAATGGGTGGAAGTGCATCAGCAACTCCTGTACCCCGCCAAAATACCAGGGCGCCTTGGTCGGGTTCATGCTGTATGCCGGGTTTGCCTTCTCAAGCAGCGGCGCGTTGAAGACGGCTGCAAAGGTAAAGAGCACCGCCATGAGCAACAGCGATGCAATCAGCTCCCTGAAAACCAGGTTCGGAACAACGGGAACCATGTCTGGTTTTTCAGTTGATCCGGGGAGCAAAATCCCGCCTGCCTTGCGGACCCGCCAGAAATGATAGATCGCCAGGGTAATCAGCAGCAATGGTACCACGGCAGTGTGAAATGTAAAGAAGTTTTGGAGGGTACCTGCATCCAGTTCCCTGCCGCCGATGATGAATGTTCTGAGGCTCTTCCCTGCCCATGGCAGGTAGCCGATGATGTTCGTACTCACCGTAATCGCCCAGTAGGCCAGCTGGTCCCAGGGGAGCAGGTACCCGGTGAAATTTGCAGCCACGATCAGGATGAGCAGAATGAGCCCGAATAACCAGTTGATTGTCCGGATTCCCCGGTACGCCCCGGTAAAGAATACCCTGAGAAAATGCAGGAAAGCGATAAGCAGGAGGAATACCCCGCTCCAGTAATGGATGTTGCGGATAAACTGGCCGAACAGCACATGGTTTTTCAGCAACAAGATTGAATTGTATGCCTCAGCGGGGTTCGGCACATAATAAAACCGCAGCATGATCCCTGTGATAACCTGCATGAAGATCAGCAGTGCAGCCATCCCGCCGAGCCCGAAAGTTCTGCGGAGGCGAAGGGCTGCGGCACTGACCTTTGCCGGGTGAAGATGCAATAAGACACTACGCATTCAGAAAAATTAAGAGATGGATTGCCTGGCAACCTGATGTTCAAAATTAAGGAAATATCTTTACAATTAGCCTGGTTTGTGCCCGGATGTGTCATTCTGAGGTTTCAGAATGTCTAATTTTAGGCGTTAGCAATTGATTATCATGGGGGTAATGTTATCATTTGAAAATATTTTAAACCGGCACTGTATTGTGTGCTATTTTATTGGATATTCATTATATTTGCACCAAGAAAAACTAAAAATATGAAAACAAAACTGATCCTGTTATTCCTGGGTGCGGGCCTGATCCTGGCCTCCTGCACCAAGTATCCGCCGTCATCAGACAGATTGCTCGAAGACCTGGCGATCTACACCAAATATGATACGACGGTTAACTTTGCAAAATTTAAGAAGTACTACATGAACGACTCCATTGTCAAAATCAGTGACAAGGACAGTGGCATGTATTACAATGCGCAGGTAAAGTCACTAACCGACGAAATTGCAGTGAATATGAAGAACCTGGGGTATACAAGAGTGACCAATTCCAGCGATACAAGTATCGACCTGTTTCTCGCTGCCTCCTACATGGTGAACGTTAATGTCAATGTATACTATCCCGGTTGGTACTGGGGTTATTATCCTCCCTATTATTGGGGCGGAAGCGGTTATTACCCGTACTATCCTGCCTACATAACTTCCTATTCGGTAGGTACCGTGCTGCTTGATCTAATCAATGTCAATAAAGAGGACATGGTGGGCGGTAAGTATCCCGTTTGCTGGAATGCCTATATCCGTGGCCTGCTCACGGGGAGTCACACGACAGCCCAGATAAACCAGAGCGTTGACCAGGCTTTTAAACAAACAAAGGGTTTCCCAGGCCATTAATCATATAAAAACGATATTCGATATGAAAAAGATATTCATTGCACTTTTGGCGCTGGTCCTGATGACAGGCATCGCGCAGGCACAGGACAAACCTGCATCACTGGGTTTCACACCAAGTTCCTACTATACCTTTTCATGGAACACCACATTTACCATGGGTGATTTCAACAAATGGGTAGGCAACGCCAGCCCGGCCGGTTTTGACCTTGGCGGCCGTTATTTCATCAAGGGCGGGCTTGCTGCCGGGTTCAACATCATGTGGCAACGCGTAAGCCAGAGTTATGGGTACCAAACCTATTATGGTACCGATGGATCGGCCATTACCGCAACAAATTACCGCTTTACCTGGATGGTTCCTTTCCAGGCTGTAATTGCCTACCACCTGATGCCGGGAAGCATGGTCTCTCCGTATGTTGGACTTGGTATTGGCGGCGATTACATGGAGCATCACCTGATGGTCCAGGAATATGATCTGTATAAAACGCGGTGGGATTTCTCCCTTACACCTGAAATCGGGGCACTGATCAAATTCGGCAATTACTCCAGCTGGGGTGGCCTGGTTGCGTTCAACTATAAATGGACCACCAACAAAATCGAATTTGCCAAAAATTTCGCATCAAAGGATCTGCAAATGCTTAACCTGAAAGTCGGGCTGGTGCTGATCGTTCGTTAACGGTCCGTTATAATACCTTGCAGAGAGGGCGCCCAAAGGGTCGCCCTTTTTTTATTTTTTGCCATCAGGCGTGACGGCCTTGTCAATGGATCGCTGATCAAGAGAAATGTCTGGTGGGAGGTAGCAAAGCATAAAATTCGCAATTCAGATTTCAAATTTCAGATTTCAAATTTTTTTTACCCTGTGTGAGATGTGAAATCTAAAATCCGAAATCTGAAATCCGAAATTCCTGCCCCCCCCCAAGAAATTCCTTTTGATCCGATTAAATCCAGGTAGCAAGTGATTATGGGAGATGGTATTTCGTCCCGGACTTTTCAGACAACCTCTTTTATTTCCGGAACAGCTGAAAAATAATTCTCGGCCGGTTGATTAACATTGACAATTTATATTAATTTTACAAATCAACGATCATGTACCAACACACTAACCTATGTTTAAAACGAATGAATATTTTGACGGCAAGGTGAAATCAATCGCCTTTACAACGCTTGAAGGACCTGCAACCATGGGCGTGATGGCTCCCGGGGAATATGAATTCGGAACCTCCACGGTCGAACACATGACCGTGATCTCCGGCGTGATGGTGGTTCAGCTGCCCGGCGAACAGGAGTGGAAGGAGTTCAACCCGTTTGAGATGTTTATTGTCCCTAAGGATAAGAAGTTCAGGTTGCGCATCGCATTCGACGCGGCCTATTTTTGCC
>JAPLDI010000020.1:96262-99813 GCA_026391795.1 Bacteroidota bacterium
GCGGCCTATTTTTGCCTGTACCTGTAACTGAAGTCAAACCTAAAAACAACGAGATGAAAAAGACGATCCTTTTCACCATGGCGCTTATTTTCACAGGCATTGCCTGTACATTTGGCCAGGACAAAGAAGCAGCGAAGGCCGATAAACCTAAAAGCCAGGCAGACATGGCCAACAACCTTTATTTGTCTTATGGGGTCGGTACATTTTTATATTACATTGACAATGAGGAATGCAAGGCCAATACAACGAATGGTACATTCATACTGGGATTTTCGCGTTCGCTGATCCCTGTGATTGCTGTTGGTTTTCAACTGAGTTATACAAATATTGGCCGCACGGGAACCTTCTATGATTATAATAATGTGTCGTATAATTCTACATCATATGACATTAATATGTCAGATAACCTGTGGCAGGGGATTGCCAGTATCCGTTTCCAGTATCTCAACAAACCCTCATTTTGCATGTATTCGGGTGTAGGCCTGGGCGTGGTAATGGATTACTTTGAGAAAACAAAAGCCGACGGAGGAGTCTTTGTTTCAAAAGGACAGAAAATATTTCCTTCCGCACAACTCACCCTGCTTGGTTTCCGTTTCGGCAGGGCCATCAGCTTTTACGGCGAGTTTGGCATTGGAACTAATTCGGTGCTCAACCTCGGAATAAGTTATAAATTCGGCGAGTATTAGGATCCCGTTCAATCTCGTCCCATACGGGACGAAATACCCTCTCTGCCAATCGCCTGCTTCCCGGATTTAATCCCTGACGGGATTTATGACGGATATGGGTTATTGTACAGATTGTTTATAGCCTGCAATAAAAAAGAGGACGCCCTTTTAGGTGGCCCTCTTCATACAATGCTTTAAACAATAACCGATACAGGCAACTCAGCAGGTTTATTGTATATGTCCCAGCCTGAAGATCAGCCCGCCTGTAAAGCCGAACTGTACAAGAGTTGAGTAAACTGAAACTCCGCCACCTGACCCTCCGGTGCCTGCAAACATGTAGAATCCGGCTCCCTGTACAGGAAGGAGCAACTGTGCCTGGAGGCGCAAACCGACACGCTTGCTGAAATAAACTTTCGCACCACCGTTCATTCCCATGGCAAAGAACCAGGCTTCCTGGTATTGCTTACCCGCATCTTCCTTTGGATAAAAGAGGGTTGCGCCAAGGTTAAACCCGATAAAAGGCGATACGGTCGGATTAACCCTGAAATTCTTGGTGAACCCGATCATCATATAATTAATGCTTAAAGGAACCTGGTCATAATTGTAACTGTTATTCCAGCTGTATATATTCACATCGGCCTTGGTATCAATACGATTGTAGATTAAATCAACGTCCATTACCCGGCTCACCCCGATACTGATCATGCCACCATATTGGGCGTTGCCTAAAAACCTGACATCGCCGCCATCGGCATTCAGGGTTCCCGGAAACACATACCCTCCGAACGGAGTCACCTCGACACTCTGTGATTTGAGGATAAAGGGAATACAGATCAAAACTGCAAAAAATGTAAGAAGTTTTTTCATATCTTTAAAATTTAAAGCAAATATAAACAGAACGATTGAATTTACAAATAAGTGCAGAAATTATTGACGGATGACCTGCGATCAGCGGATCGTATGAACATTGATGAAATTCGTCCCCCCGGCCTCATGTGCCGGAATTCCGCCCAGCAAACGGATCTCATCTCCCGGGGTGACAAGGTTCCTGGCAAGGAGGTTCTTTTCAGCAATGACGACCATCTCCTCAAAGGTATCAGGGTGGTCTTCGATCAAAATCGGGTTGACTCCCCAGAGCAAATTGAGCGCGTGGTATACCTTGATGTGCGTGGTGAAGGCGAATACCGGGGACTTTGGACGTTCCGCGGCGATGAACTGCGCGCTCCTTCCGCCGGTGGTCATCACCACGATGCATTGAGGATTGATCACATCTTCCATCTGGTTTGCGGCACGGCAAAGGGCAATGATGTCGGAGTGACCGGCAGGCGGGTATACCTTGAATTCGATCTTGGCTTCAACATCCAGGGCGATCCGGACCATCATCTCGATGGCTTTCACCGGGTATTCACCCATGGCTGTTTCTCCCGAAAGCATGATGGCATCCGTTCCGTCGATGATGGCATTGGCAACATCGCTTGCCTCGGCGCGCGTGGGACGCGGCTCATGGATCATGCTCTCGAGCATCTGCGTGGCCGTGATGACTGTTTTACCGGTGCGGTTGCAAAGCTCTATGATGCGTTTCTGGAGCATCGGGACCTTGTCGGGGCTCATTTCAACGCCCAGGTCGCCACGGGCAACCATGATGCCATTCACAACATTTACAATCTCTTCGAGGTGATCGATGGCCTGCGGCTTCTCAATTTTGGCGATGATGGGCTTCATATACCCCTGTTCCGTGATCAGGGCTTTCAGGGCGATCACATCTTCGGCCGACCGGACAAAACTCAGGGATATCCAGTCAACATCCTGTGAAAGACCGAATTCCAGGTCCCTGACATCTTTTTCCGTCAACGACGGAAGCCGGAGGTTGAGGTTTGGGAAGTTCACCCCTTTGTGGTCGGTGAGGCAACCTCCTTCAATTACCCTGCATAACACATCATGCCCGGCGATTTCGGTAACCTCCAGTTCAAACAACCCATCGGCAAGCAATACCTGCATGCCGGGCTTGGCCTCTTCGGCAACATAGGGATAATCGATCGGGATGGTGGCTGCCGCCGACGTATATTCTGCCTGGGGCAACAGGGTGACGATATCCCCGCGGGTGATGTCCATTTTCCCGCCGGGAAGCGACCCTACCCTGATTTTCGGCCCCTGGAGGTCCTGCATGATCGTAACGGGTTTGTTCAGTTCATCGGAAATTATCCTGAGCGACCTGATCACCTGTGCATGGTCCTCATATTTTCCATGGGAGAAATTAAGCCGGGCCACATCCATCCCGGCTTCAATCAACAGCCGGATCATTTCGGGAGAGCTGCTTGCGGGGCCGATGGTTGCGACAATTTTTGTGCGGCGGTACTGTGTCTTCATATGAATAGGGTTAAAGTTCGATACTGTCTCCATATTGTGGCAGGTATGGCTGTATGCCATACCGGTGGCGGATAATTTCAGCCAGGGGCAGCCTGGCTTTTTCTTCACCGTGTGTCAGGACAACCCGCGGGCGGTCGGGTGCAAGCACATTGAACCATTTCAGCAGATCAGTTTGACCGGCATGCGCGCTGAACCCGCCGAGTTTGTGGATTTGTGCCCGTACGGCAATCCGCTCACCGAAAATGTTCACCGATTGGTTCCCGTCGACCAGTTTCCTGCCGAGCGTCCCTTCAGCCTGGTATCCGACAATGAGCACGGAGGTTTCCGGTTTCCACAAATTGTGGCGCAGGTGATGCCTGATCCTGCCTGCATTGCACATTCCCGAGCCGGCGATGATCATGCTGGGCCCCGGCACATCGTTGAGATGTTTCGACTCTTCGGCGGTAGGTGTTGGACGTATTAACCCTTTATCCCGCTCCATTTCGCCGCTGCGAATGAATTCATTCATCTCATCGTCAA
>JAPLDI010000005.1:0-30303 GCA_026391795.1 Bacteroidota bacterium
CCTCACCCTTCACCATTCAATTCAATTCACCTCACCCTGCGCAATAATTCACCTCACCCTGCGCAATAATTCACCTCACCCTGCCCTCTCCTGGAAGGAGAGGGTAGTTTTTACGAATTTGAAATAATAGTATTAAAAGGCGTATTACCTTTTTTTCTTTTTCCGATTAAGGAGTACAAATTAAAACGGATATCATATGGCATTTTTAAGAATTACCCGGAACCGCGATATGTATTTCGGTGCAAGGGAAGAGGGGAAGAGATTGAGTCAACGTTTGAGGCGTGAAATGACACCGGCAGAAAAGGAACTCTGGTGGAAACTCAGGAACAGGAACCTTTACGGGACCAAGTTCAGAAGGCAACACCCTGTAGCATCTTTCATTGCCGACTTCTATTGTCATGAGTTGAAACTTGTAGTTGAAGTAGACGGTCCGATCCACTTTCAGAATGAAAAATCAGCATCCGATGAAAATCGTACGGCTGAATTTGAACGACTTGGCATTAAGATCCTGAGGTTTACAAATGATGAGGTTCTCCATCAGATGGAAAAAGTCCTGAAGCTCATTCAGAATGAGATTCTTTTTATCAGGACACAGAATCAAAGTCCGGGTATCACTTCTGCTGCTTCATCAGAATAACAAGCGGCCCTATTGTAACTCAAACCCTCTCCTCCCAGGAGAGGGCAGGGTGAGGTAAAAAAGACGCTCCTCCCAGGAGAGGGCAGGGTGAGGTAAAAAAGACGCTCTTCCCAGGAGAGGGCAGGGTGAGGTAAAAAAGACGCTCCTCCCAGGAGAGGGCAGGGTGAGGTAAAAAAGACGCTCCTCCCAGGAGACCTGCCTGCCGGCAGGCAGGGGGCAGAGGAAGGTGAAATAGCGGTGAGTTCAATTCGGGAAATACGGTACCTTTGTGCCCCGTTTCGTATGATAATGTTCGTTGAGATGGAATAAAAGGTCACAAAATGAAAGGAATAACTCCTGGCAAAGAATTTAGAATCTTGGGGTCATAGCAGTGAATACGACAACCACAAAACACGATGCTTTCGCAGTCCTGAAGCTGAAAGACTTCCGGTTGTTCCTTTCCTTCCGTTTTTTCATGACCATTGCCGCCCAGATGCAGAGCATCATTGTTGGCTGGCAGGTATACGAACTTACCAGGGACCCGCTTTCGCTGGGACTGATCGGGCTCGCTGAAGCCCTGCCTTTCATCTCCGTGGCCCTCTATGCCGGGCATATTGCCGACCGGTTCAACCGGAAAAAGATCATCCTGTGGTTCGATATGGTCTTCCTTTCCGCAAGCGTATTGCTGCTCGTGATTACGTACCATAAGACCGGGACGATCGGGACTTTCGGCGTCTGGCCCATCTATCTTTGTGTCGCCATTTCGGGCATTGCAAGGGCCTTTCTTTATCCTGCCACCATTGCCCTGATGGCCCAGGTTGTTCCCCGTTCGCTCTATACAAATTCCTCTACCTGGAACAGTACCACATGGCATATTGCCGCGATTACCGGCCCGGCAGTAGGAGGACTGGTCTATGGATTTTTCGGTGTAAAAGTGGCCTATCTTACAGTGATCATTTCCATGTCGATATCCTTCCTGTTGCTGGCGATCATCCGCAGCCGTCCCGTGCCTCCCATTGACGGGGAGGAGACACTGGTAAAAAGGCTCTCGACCGGGATCAGGTTTGTGTTAGCCAACCAGTTATTACTGGGGGCCATGGCACTCGATATGTTCGCTGTTCTTTTCGGTGGAGCTGTTGCGATGCTCCCGGTATTTGCTGCCGAAGTATTGAAGGTAGGCCCTCAGGGATTGGGATTGTTGCGTGCCGCACCCATGGTTGGAGCGGTTCTGATGTCGGTTGTCCTTGCTTACCGTCCCCCGTCGGCCCGGGCCGGCAAGTTGCTTATGATCGGGGTTGCAGGGTTCGGGCTCAGCATCATCGGCTTTGCCCTTTCCACGAACTTTTTCCTTTCGATGGGATTGCTGGCGCTGAGCGGGATGTTCGACAACATCAGCGTAGTGATCAGGTCGGCTACTATGCAACTGGTTACACCGGATGAAATGCGCGGAAGAGTCGCCTCGGTAAACAGCATCTTTATCGGATCTTCCAATGAAATAGGCTCGTTCGAATCGGGAGTGGCGGCAAAACTGATGGGATTGATCCCCTCCGTCATTTTCGGGGGAATGATGACCCTCGGGATTGTAGGCGTAACCGCGAAATGGGCCCCGAAGTTGAGAAGTCTCAACCTGAAAAAAATCTGAAGTTGTTAACTGGCTACAGGAACAACTCTACAATCTTCCGCAGATCTTCTTCATTCAGCTTATAATTGGCCCCGCTCACTTTATTGATGACCAGCAGTTCCAGGATCTTTTGCTTGCTGATGCCCTGGATACCGGTTTGAGACAAACGCACAGGACATTCCAGGGAACGGAACATCTCCTCGATACGCCAGATGGATTCATGGGCAGTGAGGTCTTTGTTGAACAGCCCGGATCCCAGGGCACCGATCCGGTCGGGATATTTTGTTTCGATGTACTTCATCCAGGCAGGATAGACAATGGAAAGAGAAGCGCCATGCGGGATATCATAAAGCAAGGAGAGGATATGCCCGATACCATGAACAGCCCAGTCTCCCGATTTTTTCCCCTGCATGGTAAGTCCGTTCAGCGCCATGGTGGCGGCATACATGATCTTTTCTCGGAGTTCGAAGTTCCCTAAATCCCCTAAAAGCATGGGGCCGTACTTCATTGCTTCCTGAACAATTGAGAGTATGAAACGGTCGCCGAGCGTAGCTTCTCCTGCACCGAACCAGCCTTCAAAACAATGGGCAATGAGATCGGCGATGCCATAGGCCGTATAATTTCGGGGAACGGTTACCGTCAGCTGGGGATCGAGGAAGGAATGGGCAGGATACATCAGCGGGGAACCGTAACCGTCCTTAAAATTGGCATCCTTCTTTGAGATCACGGCAAACGGGTTCATCTCTGTTCCGGTAGCGGCAAGGGTCAGAATGCAGATCACCGGCACTGCCTTTTCGGGTTTCGCTTTCCGGGAAATGAAATCCCAGGCCGGATGGGTGACAGGAATGGTAATGGAAATGATCTTTGCCGAATCAATAACACTTCCTCCGCCTACAGCGAGAATGACATCAACATTGTTCTTGCGTCCGAGTGCAGCTGCTGCCTCCACATCCTCAATGACGGGATTTGGCCGGATTCCTTCATATTCAAAGACTTCAGCCTGTACATGCTTCAAATTGTCCATCACTTCATCATAAAGCCCGTTTTGCCTGATGGAGCCTTTTCCATAAACCAGAAGCACTCTCTTCCCGTATTGATGAAGCACATTGCTGAGCCCGTTGAGTGAATTTCTCCCGAAATGAAGCGTAGTGGGGTTGCAATAAACGAAAGTTTCCATATCCAGCAATTAAATTTTATAAAGAATCAGAAAAGTACAGGTTATTTATCTATTGGTTTTGACAGAATACAAATTTATTTAGTGGCCAATGAACAGGAGTAGTTTCCGGGAACGATATCGGTCGTGTTATTTTCCGGATAAACGGCAAAAGTTCCGTAGAGCGTCATATCGTTGACATTGAAGGTGCCGTCAATATAAGATTCCCCGGCACTCCCGGTTCCGAGATGGATTTTGAACTGCCTGTTTACCACGGCGGCAAGTCCCCAGGTATAAGCTGCCGAGAGTTTCCGGATTCCGCCGGAAGTGTAAACAGTCAGATCATATTGAGTGACATAGAGGTACCCTTTCAGGTTATCAATCATAAACCGGGCCTCTGTGCTTTGTGAGGTAGTTCCGCTCCAATGGCCTATCAATTGAGGAAAATCGGGCACAGGATCCGTTTTTTTCTTACAGGAAGGAGAGGTGAAAATTGTCAAGACCAATCCTGCAATCACAATCATCAGCAAGGAAACTTTTTTCATGATTGCCAATTTTTCATCAAAAATACGCAGAATTCCTGCCGCTGGTCATAAAAACAATTTTTCCGAAAGGACGAACGACGACCCGAACCAGTTCCATTTCTTCTCCGGGACCGTTTATTGTAATCAGTAAATATTTACCTTTGTTACCTAATTAACAACACGCTTTTTTTATTATGTACGGCAAGTTCAAGGATCACCTGCAGAAACAGATTGACAGCATCCTGGCAGAAGGGCTTTATAAAAATGAACGTATCCTTACCACACCCCAGGGTGTTGAAATCAAAACCGACAAGGGACAGAAAGTTTTGAATTTCTGCGCGAACAATTACCTCGGTTTGAGCAACGACCCGCGGACCATGGCAGGTGCCAATATGACCTTTTTTCGTTACGGCTACGGGATGTCTTCCGTGAGGTTCATCTGCGGAACACAGAAGGTGCACAAAGACCTGGAGGCAAAACTGAGCGAGTTTCTCGGGATGGAGGATACCATCCTTTATTCCTCGGCATTTGATGCCAATGGCGGGGTTTTTGAGCCGCTGCTGAGCGAAAAGGATGCCATCATATCCGACGAGCTGAACCACGCCTCTATCATCGACGGAGTCAGGCTCTGCAAAGCCCAACGTTTTCGTTATAAAAACAACGACATGGAGGACCTTGAGGAGGTGCTTCAGGACGCCGGTGAGGCGCGCTTCAAGCTGATCGTTACGGATGGTGTTTTTTCCATGGACGGGATCATTGCCCAGGTTGACAAGATCTGCGACCTGGCTGAAAAATACAATGCCCTTGTGATGGTTGACGACTCCCATGCCACCGGGTTTGTGGGAAAGACAGGCAGGGGAACCATCGAGCATTGCAATGCCCAGGGCAGGGTTGATATCATCTCCACTACTTTTGGAAAAGCGCTTGGCGGAGCCAGCGGAGGTTGTATTTCTGCCCGGAAGGAGATCGTGGAGATCCTGCGCCAGCGATCAAGACCTTATTTATTTTCAAATACACTTGCTCCTGCCATCACTGGTGCCACGCTTGAAGTGCTTAAACTTCTTTCAGAAACCACTGCACTCAGGGATAAGCTTTTCGAAAATACTAGCCAGTTCCGCCGGGGGATGGAAGCTGCCGGGTTTAAAATCGTTCCGGGGATCCATCCCATCGTACCCGTCTTATTCGGACATCTTCCCAATGATGCCAAACTCTCACAGGATTTTGCCAATGCCTTGCTGGACGAAGGCATCTATGTGATCGGCTTTTATTATCCTGTTGTTCCAAAGGGGAAATCGAGGATCAGGGTGCAGATCAGCGCAGCCCATTCGGCCGAGCAGATCGATTTTGCAATAGAGAAGTTTAAAAAGGTCGGGAAAAAACTGGGTGCTATTTAGGATGAGACAAAAGAATAACCGCAAAGACGCAAAGACGCAAATTGAAACGCCAAAATAATTTGCAAACTTAGCGACTTCGTGTCTTAGCGGTATAAAAATCGTATAAAGAAGTCAAATGATTTACGGAACAGGCACAGACATTATAGAGGTATCCAGGATCCAGGCCGTGATGGAAAAAGACATTGGTTTTCGTGAGAAAATCTTCACAGCCGGAGAGATTGCCTATTGTGAAACCAAAAAGCATAAGTACGAAAACTATGCCGCCCGGTTTTCTGCTAAAGAGGCCTTTATGAAAGCCATTGGTACCGGGTGGAGGTTCGGGATCCGGTTTGCCGATATTGAGGTCTATCATGATGAGTTCGGCAAACCCCTGATCGCTCTTCACGGCAAAGCGGAAGAACTTTCGAAGATCGAAAAAATTTCAAAAATTCATGTATCTTTATCGCATGTAAAAGAGATCGCAACGGCAATCGTGATCGTGGAAAAAGAAGGCTGAGCGCAGAGGTCTGAGGGCGGGAAGCAAATAGCGAAAGACGAAAATAAAACCACCCAACTTAAACATACCAGTATTAACTCAACAACACAATTCACTATGTCGAACATCGGATCTTATGACGAAAGAGTAAAAAATTTCGATTGGAAAATTGCAGAACAGGAACTGGATTATAAACCCGGGAACATCATCAACATCGGCTGGTACTGTTCCGACCGGATCTGCCAGTTAGGAAAAGCAGAAAAACTCGGACTGATCTGGGAAGGGCAAGCTGGCGTTGAAAAGAGGTACACCTACAACGACATCCGCCTTGCTTCCAACACAATTGGACAGTTCCTGAGGGATCTGGGGATCAAACCTGAGGACCGAGTCTGTTTGTTCATGGACAAGATCCCCGAACTGTACCTGGGTTTTCTCGGTGTCCTGAAGACAGGTGCCATTGCACAGCCCCTGTTCTCGGCTTTTGGTGACGAATCCCTTTTCATCCGGCTTGAAAATGCCCAGACCCGTGCGATCATCACACAGAAAAAGCACGCACCCAAAGTGCGCAAGATCATTGAAAAAATGCCGTGGCTTGAATACATGATCATTGTTGACCAGGATCCTGCAAAACCTTTGCAACAAAGGGAAGTGGCACTCAATCTTGAGGAACTGCCGAAAGTTGAAAAATTCGATATCCACCCGACGTATGCCGAATCGCCTTCGGTTCTGCACTATACATCCGGAACCACCGGGCAGCCGAAAGGGGTTAAACATGTTCATTATTCGCTGATCTCACAATACCTGAGTTCAAAATGGGTACTCGACATCCAGGATGACGATATTTACTGGTGTACCGCCGACCCCGGATGGGTGACCGGGACTTCTTACGGGATCATCGGGGCCTTCAGTACCGGGGCAACCCAGTGTGTGCTCGATTCGGGTTTTTCTGCCGAGAACTGGTACAGGTTCATAGAGAAACACCGTATCTCGATGTGGTATTCTGCACCAACGGCAATACGCTCGCTGATGAAAGCCGGGGATGAGGTCATTAAAAAGTTCGATCTTTCCTCCCTTCGTCATCTTGCCAGCGTAGGGGAACCCCTGAATTCAGAAGCCGTGATCTGGTCGGAAAAAGTTTTCGGGAAACCCTTCCTGGATACCTACTGGCAAACCGAAACAGGATCCATTATGATCTCCAACTATCCCGGGATGAAAATTAAACCCGGATCGATGGGCAAGCCTTTCCCGGGTATCACAGCCACCGTTATCGATGCAGAAACTTTTCAACCCTTCGGCGAAACAGGGAAAATCGGGCTCATCGCAATCAAACCCGGCTGGCCTTCGATGATGCGGATGTACTGGAACAACGAAGAAACCTATAAAAACAAGTTCAAGAACGGCTGGTACCTGCCGGGCGACCGTTCAAGTATCGACAATGAGGGATATTTCTGGTTTGTCGGCCGCGACGATGACGTGATCAACACGGGCGGACACCTTGTCAGCCCGTTTGAAGTGGAATCTGCATTGCTCGAACATCCCGCAGTAGCGGAATCAGCCGTTGTGGCCAAGCCCGATTTTGTAAATATGGAAGTGGTGAAAGCCTTTGTTACCCTGAAACCGGGATTTATCGCAAGCAAAGACCTGGATCTGGAGATCATGAACTTTGTAAGGAAGAAACTTTCGCCGCTGGCCATGCCCCAGGAGATCGAATTCATTGATACCCTTCCCAAAACACGAAGCGGAAAGATCATGCGGAGAATACTCCATGCGAAGGAGTGGGGCGAGGAGATCGGGGACACAAGCACGCTGGAGAACGATTAATGCCCCCTCCCCTCACCCCTCCCCAAATCGGGGGAGGGAAAGGGGGTAGGGGCTTTAAAGCGAAATATAGAATAATCGAACAACGAATATTGAAATCAGAATGTAAATAATTTAAACTTAAAAGGAGAATGCACCATGGAAGACATGAAAGAAATTGTAAAAACTTACGTCATCAATGAGTATGTGGAAGACGACAGCGAAGTAACTTTTGATACACCGCTGATCTCTGGCGGGATTGTCGATTCCTTCTCGATGGTTTCCCTGAAAAGGTTCCTTGAGAACAAATACAAGATTTCCATTCCCGATGATAAAGCCACCCCTGAGGCTTTCGACTCGGTCAACAAGATCTGTACATTGGTTAATGAATATCTAAAATAGCGGAGGTAACTATGGCTTACAGTGACAAAACTCGGAATGCTTACCAGGAAATCCTGACCGGCATGAAAGATGCCGGCCTTTTGAAGGTGGAACGCTACATTCATTCTGCACAGGCTGCAGATATTGAAGTGGAATTTCCGGCAGGAGCTCCCCTGAAGAAAGTGATCAACATCTGTGCAAACAATTACCTGGGCTTATCCAGTCATCCTGAGGTCGTAAAGGCGGCACATGCCGGTCTTGACTCGCACGGGTATGGCATGTCGTCTGTCCGTTTTATCTGTGGAACCCAGGATATCCACAGGCTACTCGAAAAAATGGTAACTGAATTTCTCGGAACGGAAGATACCATCCTGTTTCCTTCCTGCATGGATGCCAATGCCGGTGTTTTTGAAGCCGTTCTTACGAAGGACGATGTGATGATCTCTGACCGTCTCGTACATGCCTCCATCATCGACGGGATCCGTCTTTGCAGTGCCATGCACGACACCTACAAACATTCTGACATGGCCCACCTGGAAGAGAAGCTTCAGCTCCACAACGATAAACGGCTGAAAATGGTCATCACAGACGGTGTGTTCTCCATGGATGGAGATACCGCAAAGCTTGACCAGATGGCCGACCTGTGCGACAAATACGACGCCCTGCTTTTCTGCGACGAATCCCATGCCAGCGGGTTCATCGGCAAGACCGGCCGCGGAACGCATGAAAAATGCGGAGTGATGGGCCGTATGGATATCATCACCACCACCTTCGGCAAAGGTCTTGGCGGAGCATCCGGCGGTTGCGTTTCCGGACGGAAGGAACTGGTGGCGATGTGCCGTCAGAAAGCCCGCCCGTATCTTTTCTCCAATACCATTGCACCTCCTGTTGTTGCCGGCGTGATCAAGGTCCTGGAGATCCTTTCCGCCACGACAGAACGCCGTGACAAACTTGAAAAAAACACCGAATTCTGGCGCAAGGGCCTTTCCGAAATGGGACTGATCATCAAGGACGGCGATACGCCCATTGTTCCCGTGATGTTGTTCAACGCCAAGCTTGCCCAGGATGTTTCCCGCGACCTTTACGAAGAGGGCATCTACGCAATCGGGTTCTTCTTCCCGGTCGTTCCGCAGAGCCAGGCAAGGATACGCACACAGATCTCTGCAGGCCACGAAATTCATCACCTGGAGAAGGCGCTGGCTGCCTTTAAAAAAGTCGGAGCCAAGTACAATATCCTTGGGAAGACGAAGCAGGAGATCATTGAGATGTACGGCATGTAGTAACTGGTGAAGTGGTGAAATGGTGAAGTGGTGAGTTAATTATTTCACCATTTCACCATTTCGCTATTTACTGATTTTTAAAATCATACGTTATGGAACCTAAACTTGCTAACCCCGCGCCACTCGGGCTGATGGGGTTCGGAATGACGACCGTTCTGCTCAACATCCATAATGCCGGATTTTTTCCTGTCAGTGCCATGATCCTTTCCATGGGAATATTCTATGGTGGAATCGCACAGGTTATTGCCGGTATTCTTGAATTCAGAAAAGGGAACACCTTCGGAACAACCGCATTTACTTCTTACGGCTTTTTCTGGATCAGCCTTGTCGCCCTTTGGATCTTTCCGAACCTGGGCGTGGAAAAAGGCATAAAGACAGAGGAAGCCTTCATGGGCTGGTACCTCTTCCTCTGGGGAATATTCACCTTCTTTATGTGGATCGGAACCTGGAACAAGAACAGGGTGCTGCAATTTGTCTTTTTATCCCTCTGGATCCTTTTCTTCCTGCTGGCTTTGCGCGACTGGACCGGTTGGGCAGGTATCGGCACCGTTGCGGGATACGAAGGAATACTCTGCGGGGGTTCGGCCATCTATCTTGCCATGGCCGAGGTGATCGGAGAGAGCCTTGGGAGGAAGATACTTCCATTTTAATAGTTGATGAGCTCACGAGCTGACGAGCTCATGAGTTGGTTTTTTACTCTTTCGTTGTGTTCCTCTGGGTTTACGAAATGCTAACCGCATGAATAAATTCCTGATGGCTGACGGCCAATGGCTGATGCCTAATGCCTGAGCACAATCTTCCCAATCATCACACTGTTTCTGTTTTTTAACCTGAGCAGGTAAACTCCTTCGGGGTTTCCTGACAGATCTATTTTAAGAGTACTGTTGTTATTGGGATCGATTGCCTGGTGAAGGATCACATTTCCAAGGATGCCGGAAACCTCAAGTTCCCTGAATTTTCCCGGGGGATTCAGAAAAAAGATTCCCCGTGAAGGATTTGGGAAAGGCTGAAGATTAAGGGATGATGTTTTCTCCCCAATGCCTTCCGGATAGTAATAACCGAGACCATCGGTTTTAACCAGTACCATGGTGTAATGACTGTATTGAAAATCCGAACTCTGACTTCCGCAAAGAATATATCCGGTGTCTTTTGTCTGAGAAATGGAAAGCCCGGAAACAGGTCCGTTGACGGAGGGGAAATAACGAGTCCATACCGTATCAAAATTGGCATCAAACTTTACCATGTACAGACCATCAAAAATAGTTGAAAAATTCTGCGGGTCAGGATTGTATATGCCGGTAGCAATATATCCGCCGTCAAGGGTTGCATGGATATCAAAGAATTTCTGATTGCCGGGTTGGAAATAGGCTTTTGACCACAAACTATCGCCTGCTTCGTTGAAACAAAAAAGAGATGCGTTCATATTGCCCGGGCCGTTATTCGTAAGGGAATCGATAGCACCGCAGACAATGAAGTTATCGCCAACAGGAAGTAATGTGGATGCCCAAATATAGGGAAAATAGCTCAGGGACTTTGACCAGATAGAATCACCATTCGCTGAAAAACAGACCAATAAAGGTCTTGAAACCTCAATAATATTAATGTGATGCTCTTGTTCGCTAAAGAGGAATTTTCCATCCGGCATTTCAATTACAGATAAATAATCGATCCAGCCACCGTAAATTCCATAGGTTACGATTGAGATTGGTTTTCTCCATAGCACCTGGCCAAGGCTGTCAGTTTTTATTGCAATTACCCTGGAGTTAGTATCCTGACCGCAGATAATAAACCCATTGTCATGTGTTTTCTTATACGTTGCATTTATTACGCCTGGATAACTGACAATCCAGACGATATTTCCGTTCGAATCCGTTTTTATCAGTGAGGTTGTATCATCGACTGAACTGGAGGGAAAATCTAAATTGTTAACGGAGAGCAAAGTAAACCCACCATCAGGAGTTGTCAGAATTTCTTTATTGTTGATGAACCCAGTATTAAACTGAAACCCGGGATACCGCTTAACCCAAAGGCTGTCGCCTTTCCCGTTTGTTTCCATAAGAAAACCTGCTGAATCGCTTTCCTTGTCACTGATTCCATAAACCAGATAATTACCGTTACGTGTTTGTTTTACGTTCATCCCATAATCGTAACCTGTAGTTGAGAAGGTCTTGTAAAATGTTACCTGGCTGAACAAGAGATTTGGGGAGAGGAAAACAAGAAGATAAAGAACGAGTGATCTCATGGCTTTATCATTTGTCTCGCAAATATAATTCAAAATAAAGAAATATCATAACCGTCTCCCCTGGTATTAAAAGGGATATCCTCTTTGAGCAGTTAACTCAAAAAAGGTATCTTTGCCAAACAAATTCCATCTTATTGTCAGATCATGAAAACAACCCTGATTTCTATCATTTTCCTGGTTACTTCCTTTGTCGTTTTTTCCCAGGAAACAGCAAAACCCTATATCGTCAATGCTGATGCGAAAGCCGATATCCAGAAAGCCATCCAGGTGGCAAGTGCCCAGAACAAGCATGTGCTGATCCAGGTTGGCGGGAACTGGTGCCCCTGGTGCCTCCGGTTTCATGCCATGGCAACGAGTGCTCAAAAGGTGGATTCCCTGATCCGGGCCGACTATATTTACATCCTGGTCAACTACAGCAAGGAAAACAAGAATATGGATGTGATGAAGCAGCTTGAATTTCCCAACCGTTTCGGGTTTCCCGTGTTCGTTGTACTCGATGGCAAAGGAAAACGGCTTCATACCCAGGACTCAGGGTTGCTGGAACATGCAACCGTTAAGGGATATGATACCACGAAAGTCGTAACTTTCCTTAAAGAATGGAATGTGAAGGCCGTGGATCCGGCTTCTTATGCAGGGAAGTAGGTATTAAAAGAAAAAATAAACCCCCATCAAAGCTCTGAGGTTTCCAATTTCGGATGATTGGTAAACGTATCCCTTCTCGTTCGTTTTTCCATAGGCAGCCACGGTATATTCAAGTTCGGCGGCGATCCTGAATTTGCCGATATTCAGCAGAACCCTCGGCGAAACCCGGTAGAGATAATCGATGTTGCTACCCCTTGAAAAATAAGGCCCGGTCACGGTTTCACCGATTCCCATATTTCTGCTGTATGCGCCGAAGATACCCGTCTGCCACCGTTTCCCGTTGGTCATGAACTCTCCCCAGACCGATAAGGTCCTGACGGCTGCATACTGTTCAGTTCCCCGTGCCGAATCGGAAATGCTTTTCACGGCAAAGCCGCCCAGCATGGTAAATGCATAATTGTTGGCTCCGAAAAATCCACCGGCTTTAAAGGTCACTTTCGGAAGACGGAGTTTTGCGAAAAGATTATAAGAGATCCCGTCGGTTGTGGGTGAGGATTTGTAGGTCGCCGTTACTGCGTTGTGATGGATCACGATGTTGTCGACAACCGTATCGTAGGCCTTATGGATGACAACCTCTGTCGAGAGCCTTGGCGTTAGCAGGATATAATCGATGCCGGCTCCGATAAGGAATTCGGTTCCTTTCGCTTCATTCTTTTTGTTGTACTGAACCTGGAAATCCATTTCCGGAAGCACGGAATTGCGAAGGTACTTTGAGCTCTGACCGTCGGGCCCGGTGGAGGTGAAATCAATCTGGGATAGTGCAACCAGCTGGAAGGTCACCGGACCCAGTCGCTGTGAAAGGCGGATCTGTGGATTTCTTGTAAACACCACAAAAGGAGCCCCGGTATTGAATGATACTGTTTCGGGAGCGCAGTTGGCGACAAACATCGGGTGCCAGTACTGACCCACCATGAGCTCGGTGTGCGTCCATGCCAGTTTTACCCAGGCATGACGGAGACGGAATGAATTTATGGCGGTATTGGTGTTTCCGAAAAACTCACCTTCGATGTAAGCGGAGGTTTTGGCCTTCAGCGCATCGGGGCCAGTAAAAGCCCCCGCAAGCCGCGTCTGGATTGAAAGCATATTGAAATTGGCCTTCGCGTTGATATCCTTTCCATCGGCATCCTTTACAACGGCATCGGGATACAAAAAAAACTGGCCGTCTCTTGAGCTGACCGTCTGGCGGGTATCATAAATGATATCGGTCTTGACATAGCCTGAAAAAGTGAAACCGAACAAGGGGGTTTTAGTTTCCGGCGCCGGGGTTTTTGTGTCTGCTGATTGTGCCTGGGTGAACATGGAAACAAGCATCCCAAGCAGAAGGGAGTAAAAAGTTTTTTTCATCGTTTTTGTGTTTTTTTGATACTGCAAAGAAAAGAAGAAAAAATCGTGTTTCAGGTACAAATTGAACAGGAATCCACCATAATCATTATGGTTTCGTTTTAATCTCCTGTTTTGCAGTCACAGAATTCTCCTATCTTTGCAACTGGCTTTTCATGCCCTTCATTTCGCTCCCCGGCCATCATGAACGTTCACAATCTCGACCCGATATTCAACCCCAGGAGAATTGCCCTGATTGGGGTGACGACAAATCCCAACAGTGTCAGCGGTAAAGTCCTGATCAACCTTGTCAGCGGAGGATTCCGCGGTGTGGTTTATCCGGTTAATCCCGACAATGAAGCCGTGATGGGGATTCCCTGTTATCCTGACATTAAAAGCTTGCCCAGAGTTCCCGACCTGGCCATCATCTGCACACCCGCAAAAAAAGTTCCGGGTGTTGTGCGCGAATGTGGTGAAACGGGTATTTTGGGGGTGATCATTATCTCCGCCGGTTTCCAGGAGATCGGGGAAGAAGGGAAGAAACTCGAAACTGAGATCCGCATGGTGCAGAAACAATTTGAAGGAATGCGGATCATGGGTCCGAATTGCCTCGGTGTGATTGTGCCTTCCCTGAAACTCAATGCAAGTTTTGCTGCAGCCATGCCCATGCCGGGCAACATTGCTTTCATCTCTCAGTCGGGGGCCTTGTGTACATCTGTGCTTGACTGGGCCATGGAGGGAAGGATTGGATTCAGCCAGTTTGTCTCGATCGGGAACAGCCTGGATGTTGAATTCGGCGACCTGATTGATTACTTCGGGGAAGATGAGAACACCCACTGTATCATTCTTTATATTGAATCCATCACGGATGCAAGGAAGTTCATGACAGCTTCACGGGCTTTTGCCCGCAAAAAACCGATCATTGTTTACAAGGCAGGCCGCTTCCCTGAATCCGCTCATGTGGCAGCATCCCATACCGGTGCCATGGCATCGGAAGATGCAATCTATGATGCCGCCTTTCAGCGCACGGGACTTGCCCGGGTTTACGAGATCGGCGACATTTTCAGTGTGGCGGAACTGATCGGGAGGAACAAATATCCGCGAGGCCCGCGGCTCGGAATCATTACCAACGCCGGCGGACCCGGTGTCATGGCCACGGATAACCTTATTTCAATGAATGGGGTCCTCTCCGAACTTTCTGAAGAAACGATTGCGAAACTGAATGAAAATCTACCGGCTTTCTGGTCACATGGAAACCCGGTTGATGTTCTTGGAGATGCACGGGCCAAACGCATTGCCAAAGCCACCCAGATCGTGCTGGAAGACAAGAATACCGATGCTGTCCTCGTGATCCTGACACCCCAGGCAATGACCAACCCGAATGCAACGGCAAAGGAGATCAGTGCGCTTGTCTCCACCACCGGCAAACCGATCCTGGCTGCCTGGCTGGGAGGGCAAAGCATGCACGATGCAGACGATATCCTGGTTGAAGCAGGCATTCCTTCCTACAAAACCCCGGAACAGGCAATCCGCGCCTTCATGACGATGGTTTCCTATTCGCGCAACCTGGAGATCCTTTATGAAACCCCAAAGGATGTGCCCGTTGAGTTTACTGTCGACCGGGCCAGGCTCCGGAATGAATTTGAACAGATCATAAGTAAAAATGAAGCCATCCTGTCGGAAGAAATTTCAAAAAACATACTGGAATCCTATGGTATTGCCACGACGAAACCCATTCTGGCATCCACACCGGAAAAAGCAGTCAGCGCCGCAGGCAGGATCGGCTACCCGGTAGTACTGAAAATTCAGTCGCCCGAAATCACCCATAAATCGGATGTGGGAGGGGTTATCCTTAATCTCACCGATGAACAGCAGGTTAGAAATGCTTTTAAGAAGATAACGGAATCTGCAGCCATTCATCAACCGGCAGCAAGAATTGAAGGTGTGACCGTACAGCGGATGTTTTCTTCCAAAGATGCTGTTGAGATGATTCTTGGGATTAAAAAAGACCGGATATTCGGAACCGTGCTGATGGTAGGAATGGGCGGGATCACAGCTGAACTCTTTGGCGATAAGGCCCTTGGATTTCCCCCGCTCAACGAAAGCCTTGCCAGAAGGATGCTGGAATCCCTGAAGATCTATCCGTTGCTCAGGGGATACAGGGGAAGTAAACCCAAGAATATCGACCTGCTTATCCAGGCTCTCATCCGGCTCTCCTACCTGGCAGCAGACTACCCCGAGATCCGGGAACTTGATATCAACCCCTTGCTGGTAACTTCAGAGGAGGTGACAGCCCTGGATGCCAGGATCGTTATCGACCCCGGAACGAAATGGGAGGAAAAGCATCCGTATGCCCATCTTGCCCTTCATCCCTATCCTGAGAAACTGGTCAAACACATCCGCATGAAGGACGGTACAGACCTGCTGTTAAGGCCGATCAAACCGGAGGATGAATCCCTGTGGCTTGCGATGATCGGACGGTGTTCGAAAGAATCGCTCTATTCCCGGTTTCGCTACTTTTTCCAGTGGCAATCGCACGAAACAGCCACGCGCTTCTGCTATAACGATTATGACCGTGAGATTGCCATCGTGGCAGAACTGAATGAGGGGACATCAAAAAAAATTCTTGGAGTGGGAAGGCTTATTGCTGACCCGGATCATGAACGCGTGGAATATGCCATCCTGATTGAAGATGCATGGCAGAAGAAGGACCTTGGAAACCTGCTCACCGACTATTGCCTGGAAATTGCCAATGCCTGGAACCTGAAAAGCATCATCGCCCAGACGACGACCGACAACAAAAGGATGATATCGGTTTTCCGGAAGCGGGGGTTCACGATCAGGATCAACGACAGAGATTCAACAGTAGATGTGATGAAGGAACTTTAACAGATAATAAAACCAGATAAATCACGTTTTTTAATAAAGATAAATATGAACATGAAAAGAGCCCTGACCTTTAGTTTTACCATTGTCTTTGCATTTCTGATCTCATCCTGTGCAACAACCTCTCAATACCAGAAGAAAATCATCGGAACCTGGAAACCGGTAAAAGTAGAAATACTTGATTTGCCCGTAATCCAGACCGGGGCAGAGAATGCACAGGCAAAAACAAAATCGGGCACCGGGGAAACCAACGCTGCAAAAGACAGTCAAACGAACTCAAAAATCAAGCCTGGAGAAGTAAACCTGTCTGCAAGTAAAAAAGATTCGGTCAAACTGGATGCCCTGATTTCACGGATTGTTGAACGCGAAAAAAATACCACGCTGACCATCAATGCAGATAAAACGGCCCTTAAGGAATCCTCCGGGAAAACGATACATTCCACATGGAAATTTAAGGACCACGGGAAAAGTATGGTTGTCAATACAAAAGAGACGGGTAAAAAAATGAGGTTAGATATTATTCATGTCACCGATACCAGTGCTGTCGTGAAATCTGTTTTTCAATTCGGCACCCTGAAAATCACCTATAAGAAAGTGAAAAAATAACAGGGCCCTTTTGAGTCGTACTTTCGGCTCAGCCCAGTTTTTTCCGGATCTCTGTAATCATCAGTTTCGTCATCTTCGGAAGGTCATACTCACTGGTAAGACCCCAGTCTTTTTTAGCCACAGAATCATCGATGCAGGCCGGCCAGGAATCGGCGATGGCCTGCCGGAAATCAGGTTTATAGGTGATCTCAAATTCAGGGATGTGCTTTTTTATCTCCTCGGCAAGCTGGCGTGGGTTAAAACAGATCCCCGCAACATTATAGCTGGAGCGGAGACTCAGTTTTGACGAATCTGCCTCCATCAGGTCGATCGTAGCCTTTATTGCATCCGACATGAACATCATCGGAAGATCCGATTCGGGTCCTAAAAAGCATTCATATTTTTTTTGACGGATGGCATCATAAAAGATCTCAACGGCATAATCGGTAGTACCACCGCCGGCTTCCGTTTTATAACTGATCAGCCCCGGGTACCGGAGGCTTCGGGTGTCAACTCCGTATTTATTGTAATAATATTCGATCCAGCGTTCGCCGGCAAGCTTGCTGATCCCATATACCGTATTCGGCTCCATGATGGTAAACTGGGGGGTGTCGTATCTTGGAGTGGTGGGGCCGAAGACAGCAATAGAACTTGGCCAGAACACTTTTTTGATTTTCAGTTCGCGGGCCAGCTCAAGGACATTGATCAGGCTTTTCATGTTGATTTCCCAGGAAGCAAGCGGTCTTTTTTCTGCATTTCCCGAGAGGATGGCGGCAAGGTGATATACCTGGGTTATCTTTTCGTGTTCGAGGATCAGCTGCAGTTTCGCTGTATCCATCACGTCGAGTATTTCAAATTTTCCGGAATCAGCAATTTCAGGCGGTGCAGGGCGGATATCTGTTGCAATCACATTTGCATTGCCATATTTTTTTCGTAATTCGAGTGTCAGTTCCGAACCGATCTGTCCGGAACAGCCAATGACCAGGATTTTTTCCATCTGGAGAAAAGTTGAATTAGATTTTTTTGTAAAAATAGGAAGAATTTGTCATTCCGGAAGCCTCCCTTCTATCAAAAGTATACGACTCAGAAGGGAGATCGGACCTGGCGTACTCTTTTTTCCCAGGCAGCGTTGAAGCTGTTTCTGGGCCGGGAAGCCAGGTAGACCGATGTGCCGTATTCCCGCGCAAGCGTATCGCTGATCTTACCGATGAGCCTGAAATCAGCAAAGAGAGCCTGGACATCTTTTCCCGGTTCGTCGTTAATATAGATCAGTGTGTGGATCTCGTGTTCTAATTTTCTTGGTGCCCAGTAATAGAAGCTTTCGGAAAAACATACCGGATCGGGAAGCCCGTATTTTTTTCCGAGCACCATAATGGCCCCGGCCTCGCCATAATTCTCGCAATAGATCAGGCATGACTTTTTATCCGGGACCTGGCGGTAAGCCTTGGCGGTGATCTTCGCGAGTTCATCCCATCCCAGCATGTCAGCATAATCTTGCGGCAGGGAATGATAAATCCCCTTTTCATCCCTGAGAAAGGAACCGACCCCGGTCATTTTCTGGAACCAGGAAAATCCTGTCGCCATCGATCTGGCATTTTGTACCGGAAGAACTGCCGGCAGGATTGGAAGGGTAATCAGGAGCATCAGGGCAGGAAGGGTCAGGCGCAAGGACTTGCCGTGAAACAGGTTTTCCCAGAAACAGGCTCCTGCAGCTATGATGAGCGGATAGATGCCTGCTGTATAATAACTTTTCCCGCGGAGCAGCATCAGGATGGCAAAAGCCAGGATACAGGCGATCCCGAGAAGCCGCCAATCTTTCATTTTCGTTGAGAAAAGGAGATAAATTATCCCGGGCAGTACCAGGAATAAGGAGGTTAACAGGATAAACAGCTGATCAGTAAGGAATGTCAGCCGGTTTACATGGACGAGCTGGGAATCACGCAATGCTTTCATGTGTGTCACCACAGGAAAATCGTGAGAGACCTGCCAGACAAAGTTGGGAAGGATGATGAGGAACGCAAGGAGAATTCCCGTCCAGAAAAGCCTCTTGGAAAAGAGTTCACGCCTGGAGGAAAGGATAAAAACAATAATCAGTCCGAAGAATTGAAAAAACACCGAGTATTTGTTCATGACCGCTATCCCGGCAACGATTCCCAGGAGGAGCAGGTACCGCTCCTTATGGGTATTGATCCACCGGATCAAAATATAAAATATCAGGGTCCAGAAGAAGACATCAAAGAAAACCGGCTCGAACAGGTAAAACGCGCGCAGGTTGACCGGGTAAACAAGGATGCCGATGGCAGCAAGGATCCGGGCATAGGGACCACCCCTGAATTCCTTTACGATGGCTGCAACGAGGAAGACCATGATCCCGCTGAAGATGGCGGGAAGCAGCCGGGCGACAAAAAGAGTCGGTCCGAACAGATGGATCATGCACCAGGCCATGAGACCGATAAAAGGAGGTACCGATGCATATCCTGTCGAGAGATGTTGCCCAAGTGAAAAATAGAGCAATTCATCCCGGTGAAATCCAAGGGTGTTGTAAAAACAAAGATGGATAGCCGTGTTTGCCAGGGCAATTAGAAAGATCCAGAAGAGATTGTCCTTCCGGGAGGGAGAAGTTACCATGATGTACAAGTATTTACTCCGGTTCCCTGAATCAACGGATCCCAGAATTAATCCCTTTTAAAATGAGGCATCTCAAATGGAATTTCAAGCGACAGTTCAACCAGCCCGCCAAAGGCTCCCTGATGATACCAGGGAGCCTGGTAGATCAGCTTTTTCTTCCCTTTCTTCTCAATGGTGTAAACATTTTTTTCATGGGATTGCATCATCTCCCGGATCTTGTCATTGGAATAATCCTTGTGACAATCCTTCAGGTTTTTCCCGATCAGCGAGCGGCCGCCCTCTTTCTGGAAATTATTCGCAGCCCTGTCATTCAGGTAAACGATAGTGCCATCCGCATCACTGACGATGACTGCCCCATCGAGATTTTCAATAAATTCCATATGCAACAGATTCGTTGTCCAAAGATACAACCTTCTCTTTTTAAATAAAAAAAAACGTCCTGCAGAATCCGATACCTCCGTATCTTTCTGCAGGACGTTAACCAAACCAAAAAGGCTGTTCTCCTTTATTTCTTAGCAGGTTCTGCCTTTGTTTCTTTCTTAGCAGGCTCTGTTTTCTTAGCAGGCTCTGATTTCTTAGCAGGTTCTGTTTTCTTAGCGGGTTCTGATTTCTTTTCACCCGTTTTTGCTGCGTCTTTCGACACCGGTGTTACAGGTGTTACAGGCTTGTTGTCTTTTGTTGCCGATGTTGTAGCTTTTGTTTCTTTCTTTGCAGGTTCCGATTTGGTGTCTTTTTTCACTTCCTGAGCGAATAATACTGCTGTGCCAAAGACAGCAACCAGTGCTAATGCCAATACTTTTTTCATGATTTTGTTTATTTTAAGGGTTAATGAATAGTAATTTTGATGCAAAGATGAATCCAGAAAATGTAGAAATTCTGAAGTTGGAGAAAAATCTCTAATTTTACTGTCTGAACCCAAACAGGATGGAATCCACCTTAATTCTTTATAACACCCTGAGCCGGAAGAAAGAGATCTTTCAGCCGCTCAACCCCCCTTTTACCGGCATGTATGTTTGCGGTCCTACGGTTTATGGTGATCCGCACCTTGGGCATGCACGGCCGGCCATTACATTCGACGTTGTTTTCCGTTACCTTCAGCATCTCGGATACAGGGTTCGTTACATCAGGAACATCACGGATGTGGGGCATCTTGAAAATGACGAGGACCAGGGAGAAGACAAGATTGCAAAAAAGGCACGGCTGGAGCAGCTGGAACCCATGGAAGTGGCACAATACTATTCCGACCGCTATTTCATCTTCATGGAAGCGATGAATGTAAAGCGTCCATCTGTGGAACCCAGGGCTTCGGGCCACATTCCCGAACAGATTGAAATGATCCGGAAAATAGTGGATGCAGGGTATGCTTATGAGGTTAACGGGTCAGTATATTTTGACGTCCTGAAATACAACGAAAAATACAAGTACGGGAAACTTTCGGGAAGGATCCTGGAAGACCTGCTTTCCAATACCCGGGAACTCGAAGGCCAGGAAGAGAAAAAAAACATTGTGGATTTTGCTCTCTGGAAAAAAGCACAACCCGAACACATCATGCGGTGGTCCTCGCCCTGGAGTGAAGGCTTTCCGGGCTGGCACCTCGAGTGTTCCGCCATGGGAACCAAGTACCTCGGTGAACATTTCGATATTCATGGAGGCGGAATGGACCTCATGTTTCCACATCATGAATCAGAGATTGCCCAGTCGCGCATTGCAAACGGTTCTGATTCGGTGAAATACTGGATGCACAACAACATGATCACCATCAACGGCCAGAAAATGGGCAAGTCGCTGGGAAATTTCATCACCCTGGAAGAGTTTTTCACGGGAAATCATCCCGGCCTGAGCCAGGCCTACAGCCCGATGACCATCCGCTTTTTTATCCTCCAGGCTCATTACCGGAGTACACTCGATTTTTCAAATGAAGCCCTGCAGGCTGCTGAGAAAGGATTGAAGAAACTGTTTGCAGGCATCGAAACCCTGAAAAAGATCACGTCTGTTGACCCTTCTGTCACCACCACCTCGGGGATCAATATTCAACAACTATCAGACAATTGTTACCAGGCGATGAACGACGATTTCAACACCCCGATGGTGATTGCAAATCTTTTTGAAGGGGTCAGGATCATCAATTCGGTCTGGGATAAAAAAGAGAGCCTTAGCCAGGCGGATCTGGAACTCCTGAAAAACATGTTCGGGCTCTTTATGGGTGATATCCTGGGATTAAAGGAGGAAACAAAGGACGGCGGGGATGAGGTCGTTCAGGGGCTGATGGACCTGATCCTTGCAATCCGGAAGGATGTGCGCGAGAAAAAGGATTTTTCAACTTCCGACAAGATCCGGGATGCTCTTCAGAGCTTAAAAATAACCGTGAAAGATACGAAGGAAGGAACTGTCTGGTCAGGCGATTAATTATTTTTCTTAAACCATAAAGCTGTCCAATCAATAATAAAACAACCACCGCCCTATGAAAACATTAAAAATCTTTGTTGCGTTACTTGCATCAGCAGCGCTGATCTCAGGCTGTCAATCCAAACAGGAAAACATGAAAAAAGAACTGGTTGATTTCATCAAAAAATTCGACTCCGTTTACATCCCGCTTTACAAGGCGGCCAATCTTGCCAGCTGGGATGCTTCCATTACCGGGAAACCGGAGGATTTTAAAAAGTCGGAAGATCTGCAAATGAAGGTCGTAAAACTGTTTGCCGATAAGGAATCTTTAAAAAAGCTCGAAGAGATCAAGGTTTCCGGCATGATCACCGATACGATGCTGCTTCGCGAACTGGATGTGCTTTACAGGAATTTCCTGATGGCAAAAGCTGATACAGCAAAGCTGAATGCTACCGTGCGCATGTCGAGCGCCATCGAACAGAAATACGGGAATTTCAGGGCCGAGGTCAAGGGCAAAAAGCTGAATGATAACGAAGTTGAAGACATCCTGAAGCATTCGAAGGATGTGAATGCCCAGAAAGAGGTCTGGATGGCGCAAAAGAAAATCGGGACTGTCGTTGCTGCCGATATCATTGCCCTTGTAAAGAAAAGGAATGAGATCGCCAAGGACCTTGGCTTTAAAAATTATCATGAGATGAGCCTGACGCTCAGCGAACAGGACCCGAAAGTCATCAGCAGTCTTTTCGAACAGCTTGACAGCCTGACCCGGAGTTCATTTGCCGAAGTGAAGGGAGAGATTGACAGTTATTTTGTAAAATATTATAACCTGAAAAGCAAGGATGAACTGAGGCCCTGGAATTACCAGAACCGTTTCTTCCAGGAAGCACCCCGTATTTATGAACAGGATCTTGACCAGTTTTATAAGGGAAAGAACCTGGAAGTGCTCACCTCAACCTATTATGCAGGCATCGGATTACCTGTCGACGGGATGATCAAAAACAGTGATCTATACGGGAAACCCGGCAAGAATCAGCATGCTTACTGCACCGATATCGACAAGAACGGGGATGTTCGCGTACTCTGCAACATTGTTCCCAATGAGACCTGGATGGGCACAATGCTTCATGAGTTCGGACATGCCGTCTATTTTGACGCGATCAACCGTGATTTGCCGTTCATTCTGCGTGATCCCGCCCACACGTTCACGACGGAAGCCATCGCGGAAATGTTCGGGAGGTTCTCTACGAATCCACAGTGGATAAAGGATAACCTGGGCATATCTGAACAGGAGAAGATGAAAATTGCCGAAACCAGCCTGAAGACATTACGCCTTCAGCAACTGGTTTTCAGCCGCTGGGCCCAGCTGATGTACAATTTTGAAAAGGGCATGTACGAAAATCCGGACCAGGACCTCAATAAACTCTGGTGGGACCTTGCTGAAAAGTTCCAGATGCTGAAACGCCCGGAAGGCCGCAACGAACCCGACTGGGCGTCAAAGATCCACATTGCCCTGTATCCTTGCTACTATCATAATTATCTGCTGGGCGAACTTCTTGCCTCGCAGTTGTATTTTTACATGGTCAAGAACATTTTGAAATCAGAAGATTACCGGTTCCAGAGTTTTACCGGGAATAAGGGAATTGGCACCTTCCTGAAAGAAAAAGTTTTTGCACCGGGTTCCAGGTACTACTGGAATGATATGATTGAAAAAGCCACCGGGGAAAAGCTGACGCCGAAATATTATGCTAAACAGTTTGTGAAATAGCGTGACGGATGATCGTTGAGAAGCCGGATTCTTTCCGGCTTTTTTTCTTCTTCAGGAGAGCTTTATTTCGTGATGGTGTTCATGGAGATATCCGCCTGAATATTGCTGAATTCCGTCATCTCGATCGGGGTCAGCTCGATACTGGTAAGTGTACCTGTCCCGTACCAACCAACAAAATCACCCGTGGTCCAGTTCCCGGAAAGGTCATTGTCTTTCCATACATCCAGAAAATAAGTTCCGGGAGCAATATTTGTCATTGAATAGGTCACAGAGGATCCGCTGCCAATCGTCATGACAGATTGTGCCGGAATGTAGTTCAGCCAGTTCGTGTAGTTGGAATAAATACTCACCATTGTATTGGAATAATCGTTCGGCCCGCTGACGGTGCCATGTATATTGCTTAACATGGAATGCATGACAATGGACACGTTGGAGGTCAGTGAAGTTTTCACACTTACCGGCATCCATACGGGAATATCGACCGTTCCTGCCCCATACCATCCCACCAGGTCTCCCGTCTGCCAGGCAGATCCCGATGACACAGAATCTTTCCAGACTTCAATGTAATAGTCTCCTGCCGGCAATCCCGAAAAGGAAAAAGTAACGCTGTCCTGCGTCCCCGAAACACTGACCGATTTGTCGGGAGTATGTCCTCCTGAAAGGGGAGGGTTGTTGTAGAGATTTGCTCTTGCTTTTAAAAGATCTCCCTGGACTCCCGCGGGAAGGGTTGCCGTTCCTTTAATGGTTCCCGAAAGTCCGGGACCACCTGTTGAGGTGTTGGATTTTTCGCTGCAGCCCGAAACTAAAAGCATCACTTCTGAAAGCAGGAAAACAAAAATGCAGAAGCTGGTCATTATTTTCATCTCTTGATTTTTAAGATTGAATGTTGTTTCATGGTCAGGTACACAAATTTATTAAAAAGAATTCATTCCCTGAGGTGTAATAAAATCAAAGACAGGAATAAAAAAAACCAGCCCGGATGCCGGGACTGGCTTTTTCACTTTCCGTTAACCAAAAAAACAGTTACGGCATATTGATGGGGTATACCGTACCGTTTATCGTTGCAGTTGCCTGGTTGTCGCAGGTGCCATTTCCAAAATCAAGGATGATGAGCGGATAATCCTGGGGCTGGATTTCCATGGTGCCGCTTTCGATCCATTCGCAGTTCAGTTTTCTCTTCAGCGGGTTGGTGATCGTGCAGGAATAGGTTTTGCTATCGGCACCGGTTCCGCTGGCTGTCCCCGTCATCTGGTAAACATCATCCCACCAGACCCAGGGAGTTGCTTCTCCCGACAGCCATTCGAGGATGTGGCTTGAATTCCAGAATATCGTGCCGCCATTGCCGGCCTTGATGATCTCACCGGCAACATCAATGGTCCAGTTGAGGTGCCCTGCCGTATTGCGCCCGTTGTTGGTAATGGTCTTCGTTCCCAGCAGCTGGTTATCTTCCACGAAATAATTCTCAAATGTATAGGTAATGACAGTCCCTGCCTGCCAGTAATCACCATTGGCGGTGACAATGATCTTGCCCCGGCGGTTTTTGTTATCGTCGCACTTGCAGTTGACCGGACCGAAATCGATGGTGAGTTTGTAGGGGAAAACGGCCAGGTCAAGTGTTGCAAGAACGCAGGTTCCCATCCAGATGGTGTCGCCAGGGGTCGATTTAAGTTTGGAACCGGCCATGGCCCTGTCCGACCAGTTTTTGACATCGCCATATGCAGCTTCGGCAAGCGCATTGTCGGATGCCCAGGTGACATTTGCATTTTTGTTTGAGGTATTCTTCTTGCACCCCGGCAAAAAGAATACGGCTGCCGATAATATCAGCAACCCGCAGAGGATTCTGTTCACGTTCATGGCTGTTTGGTTTAAAGGTTAATGAAGGAATGAGAGATTATTGAAAAAAAGGAGGGTAGATTTCCTGTTCAATACGAATCCTTCATTTAGGGGTGAAACCTGCAGCGTGACTTGGCTCACGATACTATTTAAACGGAAGATTTTCCGGAAAAGTATAGAAAATGGAACGGAAAGGTTAAAAAGTAAAATTTTATTTACCACAAAGGTGCACCAAGGATGCACGAAGTAACACGAAGGCGGAAATGGAAATTACACCGCCTTCACCAGGAAGTAATTTTTCTTTCCTTTCTGTACCAAGAGGTATTTGTCGTTCAGCAGGCAGGATTCACTGACTTCAAATTCTTCGGCAACCTTTTCCTTGTTGATGGAAACGCCTCCTTCTTTAAGCATCCGGCGGGCTTCACCTTTGGATGCAAAGATCCGGGTCGTTCCTGAAAGGAAATCGACGATCGGAATTTTGTTTGCAATATCGCTCTTCGCCACTTCGCTTTGCGGAACTCCTTCGAAAACCGAAAGAAGGGTCTCCTCCGATAATTTCTTCAGGGTTTCTGTTGTCCCTTTTCCAAAAAGGATTTCTGAAGCCTCCACGGCAGCATGAACATCCTCTTCCGAATGAACCCGGATAGTGATCTCTTTGGCCAGCAGTTTCTGGAGGTTCCTCAGGTGCGGCGCTTCCGCATGCTGCGTGATTGCATGATCAATCTCTTCTTTGGATAAAAGTGTGAATTTCCTGATGTATTCGGCTGCATCTTCATCACTGGCGTTCAGCCAGAACTGGTAGAACCTGTAAGGGGAAGTTTTCTTCGGATCCAGCCAGATATTGCCGGCTTCTGTCTTCCCGAATTTCCCGCCATCGGATTTCGTGATCAGCGGGCAGGTAAGGGCATACGCCTCGCCGCCCAGTTTTCGCCGGATCAGCTCAGTACCAGTCATGATGTTTCCCCATTGATCCGAGCCGCCCATCTGGAGTTTGCAGTTCTTATGCTCGTAGAGCCAGCAGAAGTCGTAGCCCTGTAAAAGCTGGTAGCTGAATTCCGTGAATGAGATCCCCGATCCGGACTCCATGCGGTTCTTTACAGAATCTTTCGCCATCATGTAATTTACCGTAAGGTGCTTCCCCACTTCCCTGAGAAACTGGAGAAAACCGAATTCCCTCGTCCAGTCGTAATTATTTACCATCTCGGCGGGATTCCCTGTGCAGGTAAAGTCAAGAAATTTTTCCAGTTGTTTCCGGATGGATTCCTGGTTATGCCGGAGAACCGTTTCATCGAGGAGGTTCCGCTCTTCGGATTTCCCGGAAGGGTCACCGACCATCCCGGTGGCACCGCCAACGAGTGCGATGGGTTTATGTCCGGCCCGCTGAAAATGTACCAGCATCATGATGGAGGCGAGGTTCCCGATATGCAGGGAATCAGAGGTGGGGTCATAGCCGATGTAAGCCACGGTCATTTCCTTCTGCAGCTGCTCTTCAGCGCCGGGAGTTACATCGTGGATCATCCCACGCCACCGTAATTCTTCGATGAAGTTCATTTTCATGTTCATTTCTGCAAAAATAGGAAAATCCTGTGATTCAGGATGAGAATCCGGGTATGAAACGAAAACCAGGTCAATGAAAAAATACAGAAGTCTGTATTTATACACCAAAGCATTCTTTATTTTTTTATATTTGAGGTAATCTTTATGATGAGATTGCCGGAGTTTTGACCGTTTGTTTCCCGGCTTATGCTTTCCCGGCAGAAAAATACAATCGAATGAGAATAGTTACAATCCCCGATTACCGGTCGTATAAATAAACATCCTTCGTATGAAAAAGTTCCTATTTCTTCTGGTCATTCCCTTCATGATGGGGACAGGAAGCAAGGCCCAGACAATGGACCGGCAAAAGATGATTCAGCAAGTCCAGTCTGATGTTCAGGAATGGCTCCTGAAAATTCCGGGGGGGAATGAGCAGGGGTACGGCTTTGCAAACCGTGATGAGTTTTCCCAGGCGAAACTGGGTAAGCAGTATAAGGTTTATACACTTACAGGTGATTTTTTTAAAGAAGAGTTACGGCCGGGGAAGAGCTACCTGGTTGCAACGGGGGAATGGCGGATCCCCTTAGTGGTGAACCAGGTGAACCGGGCACTCATCACCGTGAATGAAAGGGAAAACCAGTGGAAGATCGTTTCTCTGGGCGCCAGGGTGCTTGCGGGGGAATTGCAGGAGTTTGACCGGTATCCGGAACTGGTCAAAAATAGTGACCTCACGCTGCTCAGGGTATACCAGTTGCAGAGCGATTTCCTGCTGTCCGGCGATCCTTCCTCGTCCGCTACGGAGGTATCCGTCTATCCCATGCATTCCGCCATCCTGAATATGACAAAGCTTAAAGAGAGTGCGGGAATTAAAATGGGATTGAATGAATTGCTGTCAGACATCAAAGAGAGTATCCGCTGATGAAATTCAATAAATAAAAATAAACAGCCATGAAACGATCAGGTTTAAAAAAGATAAATAAGGGTGAAAAACCTTCCAATCATGCATCCGCCGAACCATGCAGCCGTAAACTGTCCTGGAGGGAAAGGATCCTGTACACCGCTGCGGTCATTCTCTTCCTTGGATCGGTTTCAGGATTAAAAGCCCAGATACTTAACGTGGGCGAATTTATCCAGGAACAGGATCAATGGTGCTGGTCGGGAGTAAGTGAATGCGTCCTTGATTATCACTGCGCCCCGAAAGCCCAATGTGAAATTGCAGAGTATACGAGGGAGGTGGCAACCTGGCATGATTTCGGATCTACAGACTGCTGCATAAATCCGGGACTTGGCTGTAACTACTGGAATTACAACTGGGGTGTTCCGGGCAGCATACAGGACATCCTGATCCATTTTGCAAGTATTGATAATCCTGGAATTTCTACCTACCTGGATACTGCCCAGATTCATACGAGAATCAAGGGGAACCGGCTTTTTATCTTCCGGTGGGGCTGGACAACGGGAGGGGGACATTTCCTGGTGGGACATGGACTCGTTAACATGAACATGTATTATATGAATCCCTGGTTTGGGGAAGGATTTACCATTTCTGACTATGACTGGGTGGTAAGTAACCCGGATCATACCTGGACCCATACCAATGATATTACAACCCCATCGCCAAAGCCTTTCCCTGTTTTATCCCTATCCGGCCCTACACTGGTCGTCCGGGGAAGCACGGGGGTGAATTTTACCACGCCCGTTCTGACAAATGCAGCAAGCTACTTATGGGAGGTCAGTCCCGCTTCTGCGGGTTCAGTCGTTACAGGCGGAACGACCGGCGTACTGAACCTTACGGAGAACTTCACAGGGCTCATTTACATGAAGGTAAAGGGGCATAATTCCTGCGGCGACGGAGCTTCTGATTCCCTTGCCGTCAATGTTTATGATCCCAGCTTTATTGGTTACCTGACGGGAGAAGACGGGATCAGGGTTTACCCTGTGCCGTCAACCGGGCTGGTTCATATTGATTGTGATCAGCCGGATCCCGGACGATGGCTGGAGGTTCTTTCCCTGACGGGTCAGCAGGTTAAAAAAATCCCGGTAACAGGGAAACAATCAACCCTTGATCTTTCGGGTCAGACCAAAGGAATTTACTTCGGAAGAATCACGGGAACGCCCCGGTTAATCAAACTGGTGCTTGAATAGTGAAGTTCCGGTTTTTAACCCGGATGAAGATCAATGACAGGCCGGGAAACCTTTCAGGCGTAAAACAACAGGAATAATGCCGGGAGAAGGATGCCGATGAGGGTGAGCCATGCACCCCTCTTTAAGATCCCGTTCTTTCCCTTGAGCACAAACATGCCGGTGATGGCAAGAAAGATCAGCCCCACCGCGTACAGGTCGGAAAACCAGGTGTAGAATTTCTTGATGTTGTTGTAATGGAGAAGGTTGAACTCCCGGATGCCGTAAAGCGGTGTTTTTTTCTCCACCTGGGCCGTTCCGCTTTTCAGATCAACATAGACGGATCCCATGGACAAAAAGATCTCCAGGGAATTGGCTCCGAGAATATGGCTTTTGTAATGATCTTTTTCTCCGAGCTGATCCAGGACGGAAAAGACGTAGGCGTTGGTCACCGAATCATTTTTCGGTAAAGACACCCGAACCTCCTTAAAAGATTTTGCATAATCAGGATGGATCAGGTCGCCCGATTTAAAGTGATTCAGAACGATTCCGGAGATTGCATAGATCAGGGTCATTCCCACGCATAGGTAGCCTATGTCGCGGTGTATGGCATTATTCCAACGCCGGAGCGTTTTCGTCTGCATCATTACTTTTTAACCTCTTCAAACTTACTTGCCTCGATGGAATAAAAGGAGAGGTGATCCTTGCCGCTGGTTTTCAGGTCTTGCCGAAGCGAATTAATATTATCCAGTTTGTCCTGGGTATCCTGGTCCTCATGTCCTTTGGCACCGCTGTGGACTCCTGTCTCATGGCTGGCTTCGGGTTTCTTTACTTCGTTTTCCCACTCATTCAGGTATCTTTCATCGATCCTTTCCTCTTTCAGGACACCAAGCACACGGAGCCGGCTCCCGACAAGTTTTTCATCAAATTTAGGGATCTCTTTCCCTGCAGTCACTTCTACCCGTACGCTGTCGTTTCCGTCGACCAGGAACAGCCTTTTGCCGCCATGTTTGCAGGTATGAAGAACCGTGCCTTCAATGATCACGGTTTTCTCCACGGCAGTGGCAGCCTGCTGTTCAAAAGTGGCAACGGCGACCTTAATAGCATCCGGGTTGTTAA
>JAPLDI010000005.1:30380-102146 GCA_026391795.1 Bacteroidota bacterium
CAGGGCAATGATCCCTGATAAAAAGAGAAGTTTTTTTTGCATGGTAACGAAGGTTGTTTGCAGGTTCCGTGCAAAGATCAAAAAAATCGAACAGAATTCAAAATCGGCCTTATGCCTGCATCGGAATTTCCATCAGCAGGATCTCGGAATTTTCGAGAGCAGTCAGTTCCAGGGAACCGGTCTCGCTGAAACCTGCACCGTCGCGACGGTCGAGCTGTGTTCCGGAGACGGCGGCAGATCCTTCAATCATAAAAACGTAAGCCCCGTTTCCGGCATTCTGAAATGCATACTCCGCATTCTTTCCCTTTTCCAGTGAGATCAAGGAGAACCATGCATCCTGGTTGATCCATACGGCTTCTTTTTCGGTTGGGGATACGACCCGCTGCCAGCGGTTTTTACGGGCTGTCCGATCGTAGGTTTTCTGGTCATACCGGGGTGTGATGTTCTTCGTTTTCGGGAAGATCCAGATCTGCAGCAACCGCAAATTGTGAACAGGATCGGGATTGTACTCGGAATGAAAGATCCCGGTTCCTGCCGACATGATCTGAACATCACCGCTGAGGATCTGCATCGTATTCCCCATGCTGTCCTTGTGTTCCAGTTTGCCTTCGAGCGGAATGGTAACGATCTCCATGTTGTCGTGCGGGTGGCGGTCGAAACCCTTTCCGGCTTCAATAAAATCATCATTCAAAACCCGCAGGCAACCGAAATGCACCCTTCGCGGATCATAATAATTGGCAAAGCTGAACGTGTAGTTGGTTTTGAGCCAGCCATAATCGGCATGACCGCGTGTTCCTGCTTTATGAATAATCGTCTTCATCAGTTGGATTTTTTTGGAAAAGGCGAAGATCAGCTCTTCGCCAGTTCAACGTTCATCATCAGTTTGATCTCATCTCCCACAACCATTCCACCTGCTTCGGTAAGGGCATTCCAGTGCAGTCCGAATTCCTTGCGATTGACCTTCCCGTTCAGTTCAAAACCGGCCTTTGTGTTTCCATAAGGATCCTTTACAATACCACCGAATTCGCCTTCCAGTTCCACGTGCTTTGTCGTTCCCCGGATGGTAAGATCGCCTCCGAGGACAAAACCGCCATCCCCTTTTTTGCGGAGGCTTTTTGACACAAAGGTCAGTTCAGGGTGAGTACCTGCGTCAAAAAAATCGGGTGATTTGAGATGATTGTCGCGATCGGGCTGGTTCGTGTTGATGCTGTTGACATCGGCCTTGAATTCAACCTGTGCATCGGTGAAATCTTCACCATTGGAATAAACCGTTGCGTTGAATTTTTCAAATGACCCGGTTACATTTGCGATAACAAGGTGTTTTACTTTAAAGTGAATCTCACTGTGTGCAGGGTCGATGACCCATTTTGTTTTTTCTGCCTGATTCATGATGTATCTGTTTTTAAATTATGACACAAAGGTATCCCGTCCGTGAAGGGCGGAAAATGGAAAAACACAGGTAAGTATGGTAAAAATCGTGGTTGGGCTACAAATGATGCATCTCCCTGAACTCGTTGATGGAATTCCCCGTGAAGGTTTTGAAGAATTTGCTGAAGTGGGAAGGGTCCTCAAAACCCAGGTCATACCCGATCTCCTTGTTGCTTTTGGCGGTAAAAAGCGACAGGCGCTTGGTTTCAAGTATCAGCCGGTTCAGGATATACTCCTTCGCCGGTTTATGAATGGTGGAGCTGATAACCTCGTTAAGGTATCCCGGTGAAACATTCAGCTCTTTTGCATAATCCTGCACCTGGTGCCACTCGGGAAAATGTTGTTCTACCAGTACTTTGAAACGATGAACCAGCGAACGTCCGACCTCGATCACCTGTGGACTGCTGTCCGGAAATAAGGTACATTGTCCGTTGCATTCGATGAGGAAGAGTTTCAGGTAAGCCCCGATGGTTTCAAATCTCATTTCATCCCCCGATTCAAATGCGTCCTGCATGGCACTGGCAAAGGTTTTCAGTTTCAGGAATACCTGACTGGCCGGCAGTAAGGGAGGTGTTTCGTCGCTGTCGCGGAAAAGCCTGAGGTTGGAAATAAAGTCTTCACGGATGCTGTTTTTCTGCAGGAATTCAGGAGTAAAAAGGATCACGAGTCCGTTGGCTCCCGGATCGGTAATAACCTGATGCACCTGCCAGGGACTTACAAAAAAGATGGCCCTGGGCTCAATGGGATAATCGTGAAAATCGATGATGTGTTTCCCTGTGGCGGTAAATGACCAGATTATGGAATAAAAATTATGCCGGTGCGGATCGTCAACAAAACCTCCCTGTTCAAGCTCGATCGCCTCCATGCTTTTCATCACGAAGGAAGCAGGAGCTCCTCCGTAAAAGAGGTCAAGGCTATATATTTTCTCTTTCACAATCCAGGTTCCTGTCGGATCAGAAAACGAGTGATGGGATCTATTTCTGCTTGTGACGCATCAGGAATTCCGCCTTCATTTCAATCACCACATCGCTGTATTGCTTATAAAGCTTCGGGTTGTTGAGCATCTTGGAGACCTTGGCATCCCTTGCTTTTTCGAGCGGGCCCAATTTGGTCTGATCGTAGTATGCCCGCTGCGCAGTCACATCATCGTAAAATTTTGTGAAAATGGGAATGAGGTTCGCTTTCTGCTGTGTTGTAAATGGTACCTTATCAGTGATCCGGTCAACGGTCTTCTTGGCCTTTTCAGAAGAGGAAGGCGGTTTGCTCCCCGTGTGCTGCTGCGCAAACATTGAACAGGAAATGATCAGACTGAAAAGTGTGGTCAGGAGAATTTTATTCATGGTTTCTTATGTTTGACTAATTACAAATCTATTAAATAGAACGTTGAAAAGAAGGTTTGATTTTACGAAGGAGAAAATTATTTGCTTATGACAAACGGTTTTTTGTATGCGTGGCAGATCATCTGCGCCACCGTACGGGCTGATTTGATGGCAACCGGCAGTCCGCCTCCCGGCTGGGTCCATTGCCCGGCCATGTAAAAATCTTTTAACCCGGGGATCCTGGCACCAACGGGGGAGGCAGCGATGAGATTCTTCCCGGGCAGCCAGCCCTGTGTACTGCCCTGCCAGTTGTTTGTGTACCTGTGGTAGGTAGCGGGAGTGGCAATATCGGTCTCTTCAATGGTATCACTGAACCCCCTGAATTTTTCTTCAAGGATCCTGATAATCTCTTCTGAAAATGCTGTTTTCTTACGGATGTATTGTTCCGGGTCCGATTTTCTCAGGTCAATCCAGTAATCTCCCCTCTTTGTATAAAATTTTACATTCACCACACACTTGCCTTCCGGAGCCAGGGTGGGATCATAGTTATAGCAATGGATCTCCATCCGCGAATACGTTGTGCCATCGGGGGAAACAAGTTCCCTGTTCAGCGGAAACCTGAGCATGCGTGGCAGCTCCCGGAACGAACCCGAAACCCCGAGAGAAAGAAGAAAAACGGAGTAATACACCTCCAGCTCTTTTTGTTCCTTCAGGGCAAGGATTTTCTTGTCAACGTACCTTCCTCGCAACGCGGTAAACAAGGTGTAGTTCCAGTCGGCTGCAGAGATGGTGATCGCAGAAGGGACCGTCGCACCATCCGCGAGCATGACACCGGCAGCCCTGCCGTTTTCTGTAACGATCTCTTCAACGGTAGTGTTATAACGGACCCTGCCTCCAAGGGCAAGGTATCTGTCTTCAATCTTCCCGACAAAGTCAAGCGACCCTCCGACCGGGTATCCGACGCCAAGCTTGTCATTAAAGGCCAGCGGCAGGGTCACGATCAGCAACGGCATCTCATCACCATCAAAGAGCAGCTGAAATGCCTCTCTCAGGAATGGATTCTTAAGTTTCCGGGCAAAGGTGAAATTTGTCTGATTCTTCCATCTCATCATGAAAAATAACAAGGGAAGGTGTTTGATAAATTTCAGCTTTTCCCAGAAAGGGAGCAATTCAGGTACCGATCTGATCATCGGGGGGATCTCATAGCCCTGCATCTTACGCATCGACCGGATCAGTTTTTTTATGGATGCCGCATCTTCAGGGGCCAGATCAAGGAGGTACCCGGATAATTTTTCGAGGTTGGTATAAAGATGAAAAACGTTGCTGCCATGCCGGTCAACTGTATCTTTTACTTCGATGTCCATCCTGACGTCATGATGCATGAATTCGATGGAAGAGAGATCGATCAGCTCTGACCAGAGCAGGTAAAACGGATTGCTCGGGTTTGATCCCAGCAACCAGTGAATGCATCCGTCGAAGGTATATTCTCCTCTTTTCCAGCCGGTACAGAGTCCTCCGGGGCGGGAATGTTTTTCAAAGATCTCCGTTTCAAAGCCGTTCATCTGCAGGTAACACCCTGCTGACAAACCTGCCACTCCTGCCCCGATAATATTTATTTTCATCCCGGATTGATTCCTGTTATGGGCAATTCTGTTCCACCCGCATAAGCCGGGTAATGTCGAACCCGTTCTCCTTTGCTTTTTCGAGAAGATGCCGGTAATCGGCCTCCTCCATGGTCTTTGTCCGGCTAAGCACCCATAAATATTTATACGACGGATCTCCCACCAGCACAAAACGGTAGGAGGGATCGATCGCAAGGATCCAGTAATTACCTGAAAAAGGCCAGAAAAACCGGACCTTCAGTTTTGCAGGGTAAGTTTTATCCGGAACCCAGGCAACGCCCTGCGACTGTTTCACCTCCGAAGGATTTTCGATCTTTACACCTTTATTCACGACCGTGATCCGTCCGTCATTCCGAAGAATATACGTTGCAGTGGCACATTTAAGACCCTTCTCGAACGAATTGGGAAACCGGGCAATCTCATACCAGGTTCCGGTATAACGTTTGAGGTCGATGTAGCCGGTAGCCTTGACAACGGGAATCCCACCCTCCTGGATGAAAGATAACAGCGCGATCAGGATGACCGAAAGAATTTTCATAACCGAATCTTCTATTTTCAGAAGGAGAACAAAGAGTAAGGACGGGCAGCTGGGCCGATCCTTTATCAGGCCTCTTTTTTCTTCATCAGTTTAACTGCGAGGAGGGCAAACAAGCCCAGGATGATTCCTGACACAATGCCAATCACCGGTCCGAAAAGGATCATCCGCCTCAGGGGATGTTCCATTGCCGCCATCTTTGCTTCCATGTGCGGATGGCTGGCCAGGTAGGCTTGAAAAAAGAAAGAATGAACCACAAGGATCCAGAGGCAATTTGCAATTCCGACCAGGAATCCGTGAAGGAAATACTGATCGGCGCAGTATTTTGCGATCAGGTAAGCGCAGATGATAAAGATAACCAGCCAGAAGGCAGGTTCAAATTTAATGGGAATCAGAGATACAGTGGCGAATGCCATTGCAAGCCCGAAAAGGGAGAGCAAGAAGATCAGTTTCCAGTTCATACGCTTTTTTTTAAGTTGATGATTAGATCCGGTGCAACCCGTGGGGCAAAGATAATACTAAAACAAGGCATTAGGCATAAGCCAATGGGCAATAATATGGAAAAAGCTTTTTGCTCGTTTGCCCATCAGTTCATCATCTTATCAGCTCATCAGCTCATCGGCTGAATTTGCTATCTTTGCTCCCCAAATCAAACTTCTCACCATGATACTGGTTACCGGAGGCACAGGGCTGCTTGGCTCACACGTTTTATTTGAACTTGCCCGCCAGGGAAGAAAAGTACGTGCGGTTAAACGAACGACCAGCGATACTGCCATGGTGAGAAAGGTGTTTTCCTATTACTCGGAAGTGCCGGATGAACTGTTGAAGAACATCGAATGGTTTGATGCCGACCTCCTGGATTTCGGTGCCATTTCAGATGCACTGGAAGGAATAAATGAGGTTTATCATATCGGTGCGGTGGTCTCCTTTTACCCGAGCGATCACAAGGCAATGCTGAAGGTAAACATCGAGGGTACTGCGAGCCTGGTGAACCAGTGCCTGGATAAAGGGGTTGAAAAATTCTGTTACGTCAGTTCGGTGGCAACGCTCGGCCGCGGGCTCAATGGCAATCCTACCAGTGAAGAAGATTACTGGGTGACCACCCGCAAGAATACCATTTACAGCGTGAGCAAATACGGGGCTGAACGGGAAGTATGGCGCGCAATGGAAGAAGGCCTCCATGCGGTGATCGTAAATCCCGCGTTCATCCTGGGTCCGGGTTTCTGGAACGACAACTCCGGACTTTTCCGCCTGGTGTGGGAAGGACTGAAATATTATACCGATGGGATAAACGGGTATGTCGATGCCAGGGATATCGCACGGGCTATGATCCAGCTCATGGACCGGAACATCTTTAACGAACGGTTCCTTCTTTCGGCCGGGAACATCTCCTATGAACAGCTTTTCGGGATGATGGCAAAGTGCCTGGGAAAACCCGCACCTGCTGTTAAAATTCCCGGTATCGTACCCGAAATGATGTGGAGATTTGAAGCCCTCCGGACGTTCTTTACCCGGTCAACTCCAATTCTTACCCGTGAAATGGCCTATACCATGGGGCAGAAATATCTCTATACCCACGATAAAATCAAGAAAGCGCTTGATTTTGAATTTACACCACTGGATCAGTCAATCCGTGAGATTTGTGAGATTTATCTGAAAGAATTGTCAAGTACAGGGGCCGTAAAATAGTGATGCGACAAAATTTTCGCAATTTTGCCATTTCGCAATTTTGCCATTTATTCTACTCTGGTATATTGTTCCTGTAATGCTGGTACCGCTCCAGGATGTCTTCTACGAAACGTCCTGCACCGCCATCTGCAGCGAGATCGGTTACGGAATCAGCAGGAAGGTTCGGGTCTTTCAGCGAACGCCGTGTAAGGTAATAGCCTGCATTTCCGTTCCATTTATTGGGGTCCTTGCCATATTTGATGGCCCTTTCCCGTGCCGAAAGGACCTTTCCCAGGCCCACATTATAGGCGGCAAGAATAAAATTGATCCGTTCACGGGGATCCTGGATCTCCGTTGATAGCTGGTCGTCTATCCATTTCAGGAATTTGACGCCTGCAGAAAGCTGCTGAGCGGGTGTCGAAATGCTGTCCATTCCGAATTTACTGGCCGTTTCGGGCATCAGCTGCATCAACCCCGACGCATTCCTTGAAGAAACAACACCCAGATGGAAATTTGATTCTTCATAGACCAGGGATGCCAGCAGCCGCCAGTCCCAGGAAATGTTCTTGCTCAGTTTACGGATCACATCATCAAACGGGGAGAGCTTTTTCCCGTTTACGGAAAAGAGATCATTCCGGAAATAATTCGGAACGCCGGGGCTGTCGAAATAGGTCAGGTATGTCTGTTTTAATTCCCTTGTTTTCTTGATTCCCGTGATCCACTGGTTGATCTTCATCAGCAGGGAGTCGGACGCATGAATCACTGCCCATCCCTGGTCATAGAAACCCGATAAAGTGTATCCGGCATCGAGGTTCGGGTATGCTCTTTTAATCATCATCGCCAGATTTTCATCGCATACGGTATAATCGATTTTCCCTTCAGAAACCATACAGATTAGCTGCGCTGCATTTTTTTCAGGTTCTTCAATCAGCGTAAGATTCCGCCCTGCCCTGCTGAGGAACCGGGCCATCAAAGGTCTCAGGAAGAGGTTGCGCTGGACATACAGGGTGTCGCCCGAAAAATCGGAAGGAGACCTGACCAGCTTATCCTCGCCGGGCTTTTTCCTTCCGGATGATTTCCGCTGTACAAGGACCAGTCGTGTTCCCACCAGGGTTTGTGAAAAATGGACCATGCGCTTTCCTTCGCGCGTCACCGGCAGGTTGCAGGCAATAACATCGCCTACATCCATGTCCAGGTAATAGTAGAGCTTTGATATGTCGTTGGTGGCAATGATTTTCAGGGGCACATTCAGGTACCCGGCAAAGGAACGAAGCAGGTTCAGCTGGAAACCCATGGGTTCGCCGCGGTAGATGAAATAATCGAGCGAATTCTTGTCGGTAAGTGCAACCAGGTAACCTCTTTCGCGGATCTTCAGAAAGGCATCCTTCGCGGGATCTTCGTCCTTCAGGTAATAAAACTGCCGTATGCCAGCGAGCCCGATGACGATGAGCAGGAGGGGAATGAGCAGCCACCTGTGTCGTTTACGGATACGGATATTTTTCCAGCGTTGCATCTGTCTCAGGTAACTTTTCGGTAGCGCCAAACGGCAAAGCTGATGATCGCCACCGCATAAACAACCAGGGAATAAAAGGATTCCCTGATATCATGAAAATCCGATCCTTTCAGCATCACCATCCGCATGATACGGATAAAATACGCGATGGGGTTGATCCGGTCAAGATTCTGTGCCCAGACCGGCATGCTTTCGATCGATGTAAAAAGACCACTCATCAGGATAAAGATCACCATGAAGAAGAAAGACACAAGCATCGACTGCTGCTGTGTATTTGTCATCGTGGAGATCAGCAACCCGAATCCCAAAATTACAAAGATATAAACACCAGCCGACAAGAATATCAGCCAGAGGCTTCCGATGATCGGAATGCTGAACAGCAGTTTCCCGATCAGCAGTCCGAATGCGAGTTCGAACAAGGCGATGATCCAGAAAGGCATTAACTTCCCTGTAATAAATTCCACCTTGCGGATCGGCGTCACGTTGATCTGTTCGATGGTGCCGATCTCTTTTTCCCTGACAATATTCATCCCCGACAAAAGAAATGAAATGATCGTAACCAGCAGGCAAAGAATGCCGGGGACCATGTACGTTTTGTAATTCAGTTTCGGGTTGTACCAGTAACTGGTAGAGATGGTAATATTTTGCGTTGCCGCCAGCATGCCAGGGGTGAGCCAGTCGATGAGCAGCTCCCGGTTGAAGTCGAGAATGATCATGGTGGTGTATGCGTTGATCAGCCCGGCACTGGCACCGTTGATGGCATTGACCACAACCTGGACTTTGGCCGTATTTTCTTTAACCAGCCTGCGTTCAAAGCCATAAGGGATTTGCAGGATCAGATCGACATTTCCCTTCTTCATCTCTGTCTGGGCTTCCTTTTCGGAGAATGAAGTATGTTTCACCAGGAAGAAAGGGCTACCCTGGAATTTGCTGACCATCTTCCGGGATGAGGAGGACATGTCAAGATCGATGACCGAGACCTTGATGTTTTTCATCTCAAATGTGGCGGCATGTACGAGGATGATCAGCTGGACAATGGGCACTACGAAAATGATCGGCATCATCATCCGGTTCCGGAAAACCTGGATAAACTCTTTCTGGATGATAAACAGGATCGTATTCATAGTACTTCAGGCTAACCGGACCTTGAATTTCTTTATGCTGATCAGGATAAAGATTACCGTAAAAGACATCATCACGAGAGTTTCCTTCCAGATAAAGCTCACGCCATTGCCTTTCAGCATGATGTCTTTGATGATGGTGATAAAATATTTCGGGGGCATCGCATGACAAAGCACCTGCAGGATGACCGGCATATTCTCGACCGGGAAGATAAACCCGGAAAGAAGAATCGTAGGCAGCATCAGTGCCATCAGCGAAATGGTCATTGCGATCTGCTGGCTGCTGGTGATGCTCGAGATCAGGATTCCGAGGGAAAGCGCCATGGTGATGTAGAGGAGACATTCAAACAGGAGCAGTATCAGGTTTCCCTGGATCGGAACCCCGAAAACGAAATTTCCCATTCCGAGGATGATGCAGGAGTCGATAAAAGCCAGCAATACATAGGGGATTACCTTCCCGATAATGATCTGGATGGGACGGAGCGGCGACACCAGCAGCAGCTCCATGGTGCCAAGTTCCTTCTCCCGCGTGATGGAAAGTGATGTCATCAGGGCGGAGATGAGCATCAGCAGCATGGCCATGATTCCCGGAACGAACATAAAAACACCCTTCAGCCCGGGGTTGTATTGCATCCGCACTTCGGGGATGATCCGCATCGGCACCTTCTCAATATTCACGGAGATCAGGTAATTGCTGATGATTCCAGAGGCATAGTTTACAAGGATATTTGCGGTATTCGGATCCGAGGCGTCTCCAAGGATCTGGATGTCGGCTTTTCCTTCACGCTGCAGCTTTTCCGCGAAATTGCTGCCGAAAACGAGAACCAGCTTGGTTTTTCCTTCCCGGAAGGTCGGTCCGATTTCAGCATAGTTTTTTAAATTTTTTTCCAGGATGAAATATCCCGAAGAGAGGACCTTCTCCGAGATCTTCCGGGTCACCTCGTCCTTTGATGCATCATAAATGGCGATCCTGGCATCTTTGATCTCGTTGGTGACCACGTATCCGAACAACAGCAACTGCACGGCGGGCATGCCAAAGAGGATCAGCAGGGTGCGGTAATCCCTGAAGATGTGGTAAAACTCCTTGATGACAAACCCGGTGAACCGTTTCATGTGCTTTTTATATTTTTTGCATAGCTGTAGAAAAACCGCCAGGCCGATATCAGCAGCGGGATCCCCATGCAGAGAAAAAAGGTATAGATGATCTCGGGGTTGATAAGACCGGATAAACGGAGCGTGATCCCCCCGCTGATCATGATCGCCATCAAAAGGTAACTCCGGAAATTGAAAAAAGAGAAGAAACAGGGATTGTCAATCCCGATCAGGGTGATCCTCGTGATATGCTTTTTTGATATCCTTGCGAAAAGAAGGATATAAAACAGGATTCCGAATACGATCCCGGTCCCGATCTCAAGGACCAGGTGATGGTTCACGCCGATAAGATGGATTAACGAACGTGAAATCAGGATCCCGCCGGCGATGGTCCAGGCACAACCTGCAATGAGCAGGAGTGATCGCCTCGATACTCCCGGTTTAATCTTCTCAAGCAATTTCCTGATTCCCATATTTTTCATTTTTCATTCTTCATTTATTGCCGTCCTTGCAAGTTTCAGGAAAACCTCATTCATGTTGGCTGCCGCATACGTCTTCTTTAGTTCAGAAGGGGTATCCAGTGCGGATATCTTCCCGTCGACCATGATCGTTACCCGGTCGCAGTATTCTGCCTCATCCATGTAGTGGGTGGTGACAAAGATGGTGATTCCCTCCCTGGCTGCTTCAAAGATCAGGTTCCAGAACTGTCGCCGTGTGATGGGGTCAACGCCCCCGGTAGGTTCATCAAGGAAAACAATCTTCGGGTCATGAATGATCGCCACCGAGAAGGCCAGTTTTTGTTTCCATCCCTGCGGCAGATCCCTGATCAGCTTGTCCCTGGCTGCCTCCAGCCCGAGCCGGTTCATCAGGACCTCAGCCTTTGTGACGATCTCTTTTCTGCCAAGTCCATAGATCCCTGCATAAAAGCGGATGTTTTCATAAACCGTGAGGTCATCATAAAGCGAAAACCGCTGGCTCATATAGCCGATGTTCCGCTTGACCAGGTTCCGCTGCCTGTAAATATCGAGGCCGGCCACATTCACCTCACCGGATGTGGGATACGACAACCCGCAAAGAATCCGGATGGTTGTGGTTTTCCCTGCACCGTTTGCCCCCAGGAAACCAAAGATCTCTCCTTTCCTGACCTCAAAATTCAGATGGTCATTGGCAACGAAATGCCCGAATTTCTTTACGAGATTCCTGACGGTTATGATATTTTCGTTATTCGTCATTCGCTGTTCGCCATTCGCTGTTCGCTGTTCAATAGCCCCTCCCCCTGCACCCTCCCCAAACGGGGCGGGGGATGTGGTCAATTTTCTGTATTCATAAGCTCCATAAAGCAATCCTCGATCGTCGGATTGATCTCTTCGATCATAACATCTTCATGCCGTGCTGCAACAAGGTGTTTCCTAAGCGCCTCTACCGGTAGTACGCCTTTATCAAAAGTAACATGTGCAGCCTGCCCGAACGCATTTACGCTGTGTATGCCGGGGAAACCGTGAAGGTCGGTCAGTAACTCGAAGAACCTTCCCGACCGCACGGCCAGGATTTGATGCCGGAAGCCGGCAACAATTTCCTCCGGCTTACTGATCTTCATGATTTTTCCATCCTGGATAAGTGCCACACGGTCGCAAAGGCTTGCCTCATCCATATACGGGGTAGATACCATGATGGTGATGTTGCTCTCCTTTAACCTGCGAAGCATCTCCCAGAATTCCATGCGTGAAACAGCATCCACACCGGTGGTGGGTTCATCGAGAAAGAGGACCGCCGGTTTGTGGATCAGGGCACAACAAAGCGCCAGTTTCTGCTTCATTCCCCCCGAAAGCTTTCCAGCCCTGCGGGTTTTGAAGGGTTCGATCTGCCGGTAGATATCTTTTATCAGATCGTAATTTTCCCTGATGGTAGTTCCGAAGATGGTGGCATAAAACGAAAGGTTTTCCTCTACACTGAGATCCATATACAGGGAAAACTTTCCCGGCATATAGCCGAGAAGCTTCCGGATCTTCCTGAAATCCTTTACAACATCCAGCCCTTCCACGGTCGCTGTTCCGGTATCCGGTAACAGGAGTGTTGCCAGGATGCGGAACAACGTTGTTTTCCCTGCTCCATCCGGCCCGATGAAACCAAACAATTCTCCTTTCGGAACCTCGAACGAAACCTGCTCAAGCGCCTTCACCGGACCGTAACTCCGGCTGATGTTATCTACGACGATGGAAGGATTCTCCATGCTCTGCTATTCGCTGTTCGCCCTTCGTTGTTTATTTTTTCGCTTCCTGCCTGCCGGCAGGGTTCGCTATTTCGCCATTTACAAATGCTGTCAGGGCAGAAGTATGGTTTTTGTCCAGTAGGTGTTTCTTCCCAGTAAAGAGATGCCAACATATCCGCGGATCTTCAGCAGGTTTGGTGAATCACCAAAGTGGATCTTGCTGCTGTAGGTCTTCCCGTTCTTCGGGTCATAGATTGTGCCGCCGCTCCATTCTTCATCACCGTCGAAGACAAAGTTCTTCAGGATGACCAGTCCCAAAAGCGGTGTCTTTTGCAACTTGACATCCGGGTTCAGGTTATCCAACCGGGGTTTGCCGGTTTCCTTGTCATTCGGCTCTTTCAGCCAGACGATCTTGGCAAAGAACTTGGTTCCTTCCTGGTACACCTGTACTTTGCTGGTTTTTTCCTCGTTGTACCAGATCCCGACGATATCGCCGGCTTTGTGTGCCTGGGCAAATGTTCTGCCGCCCAAAAGCGCGAACAATGCAAAAAGTGCAAATGTGAATGTTCCTGTTTTTCTCATGAAGTATGATTTTTGGTTAATACTGGTTCAGGTTAAGCGTATCGGTACAATTCTGATATTATTTTGATGGCATGAACTTGATCTCTCCCGGCATCCCGATCTTCAGGGTTCCGTCGTTTTTCACCCTCACTTTCGCGGCATAGACAAGATTCACCCTCTCTTCCTTGGTCTGGATGGTTTTCGGAGTAAATTCAGCGGTTTCAGAGATCCATGTAACAGCTCCTTCCGCAGAGCTGTTTGTTTTTTCGTCTTTGTCGTACCGTACTTCCACTTTCTGCCCGATTCTGATATACGGTAACTGGGCCCCGCTCACGTAAACGCGAAGGTCGAGGCTGGTAAGGTCAGCAATTTTATAGATCGGCTTGCCAAAGGTAGTCACTTCATTTGGTTCTGCATACTTTGTCAGAACCGTTCCCCGGATCGGATTCAGAATGTGTGCATCGGTAATGGATTTGTTGATCTGGTCAATCTGTTTGTTGTAGGTGGATACCTGTGCATCCAGGCTCGCATATTGCGATTTCACCGATGCGACCTGCTTATCGATCAGGTTGAGGCTGGCCCGGATGTCATCCATCTGTTTCTGGGTGGCCGCTCCATCCTTCATCATCCGTTCAACCCTTTCCTGGTCAATCCTGACATTGGCTTTGTTCTGTTCCAGGACTGCGATCTGCGCTGCCAGGTCGTCCCTTCGTGAAGATGTGGCGAGTTGCTGTTCACGGGTCTGGCTTTTTCTCAGGTCCATGTCAAGCGTATCGATTACGCCAACCAGGACATTGGAGTCGAGCACCTCTCCTTCTTCAACCCTGAGGTAAAGAATTTTTCCGTTTGTCTGGGAAGAAACCGTGACCTCGGTGGCTTCAAAGGTTCCGTAAGCATCGGGTTTGTCTTTATCGCTGTTGCATGAACTGAGCAGGAGATAAAGAGGAAGGATTACAAAAAGTCCTTTTTTCATTGCTGTCTGTTTTTGTTCAATCATTTTTTCTGTTCAGGATTACAATTTCCCCAGGGTGTAGAGGTAGGCGATTTTTGCCTTCACGAGCTGGATGCGGTGCAGTTCGAAAGAGAGTTTTGCCAGTTTTTCTTCATTCAACCGTGAGATATAGTCGCTGGAGGTGATCACGCCGTTATCGAGCTGCGATGACGAAGCGCGTGAGATCCGGTTTCGGAGTTCGATGATCTCTTCATCTTTTTTGAGCAGTTCACCCAGCTTTTCAATTTCTGAAAGCCCACGTTCCGCTTCTATTTTCAGGTTCTTCTCAAAGGTTTCCTTCTGTGCCCCGATCATGTTTCCCTGGATCTCGTAGATCTTTTTTTCATTTTTACTCAGGTTCCAGTTCCAGATGTTCCAGGTAAGCTTTGCCCCGACGATCCACCAGGGGGTAAAATCGTTTGAAAGCATGTTTAATCCCAGTCGCCCGTAACCCGCCTGGCCGTACGCTGAAAATTTAGGATTCCAGCGGGTATTGACCATCTCTTTCAGTACGCCCGATTTTGCCTGTTGAATATTATACCATTGCAGTTCGGGACGTTTATCATCAAATGCCGGTGAGGCGATCTGCACGGCTGGAAGGACAAGCCGTGAATTTTCCGGGATGTTCGAAGAGGTCAGTTCCGACAATACCTGGAACGCAACGGAACGGTCATTCCGGTTCTCAATCAGTTGCTGGTCGATCTTCATCACCTCGGCCTGCAGGGCATCGGCGTTGGAGGGCAGGGATGCCCCGTTGGCAACTGCCGACCGGACCTCCTTCAGTTTCGATTCCAGCTGATCCCGGGTGCTGTTCAGGATCCCTTCATTCTGCTGGAACATGAAGATGCTGAAGTAGGCCTGGTTGATCCGCTCTTTCAGTTTGTAAAGCTCAACCTCAAGACTTTTCTGATCGGCTTGAAGGCTTACGGTTTCAAGCTTTTTCTGGTACCCGGTCACATTGCCATCGTAAATGTTCTGGTTCACATCGAAGGTGACCCTGTACATGTCTTTGCTGATCTTTGGAAGAGGCAGGGAGGAGAGCTGAGCCGGGAGGTTGGAGCCCAGTTCGGTTACGTCCGACTGGAGACTTGCACTTCCGTTCAGGTTCAGCTGGGGAAGGTAGTTCTTGTTCAGGTTCTTAATTTTAAGATCACTGGATTTATCCAGCATCCCGGCCTGCCGGGCGAGTGGATAGGTTTTCTCAGCCTGCCTGTAACAGTCGTAAAGGGTCACTGTATCCGATTGCCCGAAGGTAACGGATTGTATGATCAATGATCCCAGAAGGAATGCAGTTCGCTTCATTTTTTTCTGATTGCGTTCATGATAAATACAGGGAGCTCTTTTTTCCGGTTCTCGATAAACTGATCGTATTCCTGATCCGAGAATTCAAAGATATGCTGTATCATAGGCCGGGCAACAATCGGGAAGATGCACAGGGCAAGCATATTAATAAACAGGTCCCGGAAATCCGTCTTTTTCATTTTTTCATCATTCAGCGATTTCCTCATTCGCTTCAGAATCATCGAAGGAGGTACCGGGGCAGTCTTGAAGATCTCAACGATCTTTTCCGGGTTGTGGCTGAGTTCATTGAGGATGAAACCGGGGATGTACGAATTCTTCTGGAGAAACCCGATGTAAGTCCCGATAAGGTTTGTGAGTTTCTCTTCCAGGGGAACATCGGAGCCGATGGTGGAGAATAATTTTGTGAAGATCTCCTGAAATGCGGACCTGAAAACAGCATCAAAAAGGTTCTCCTTGGTCCGGAAGTAATAATGCAGAAGGGCCTTGTTGATACCGGCTTCATCGGCGATCTCCTGCATGCGGGCCCCTTCATACCCCTTCCGGTGGAACACGGTCTTTGCAGCTTCCAGGATCTTTTCTTCGGTGGATATTGTCTTTTTAACCAACAGGATTAACTGAATAGTTTAACCAGATGGGCAAATATACCACTTATTTTGAATAATGAGGATGATTTTGGAAAAATTATTTCAAAACGAAACTAAGGGCGGACTGGCGGACAGGGGAAGAGGTGCAGTGGTGCAATCGTTCTTTGTGACTCTGTGACGCTGAGACTTTGTTACGGATTCATTCGTAATCCGTAATTCGTAATTATTTCCCCGGTTCTATCTTGAGTTTCTGTCCTGCCTTTATCCTCTGGGAATTGCTGATGTTGTTCAGCTTTTTGATATCGGAAACCGTGGCATCATACTTTTCAGCTATATCCCAGAGGTTGTCGCCCGACTGAACAGTATACCAGATGAATTTTTGTTTTTGACCGGTGGCAGGTTTTGAGGCCGTTGCAGCGGGACGGGAAACGGGTTTTGAAACGGTTTCCGCGGTGGAGGGATTGATTTTCAGTTTTTGTCCGACCAGGAGGTTCTGGCTCTTCAGGTTGTTCCAGGTCATCAGGTTATCTACGGTGCAACCGTGTTTCTGGGCGATCAGGGCCATGCATTCTCCCTGCTTTACCGTATAGACGATAGAATTGGCGGATGTGGGGGGAGGAGTCTCCTTTTCAGGCTCTGCAGGGGGTTTAGCGGCTGTGGCTGGGGTAGTAGCCGGCACAATGCTTTCGGGGTATTTTGTCTTGGCTGGACCGGTGTAGACAAGAAGGTTTTGTTTCGGTCTGACATAATTTTTCTTCAGGTTGTTCAGCGATTTCACTTCCGTAACACTCATGTGAAACTTCTTCGCGATTCCCGCAAGGGTTTCCCCGCTCTTCACCCTGTATTCGGTGGTTTGACGGTTATTTCTCAACGCCAGGGTCATGAGTGAGTCCCGCTCGATCCCGGCTCTTGGCTTATACAGGTATAAAGCGGCCTCATTGTTGATGAAATCACCGATATTCTTTTTCCGGAGCCTTAATTTATAGGGGGTTTCAGGCGTTGCCGGGATGACGCCCTGCTTGAATGCCGGGTTCAGGAACTGCACCTCTTCATAAGGGATCTTGAGCATTTCAGAGATCTGGTCGAAGGTGAGGGGGTTCCTGACGGTAACTGTATCGATCTCGTAAAAGAGGATCCCCGGATCAACAGGTTTAATGCCGTGTTCGGAAGCAAAGGTCATAACGTAGCTGGCTGCTATGAAAGCAGGAACATAGGAGCGGGTTTCTCTCGGAAGGAACTTTTGGATGATCCAGAAGTTCTTTGCTCCACCGGCCCTGCGGATGGCTTTGTTCACATTTCCTGCACCGGAATTGTAGGCAGCCAGCGCCAGCGACCAGTTTCCGTATATCTCATAGAGATCGGTCAGGTGCTGACAGGCGGCAACCGTTGATTTGACCGGATCGAACCGGTCGTCGGTATAGGAGGAGATCTTTAACCCGTAAACCTTCCCGGTTCCGTACATAAACTGCCACAACCCCTTTGCACCGGCGCGGGAATTCGCCACCGGGTTCAGGGCCGATTCAATCACCGCCAGGTATTTCAACTCCAGCGGCATGTTGTATTTGTCGAGCTGTTCTTCGAACAGCGGGAAATAGATCTGCGATAAACCGAGAATGCGTGCGGTAAGGCCTCTCTTTCTATATGCATAGAGGTCGATGAATTTTCGTACATCGGCATTGTATACATATTCAAACGGCGACTGGAGGCTCATCCCTGTGATCCTTTCGCGGTAAACGGAATCCGGGAAGTAGGGAATCTCCCCTGTGTAAATTCCGGAATTGTCGAGGCCACCGTTTTTAAGGTATTTCGAATTTTCGAAAATTTTAAGACGTGCAAGGCTGTCGAGCATGGAAGCTACGGGATCATCCTCTACAAAGGCGCCCTTCGTACCGGATGAATCCACCCTGACAGTTTCCTGTGCGCGGAGGAAGGGTGAGAGAAACAGTAAAAACAGAATAAGGATTTTCCTTCCGGTCATAAGAACAGGTTAAATCGGTTTAAAACAGCGATAGCAAATTTACGTGATTAACCCATACCGGTTGGCGGGAAGAAAAAAATTGATTAACAATCAGTTGTTAATCAATTCAGGCAGGAATCGCCGGGAAAAAACTACTTGCTTTCCACATGGATCGTCACCTCTGTATGATCCAGCGATTTTTTTATCTCTTCTTCCATGCGGTCGCAGAGGTCATGGGCTTCCTTTACAGTCATGCCGGGCGGAACATCCAGGTGGAAATCCACATACCGGTAATTTCCGGCTTTTCGTGTCCGCAGACTATGGTAGCTTATGGTTTTGGAGCAGTACATGACGATATCTGCCTTAATCTGTTCGACCTCCACCTCTGCAAGGGCCTCATCCAGAAGGGGAGCATAGGCTTTTTTAAATAAAATAAAAGATTCGCGGAGGATAAGCAGCGCTACAAGGATAGCGATCAGCGGGTCCAGGTAATGAACCAGGGGGTTCTTTGTGAAATAGCCAAGGATCAGCATCAGCAACAGTCCGAAAGCAACCCCCAGTGAAGTATAAACATCCACTTTAAGGTGAAGCGCGTCGGCTTCCAGGGCAATGGAATCTTCTGATTTTGCCACTTTATACAACGTCCGGGAGACGAAGAAATTTACAAGTGCAGAAATTCCCATGACGATTACACCCAGGCCGATCTTCTCAATCTCATGCGGGTTAATAATTTTTCTGACAGCCTCAAGGATGATCCATCCCGATGCAATAAAGATCAGCATGGCTTCAACGACTCCTGAAATGTTCTCGAATTTTCCATGTCCATAAGGATGTCTCTTATCAGCAGGTGTATCGGAGATCCTGACAGAAAAGAAAGCGATAATGGCAGCCAGCAGGTCCATAAAGGAGTGAATGGCTTCAGAAAGAATACTGATGGAGCCGCTCATGATACCAACGACCACCTTCATGGCGATCAGCAGCGTGTTTGAGAGGACCGATAACCGTGCTACGCTTACTTTCCTGTTCATCCGAAAAATAATATCCGACAAAAATACATTCCTGTCCGGATTATGAAATTTATTCACAGATAAGTTATTACCAGTTTTCAAATGATTTTACAGCAGGGACCGATGGACCTTAATCCTTCGCTGATCGCAAATATGTTTTATCTTTGATTTGTTCAATTTCGATCCAATGAAAAAATTTTATCTGACCTACGTCATCTTCATTCTGTTTATATTTCATGCCTCCGCCCAGGATAAGAAACCGGAGCCCTGGCAATACGGCCACTGGCTTTCAGCCGAAGAAGCCCTGCAAAAGTACCAGGGGCCGATAACCTTCCAGGAAACACCGCCTCCCACAGGGCCGGTAAGGAATGTTGCCGAGTTCGACAGGATGCAGGGAGTTCTGGTGCGTTATCCCTTCGGGATCCCCATCGAGCTCATCAAACAAATGGCAGAAGGTGTCATGGTCACCACCATCGTTCTCAATTCCGCTCAGCAGGCAACGGTCACCAGCCAGTACCAGGCTGCAGGCGTGAATATGGCCCATTGCAACTTTTTGCTGGCACCAAGCGATTCTTACTGGACACGCGATTATGGTCCCTGGTTTGAATCCGACGGCAGCAACTCCATCGGGATCGTTGATTTTCCTTATAACAGGAATCGTCCCAACGACGATGAGATCCCAAAGCGGGTTGCTGAAATGCTTGGAATTCCATGGTATGGAATGAATGTGATCCATACCGGAGGTAACTATATGACCGACGGAATGGGGATCTCTTCTTCCACAACCCTCGTTTGGGATGAGAATCCAACCCAGACGCACGATTCCATCGCAAATAAAGTTCGCAATTACCTCGGTATTGATCCCTATCTTGTTGTTCAGGATCCCAATGGCACGTATATCGATCACATCGACTGCTGGGGAAAATACCTTGCTCCCGACAAGATCCTGATCCGGAAAGTCCCGCCATCACACCCCCAGTATGCCCTGATTGAAGCCACCGCCAGTTACTATGCATCCACACCCTGTTCCTATGGTTACAACTACCGTGTGTTCCGCGTGAACACCCCCGATGACCAGCCCTATTCAAATTCGCTGATCCTGAATAACAAGGTATTTGTTCCAATCATGAATTCCAGCTGGGACGACAGCGCGATTGCCGCCTACCAGGCTGCCATGCCGGGTTACCAGGTGTCGGGCATCATCGGGAGCAGTTCAACACCCTGGGTATCCACCGATGCCCTGCATTGCCGGGCCATGGGAATTGCCGACATCGGCCAGCTCTATATCCGGCATATCCCGCTTCACGGAAATGTTCCGGCCCAGGATAATTTCCTCCTCACCGCCGACCTGGTTCCCTGCAGCGATTCTGCTGTTTACAGCGATTCTGTGCTGATCTGGTACCGGGTCAACTCGGGAATTTATCAGAAGATAAACATGGTGAATACCTCCGGCCTGCACTATTCCGGCATGATCCCGAAACAGCCCTCCGGAAGCATCATCCAGTATTATCTTTATGCAGCCGATAAATCGGGGCACAATGCCATGATGCCACTCATGGGAGCGGCCGATCCGTTTACATTTACGGCGATCTACACCGACATCACTGCCATCCCGGATACGCTCTGGTTCCGGACCGCGGCGGATCTTATTTTAGGTAAGGCAACCCGTCTGCATAATTACACCACCGCCTCCATACTTCTTGACTCGGTTCAGAAGGAAGGCCATGCGGGGATGGGATGGTGGGTTGATTCCCTCTCTGTGACCAGTTTTCCTCACATGATGAACGCCGGAGATTCGGAATATGTGCACGTACGGCTTCCGATTCCCTTATCGCTTGACCCTGTTTACTGGATCGACACGATGAATGTATACAGTGAACTGGGCGTCCACAGGGTGATCATCATGATCAACAGCGAGCTATACACAAGCATTGCCGGAACTTCCGGAAAGGGGAATTCCCTCAGACTGTATAATTATCCAAATCCGTTTACCGGATCCACTTCGATTCATTACCAGTTGAAGGAAAGAACTACTGTGAAACTGGAGGTCATGAATACGGTTGGGAAAGAAGTTGCCGTTCTGGCTGCTTCCGTGCAGGATGCCGGCGAGTATACGCTCAGTTTCAATGCCGGAACATTACCTGCCGGGATTTACTACCTGCGGATCATTACGGAAAAGGAAACAGTCACAAAAAAAATGATGCTGATCAGGTAGCGGATGATTTTTTCTCCGGACGCATCTGCGGGAAGAAAAGGACATCCTGGATGGATGCTGCATCGGTCATGATCATCGTGAGGCGGTCGATGCCGATCCCCAGTCCGGCAGTCGGTGGCATTCCGAATTCGAGGGACCGCAGGAAGTCCTCATCCAGCACCATCGATTCCATATCCCCGCGTTTGCCGAGCTCAAGTTGCGCTTCAAACCGTTCCCGCTGATCGATGGGATCGTTGAGTTCCGAAAAGGCGTTGCAGATCTCCTTGCTGTTGCAGATCGCCTCGAACCGTTCCACAAGTCCTTCTTTGCTCCTGTGTTTCTTGGCCAGCGGAGACATCTCCACAGGATAATCGGTGATGAACGTAGGTTGTATCAGGTTGGGCTCACATTTTTCACCGAAGATCTGATCGATGATCTTTCCCTTTCCCATGGTCGGATCAACCGGCACCGACAGGCTTTTTGCAAGGGCAACCAGCTCCTGTTCGTTCATACCGGAGATGTCATGACCGGTGAAATGCTGAATCGCTTCATACATCGTAAAGCGTTTCCAGGGTCGTTTGAAATCGATGAGGTTTTCTCCGACCTTTACTGCCGTCGTCCCATGCAGGTCGATGGCGATCTTCTCCACCATCTCCTCCACCAGGTTCATCATCCATTCATAATCCTTATAGGCAACGTACAATTCCATCTGGGTGAATTCGGGATTGTGATACCGGTCCATCCCTTCGTTGCGGAAATCTTTTGAAAATTCATAAACGCCATCGTACCCGCCAACAATCAGCCTTTTCAGGTAAAGCTCATTGGCAATCCGGAGGTACAGTGTTGTGTCGAGGGTGTTGTGATAGGTTGTGAAAGGACGTGCCGCAGCACCGCCATATAAAGGTTGTAAAATCGGAGTCTCTACTTCAAGGTAACCCTGGTGATTCAGGTACGACCGCATGGAATTGACCAGGATGGCTCGTTTCACAAACGTTTCGCGTACCTGCGGATTCACGATCAGGTCGACATACCGCTGACGGTACCGCTGTTCGGGATCGGTGAAGGCATCGAACACCGCATCTTCCTTTTCTTTCACAATGGGCAGCGGACGGAGCGATTTGCAGAGAAGGACCAGGGATCTTACATGAATGGTGATCTCGCCCATCTGGGTGATGAACACATATCCTTTTATTCCCACAATATCGCCGATGTCGAGCAGCTTCTTGAAAACCGTATTGTAGAGGGTCTTGTCTTCGCCCGCACAGATATCATCCCGTTTTACATACAGCTGTATCCGCCCGGTGGAATCCTGTATCTCTACAAACGATGCAGCTCCCATGATCCTGCGGCTCATGATCCTCCCGGAAATGCTGACTTCCTGGAAAAGCGACGAATCTTCCGGGAATTTTTTCTTTATCTCAACTGCAGTTGCATTGACTTCAAATGTTTCGGGCGGATAAGGGTTGATGCCTAACCGGATAAGTTCTTTCAGCGAATCGCGGCGGATCGTTTCCTGCTCGCTCAATACCTGTGACATAGTTGTAAAATTTTGGGCAAAGATAACCAAAAACCCGGATGTGGCAGTTTATCCAAGTACTGTATGCAGGACCAGATGTGATTGCATCTCCCTGAATCCCGGCACATGGAGGCGGTAGTAAAGCAGGATCGATTCCAGGAGGAGATCCCTGGTTTTGGCAGGAACCTGGAGGGAGGCACAGGTATCCTCAGGGGTTTGCATAAGCTGAAAGAAAAGATGGCTCATCGATGGATCCAGGCAGTCGCGATGTTCAGGTTCAGATGACTGGAAGCCACCCTCCCGGAGGTTCAGAAACGGCTTCGTTCCTGAATAATTCATCTGCGGCATGCAGCCCAGGTACTTCGTCAGATGAAGGGAAAAAACCAGGTGGAAAAGAGAAAGGTTGTTGGGGGAACGATCCAGGCGGAGACAGGTATCGTGGAGAAAGGAAAAAAGTTCAGGATGCGGCTCTTCTTCGTGGATGGTCTTGTAGATCAGTTCATCGATGAAAAGGGCAAGGGAACTTTTCCGGATATCGAAGGGAATGGACTGGTAAGGATGCGAATAATTGACCTCCTTTAAACTCTGAAGCGAAGTCTTGTCTTTGTGATAAACCACAAGATCGAGAAGCGTGAGCGGCTGGAAAAGACCGGGTTTGATCCTTGCATTCGGTTTCCGGATGCCTTTCACAAGATAGGACTGCAGACCGAAAAGTTCAGTATAGATCTTTACTACACTGCTGGTCTCAGAGAATTTGGTTGAATGGATTGCAATTCCCCTGGTAGGATGAAGCATTAATGAAGAATGAGAATTTTGGTTACGATTTTCTCGGTTCCTTTATCATTGCCTGCATAGACCAGGTAAACACCGCTCTTTGCCTTTCTGCCATCGAAATTCTTCCCGTCCCAGACGGCAAGGCCTCCTTCGGCCTTGGTTGAGAAGATGAGATTTCCTTCAATGTCGGTGATGCGGACCTGGGCGCTGGTCACAAGACCCTTGATCCCGATCAGTCCTTCATAATCTTCTTTAACAGGATTGGGATAAGCATAAACATTGGAGAAGGTTTCGCCGCCCTCGGTGGCGGTTCCCTTATAGGATTCCAGGCCCTGGTCGGTACCGATAAAAACCTCGCCTGTTTCCGGATTGATTCCGAGCGCAACAATATTATCCGACAGAAGCGGACTGTTCTCTGTTGTAAAATGAGAGATCTGTTTGGTCCCGTCTTCCGAGAAGAGGTACAATCCTCCGCCTTCGGATCCGATCCATTTCCGGTTGGCTCCGTCAATGGCAATGGCCGTCACCTTCTCGTTCTCCATCAGGTATTGAACGTAGGCACCTTGCTGCACGAGGATCTGCTGTGCATCGAAATTCTGCCCGGTAAAGATGTTTTCAGGGGTAAAGAAAACGCCGATCCCCTTTTCTGTTCCGACCCACACCTGCCCGTTCTTATCAACGGCCATCGCAAAAACAGCCTGGCCGGGAACAGCTCCGTTGCCCTTCTGGCTGCTGAGCATGACGGATTTGCTGTTATTCGGATTCGTGGCATCTTCCTTAAAGACCAGGAGGGAGCTGGTGATCGAAGGCGTGATCCGCAACACAACCCATTTCTGGCCACTGTGATCGATGATCAGCTGTCCCAGGTCATCCTGGTTTATGATGGGGACGTTGTAACCGGTCCATTGGGAGGATGCCGGGCACGACCTGCAAAACCTGGAGATGCAATAGTTGTTATGAGAATTCACCACCCAGAGGTTGCCGTCGCTGTCGAAGGCTGTACCCCCGACACGTATATCACCGGTATCGGAGGCGCTGTGGTTCTTCAGCGAACTGTTCCAGTAACCATACCGGTTTACAACTTTACCGTCATAAAGTTCGGCCAGCCCGCGTCCCCATGAACCGGAATAGATTCTTCGGGGATCACTGGGATCGACCACCACAGTTGAAAGATTGGAAAACTCAGCCATGCCCGGATCGGTATAAGGAGACATGTTGATCCAGGAAGTATTGTTAAAATGATAGATCGCAGGAATGGTACCCGGGAGAGGAACATACGAGAGGTCCCTGCCGCCCATGGGAACATAGATGTCATCCCCGAATGCGGTAACGGCAAAAACGAGGGAAGAAAGAGGCCCGGTGAGTTCGATCGGGCGAAAGGTTCCGCTTTGATCCAGCGAAACAAGCCCGGCGCTTTTATCGGCAATCCAGATCAGTCCTCCATTGTCGAAGACAGCATCGGAAGGCGTCGGCCAGGCACCGTTATAACTGTAGATCCCATTGATGATAACAAAATTCGGATCAAAGTACTTCACGAAATGGTCACAGGTAATTACCAGTTTCCCATAGGTCGACTCCATATGTTCAACGGGATTTGCAAAATCCAGGAACCATCGGCTCCAAGTTCCGTTTGAATACCGGTAGAGAGAATCTCCGACTGGAGCGGAAAGGTATTTGCTGACCACTACCTGGCCGTTGAAATTGATGATGTTGTCATATTTTACATTCGGGTTCAGCCGGGGATCTTTTTTCCAGGACTGGTAATTGGCAAGGTTCTGACTCTTCGCATACGCAAGATAAACCCCCTTTTCGGTTGCAGCAAAGAGCGTGTCCTGGTCACTTTTGGTCAGCCCGAAAACATTTACCTGCGCTCCGTTGGCCCCGATATAATAAGTGTCGTGGATCTCTTCTTTGTCAACATCCAGTACCACGATGCCGAAACCACAGGAAAGATAGGCATAAGGTCCGATGAAGTAAACATCGTTGATGGTTTTGTTGCCGAGGATGGATGCCCGCTTGATATCTGCAATATTGATGATCGTATTGTTTTTTATAAGATCGATGTTGGCGTTTTCATAAGCGATCACAAGGGTATTAAAGGCCGAATTGTAGTTCATCGCGGTGATCTTTATATCCGACAAACCGTTTACCTTGCTGATCCGCTGAATACTGTTGTCCGATTTATCAAAATAGAACACAGCATAGGGTGTGGCGCAATACATCCTGCTGCCGACCTCTTTTACCGAAATGCATTGGGAATAGGGAAGGTGATCCCTCCACTGCCCGATCCCCGTGGTCTGGGCCAACCCGGTGACTGTTACCAGAAAAAGAAGCAGGGTGAATAAAGAATTTCGCATAGGTATCATGAACTGGAAATTAAAAAAAACAAGTCTCTTCTGAATATTCTGAATAACTCAGTTTTTTCCCTTTTATTGTGGAAAACACATGATTAAAGGATCATTCCGGCACCCATCGTCTCGTTTGTGGATTCATCGATCAGGATGAGGCTGCCGGTAATCCTGTTTACCGAGTAAGGATCGAAAAACAGGGGTTTGGTGGTTTGTAAAACAACACACGCAATATCATTCAGTTTCACGCTTTTCTCGGCTTCCTGCTTTTCAAGCGTATTGATGTTGAGGATGTATTTGACTTCCCTTACAACACAACGCACATCCCGTGTGGTGTGTTTTACAGCATATTTTCCATTCACCTGCAGCGGCCGCTGGTTCATCCAGCAAAGCATCACTTCGAGGATTGTGCTTTCCTGCGGTACGTCGTCCCGGGGTACGATCATATCGCCCCGGCTGATATCGATATCATCGGCAAGGGCGATGGTGACCGACATGGGTGCAAAGGCCTCCTCCTGCAAATCCTGGAAGGTGTTGATGGAAGTTATGACCGACGGGATGCGGGAAGGAAGTACCAGTACCTTGTCCCCCTTGTGAAAAACACCCCCGGCAATGCGACCTGCATATCCACGGTAATCATGGAACTCATCCGATTCGGGACGGATGATAAACTGAACAGGGAAACGGCCATTCGTAAGGTTGTGGTCATTGGAGATCGGGATGTTCTCAAGCGCCTGCAGCAGTGTCCCTTCCAGGTACCATTTCATATGGGCAGAAGGATCCACCACATTATCTCCATGGAGCGCACTGATCGGAATAAACCGGACATCCTTTCCCGGGAAAATGCGGTCAGAGAAGGATTTGAAATCTGATTTTATACTATTGAAAACCTCCTCCTTGTAATCCTGGAGGTCCATTTTATTAATGCAGACAATGATGTGCGGGATCTCCAGCAGGGAAGCGATGTAGGAATGGCGGTGGGTTTGTTCCGTGACCCCGTTCCGTGCATCGATGAGGATGATGGCGGCATTGGCCGAGGAGGCCCCGGTAACCATGTTGCGGGTATACTGAATATGGCCGGGCGTGTCGGCAATGATGAATTTCCTGTGCGGGGTCGCAAAATACCGGTAGGCAACATCGATGGTGATGCCCTGTTCCCGTTCGGCCCGCAACCCGTCGGTGAGCAAAGCCAGGTTGAGGTGTTCACTCCCTTTCTTCAGACTGGCTTTTTTGACAGCATCCAGCTGATCTTCGAAGATGGATTTGCTGTCGTATAACAACCGCCCGATCAGGGTGCTCTTCCCATCGTCAACACTGCCGGCAGTGGTAAAACGGAGCAGTTCCATCTCAAGGTAAACCTTGCTGGAAAACTCACTGCTGCCTTCCTTGTGCTTCGTCATTTTGTTATTGAGATGAAGCCCCTTCGGGGCTTATTGGTTAGTTTTTGTTATTGAGATTAAAACCCTGCGGGGTTTATATGAATTTATTTTTCATTTTTCATTCTTCATTCTAAAAGTAGCCCTCTTTTTTCCGGTCTTCCATGGCGGCATCCGACCGCTGGTCGTCATATCTTCCGCCTCTTTCCGTCACACGGGTGGCGGCGATCTCACGGATGATGTCTTCGAGGGAGTTGGCTGTGGAAAGTGACAAACCGGTACAGGTGATATCACCTACTGTACGGCACCTCACCCGCCGGATCTCGGCCTTTTCTTTTTCCTTCAGTTTCATGAACGGCGCCCAGGCAAGCCAGACCCCGTCGCGGTTAAAGACTTTCCGTTCATGGGTATAGTAAATACTGGGCAGGTCAATGTTTTCATGATGGATATACTGCCAGATGTCCATCTCTGTCCAGTTGCTGATCGGGAAAACCCGGAAATGCTCTCCCATCCTTTTCTTTCCGTTGAAGATGTTCCAGAGTTCAGGACGCTGGTTTTTAGGATCCCACTGGCCGAATTCATCCCGGTGTGAGAAAAACCGTTCCTTGGCACGGGCCTTTTCTTCATCACGACGGCCCCCGCCAATGGCAGCATCAAATTTATGCTTCTCGATGGTATCGAGTAGAGTTACCGTTTGAAGTACATTGCGGCTCGCATTGTAGCCCTGCTCTTCAACCACCCTTCCAGTATCGATCGACTCCTGGACAGAACCCACGATCAGCCGGGCATGAAATTTCGCAACCAGTTCATCCCTGAACCGGATCGTTTCCTCGAAATTGTGACCGGTATCGATATGGACAAGTGGAAAAGGGATCCGGGCAGGCCAGAAAGCCTTCTGGGCAAGGTAGACGAGTACGATCGAATCCTTCCCGCCGGAAAACAAAAGAGCCGGCCGCTCAAACTGGGCGGCAACCTCCCTGATCACAAATATTGCTTCGGATTCTAACTCCTGTAGATGACGTAACTGATACACTATGTTCTCCCAAATATTCTTTTCAACACAGATTTTTTCTCAACTTTCCGGTCTTCGGAATAATATCCGTACCCGTAACCATGACCATACCCGTAACCATATCCATACCCATACCCATATCCGTATCCGTACCCGTATGAATTTTTCGAAAGCTTCACATCATTGATAAGGATGGCAAGGTTTGGCAACTTTCTTGTTTCCATATCACGGATGATGGAAGCAAAGACTTCTTTATGTGTAAAATTCTGTCGCACCAGCATCAGGTTGGCATCGGTATGCTTCATCAGGAGGAAGGCGTCTGTGACAAGCCCGATGGGCGGGGTGTCAATGATGATAAAATCATACATCTCCTTCAGCAGGGCAAACATCCTGCCTGTTGCCTCAGAGGCAATAAGCTCGGATGGGTTCGGGGGAATAGGACCGGCCATAATGATATCCAGGTTCTCCATCCCGGAATGCTGGATGATGGCCTCGATGCTGCTTTTATTGATAAGGTATGAACTGATGCCTTCGGCGTTGGTAAGGCCGAAGTCTTTATAGATCTTTGGCTTCCGGAGGTCAAACCCCATCAGGAGCGTTTTTTTACCATACATGGCAAAGATCGAAGCCAGGTTAATGGAACAAAACGTCTTTCCCGTACTCACCATGTCAGAAGTGATGAGGATGGTCTGCTTTTCCTTGCCCTGAAGCAGGTATTGCAGGTTGGTCCTGATCGACCGGAACGATTCGGCAATGGATGATTTCGGGGAATCCATCACCACCACCTTGCTGGGTTTCTCCGAATGGATGATGTGGCCGATAATTGGAAGTGATGTGATCTTCTCCACATCCTCGCGCTCCATGATTTTGTCGTTCAGGTATTCTTTTCCAAGAACGAAGAGAACCGGAATGATGAGTCCAATAATAAGGGCAATCAGGTAATTCAGACTTGTTTTCGGGTAAACCGGCACACCTTCTTCCGGCCTTGAACGGTCGAGGACTTCGTTATCGGGCAGGTTTGATGCCAGGGTGATCTGGGCCTCCGACCGTTTCTGCAGCAGGTAGGTGTAAATCGCTTCAGTAAGTTTGAATTTACGCTCAATGCCGATGAGCACACGCTGTGTTTCAGGAAGCTGGTTGATCTTCGAAAGGATGATACTGATCCTGCCGTCAAGATCCTTCATCGCTACGTTATTGGTGTTGATGGCATTTTTGATGTTTTCAAAAATGGCCATTTTGGCTGAATTGATCTGGATATCCAGGGACTGGACCGAAGGGTTTTTCTCTTTTGAGAACTGCGACAGCTCTTTCCGTGTTGTATAGAGCTTGGAAAGCTCCATGGTAAGGCCATTCAGCATGGGATCATCCACACCCATCGACGAAGGGATGATCAGTTCATCAAGCCTTGTGTTTTTCTCAACATAATCTTTCAGGTTAGCCAGGTATTTTGACTGTACCAGGAGTTTTGCCTTCTGCTCCTGCAGCTGGACCATATTATCGAATACCTGCTTTGATTCATCATCCAGGCTCATGATTTCGTTGCGGGTCCTGAACATCTGAAGCTCCTTCTCCGAAAAAGTAAGGGAATCGGAAATTCCTTTCAGCTCATTGTCGATGAAGGCAATGGTGCGTGTGGTGACCAGGTTCTTTTTCTCCAGGCCCCGGTCAATGTATTCCTTGGTCAGTGCGTTCAGGAAGTCAGAAAGTTTGTAAGCATTGCCTCCTGCCATTTTGATCTGCAGGATGGAGGATTCCTTATTGAGGCGTTCGATGTTAAACCCCCTGAATTCCCCAACCAGGCCATCATAATCCTTCAATGTGAAATAAAGGGAACGGCGGGTGTCTTTCTGAAGATCAAAGGTGGAGTTCAGGACAATCCTGAATTTAAAATAAGGAGAAATTACATCCTTCCCGAAGGAATGAACCTGGTCATAATTGATGTTTACAGGACTCCTGCCGGTGATCTTCCCCTCCGTATAATCATAAAAACGGACATTTTCTTCTTTGACTTCAAGGCGATACTGCTCCTTCGACAAAATTGTGATATCAAAACGCAGATTCAGCGGCTGCGGAAAACTGCGGTCAAGTTCAACCAGGAAGGGCGACTTGGTATACAGATCCTTGGTCATGAAATTTTCTTCGGCAAAATAGGAGACATCAAAACCCGCCTTGGAAACGGTCCGGTACACCATGCTGTAGGATGTCAGGACGCCGATCTCATTCTGAAGATTCTGGATCCTGTTGCCGAATCCGAACCCGATCATATCCTGGGGATTTATCTTGTTCTCCGATTGATCCTTCAGCAGGACAGTGGTTGATACTTCATAGACCGGCCGGGTGTATTTATTGAACAGGAAGGCGATCAGCAAGGCCAGGAAGATCGTCAGGATGAAAAGATACCAGTACCTGAATATTTTGAAAAAGATCGCCTTATAATCGATGGACTGCTGCTGATCACTCAACTGAAAATTCTCTTCCATTGCCTGTCCTTTTTGTTAATATGCTTTAAAGTAGGTCATCAATAACAATGTCGTTGAGATAATCCCGAACAAAAGTGCCCATGGGAAGGTCTCTGATCCCCACCGTTTGATCCCGAGCGGGGCAAAGTAAACGATATCATTTGGTTCCAGGAAGTAATATTCCGAATTCAGGATGCCAATGCTGTTCAGGTCAAGATAAGCAACGCGTGAGCCCTCTTTGGTCTGCCGGATCAGGGCAACCTTTCCCCGGTTTGCAAAATCGGTCAGGTCACCTGCAACCGAGATCGCTTCAAAAATATTGATCTTGTCCTGGTATACCTGGAACTTTCCCGGTTTTTTGACTTCACCTAGAAGTGTAACGGTGAAATTTACAAGTTTCACCGTCACGGTTACATTATTCAGGTACTCATTCACCATCGACTGGATCATGTTTTTTGTCTGATCCACTTTCAGGTCCTTTATATAAAGTTTCCCGAGAAGCGGAAAATCAATAAAGCCGGAGTCATTCACCACGTATGCGTCGAGGTACAAACCAAGTTCCGATGTTTCGGATCCTGAATTGCCGCTCGAGCCACTTTGCTTGTTAAAAAAGGTATAGGATTTTTCATCAAGGGCGAAGATCCGGATGTAGAGGTTGTCGTGGGGCTGAAGCCTGTAGTCTGATACCTTGTGGTTCCTGAACGACTGGGTGGTATCCTCTTTTTGTTTTTTCTGAAGATATTTCACCTGTTTCTGGGTTACACAGGCGCTGAGGAACACAAGGATCAAGCCTGTGATAAGCAAGGAAACAGAGGAAAAACCGGAGAACTTCTTCATATGTACTGTTTTAATCACCGAACCAAACTAAACCCACAGACTTGCATACCCGCATTCAAAAAATCGTACGAACCAGCAACTTGATCTCTGTTTATCACCAAGCAAAGGTAACCCTTTTTCGTGAACCGAAAAAATCCCTGCAGTCTAAAGCAGTGGTAATTAGATTAAAAATTGCTTCCGCGGGTCAAAGCGAATCCGGATTAACGGCATCCCCGATCAAAGTGGCAGAAGTGAACCGGCTGATCTTTACACAAACATATTCTCCGGGGTTGTTACCGGTGACGGGAAATACCACGACTTTATTCTGGGAGTTCCTTCCTGAATAAAAAGCATCGGAGCGTTTTGAAAAGCCCTCAATGAGAACCTCGAAGGTCTTGCCAGCATCCTCCTTGTTGCTCTGGTACGAATTTTTTTGCTGAAGGTCGATGATCTCGCGCAACCTGCGTTCTTTCACCTCCGGGGGGACATTGTCCTGGTAACGTTCGGCAGCAAGGGTATCCGGCCTTTCGGAATACCGGAACATAAATGCATAATCAAATCCCACGCGTTCCATCAGGGAGAGCGTATCCTGGTGATCTTCCTCCGACTCATCACAGAACCCGGCAATAATGTCGGTTGAAATGGCACAACCCGGCAGGATGTTCCTGATCGCGTCAATGCGGTCAAGGTACTGCTCACGGGTATAACCGCGGTTCATATGGTCAAGCATGCGGGTACTGCCCGACTGTACCGGCAGATGGATGGCCTTGCAGATATTTTTATGCCGTGCCATGGTATGGAGCAGTTCGTCAGAAAGGTCTTTGGGATGCGAAGTGGCAAACCGGATACGCAACAGGGGATTCACCAGTGCCGCTTTTTCGAGGAGCTCCGCAAAGCGGATTGTCTTCCCGCCTGAAATCCATTGATAGGAATTGACATTCTGTCCCAGCAGTGTGACCTCACGGAAACCTTTCCGGAAAAGTGATTCTGCTTCGGCTGTTATGGATCCGGCATCCCGGCTTCGTTCCTGGCCCCTCACATAAGGTACGACACAGTAGGCACAGTAATTTTCACACCCCCGCATGATGGAGATGAACGCAGAGATCCCGTTTGAGTCATACCGTACCGGGGAGATATCAGCATAGGTCTCATCGATGGAAAGCAGGGTGTTCACAGCCTTCGTGCCCGATTCCACTTCGGCCATCAGCCGGGGGAGGTCACGGTAGGAGTCGGGACCGGCAACCAGGTCCAGCACGTTCTCTTCCTCAAGCAGCTGTGTTTTCAGCCGTTCAGCCATACATCCCAACATCCCGACAACCACCTGCGGGTTCTTCTTCTTCAGCGATTTCATAAACTCGAGCCGTTTCCTGACCCGCTGTTCAGCATTATCGCGGATCGAACAGGTATTGAGAAAGATCATGTCGGCTTCGGCGATGTGTTTCGTACTGCCAAAACCGGCTTCTTCAAGAATTGAAGCAACGATTTCGCTGTCAGAAAAATTCATCTGGCAACCATACGTTTCGATAAAGAATTTTTTATTTTTCAACACTTTCTGGTATTACCTTTTCTTCTTTTCCCGATTAAGCTGGAAAAAGTGTACAAAGGTAAACAGAATAATCAGAGCTTCTTTTCGTTTTGAGAACGATAATAGGCTGAAAGTGATTTGAATCGTTAATTGTTTTACTTTTGCACCCGGTTTTCACAGTTTTAACCAATCTACTGGAAATGACCAAGAACCTTGTAATCGTTGAGTCTCCTGCAAAAGCCAAAACCATCGAAGGGTTTCTGGGGAAGGATTTTGTTGTTAAATCCTGCTTCGGACACGTCATGGACCTCGCGAAAAAAGACCTCGGCGTGGATATAGAAAATGGATTTCTTCCGCGTTACATCATCTCGCCTGAGAAGAAAAAAGTTGTCGCCGAACTGAAAAAGAAAGCTTCCGATGCAGAGGTCATCTGGCTTGCCTCTGACGAGGACCGGGAAGGAGAAGCCATTGCCTGGCATCTGGTTGCGGCGCTCGACCTCGATGAATCAAGAACAAAGCGGATTGTTTTTCATGAGATTACGAAATCAGCCATCCTGGAGGCAATTGAAAACCCGAGGAAGATCGATAAAAACCTCGTCGATGCCCAACAGGCGCGCAGGGTGCTCGACCGGCTGGTGGGATTTGAACTTTCTCCTGTGCTCTGGAAAAAGATCAAACCTTCCCTTTCAGCAGGAAGGGTGCAGTCTGTTGCCGTACGCCTGATCGCAGAACGGGAAGAAGAGATCCGCAACTTTTCTGCCGTCTCTTCCTATCGCGTCCAGGCCGATTTTATCCTTGATGATGATAAAAAGAAATCAAAGGTGACGGCAGAACTGAACAAACGGTTCAGCGAAAAAGAGGAAGCCATCGCATTTCTTGAAAAATGCAAGGCCGCCCTGTTTGCCGTCGAGGAGATCGACACCAAGCCGGCAAAGAAATCGCCCGCCCCGCCATTCACAACATCCACCCTGCAGCAGGAAGCAAGCCGCAAACTCGGTTTTTCCGTTGCCAATACCATGCGCGTTGCCCAGCAGCTTTATGAATCGGGCAAGATCACCTATATGCGTACCGACTCGGTCAACCTCTCGCAAATGGCCATCGGCATGGCGAAAGAGGAGATCACCCGGTCGTTCGGCCCCGAATATGTGAAGACACGCCAATATACTACCCGTACAAAAGGCGCACAGGAAGCCCACGAAGCCATTCGTCCCACATACCTCATTCACCGGAACATCGAAGGCGATAATTCGCAGAAGCGGCTCTACGACCTGATCTGGAAAAGAACCATTGCATCGCAGATGAGCGATGCCATTCTCGAAAAAACCAACATCACCATTGGCATCTCCACCACAAAGGAAAAATTTATCGCCCGGGGAGAGGTCATCAAGTTCGACGGATTTCTGAAAGTTTATATGGAGTCGAAAGACGACGATGACGATGAAAACCAGGAAGGAATGCTTCCTCCTGTCTCCAATGGCGACAAGATGATTGCACAGGAGATCCAGGCACAGCAGAAATTTACACAGCACCTCCCGAGATATACTGAAGCCAGCCTTGTGAAAAAGCTGGAAGAACTGGGTATCGGCCGTCCTTCTACCTATGCCCCCACCATCTCCACGATCCAGAAACGCGAATACGTGATCAGGGAAGACCGGGAGGGCATTGTACGCCAGTACTCGATGATCAGGCTGAAAGGCACCAAAATCACAGAAGAGGTCAAAACTGAAAATACCGGCTTTGAAAAAGCCAAACTTTATCCCACCGATATCGGCAACCTGGTCAACAGCTTCCTGATGCAGTATTTTGTCAATATCCTCGACTATAACTTTACGGCCACCGTAGAGGAGGAGTTTGATGAGATCGCCGAAGGGAAGCTGGTATGGAACAAGATGATCCATGATTTCTATTACCCGTTTCATGCCCAGATTGAAGAAACCCTTGAGACCTCCAAAAAGGTGAGCGGAGAAAAAATGCTTGGCCTTGATCCGCTGAGCGGCCTTAACATGTACGTCAGGATCGGCCGCTATGGCCCGATGGTACAGCTCGGCGAAACCGACCCGGAAAATAAACCCCGTTTTGCATCGCTCAAAAAAGGACAAAGCATCGATACGATCACACTGGAAGAGGCGCTTGACCTCTTTAAATTACCCAGGCCGCTGGGCGATTATGAAGACAGCGAAGTAATCGTTTCGACCGGACGGTTTGGCCCCTATGTCAAGCACAACTCGGCTTTCGTGTCACTTGCAAAATCCGACGACCCCATGACCATCGACCTGGAAAGAGCCATTGAACTGATCACGGAAAAACGGAAAAAAGAAACCGAAAAGACCATCCGGGAGTTTCCTGAAAATGCCGATATGAAGATCCTCAATGGACGTTATGGCGCTTATATTTCCTTTAAGAAACAGAATTATAAAATTCCGAAAAGCAAGGACCCCAAGGAATTAACACTGGAAGACTGCCTTGTAATCGTAAAAGAAACAGAACCCTCCAAACCGGGTAGGACATCAAGAAAAAAGAAGTAAATTTGATCCGGTCAATCCTTCAAATTTATGGAAATTTCTGAATTTTTTGAGCCCGCTGACATCAGCTACACTCCTGAATCTTCCGGTCTGCTCAGGATGGGAGATAAAATTAAAGCCTTCGTCAATCCCGGCGATTTTCCCGATTACATGGAAGCCGACATCGTACTCATCGGCGTGAAAGAAGACCGGAATGCATTCAACAACGAAGGTTGTGCGCTTGCCCCCGACTATGTTCGCAAACACCTTTACAACCTCTTTCCGGGATCGTTCACCCCGAAGATCGTCGACCTGGGTAACATAAAAGCAGGATTCCAGGTTTCAGATACCTATTTCGCGCTCTCTTCCGTCATCGCCGAGATGCTCGAACAAAACATTTTTCCTGTCATCATCGGCGGCAGCCAGGATCTTACCTATGCCAACTACCAGGCATACCAGAGCCTCGGGCAGATCATCAACATCGTCTCCATCGACTCCATGTTCGACCTCGGCAGCTCGGAGAACGAGGTCACCTCACGGTCATTCCTGAGCAACATCATCCTTCATCAGCCCAATTACCTTTTCAACTATGCCAACCTGGGGTACCAGACCTACTTTGTTGACCAGGATGCCCTGAAACTCATGAAGAACCTGATGTTCGACACCTACCGGCTGGGACACCTGCGCGAAAACCTCGAAGAGGCTGAACCCGTCGTCAGAAATGCCGACCTGATCACAGTGGATGTATCCGCCATCCGCTATTCAGATGCCCCCGGCAACGAAAATGGCACACCCAACGGTTTTTATGGTGAAGAGATCTGCCAGATCATCCGGTATGCAGGCATGAGCGACAAACTCACCTCCATCGGATTTTATGAAACCAACCCCCGGAACGACCGGAACGGACAAACGGCCCATCTGGTGGCACAGATGATCTGGTACCTGGTGGAAGGATTCTATAACCGCCCGAATGATTTCCCCTTCAAAAACGATGACGATTATATCCGTTACCGCGTCACCATCACCGATCACAAGGAAGAACTGACCTTCTACAAGAGCAAGAAAACCGACCGCTGGTGGATGGAAATTCCTTTACAGTCTGAACAACGCATCAAATACCAGCGCCATTACCTGGTTCCCTGTTCCTACCAGGATTACCAGACCGCCTGCACCAACGATATTCCCGACCGCTGGTGGATGGTGTATCAGAAATTGATGTAGGGATTTTACTGTACTGAGGTCAGAGGTCCGAGGTCACAGGTCCGACTTCCGACCTCCGATATCAGCCCCCCCTTTCCGGGTTCTCGGCAAGGAAACTCTTCCACCCCGAATAGCTCTTCTTTTCCTGGCTTGCATTTCGCTGGAAGTAGTGACACATGGCAACAGCAAGCCCATCGGTGGCATCCAGGTGTTTGGGCATCTCTTTGAACTGAAGCAGCGTCTGGAGCATGGCTGCCACCTGTTCCTTGGAAGCACTCCCTTTGCCGGTAATGGATTGCTTGACCTTCCTTGGTGAATATTCAAAAACCGGGATCGACCTCGACAGCGCAGCAGCGATGGCCACCCCCTGCGCGCGGCCCAGCTTCAGCATCGACTGTACGTTCTTCCCGTAAAACGGGGCTTCAATGGCCAGTTCATCCGGGTTGAATTGCTCGATGAGTGAAAAAGTCTGTTCAAAAATATTCTTAAGCTTCAGGGCATGACCCTCAACTTTGTTTAATTTTAACACACCAAGCGATAAAAGAGTTATCTTTTTTCCCGTGATCCCGATGATCCCGTAACCCATGATGTTGGTTCCCGGGTCGATGCCTAAGATAATGCGGTTGTCTGCCAATTTTTTACAGATAGGATGAAGACAAAAATAAAGAAAACCTACAACATACTGATAAGGATTCTCATCCTGGCAGGAACGTATGGATTTCTTTATAAAAAGATCTTTCAGGGAAAAGACTGGCAACAGCAATTCATCCTGTTCAGGGAGCTGATGGAGAGACCCGGAATCAAGATCCTTGTATACCTGGTAGTTTTTCTGATGCTTGTCAACTGGGGACTGGAATCACAGAAATGGCGGTACATGATCGGGAAGATAGAGAAGATCTCGTTTTACAGGTCTGTGCAGGCCGTTTTTGCTGGGGTATCCATCAGCTTTTTTACTCCCAACCGCACCGGTGAATATTTTGGCAGGGCATTTATCCTCGATAAAGCCAGCCATGTTGACGGGATCCTCATTACCATCCTGGGAAGCATGAGCCAGCTGCTCATCACGATCCTTGCCGGAACGGTCTCCATGCTGGTGTTCGTTCCCCGATTTCTGAGCCAGAATGAGTTTTTCTCCGGGTACCTCTATTACGGGCTCGTGGTGCTGATTTTGATCATCGACCTGTTGCTGCTGTTTCTTGTTGTGAATGTTCAGTTCCTGTCGGTTCTGCGCGACAAGCTGCTGCGGTCAAAACTGAAAAAGTTCCGGAAACACCTGGCTGTTTTCGCTGATTTCCGGGCACGCGACATGGCTTATGTGATCGGGTTGAGCTTTCTGCGCTACCTTGTCTTTACCGGACAGTTCCTTTTGTTGCTGAAGGTGTTTTCGGTACCGGTCCCGGTGTTTGATGGCATCATCATCATCTCCCTGATCTTTTTTGTACTCTCGGTCGTTCCGACCGTGGCCATCACCGAACTTGGCGTCAGGGGTTCTGCCGCAGTCTATTTTTTCGGGCTCTGGTTCAGTCATACTTCGGTCATGTCTGATTCCATCCTGATCGGGATCCTCTCTGCAACCACCCTGCTGTGGATCATTAACCTCGCCATCCCTGCCGTAATCGGGACCTTGTTTGTTTTCCGGCTGAAGTTCTTCCGCAAAGTTCCACAGGGTATTTAACCGAAAATCATGACAGCATTGACACTAGTTTGTTCAGGGATCGCTGTCGTTTCAGCCTTTTACTTTTTAATAATACTACTGATCAATATAGGAATCTTCCAGTTAAAAAATTCCACTAACTCACCACCTCACAACCTCACCACCTCACCAATTCACCAATTCACAACTGTAACAATCCTCATCCCTGCCCGTAATGAGGAAGAGAATATCGGTTTCTGTCTCCATGACCTTTCTGCTCAGGATTATCCGATGCACCAGGTAGAAATTGTTGTGGTCAATGATCATTCCACCGACCGGACAGAGGCAGAGGTGATGGAGTTTAAACGTCTTCATCCTGCGATGAGTCTCCGGCTCATTCCAGTCATCAGCATCCGGAATGACCGGGCATTTAAAAAGCATTCCATCCGTTCGGGAGTTGATGCTTCTTCGGGTGTCCTTATCATTACGACCGATGCAGATACCCGGTTAAATTCCGGCTGGATCTCTTCCATGGTTTCTGTTTATGAACAGCAGCAACCGAAAATGATCATCGGCCCGGTGGATTTCCGGGAAGAAAATACTTTTTTTGAACGGATCCAGGGCATGGAGTTTGCCGGGCTGATGGCTGCAACTGCCGGTTCGTGCTCGATGGGATTTCCCTTGATGTGCAATGGTGCCAACCTGGCATTTGAACGACAGGCATACCTGGAGACCTGCAATTCGGAGGATGACCTTATGTATCCTTCGGGAGATGATCTTTTCCTGATGATGAAGATCCGGAAAAGATACGGGGCGAAATCAATAAACTATCTCTTTGCAGAAAATGCCATCGTTTTAACGACAGCAAAAAAAACATTTGGTGGATTCTTTTCCCAGCGTATCCGCTGGGTTTCAAAAAGCCGCGGATACACCGACTTCTCTGTACGGACGGTCTCTCTCCTGACCTGGCTGTTCAACTTCCTGTTGCTCTCTGCGCTGGTTGCCGGGATCTTTAACGTGCGTCTTCTTTTCTTTTCATTAATCCTACTGGGAATAAAGATGATCCTTGAACTGCCTGCTGTTTTGCGGATCCTGGTCTTTTACAGGAAGACCAGGCGGGGATACCTCTATCCGCTAACGCAGGTGCTCAACCTCGTTTACGTTGCCTCTGTGGGAATTCTCGGGAATGTTTTATCCTATCAATGGAAGGGAAGGAGGGTCAATCCTTTTGTGCGGAATACCCGAGAATAGCTTCTGCACAGCGCAGGTCGGCAGGCCGGGTGATCTTGATGTTTTCAGGATTTCCTTCCACGAGATGAATGCGCTCTCCAAGGGTTTCAAGTACGGTTGCGTCATCGGTGAAATTCTCATGGGTTGCCAGCTCATACGCCTTTTTGATAAGCTCTTTCCGGAATACCTGCGGGGTCTGCACGATCCTCAGGTTTTCACGTCCAACCTCGTGACTCCCTGAGGCTCCTGTCTCCCGTATCGACTCCTGCATCCGGATTACGGGGATGGCATTCCCGCTTTTTTCCGCCTCTTCAAACGTACGGCTCAGCGTTCCTGCCGATACCAGGGGTCTGACACCGTCATGGATGGCAACAAGTCCTTTTCCCCCGATGTGTCCGAGCGCGTTCCTGACCGAATGAAAGCGTGTATCGCCGCCTTTGACCAGCTGATGCGGGATGAGGAAATTGTGATCCCTGCAGAGTTGCTCCCAGAAGGAGATATGGGGCTCCGGAAGGGTGACGATCAGTTGCATCCCCTGATCAAACCGGTGAAAGATACGGATCGAGTGCATCAGGACAGGTTCCCCTGCCAGCAGCAGGAATTGCTTCGGAATTTCCGTATTCATGCGGGTTCCGGTTCCGCCCGCAACCAGTATGGCAGAATTTTCTGACAAGGGGATGGGAATGAAGGATTAAATGATCAGCATGGGATTGCCATACGTAAAGAACTTGTATTTCTTCTCAACGGCAATGCGGTATGCTTCCATCAGGAAATCATACCCGGCGAAAGCGGCTACCATCATCATCATCGGCGATTGCGGCAGCTGGAAATTGGTAATCATGGCATTGGCAATGCTGAATTCGTAAGGCGGGAAAATAAAGCGGTTGCTCCAGCCTTTGTAAGGTTTCAGGGTGCCGGCGATGGTAACGGATGATTCAATGGCTTTCATCGTGGTGGTTCCCACGGCGACGATCTTCTTTTTACCCAGTTTGGCGCAGTTTACGATATCGGAAGTGGGCTGGTCGATGATCACCTCCTCCGAGTCCATCTTGTGCTTGGCGAGATCCTCAACATCGATGGTGCGGAAATTTCCAAGTCCGGCATGCAGGGTGATCTCGGCAAAAGAAACCCCCTGGAGCTCGAGGCGTTTCATCACTTCGCGGCTGAAATGCATCCCGGCTGTAGGAGCTGCAACAGCGCCTTCGTGCTTCGCGAAAATGGTCTGATAACGCTCTTCATCTTCCGATGTCGCCGCACGGTTATGGATCTTGGGCAGGGGGGTCTCCCCAAGGCTCTGGATGGTTTTCTTGAACTCCTCGTAAGGGCCGTCAAACAAAAACCGGATGGTACGTCCGCGGGAAGTGGTATTGTCGATAACCTCAGCAACCAGCGAATCGTCTTCCCCGAAATACAATTTATTCCCGATCCTGATCTTACGCGCAGGGTCAACAAGGACATCCCAGAGCCTCGATTCACGGTTCAGCTCACGGAGGAGAAAGACTTCTATCTTGGCACCGGTTTTTTCCTTTTCCCCATAGAGGCGGGCAGGAAAAACCTTGGTATTGTTGATGATGAAAACATCTCCTTCGCCAAAGTATTCCAGAATGTCTTTAAAATGACGGTGTTCAATCTTTTGTGTTTTGCGGTTGAGCACCATCATATTCACGTCATCACGCGTTTTTGAGGGATTTCCGGCAATTAATTCAGGGGGCAGGTGAAAACGGAATTGGGATAATTTCATTTTATATGTTTGGTTACGAAGGGGTGCAAATTTAATACAATAAAGAGGCAAAGTCAAGTGACATTCACAGGACTGCCGTCAATCGTGACAGAAAAGTTACGGTTTGTCAAACAGCATTGTAAGGTTCTCCCCTTCGCGGAGGTGGTATCCGTTGATGCCCAGTTTGCGGGCTGCCTCAACATGGATAAGGGTATCGTCGATAAAGAGGGTTTCGGATGAGACCAGTTTGTTTTCTGTTAAAACCAGCTGAAAAATCGCCGGATCCGGTTTTTTCAGATGAACCTGGTAAGAAAAACAGGCCCTCTCAAACAATTCTTCAAAACCAGCATAGCCATACTTCTCCTGAAGGTCTGCACGGAATTTAAGGAAATGGATCTCGTTGGAATTGCTGAGAAGAAAGATCCTGTAGCGACTCCGTATATTTTCCAGGACCCGGATACGCGGTTCCGGGATACCCGCCAGAAGTGCGTTCCATGCATCGTCGATTTCGGCATCGGATGGAGGAACCTGGTAATGGAACCTGATCACTTCCCTGAACTGCTGCGAAGTGATCAGGCCGGTTTCAAGGGTTGCAACCAGCTTCTCAAACTCCCGGTCCTGCTCTTCCTGGTTTCCTGAGAGTCCGGCTTTGGCCGGTCCGAATTCTTTGAATTTCTCCACGCTGCGGCTGATCTCAAGGTCGCAGATCACCCCGCCAAAGTCGAAGATGATGTTCTTGATGGATGAGTGATTAGGGATGCGGGATGAGAGATTCAACATAAGTACGAATTACGGATTACGAATTATTTCTTTGCGTCTTTGCGTCTTCGCGGTAAAATGAGGATCCCCGTCAGCGCTGCATAGCATAACCCTTTTGCAAAAATGCGATTTTTTTTCTACTTTTGCCCCCCTCTGATTCGGATTTCGGATTTCGGATTTCGTAATTTTGAGAAGGGGCCTATAGCTCAGTTGGTTAGAGCACCTGACTCATAATCAGGTGGTCCCTGGTTCAAGTCCAGGTGGGCCCACTATATTGACAAGGGTTTCAGAGAGTTTCTTCTGGGACCCTTTTTCATTTGTGCAAACATTTGTGCAAACATAACCCTGAAAAGTGATTCTTTTTATTTTCCTTTGAGAAAACGGAATATTTTAAAAGAGGGTCACCCTTATATAAATTCAAAGGATATATCAGGGTATAATAAATGATCGATTATCTCCCGCTTTTTTCTAATTTAGCATTTGTTCCAAGAATAGAGATTTGATCATTTTTGACGGAACATTCAAATCATTCATGGTTTTTCTTAATTATATCCGGTATCATGTCTTTTAATAAAGGTGATTTGATCAATAGTTCCAAATGGGCTGAACCTATCCAGGTTGATCTTTGTGAGGATTTTGGTAATGGTTATATCCGTATTCTGGGATTCGGCACCGAATCACATAATAGGGTTGATACAATTCTGAATGAATCAGACTTACAGGATATTGAAGTAAAGAAAATGGATTTGAACTTTTCTTCCCCGGCAGAAGATGTATTTATCGCACTTGAAAACAAACGTTATCGTTTTGTTTCTATGTATGATCCTTTATTGGCTATAAATACTTCAAAGGTCGATCCTTTACCTCATCAAATTGAGGCGGTGTACGGGTATGTTCTTAAACTTCCCCGAATCCGTTTTCTTATTGCCGATGATCCGGGTGCTGGGAAAACCATCATGGCGGGACTTATCATAAAAGAATTAAAACTCCGTCAACTTATAACTCACATTCTTATTGTGGCTCCTGGTCACTTGCGAGACCAGTGGCGAAGGGAAATGAAAGAACGATTCGAAGAATCTTTTGTAGTTGTTGACCGTGGCATCATGGATTCACATTATGGTGAAAACATTTGGGAGCGAGAGAATCAACTCATAACTTCAATTGATTTTGCAAAGCAGGATGAAATTATTCCGGCTATTCATGCCACTCGGTTTGATCTGATAATTGTGGATGAAGCCCACAAGATGAGTGCGTACCAATATGGTAACAAGACACAAAAAAGTAAGCGTTACCGACTCGGTGAAACCCTCTCCAACAGCACCGAACATTTGCTTTTTCTAACCGCAACCCCACACAAGGGTGACCCCGAAAATTTTCGACTCTTTTTAGATTTATTGGAACCAGGTTTCTTTTCAAACACTAAGTTATTACAAGAATCCATTGATAACAAAGAAAACCCTTTGTTTATCCGTCGTGTAAAGGAAGATTTGAAAAACTTTGAAGGAGAACCCCTTTTCATGCCCCGTCATGTAACAACAGTTGCTTATGAATTAGGAAAGGAATCACCCAATGAGAAGATTCTTTATAATGAATTATCAGATTATGTGAGCAATCAATATAATAAAGCATTATCGAAGGACAAAAAGCGCAATGTGGCATTTGCTCTCGTAATTTTACAGCGTCGGTTTGCTTCAAGCATGTATGCATTGTTTATGTCCCTGGACAGACGGCGAAGCAAACTCAAAGAATTATTAAGTCGTGTGGATTCTATCAATATTCCAGTATCAAACAAAACATTTGATTTCGAAGAAAGCGATGACTATACAGAAGAGGATCGCTGGAAAGAAGAAGAGGAAATACTTACGCTCACAGCTGCCGAAAACAGGGAAGAACTCGAAAAAGAAATAGCTATTCTGGATGATCTTTACAGTAAAGCAAAAAAGATCATTGATTCTCAGGAAGAAATTAAGCTCCGTGAGCTCAAATCTACTCTCTATGACCTCAATTCCAAGTTTGCAGGTCAAAAAATAATAATCTTCACGGAATCCCGTGATACGCTCGATTATCTTTTCAAGCGAATCACAAATACTTGGGGATATACAGCCATTACCATTCATGGTGGTATGAAACTCGAAGAACGCATCGATTCGGAAAAAAAATTCAAAAATGAAAATTATCAGGTTTTAATTGCCACCGAAGCAGCGGGCGAAGGTATAAACCTTCAGTTCTGTCACCTGATGATTAATTATGATATTCCCTGGAACCCTAATCGTCTCGAACAGCGAATGGGACGTATTCACCGATACGGACAAACAAAAGAAGTTTTTATTTACAACCTTGTTGCAAAAGACACACGGGAAGGTGAGGTCCTTAATAGGTTGTTTGAAAAACTTGATGAAATTAGGATAGCAATGGGCAGCGATAAGGTTTTTGATGTAATTAGTGATGTTTTGATTGGAAGAAATCTTTCTCAATTATTGGTTGATGCCTCTGTTAATGCACGCAACAAAGAGGACATACTTAAAGAAATTGATATTAAAATTGATGAAGATTATATCCGGAAAGTAAAAGAAAATCTTGGTGATACACTTGCTACAAGGTTCATTGATTATACGCGTATCAAAGAACTCAATGACAAAGCCCGTGAATATCGCCTTATTCCTGAATACACAGAAGCGTTTTTTAAAAAGGCATTTGAACGAGCTGGTGGGCATATTGCCTTCCGAAATGATGGTTTTGTTTCTGTAGACGCTATTCCATTTAGTATTAGGTCCCTTAGCAATGAAATAAACTTTAAAAAGAAATTTGGTTCCATTCAAAGTAAGTATAGAAAAGCAACATTCGACAAGAAAAAGGCACAGGATGTATCTGATAGTGAATTTTTATCATTCGGACATCCCCTATTTGAGGCAGTAATGTATTGGGTAGAAAAAGAACTTCATAATGCCCTTAAACTGGGTGCAGTGTTTACTGATCCTACCAATAAGTATAATGGGATTATTCTCTATTATGAAGCTGAGATATATGATGGGAAACGTGAAATTACGGGTAAACGTCTCTTTGCCTTCTACTATGACTATAAAGAATCTACCATCGAACCGTTCAATACTTCATTGATTTGGGAGCTTTCAACTACCGGCACTATAAATGAAGAACCCATAGATATAGAAGCAATCAAAAGTCAGGTTTTACCTTGTATTTTCCAATCTCTTGAAGAGTATAAACAAGAACTTCAGGAAGAACGTAACCGACAAGCAGCGATCAAAGAAAAATATGGTCTGAAATCCCTTGATGAACTTATCCTTCGATTAGACCGGGACCTTGGCGAGTTATATGACCGCAAAGACCAGGGCAACGCTGTAGATCTACCTATTCGCAACAAGGAGGAGCAAAAGCATCTGTACGAACAAAGCAAGGAAAAACTGGCTAAAGAAATTCGTCTTGAAAAAACATTGAACATTGAAAATCCAAGATTTTTAGGCGCAATCCGTGTAATCCCTTCCGAAAAAGTAAGTGATGAAATGGTATCTGATGCTGATATTGAAAAGGTTGGGATGGATAAAACAATGGAATATGAAAGATTACAAGGTAGAATACCAGAAGATGTATCTTCTAAAGATTTAGGTTACGATATTCTTTCAAAAGATAGTTATGGCAATATACGTCGAATCGAAGTAAAAGCACGGTCAAAAACTGGTGCCATTGCTTTAACTATAAATGAATGGTTCAAAGCAAGACGATATACAACAGAATATTATTTGTATGTTGTTTATAATGCATCATCTAAGCCCGATCTAATAATAATTAACGATCCATTTGAGAATCTTAAAGCAATTGAGAAAGAGGAGGTTGTAAGATTTATCGTGGATTCAGAAGAGATTATTAATAAAGGTTTAAAAGTTTAAAAAAATATAATGAAAAAAAGATTTATTGAAGAATCATTCCCGGTCAAAGAAATCAGCATAGAGGGTGCAAAAGAGAAAAGTATTCGGCATGGCCATATTTCTACAATTCATCTATGGTGGTCACGGAAACCTTTAACCGTTTCTCGTGCAGTGGTTCTCGGTGCATTACTTGATTCTGCTGATAATATTGATGAATACTCAAAACTTCGTGACCTTATAATTTCATCATCTAAATGGGAAAACCTTAATGACAAAAAATATATTGATCAAATTGAGAAATTACTAACAAAACAGAAAAAACAGGGTTTAAAGTTTCTTGATCCTTTTGGTGGCGGTGGGTCTATTCCTTTGGAAAGCGCAACTGTTGGAATGAAAACATACAGTTCAGACTACAACCCTGTTGCTGTATTTATTCAAAAGTGTATACTCGAATACCCTACTTTATATGGTAAAATTGTCGATAGGATAACAGAAATAAATGGTTTTAAAACTACCATAAAAGTCAATCCACTTCTTGAAGATGTTAAGCATTATGCCTTAAAGGTTTTTGAAGAAGCAAAAAGAGAAATAAGTCAATATTTTATTTACGACCAAGACGAAAATATTTTGCCAATTGGTTATTATTGGATGAGAACAGTAAAATGTACAAATCAATCCTGTGGCATTGAAATTCCGCTTACACCAAATTGGTGGCTTGCAAAAAAACCAAACAAAAAAATCACACTTTATCCATACATTAAAAATAAAACTATTCAATTTAAAATTTATGGCCATGATCATGATCCCATACCTGAAGATTTTAACCCAGAAAACGGTTCTATTTCTCAGGCTATTACCACCTGCCCAAATTGTTCAAATGTAATTGATGCTGATGTATTGAAGCAGAATCTTAGAAGTGGCAAGGGTGGCGAAAGAATGATTGCGGTGATTGAACAAAAGCTAGACACATCAGGTAAATACTATCGTCTGGCAACAAAAAAGGATGTTGAAATATTTAATTCAGCCTCTAATTATCTTGAGAATAAACGTACTGAGATGTTCGGGATTTTGGGATATGATCCCGTACCAGATGAAATTATTCAAACACCAATAAATAAAGAATACATTCCTGGGGCTCCATTATATAACTATACACCTGTGCTTCTTTATGGTTTGACAAAGTTTGGTGATCTCTTTAATTCACGTCAAAAACTTGCTAATATTACATTTCTTGATTACGTTATTAAAATTCATAAACAAATTATTATTGATGGTCACAATGAGGATTATGCAAAAGCAATCGTTAGTTATTTATCCTTAATCCTTGATAGACTGGTTGATAAAAATTCCAATTTAGTCATTTATCATAAGTCTGGCGAAAAAATTGAGCATGTTTTCGGACGACAAGCATTATCAATGTCTTGGGATTATGCTGAATTAAATCCTTTTAGTGGAGTTAATGGTGATTGGACATCTGCTTTGGAATGGGTTCTACTTGCAATTGATGCCTGTTCAAAAGCCACTAAACTTATTCATAAAGAGAATGTCCCAATTTGTACAGTTTGTTCTGCTACTGAGTTGCAACATCCCGACAATTTCTTTGATATCATAATTACTGACCCCCCTTATTATGACAACATACCTTATTCTAATTTATCAGATTATTTTTATGTATGGCTTAAACGGAGTACAAACAATCTTTATCCGGAATTATTCAGCACTCCGGTAACTCCAAAAACAAAAGAGATCATAGCAGATGAGCCTTTATTGCGAGGCCTAACAAAGAAGCAAGCAATAATATCGATCCCAACATTAAAAACGAAAGAAGTTTTTGAAGATTTACTTAAAAAAGCATTTGTAGAAATTTATCGCACTCTTAAACCTGAAGGTATTGCAGTTATTGTTTATGCTCACAAATCTACTGCTGGATGGGAAACAGTTGTTAATGCTTTATTGGATTGTGGTTTAGTTATTACATCAAGTTGGCCGTTAAGTACCGAACTCCAAACAAGGTTAAGGGCAACTGATTCTGCAACTTTATCATCCTCAATTTATATTGTCGCCCGTAAAATTAACAAGCAAGGGACTGGATTCTATAATGAGGTAAAAGAAGAGATGAAACAATATCTTGCTGAAAAACTTGATAAAATGTGGGCAGAAGGCATTACCGGAGCTGATTTCTTTATTGCCGCCATTGGATCAGGTATTGAAATTTTTGGTAAGTATGAAAAAGTGATGGATTATGAAGGCAATTTAAAACGTGCTGATGTGTTGCTCGATGATATTCGTGAAATAGTAATGCAATATACTGTTAGGCAAATTTTGCATAATGGTTTTTCAGGCGAAATATCTGACCTTGCAAAATTTTATGTTATCTGGCGTTTCAGTTTCGGCGAGGCGAAGACAGAATTTGATGAAGCAAATAAATTGGCCCGTTCAGTCGGCATTGATTTATCTCATGAATGGACACATAAGGGCTTTATCAAAAAAGAAAATGAATTTATTCGAGTGCTTGGCCCTCAGAACAGAAAGATTGAAGAACTAAATGACTCTTTTGAAATCATAGATGTATTGCACCTCACTTTATTGCTATACGAAAAAGGTAAAAAAGATGAAATGATGCAATTACTCGCAGCCAGTGGATTCGGCAAAAGTGAAGCATTTTTCCGGATTGCCCAGGCTGTATCTGAATCACTTGGCAAACTCACCCCTGATAGTAAGGAGAAAAAGCTTTTAGATGGCTTCCTTGGGGGTAAGGAACGTATCAAATCAGAGGTGGTAAGAACAAAAATCATAAAAGACCAGCAATTAGATATTGAATTTTAAAGATTTTAAATATGGCACGCTTTGAAACAATAGCTGTTCCTCACGACGACATCTCAAAAGGCAGATTCACAATGGATGTGTATGCCGCCAATTTGTGGGAAGTGTTCAATCAAACCAAATCATGTCCTGTCGAATACAAGGATTCAAAGGAATTTTTCAATAAAACCTATCTTACTGTCGAGATGCATAACCTCCTTGCAGCGGTTGAGCAACGAATGCAGGGGAAAGGTACCGATCCTGTTATTCAATTGCAAACTCCTTTTGGGGGTGGAAAAACGCACACTTTAATTGCGCTATATCATAAGGCAACCGAGTGGAAAGCAAATACCGTGGTTATTGTAGGGGAAGACATTAATACAGGTAGCGACATCTCAAAATTTGATACCCTCTGGGGTTTGCTTGAAAAGCAACTCACAGGAAAAATAAAAGATTTTAATGGACCCATTCCCCCTGGTGGTGAACAGTTAAAGAGGTTATTGGAAGAATATTCACCCATTTTAATTCTGTTAGATGAGTTGATTCCATATTTGAACAAAGCAGATGCGGTAGATGCAGGAAATAAAAAAACGCTTTGTTCGTTGACATTAACTTTTCTTCAATCCCTTACCAATGTAATCAGTTCTGTCCCTAATGCCTGTCTTGTTTTTACTACCACGCCAAGCAACCCTTATGACAGAACAGAAAGAGGATTACGCCTTGTCAAAGACCTGCAAACTATAACTGGCCGGAAAGATACAGCAAAATCACCTGTGCAGGATGATGAAGTGAGTCACATTATCCGTGCTCGTTTATTTAAAAAGATTGATAAAAAAGAGGCTGATAAAGTAATCAACGAATTCATAGATTATATTGAGAAGAGTTCATTACTTCCACCGGATATCCCTCCTACTGAATATCGTAAAAAATTTCAGGCATCTTATCCCTTTTTGCCTGAAGTGATTGATGTATTGTATCAGCGTTGGGGCAGTTTTTCGGAATTTCAGCGCACACGTGGAGTATTGCGTTTACTTGCATTAGTAGTTCATTCGGCAAAAGAAAAAGGCATTCCATATATTTCATTAGCTGATTTCGATTTGTCCATACAGGATTTACGTCGAGAGCTTATTAAATTCACCGGTGCTCAATTCGAATCCATTATTGTAAAAGATATTACGTCACCTGAAAGTGGAGCAAACAAACTGAATCGGAAAGTTCCAGAATCATGTCGTAGCCTAAAGCTTGGTTCCAGGACAGCATCTGCAATCTTCATGTATTCATTTACTGGTGGAATTGAAAGAGGGATTACACTAAATGAAGCAAAACGAGTTGCCACTACAATGGATAATCTTGCCTCCGTGATTAGTGATGTTCTTGAAGAATCAAAAAATTGTATGTTTTATTTGAAACATACAGGAACTCAATATCTGTTTACTACAGAACCTACGCTTTACAGTATTGTAAATGTAAAGATGGACAATATCAAGCCAGCACCAGTTGAAGAATTGCAACGTAAAATATTTAATGAAAATATCAACAACAATCGCTTACGTGACTATTATCATCCAAAGGTAAACAATGATGTTCCTGATACAACAGAATTCAAATTAGTTGTGTTTCCGGAACGTGACGATAATAATATCAATGAATTAATTGAAAAGAAAGGGAGTTCTCCTCGTGTAAACCGGAATACCATCTTTCCTATGATACCCGTTGATTCCGAAAAAAGCAGGTTTGAGAATATTCTAAAAAAGTATCTTGCTTACGAAGAAATAAGCAAAGACTCGACATTTAATTTATCAACACAGCAATTATCTGAAGTATTACAGGAATTGAAAAAAATGAAAGGTAATCTGAAAGATGACCTTCGAAATCTTTACCGTATCGTGCTAATACCTGACAAATCTGGTTTTAAAGAAATGGATTTAGGCATACCCACATATGGTGACACTACAAAACTCGATGATGAGATTTTTAGCCGTCTCAAATCTGACGGTGATATCCTTCAAAGGATTGTTCCAGTTGTTATAAAAGAAAAATATCTCAAGGATAAGAAGTTTGTTCATATTGATCCTATTTACACCGCAAGCCTTACTACCCGGGGCGAGACTCGTTTTGAAACCAAAGACGTTCTATTATCCTGCATTCATGAAGGTGTTAAAAACGGCGTATTTGGTGTTGGTGTTTTAGAAGAAGACAAACCTATATGTAAATTCTTCAAAGAGCCATTATCTATTCTTGAATATGGGGATTACATTATTATTGAAGCATCAATTTGCAAAGAACAAAAGCAAAAGGAGAGGCAGGAACTGGAAAACAAAGAACAAGGTAAATTGCCGGATTCAACAGGTTTGGAAATTGGTGAACCAGTTCCTGGCAAAGCCAAGCCCCAGGATGGACAATTTGCAACACCTACTATGAAGGAAGTGAAGTTACATTTTTACGTGCCCCATGGCAAAACTTCCAGCCTGGTAGGCATGCTTAACCTCTTACAACGTAATTTCCAGAAACTTGATATAACTATTCATGCTACCCAAGGTGAAATCAGCGAACAGGACCACGAAGATAAAATCAAAGAAACCCTAAGGCAAATGGGAATTGATGTTTAACCTATGGATAATTAAGAATAAAACGATTTTTCACTTATAACCAATTGTATATATTACCTGACTCTGCAAATAACATCTCATTCCATAGAAGAAACGCTCAGGTAGCCTGCAAATAAGTTAGATAAGGATAAAAATAATCAGCAAGTAGGATAACTAAGCTGTCAGGATGACATTTGCCGCAGAGATTTGAGAGTTCTTTTCTTTAATTTGATACTCTCTTCTGACGGCCTCCATTTGTTTGTCAATTTCAGTAATTACTTCGACATCCTTTGGTTGATCTAAATAGATAACTTTCTGATCATCCTTCAGGCGGCCAATCATTTCCTGGTATTTACTAATTTTCTCTGTCATTTAGTAGCCCTTTAAATTGTGTGTGTATATCTGAAATTTGTGCAAAGGTACAGTATTTTTAATAAATAGTCGTGAAGCTGGGTCAAAAGTGACTATAGTATCATTGTAGGCAGCTAATAACAATGGTTTTACTATAAATAACTTAGCTTCTGTGGCATCTATAATTATAAGTCCTAAGGCTTCACCCCTTTTTATATCATCTTTTGAACTTATTTCTGTCACCCATATAAATTTCGGCATTGCAGTCTCCAGGATTACCACCTTTAACTCATCCTGAATAGTCTGATTCAAAGCTACTTCATTTTTATAAGATCTACTTGAAGTTAGATAAAATCTTATAAACAATTCTGTGTTATCAACTAATGGGAGCATACCACCTAATAAATATCTGATTGCAAAACTCTTTGCTTCATATGCTTCAAGATAAATTTTAGTATAAAATGGAGCTATGAAATGAGTTATTTTACAGGCATCCCAATCAGCTTTACCATAGTATTTTGCTGGAGTTTCTAAAAGTGATTTTTGAAATGCTGGATGGTTGTCATCAATGAAAATAAATTCTTTCTCGATACTGTCAAAGTCGAAAAATTTCAGATTCTTTATTGCTATTTTGTCACTAATCGCTGAATCCACAAACTTTTCTTCTAATAAATTATCAATCATTAGATCTTCAATCTTAGAATGTCCTATGCATAACATAGCATGTGCGACCGTAGTAGGTGGTCCGTTTTCAATACCAACGATTATTGGGAGTCCACTTTCCACATAACAACTAAGTAATCTTTCAAAATCATCTAAAAATTGCACTTTTGAATAGATACGAGTCCCAAAACCAAATTCTTTCAGGGCAAATGATATTTGTTGGATATTTAACCCCTTTGATGGTATTTGTCGTTCAGATGAAACCTTATTCAGGGTCTCAATAATTTTTGATGGGAGTACGGGTTTATATTCAGCATATTTATTACTGAAGTATTCCATAATAGCCCAAACAGTAGTTTCAGCGCAAGTTATCGTTTCTGTATCCTGAGATGAATGCGGGAACCCTTCTATTGTAAACTTTATGCAATCAACAGTAGATGGAATTTTCACAGTGCAAACATTAAAATTTTTTTCCTTTTTTGCATTCGGTGAAAGAACACTTCTGCCTATTATATGTGGAACAGTTGGACGAATAACGATAAACCCCAAGTATCTGTTCGAAAGATCTTCCACATCTTCTTGCCTGCGAAACATTTCATCCTTTATTTCTCCGTCAAATAATGAAACTCTAATACAGTCCCTATTGTAGCTGTTTAGTTTGGATGAAAAATAGTGATAGTAACTATCTCTAAAGACCTTATCAACATAAGGTATTTCAATTAATGCATATAATGTGTCAATGTATTGTTCAAAATGTTTTTCAAGTATAAAATCTTTAATAATTTTTGAATAAGCCTCGTGTAAACCAAATTCAGTCACTAACAATTTCCTAATTTGTTCAGTGAGGTCAGCTTTCGGAGTTATATATTTCTCAATTGTCATGTATGTCATCATTTTCACCAAAGTTAATAAAAATATTAAAAAAGGAAACAACCAAATATTTATTTCAGTGATTACAATTTCCAAATACACATGGTTCTATATTTTTATGGAGGTTGAGGTGAAAAACATTGAAAATTGGCCATTTTTTATAGTCGTATTTTTTATGGTTTGAATATATCACTATCTTTGGGTAGATAAAGAAAGGAGCAAAACAGAAGAGAAACCGAATATTTTAAGTTTTAGCGTTTAGCTGAACCTGCTGTCGAAACCAACCACAGTATTAGATTACCACAGGAAGTAAGCAAAACGCCACGTTAAGGCGTGGGCGTTGCTTATTTGTGGTAAGGGTCCGTGGTTGGACCTCGATAACGGTAAGTATTCTGCTCACGCTGTTTTTTTGTATCCTTTTATAATAATATGATCCAGATGATTTTATCATTTTGAAAATATTGGAGGGTAGGTGTTCGCGACTGAAAGCGACAGACTACTGACCTCAATCAAGAGACTAATAACCCGAAAGAAATGAAAACAGTTAATTCACTCATGGACGAGTATATCCAATATTTTGGCAATGAGCCACCGTTCCCCCCCAAACACATAATGGAAACATTAGTAAAAATGAAGAAAGAGGGTAGGTTTGAAGGAGTAATAAAATCCCTTGAACCGTATAAAGATGAACTAAGAAATGAGATTGAGAATATTTCAGGTGAGGAAATGGGGTTGTCTAATCCATTTTTTAAGATTGATTTTAATAAAGAAAAATGAAGACAAAAATTATCACGAAGAATGGCGCTTACATTGTAGTAACTGAGGGGGGAACTTTATTGACTCCACTAGTGTCATTGGAGCAAGCGAAACGGTACAAAACGGTGATAGACTCTTACCACAAAGAGAAGGAGAGGTTGGGGCCGGAGCCATCTATAACCAAAAAGGATACGAAGTTACCGGAAGCCTTGGACATACCGTCACCCTTACCGGAATACTTGAAGACATTAAACTCGAAGTTGGATTTAAGTCAAGCAGGTCAAGGATTTATCATCTCAAGACCCGGACTAAAAACCGAACAAAGTAAAATTAAGATTAGTTTCGGTGAAAAACAGGATACTCCAAAAATATCTGAAGAGAATCATCGAATGCTTATAAACGGGCTAATTCTGGAATACAAGAAGTACGCTTCAGAATTTTACGGTCCAAGTGTTGAAAGGATATCTCAAAGGTTCAAAACGTATGTCTTGAAAGAAATCCCTGAAATTCCTGAATCAATAATTGATGAGGCTTTACATCATAAATATGATCAAGCTGACTTGTCCAAAGAAAACCTAAATAGAATAATATCGGAAATCAAATATTTAACACAAGCTACCGCGACCGAGCCACCAGATTTTAAAGATAAAGCCTTTCAAAGTAAGATAAAGGCGAACATTCTTATTATTTATCCAAATATTCCAACGGTATTACTTGACGAAACATTCTATTATTGGAGTGAGTGATTGTTGTGGTATCCGGTCTTGCATCTGAACTCACTTCCATTATCAACCTTCGATTGTTGTCAATATATTGAAGTATAAGCACAAGAACCAAAAAGAATAGGTGTGAAAAATTTTCTTAATCTGAATAAGCAAAGAGATAGGATAATCCTTGCAGTATTTTTAATCTGGTGTGTGGGACATTTGACATTATTTGTTATCGGGATTTCCCTATATACCCCAAGCAGGTATTATCATGTTAGTGGGGTTCCATTTCCTATTGAATATGCAGGCTCAAAGCATATTAGACAAAATTTTTTCCCTTTTGAGCATGTTAAATGGGGAGGGTATTCAGCTATACGGGTAAACTTTGATTGTGAGGCGTATGATTATACCGAACTCTTTGTTTATACTGTCATTCCAATTTTTTTCTTTCTTGCATATCGGTTAATAAGACCTTTTCGCAAAGAAGGAATTACTTAATTCATCAAGGGGAGTTTTTTGTAATATTTCGTTCCAGAACTTCCCCAAAGACCCAATCCGAAATTTTTTACAGTTTTTTAACGTTCATATTCAAGATTAAAGCTAATACAGTCCCTAACTAAGGCAAGTATCATTCGTCAACATCCCCCCCCCCCTCAATCTTGCTAATTTTTTAGACATTTGTGATTGGATATATTCGTCATACGCATTGATCATAAGCTTGTTAAACTGTGTAATGATCCTATCTCCTTCACAGGTTAAATAATATCGACGTCTGTTTAGGATCTCCTTGGACCAAATGAGTTTTCTGATCTCAAGGGTCTTTAATTTTCTATGGAGATAAGCCCTCTGCCAGTTTCCAAGGAAGTTCTTCATCTGGGCTTTGTAAACAAGTGACCCGGTACCTGTCCTTCTAAGAAAGTAAATCACAGCTAATAAAGTTATCTCGTTATGAGTAATCCTGTACTCCCTCTTCAGCATATTAAGCGCGGGGATTCTCAGAGCCAAAAAGCGGCACTGTTCTTCGTGGAATTCCTTGGGGTCTAACATTTTTTCGGAGATTGTTTCCATAGATTTAACAGTAACTACAATCAATTTGATGGGGGAGCCTTAATGGATCCCGAAAAATATTGTCCGATGCCGGGGTCCTGTTTTCTCGAAAATATAATTTAGACTAAGGATAAACTCGAATTTCAACAAACAGATTCGTGATGGAGCCTGAATAACTTCCCAGCTCCCAAGTGATACGGTCAGGAGCGTAATCAGCCACTCCAGCCGCTTTAAAACCCTCAAGTGGATCAATTGCATAGCTTAGGGTGTTCCCTGCTGTAAATGCCCCATTTAGTACCGCATTCAATACAAGATGGCTGGGGTCCCAAGTCCATACAATTTCACCAATTGAATTTTCCAGTTGAGAGACAACTACTAGGCCAGTATCAACTTGGTTAATAAACCCTTTGAATACCTTATAATGGCCGGGATCAATGAACACGGTATCATGGGTTGAAACGCCTGTACCGGTATTGTTCCCCGAGTAGAATTTTAATTTCCCCGACTCTAATAAGGACCCCACGGTTGATTTTGGTGTTGATGATGGAATATCATAAGAGACAACGAACACTTTCCCTGAGTCCCGGGTAACAAGCAAATCCCCTGCTCGGATTCCAGCTTGATTTCGGATCTGTTCTGTTCTATTGGCAACAGAAACCACCTTAGATGGTGACTGAGCAAATGCAATCGTGTAAGATAGCAGCAAGCCAAGTGATATAATCAGTTTTTTCATTGGATCTGTTTTAAGGTTGCGATTTTTTTAGGGCAAATTATTAATGGCATATAAGATATGAAAATACAAGTGGTAATCTGATATCATAAGACTGCTTTTTCACGTTTAAAGCCAATCTTTTTTCATTCCCCCCTAATACCCCTTTTATTAATTGTTACCATTTTTTTCCGCCTCGTAAATTGTAAATTGGTACTTATTAAATCCGGTTCTTGGACTCCGATCGTTGCCCCTGTCTTTCTTAAATATTGTTTGTTTTCATTTCTGGGGTTACGATAGAATTCGATCTTGTTCGATAAAATACCAGTTGCTTTGATATTTTCCTTTGTTGTCAAGTAACCTTTAGCCTCTGATATGGCCTTTAAACGTCCTGCACTTGTATTGGAAATATGTACTAACTTTGCCAGGTAACTAACTGCTAAAGGATGAAAAAACGGCTGGCGGCCCAGGTGTTTTGCAAACCCCTTTTTTGTTGCGCTGGGCTGCCAATTAAGCCGTTTTTTATATCTCAGGATGTCTGATACTGCGCTTGCGAATAAAAACGCTCTAAAGGTCTTAAAATCACCTTGTGTACAAATTATCGCCCGTCTTGAATTGAATTGATACATTTGACGGATTTTATCAAATCCGCGAATGAAGAGTGTTTTTGATTTTGGATCAAAACCTACCCAGTTTAATTTTCGTAAAATAAGCAAGTGATTGTCAAGGGTCTTTCCAGTTATGCGAAGTTTCCTTGAAAGTTGATTCTTATTATATTGTATTCTCCCCGCACAAATGCTTTTAAGAACAACATACGACAGAAATGGATTGACAATACGATGCTGAAGGACAAATGTGCAAAGTTCGATCGGGATTGCCAGTCTTGTCATCGATCCAAACTGTTAAGTGCATTGGTTTTAATTTCATCAAGAGTAGACCGCTTGCCAGATTGTATCCATGCCAATAACCCTGATCTTGAAAAATATAACCGACCTCGACGTTTCATACAAGGTATAACCCTCTGATGCACATACCCATACACAGTAGGCACGGATACTGATAACATTTCTGCGGCAGCGGAAATTGTTAAAAGTTCATCTTTGATTGGATCGGATTTTCCAGGATTGACTTCTGATAATGCCTTACGAACCTGATTAAGAACCAGAGTTTCCAGCTCATTCAGGCGGATGGGAGTCATTAGTATATCATTCATAGCTGTGATTTTTAAAATACAGCCACAAAAATATATAAATAAATAGCGGAAAATCAAAGGGTTAGTCGCATATTTTGCATAATGCAAAATATGCAATTTGAGAAGTTAAGAAATGGTGGTAGCCAATGGTATAAACAAAAAAGAACTTTCTACTTTTGTTTGTCTTAAAATACTTTCAGAAATATTGATTCCAAAACTATTAATACTTATCGAAACCTTTTCTTTTGGGGATAATTTCCTGTGAAGATAACCCTGGACATTCAATCTGTTATATAAGTCGCCGAGTTCTGCCTTTTGTCCTATCCAACTATGATTTCCAGGATTACAAAATTTTTTGGTTACAAGAAGATTAAGAATTCTTTGATATTTATCTGGATCCTTAAAAGCCTCAAATAACTTGTCGTATCTCATCTCTATTTGAGGTTTAATTTTCTCCATTTTCATTTCAACTCTCTTTAAATCAACCCAGCTAATTATTGACTGTTTTCGAGCATTAAACCCAGACCTATCTGTTATCATTGCAAAAAAAGAATCATTGGAAACATCGCCCTCGGGAATAGATTTTAAAACAAACTCAAGGAATTCAACCTTTCCAAAAGGGAAAATACTAAAGTTACCCTCAAGTAGGGTTTCAGCTAATGAATAATCACCCCCAAATAACTTCAGGTAATATTGTTCTTCAGTATTTTGCTGATATATCTGGCTAATTCTTTGATCAGGACTCCCAATATCCAAGACTTCTCCATAAATGGAATCTAATTCTTTGTATATCTCTTGAAATTCTTCTGAACGTAAATAAAAAGTAAAATCCATTCAAAACCTTGTTTAGTTGCTAAATTTCAATCGTTAGATTCAGGTAACAACATTTCAGCCCATTTCCTTTTTTCTTCATCCTCAAAGTTAGCAAGGTAGCTTTGTGTTGTTTGCTTATTCCGGTGCCCCAGAGATTCACTAATAAACTCAATGGACGCACCCGAACGCTTTAAAACTGTTGCAAAACTGTGACGCGCACCATAAGTGGTCACTCTATCAATGCTGATCTCTTTACAGACGGTCTCCATGTTATTATTGATTGTCTGTACTGCCTGCTTTATTGATCTATATTCATCCTGGGGTGTCATTCCGTTTTTAAGAATTTGGAAAATATATTCATCCCTGTTTGTGGGTTTTGTTCCCCATCGGTCAATAATCCTACCAATTTGACGGGTAATTATTATTTCAATTGTCGCTTCTTCCTCCGCAGATTCGGCAGTTTTGGCTCTAACCAAGATAATCTTGTCTCCATCGATATTTGAATACCTTAAACGGGCTACGTCCTTAATGTTTATACCATTGCATAGGTAGCTGAATAGCCATAAATCCCGGCTCCGTTCTTCGATCGTACCATTTGCGAGAGGGTGGAATGCTATTTTAGCAACATCAGCTTGAGTTAATGCCTTTTTTTTGTTTTTTCCTTTCGGAATTTGATATAACCCCTCTTTTGATTTTCCAAATGGATAAAGTACACCAACCGGCTTAATACTATTAAATATAGTTCGGACATTACGTAAATATATCCCCACAGTGGTTCGGCTGTTTGGTTTCGCTGTTTTTTTACCTTTTATGATCCTGGGCGTCAACATCCATTTTTCGTAGTCTCTAAGAAATTTCACAGTAACACGTTCAAAAGGAAGTTTTTCTTTTCCACTAAAATCTTTAAGTGAATTTACCGCACACTCAAAAGTAACCGCTGTACTAATCCGTCCCTCTGATCTCATTTCTTTTCCCCGGGAGTCCAACATTGAGAACAAATCATTCTTATCAGTTGGTTTGTTGAAGTAGTTAGCTTCAAAATTATCAAAAGAAAAGATAATCATTTCCTTAACAACATCCTTTGCTTGTGTTATGATTGTTGCAAAGTGAAGGTTAAGCACTTCAAACTTTTTTACAAGTTTTTTATCTGGCTTTTCTTTTTCAGTATAGGTTTTTGTTGCTGCTTTAAAAGTTTCTTTTGTTAATAAAATAGTTTGGCCGCAAAGCTGGGAAAATGAAGGATCTTCTATTGCTGGATACTTTAAAATCCAAAACCGACTCTTTCTTTTATAGGTAACGCGAAGCCTGACCGGGAACCTTCCGTCCTTGCCGGGACGTGAAGTATCTAAGGTAATTGCTGGAACTGCTTTAGCCTCTGTTTTCATAGTGATTGGAAATAATGTGATAACAAATGTAATAACATTTATTAAAAAATCACAAAATATCACAAAAATATTATTAACCGAAATTGATAAAATCAAGCATTTACAGTATGTTTTATGAAGGGTACAAAATTTTGACAAATCATTAAAATTATGACTCATAATCAGGTGGTCCCTGGTTCAAGTCCAGGTGGGCCCACCAGTTCAAGTGTGAAGTGTGAAGTGCGAAAAGCGAGGTGTACTAATTCACACTTCACGTTTCGCACTTCACGTTTCAGACATCCCACATCCCACATCCCACATCCCACATCCCATTTCTCTATAAGGTTTCTATAAGCCGGCTGTAATATTCCCGGGGCATGAGTAGGGCATGAGTAGGGCATGGGGAGGTCGGTACGGATGGCGTACGCGGTAGAAATTTTTCCCGCTAATTTCTCTTTATTTCATCTTTGTGTTTTTCAGAATAAAGTTTTAAATATCTGAAAAATGTTGAGTCATTCCATGATCCCTCATTATTAAAATCATGGTACAGTTTCTCATCTTTTGAAATATATTTTTTTACTTTATTTTTACTGAGTTCTAAAAGTTCGCCGGAATTAAAATCAATAGCCAGGATTCCATAGGTAAAGCCTCCGCCACTCCTGTATGCTACTTTAAAATAGCAATATCTTCCAATAAAAAGAAGTTTATAGAATTTGGAATAGGGCTTAAATATTACCTTTCCTGACGAAATACTGGTTTCCCTGTTAATGTACACATTCTTCCCGTCGCAAAATCCCCATACAGTCCCTGTTTCGTTCGCTTTTTCTTTTTCAATTTTTAACGTATAACAGGTATCTCTGTGCGTAAAGGCTTCCACTTGCGATAAGTTGCTGTAAACCAGTATTTCTGCCTGGATATTATAATCCAGAGGAATGGATGGCGAATTTAATTTGAACTCTTGATAGGTTTTATAAATTCCCTTTTTCAAAGCAAGAGTATCATCAACGATTAAATTTTGAGTGTATGCCACCTGCATTAGAATGCAGGAACAAAACAGAGCAATATTTTTTTTCATAGTTTATGATATTTAGTCAGCTGTTATTTCAAGTACCCATGATTTTCATAATGGCCATAGTCAATTATTTTTATACTTACGAGGTGATTTCCCATCAAGGTACACCAACTTTTATTTACGTGTTACAAGCCTTCGAAAACCTCTGAAACCCGCATGCACTATGCCATTTGCTGTATGCAGCAGATTGTATACTTACGGGTTGTGATGTTCAGGGTAATTCTTATATCTTTTTAAAATATGCAGCGTAACGAATGCAGATGTCATAAAAAACGAGATCCCGATCAAATGAGAAAACAACTTACTGCTTGATTCTCCAAGTGCATTAAAATCATTCATGGACCCAAATAATTAAAAAGTATGCCCGGCACATATTTTTTATAAGACCAGATACTCCGTTGATAAAATAAAACTAAAGGAAGCATTATGAGCAAAGCTATTTCCAATGCGCTGATAACCATAAATCCAAAGTTATGGTAAAAATGAATATCTGCTCTATTCTAAATCAAGTCTAAAACTTTGAATCCTCACCGTATGCAGAATGCATGACCTGTTGCCTGTCGCGTGACCTGTAAAACCCTGTGCCGTCATAACCTTTGCCAAGCCGAAAACCTTTATCCGCATTGGTTTTACAGGCTTGTCAGCGGCTGGCATTCATTTATTTTATGATTGTATTATTTTATTTAACTCTCTTTCATAATCAAACTGCAAATCCTCATGTAAAGAATGCAGGATTTTTTTGATCGCTTCTATTTGACGTATGTAAATATTATTAAGCGCTGTATTTTCTTCCATGGATGGGCTCAGTTTTTTTAGTTCGCAACAAAAACAAAGCAACAATTCCACCTCTGTTTCCTTTTTCTTTGAATAGTGGATATACTTTTTAATAGCCCGCAATATTTTACGTACACTCTTTTTGATAAAATAATAATTCCGGTTGTTAACCTGCGCAAATAGTTGCTCAATTTCTCTTTTTACACTTTCTACATAAGCCGGTTCATTGGATGCTTCATACAAGAGGTAAGTCAATAATTCTTTATTTTCCTTTTTGAATTTTGATAAATGTAAACAAAGTTCCAGCAGTTCATCTTGTGAACGACTACTTAATTCCAGTTTGAGTTCTCTAATGGAGGCTGCTTTCACATATGAAATCTTAGTAGTGTTTGATCATTTCTTTTTGCTTGCCGGCTCATTAAGCAATGGAGCTGTTATTTATTTGCATAAAATGTAAAGTATTCTATTGCCGTTTTAATTTGCCCTTGCGGCTCGTCGTTTTATAGGCCAATAAACCAACTATCACTGCGCTTGCTGCCAGGGAAAGAACCCAATCGTACCATTGAAAGAACGGAAGGGCTGTAAGGAATGTCACTGCACCAAGCGGCAGCAACAAAACAGAATTTGTGATCAATCCAGGATTATAGGTGGGCTTATCGGGTTGAAAAATTAGTGTATGCATTAAATTGTTTATCGATAATTCAAATAACATCATTGAAAAACCAACCCATGGTGCAATGTTGGCAAGAATAGCGCCGATTATTACCATCGGCCATGCAATTATAATGTTTACCTGAAATACATAGCCTTCATCAAGTGGGTAGTTGCGATCGGTTCTGGAACCAAAAGAGGTTTTCAAATTGAAAAATTCTTTAAAACTTATAGGGGACAAAACATACTCCTCAATTTCATGAATCATTAAAAAGGGGAGATGAAGCCATAAAAGAAATTGATAAAAAGTCATGGAACTTCTAAAATAAATCAGAATGACTAATAATACCGGAGCAATGAACAAATTTGCGCTTTGCCAGAATCGATTAACTTTTTGAATATTCATAAGACCTTCTTTTACGGATTTGAATTTAAAAAAAGACGAATTGTCAACATGACCGCTATATTGCCGAACATCCCGCCCGCAGCCGCTTTACGGGTTTTACTTGTTCCTGCATTTGTTTCCCTCTGTCATTTGCAGGTTGAGTGAATGCCACTCTCCTGAAGCTGCCCGCATTGTCGGCTGCCGCCTCGTTGTGCCCGCCTGTTTATTTCTTAGGGTACTAAATTAACGCATTTCGTTCAATTACCATAAGCATTGCAACAATCAGGCAGTGTTGGGGGTACAGGCATGCCGGCGCTTTTTTATTTTTTTTGTTTTGCTTCATACTCCGGAAGTTTCTTTTTGTAGGCTTCCAGGTTCCAGGGTGCATTAAAACCGGATAAATAGCTCTGAAGGCTGTCCAATCCAACCCCGGATCTTCTTTTATCCACGTTATCCGGATCAGTAAGCGGCAACGGGTAAAGAGTCCCCGCTATCGAATCATAGCCCAGCTGACTGCCATAAATTTGTTTTTTCCCCTGGCCAATTGCAACCCTGTCTTCAAGAAGTGCCAGATAACGGGCAAATGCGTTTCTGTTATGAACGGCTTCTCTCATCATGGGCAAATATTTCTCCTGCACCGCCAATTCAGAATGCTGGATTACCAGCCATAAAGTAGTATTTCCCTGGATCCCGATTTTATCGGGTCCAAGCCAGCCTTTTTCATCCAGTATATTTTTTACATAGATCAAATGAACGGAACCTTCTGCGAACATTATTTTGGTAAGAGCGGTTACTGAATCACAGTTATAGCCCTTCCTTGCTGCAATATCGTCTATTTGAAAACGAATCGCCTGGTCTTCCTTATAGATTGTATCAAGATGTAAGATCATGTCTTCATCAAGATTCTTTTTTATTGCCGTTAAATCTTCGGTAAATTCTGACCACCTTTTATTTGTATGAAGAGTGATGAGACAGGTATCGATCATCAGGTAGTTCACAAAATTCAGGTCATGAATATAAATATTCTGAATCGCTTCGAAAAGTTGTCGAAAAGCTGAATCCGGCTGGTTCGCCATGGCCCATAAACGTGCTAAGTCGTACCTTTCCTGTAGCATCGACGGATTGTATCTGTCAACAAGAAAGCCAGTGTTTCCAACGGATTTAAATGCCTCCGAATATACTTGTGCAGCTTTAAGCCAATCCTTGTCTTTGATCAAGGGGCCGGCTTCCTCCAGGATGGAATCATATTTTGGAGTTGTCTGGCCAAAGCCAACACTGAAGATCATCAGGCCGATGAATGTAATAATTGATTTGATTCTCATCTTCGGGATTTATTACATTTGGTGCTCACACTCGACAACCGCAATAAAAGTGTAATTATTGCTACCACAAAATTGCGTTAGCTTTGTTGCGGTTAGAGGTTCGTTTGAGGCTGTTTTTATTAATAAGCTCCTTTAAAAAGTCAAACTTTGTTAGCATTTTATCATTTTTGGCAGCTTTTTCTTTTTCAAGATCATATGACCACATCTCCTCCCCTGGAAATCCAATATTAATTAATTCTTGATCTTTATCTTTGAATAATTCTTTTGAGATTATTGCTAAGGAAGTTGTATCACAAAAACCGGGCATGTTGGCAGCAGTGCAGTTAAAATTTCATTTTAATTTCTTTGAAAAAATAAAATTTAAACCTATCCCAATTATACCCCCGATTATTCCAAAAAATAATCCAAAGATCATTCCTAAAATATAGAAATGAAGGAGTGCCCCAGCATAGGTCTGAAACGCAAAATATACAGAAATATCTTTTGTAAATGTTGTCGCATTTAGATCATTCCATTCCTTTATATTTAAAGGATCCTTAATAATTGAATCATCAAAAAATACGATTACAAGCATTGCTGTTGTGCAGGCGACTAATCCACTTGCAAATCCCGTCCATAAACCAGCCTTCAACCCTGAAATTAATGACTTTGATTTATAACTATCGATTGATATTTTTATCAGGAGCAGAATGGTTATTATGATCCAAAAAACATTATCAATTATATCTCTATCTGGTAATCCGGGCTGAATAAAATTATTGATTGAAATCTCGACACTCCATAATAACCCAATTAATAGTCCGAATAGAATATTAGCATGTTGTACTTTATCAATCCATTTGTTTTGAAATCTTGAGAAGGCAATTAGTATAGCCAGAAACAAAACTGATACGATAAAACACAATCCTGATTCCAGTGCCAATGGCCAATGAATGGGACGGTACATTAAAAAAATAATGAATCCCAGAATTGAACAGGTAAACAGGAGTACCTTAACGAAGTTTACTATTTTCATTTAATTCAAAGTATCGTACAGTAATTCAAGTCTGTTTTGTAAAAACCTGACTATTCATTGCTGCCAACGCTTGGCCGCTGATTTGTTTCGTGTAGGGGCATGTTAGTGCGCGTTCTATATTTCTTATTCAGTCTTTGCAGAACTTCCCGGTCCAAAATGAAGTTTCTGTCTTTACCTTAATGATATATATACCGTCAAGATACGTTTCAACATTCACGACAATCCGGTTTTTATCACTTTGTGTTTCAAAAACTCTTGCCCCGGTCAGTTCATAGATTTCAACGTATTTAATGGGTCCTTTACCACCTGCAATTTCAATAAGCAGGTTTGTACTGGCCGGGTCCGGAAAGATCGTAATGCCGGGTTTGTCTATTTTGTTTAGTCCGGTGGTGGTGTAATAAATATGGTTGGAGGTGTCGGAGGCACAATTGTTAAGGGTAACTTTTGTCCAGTAGGAACCCGGAAAACCGGGATTTACAAGATAGGTCCGGCTTGTGTCGTTTACGAGAAGAGTTCCATTGTAAAACCATTGATTCCCTGTCGGGGCGCTGCTCGTAAGTGTATCACCCTGTTCGGAGATCAGCGGTGTGGCAGGGATGGGATTGACGGTTACATAAAAGGGCGGGGATGTTGCCCCATTGCCGCAAACATTGTTCCCGTAAACAGTGGTGTTTCCGGAAGCCGCATTCCCCGAAAAGGCTACACCGATTGAATTTGTTCCATCTCCGGAAGTAATTGACGCTCCTGAAGGCAAGGTCCATATGTAGGTATACGTATTTGCAACAGGTAGAACGGAATATTCGATATCCTCCGAACCTGCACAAACCACCGGCGGACCTGTTATCGCGCCGGCGGGGTCCGGCAAAGGAACAACAGTTACCGGTAAGGTTTTTGTAGCAGAGATGCATCCGTAACTGTTCATATAGCTGACGGAGATCCATTGGTTTCCCGCTTGCCCCCAGACGACCTGCGCCATGTTGCTGCCCTGACCGTATGTGATGGTTCCTCCCGGGGAGATGGTCCATTGATAACTGCTCTTGCCCGGCTCCGTTGAATAATTGTAATAACCCGAATTGACACACAAATTTCCCTGACCTGCTATTGTTGGAATTTGGGTATTACAGGAATCATATTTCATCACAGTAGCTCTGCCGGAATATACCGAATCTTCGTATGAGATATAAGGAATCCCGGATGGACTAAACCCAAAGTCAAGATAATCAACACCAGTGGAAAAGTCTCCATTTCCGACATATACCCAGTTAGAACCATCAAATTTCATTAAGGATGCCTTCCTTGCATTATTTGGCAGGATATCTTTAAATGCCAGATATGGAAGTCCGTCAACAGGATTAAAAGCAAGTCTGATGAAATCAGCAAGCCCTGCTGAGAAGCCCGGGTTTCCGACATCCGTCCAGCTGGTTCCGTTAAATCTCATGACCCTTGCTTTCATGCCGTAATATCCATCATGAAAGGCGACATAAGGCTCCCCGGCCGGGCTGAATGTAATACAGGTATAATAGGATGAACCTGTTGAAAAATTCGGATTTCCGACATAGACCCAACTGGTTCCGTCAAATTTTTTTACGTTTGCAAACAGCACAAGCGTTCCACCGTAATTCGCGTAAGCAACATAAGGCTGCTGGGTAACAGGGTTGATCGCAATATGGATCCATTCAGAGGCATTGCTGCTGAACCCGGGACTTCCAATATTGACCCAACTGGTACCGTCAAACTTTCGTACCACTGCACGGTAGTTATACGCGCCATCCATGTATGCCACATAAGGCACACCCGACGGGCTGAATGCAAGGCTCATCTGAAGCGCATCCTGAACGGAAAAACCCGGGGATCCCACGTATATCCAGTTCGTACCGTCAAATTTCATGACGGTTGCCCTCTTTGAGTACCCCCAATCATCATAAGCCACGTAAGGTTGGCCTGAAGGGCTGATGGCGATACTGATAAACTGAGCCGTTCCGGCAGAAAAGTCGGGCGGTCCGACCAGGACCCAGTTGGTTCCATCAAATCGCATAACAATTGCTTTGCCGGAACTAACTCCATCGCCATAAGCAACATAGGGTTGATTATTCACCGGATTGAATGCAAAACTCATCCAGCCGGCAGGGTTCGGAGAGAAACCCGGGTTCCCGACATTTTGCCACACATAGGTCGGCAGGGGAGACTGATCATCGTTTTGCTGTGCGTGGCATAACATGGGTAAGAGAAAAAGGATGAATAAAACGATCTTTTTCATTTAATTACTATTATGGTTTAAAATGCGCGCTAACGCCCGACCGGCAGCCGCTTGCGGGTCCGCGGCGGCGGATAGCAGAGTTTATCTTTGCTTTTTGTTTTTACTTTAGTAGCCATAACCACTTTCCTTACCGACACCCCCCGCATTGAGGCTGCCTGCTCGTTATAGGCCGTGCCTTATTCCAGATCAAATATTATTTTCAAATTTTCTTTAATTAACGAAATACTATCATTTGGAGCAATACCAATTTTGTTTTTCAATCTCTTATTATCAATCGCTCGAATCTGGTCGATCATTATATCACATGCTTCATTTAAGCCACAACAACCCTTTTTCAAGTGAACTCTCAAAATTTCACTTTCCTTTTGAATATTTGTTGTTATTGGACAAATTATTGAAGAAGAATGGTGTTTATTCAAAAGATCAGTTTGAACAACGATTACTGGCCTAATTTTTCCAGGCTCTGTTCCGATTGTTGGATTAAGATCTGCAATCCAGATCTCATGCTGTTTAACTTTCATAATCAATCATTTCAAATTCATGAAGAACTTTTAAAGATTCCTCTTTAACAAGTTTTGATTCCTTCTCTAGTTTCGAAGCCAGAAGTTTTCTTTTTTGAACTTTATTATAATAGTCCAAGGCCTCGTTTATGTACCTGTTTCTTGATTTTTTAATATGACTTATTACTTGTTCAGTATCAGTAAATACCGAATCATCTAATTTTAACGAAAGTGTTTTCATAGATTTCCTTTGTTTTATATCACAAAGGTATATACTATTAGTGAATACTCCAAATATTTCTTTTAATAATGCATGCCGTATAACGTATTGAAAACAGGCGAAGTTTGAGGCTAATGTCCAGCCCTATATTTGAGCAGCCCTGCGCCGCAAATTTTGCTTGCTTGATGTTAGCGGTTCGTTGTTTTTTTTTGGTTTATTGTCTTTACTTGTCGTTGTCATACACTAGCTTAATTATCAGTTATGCTGTCTGCTTAACTCCTTCTTTTATTGCCGACACAAGTATGTCAATATTTATGTCTTTTAGTGTTTTGAACTTAATGCAATAGCCCGTCACATTTGCCTTGCCTATTGTTTTTCCGTAGGTTTCAGGCAAATATTTTTTGTCTTCAATGCCCATTATATAAACAGATATTCCTTTCGTGTTCGCACTGATACCAATTTGATAAAATTCTTTGGTTTTACCGTCAGCATATTTTATGGTCTGAAGCCCATATCCTATATTCGGATTAGTAACAATTTTCCCTTTGTCGTCTTTGCCGTCTAAGAACCATAATTTACCTTTTGGTAATGCTTGAAGTATGCGTTTGTGCAGGGTTTCAATGTCTGAACGTTTTGGCTCAGGTTGAGAAGCAATGTAATCTTTGATTTGTTCTTGAATGTTCATTTATAGACCTGTTTAATGTGTTGTCCTAAAATGACCGCTAACGCCTTGCCCGCTGCCGCTTTGTGGGTCACCGTGGAGGATAGGAGAGTTTATATTTGCTTTTCGTTTTCATGTACGATAGCCAGGATCACCTTTCTTAACCAACTGCTCCGGCTTGCCGGCTGCCGGCTCGTTTGGCATTGTTCATTATGTTTTTTAGTAGGAAATTAATCCTTGTTTTTGTTTTTTCCATCAAACCAATTGGTGATATCTGGAATTGGACCATTAAATTTTCCTGCCAACGAAGATGAATCCTCATTTTTCAAATTGTATGTTATCTGGAATTGATTTCCTGTTTTTGAAATATTGATATTGCCTCTTACACATTCTCTTTCATTTCCTGTATCTGCCGTAAAATTATAGTTGGTTCTTGAAGCTGCCTCTGTAAAGTAGCCGATTTGTGGATTTTTGTAAAATATAAAATTCCCTACAGGGAAACCATTAACAATGTTAGAGGAGATCAATTCATCAAATTCAACCGCATGGCCAATTCCTTTCCATTCCTGCTCAATTTGATCAAATGAGACGGATGTTGAATAGAAGATGAGTGCGAATGTGTCGTTAGCAATTGCAATACCAGCTTTCTCCGTGTTAAAAAATGTTGAATTAACCGTAAAACCATTTTGGTTTGTAGAAGAATAAACACCAGAATTATCTGTTTTTTTACAGGAATAGAAAGAAATACTTATCAAGAATAGAAATGCCAGGTATAGAACTTTTTTCATTTGCTGTTTAAATTAAGATTGTTTTTTTATAAAATGAATAATGCCTGACGTTCCTGCCTGGGCGCCGGGCCTTTGTGCAGTGAGCCTTGCACGCGGGGACAAAGGCCTGGCAGCATAGACAGTGTTATGCAAAGGCAACGTGAGTCTTTGGTTGATTTCTCAACTATAAATTGAAAATTACTTATTTTTCCCTGAGTGCTATGTCTAATTATGTTAATCGCTTGAACAAAAGCCAAAACCCCAATACAATTTCGAAAATTAACATAGGCATATCAAACCAGCCCGAATTAACCGTTGAGTCAAAATGGGGGTATACAATGAAAGTAAAAGCACAAAACACACCCCACGCAGATGAAATAATACCAAACAATGCTAATGCCTTTGGAATATATTTAGAACGAAAAAATAAATAACTGCAAATTGTGGAGGCAAGCGTCCAAAATGGTAGCCCAACATAATAAGCGTCCCAACTTGAAGCGATATTCAGTCTTGCGAACGTCTGCAACGTTGTCGTCTCGAAAACTGATAAATAAGATGTATTGCCCAGCAATCGTAATGCTCCAAGTGAATTAAGGGCGGTGATACACCATGTCACAGCAAGAAGCATCCTGAAAAATGCTGCAATCAGAGCAAGGGTCTGATTTACATTTTTAAGTACTAAATAAAGAGACGAAAGTAATACAATAAGAGTAGCGCTATAGACTAAGTTGCAAGCAATGTTTAAACGAAAGAGTGTCTCATTATCCTTAATATGTTGAGCAGTGTCAACAACATTTCCTGGAATAATAAGGCGAAAATTAATTCCGTAGTTTGCAACAATTACAGTCGCTATTGCCAAGAGGAAAGAAAACCCAGCCACTCGAGCGGCTTTTCTTTGTATATCGGTGATAGTGTAGATTGTCATTTTATTTTTAGTAAGTTAAAATGATTATTGTATAATGTCTTGTTGTTTATTTTGAAGTTTAGTAAGTTTTTAAAGTTCGGCGTTTTGCTTGTGCATAACGTTAGGCCGCTAAACGCAACAAAAAACGAACCGCTAAGTACACCCTAAATGCCGGTTTTGTTACGATTTAGCGGCATGTTATGCCCGGAAGTTATTTTATAGCGTGTTTTGTTTTTATCCCCAATGCGAGTAAAGAGATTTAATTCTACGCCTTTTTTAAGGTCCCGGCTTGCTGTTGCACTGGAAAGATTTCTAAAAACATTCATGTAATCCTTTCTGGAGAATTTCGATTTTCCTAATGAAATGAAATAATCGATTCTTTCAATATCAGTAACAAGCCTGTTGTTAAGACTTAACAGCTCTCTTAAAGAGCTGTCAATAATGTTTAACATATATTCAATAAATTCCGTTGAATCCCCTTTCTTGTCACATTTGGCCAAGACCTTATAATATTCTTTCTGTGTATGGCTAATCAATGTTTCAAAAGGAAGATATTCAAAAACCGGGTATTCCTTCATCAAAACAACTGTTTGCCATAACCTTCCCATTCTTCCATTTCCAACAAGGAAAGGATGAATGAATTCAATTTCGTAATGAAAAACACAACTTTTAATCAATGTCATTTCATCTTTGCTCTTCAGATATGAAAACAGATCCTTCATGAGCAACGGAACATTGCCGGGGGGAGGGGCAAGATGAGCAACCCTGGAGCCTTGAAAGACGTTAACATTCTGATTTCTGAATTTCCCTGGATTTTCAATTAAGCCATCCAACAACAACTTGTGAGCGGATAAAAATGACTTTGATGAAAATGGATCAAACAATGCTAACTGATCGTACACTTTAACAGCATTAAGAACCTCCTTAATGTCCTTCTGGGGACCAATAACCCGCTTATTTTCAATAATGGCAGTTATTTGTTCCTGAGTTAATGTATTACCTTCAATTTTTAATGAGGAATGAATGGTTCTGATCTTATTCTGTTTTCTGAGTAAAGGAGAAGGCCTCTCTAAGAAATACGATTTTATCGCACCGATCTTCTCGGAAATGGAGGCAGTCATTAAAAGGATTGAATGTGATAGTTGGTAAGGGGGTTTCATTGATACTATCATTTGATACTATCAAAGATACAAAATTTGATCTGATGGTGCAAGTTTTTCATACTTTTGGGTATAACGACCCATAGCAAACCCCTGGCCGGGCGATTACCTCAGAAGTTGCCGCGTGGTTCTGCCGCTCCAATATACACTTTCCTGTCGGGCGGTCACCAAAACCCGGTTTGGGGCCAGGTGCGGTTGTAGGCAGGTTTTTATTCTTTTATAATTTAGTTGCTAAAGTTTTATAACTTTTTTTAAAGCGAAAATGTGACCATCATATACCTTGATAAAATATATTCCGCTTGGTTGATTTGTTAGATCAATTTCTATCGGAACAAATTTTTTCAAATTATTCAAGGTATA
>JAPLDI010000006.1:0-50828 GCA_026391795.1 Bacteroidota bacterium
CGGTGTCAGCGTTGATGCATTTGTAAGTACGCCCGGTCCGGGTGCAGTCCACAATATGGTCAGATAATTTGAAGCCGAAGCTCCACCTACTGTGTAGGCGGTTCCCTGGCATGTACTTCCGTTCGGTCCGGCATTCGCCACAGGTGCTTTTGTAATAGTCAGGGTCATGCTGTTGTTTGCATTCGTGCAGGGAGCATTTGCATTCGCTGTAAGCGTCAGGGTTACTGTTCCTGCCGAAATATCAGCAGCACTCGGAGTATAGATCGGATTTATTATTGTCTGATTATTGAATGTTCCCGTGCCGGAAGTCGTCCATAAAAGGCTTAAATAATTGGTTGCACTGGCCGTGGTGATGGAATAGGCAGCGGAACTGCAGATCGTACTGTTCCCGCCGGCGTTGGCTGTAGGTGTCTTTGTGATGGAGAGTGTCATGCTGCTGACTGCATTGGCACAGGGAGCATTGGCGTTTGCCGTCAAAGTCAGGGTCACTGTTCCTGCAGTAATATCTGCTGCGCTCGGCGTATAGACAGGATTCAGGATTGTTGCATTATTGAACGAACCGGTACCGGATGTTGTCCAGGCAAGTGAAGCATAATTACCCGCGGTTGCACCACTTAAAGTATAGGTGCCGGTGCTGCAGATCGTGGCATTTGAACCTGCGTTTGCTGCAGGTGCCTTGATTATCGTCAGCGTCATGCTGCTGGTTGCATTTGAACAGGGTGCCGCAGCGTAAGCCGTCAGGGTAAGGGGGTGACTGACCCTGCAATAATATCCACAGCACTCGGAGTGTAGATCGGATGGATTGCCGTTGGATTATTAAAGGTCCCCGTGCCTGAAGTCGTCCAGAGAAGGCTGGTATAATTTGTCGCCAAAGAACCGGCGATGGAATAGGTGCCGGTGCTGCAGATGGTATTGTTACCCCCTGCATTGGCCGTAGGACTTAGACTGACTGTTACAGTCACCGGGACAGATGTTGCCGTTCCGCAACCATTACCTGAAGCTGAAATGATGACCTGATAATAGGTTGTTGTTGCGAGGGCAGGCGTAGTATAAGTTGCCGAATTGGCACCTACTCCGCCCACAACATTGCTGTAAGGTCCGGCCAGTGCACTTGCGCTTTGCCACTGGTAATTCAGGGCAGGTGTCCCGCCGTTTGCAGTAACGCTCATTGTAAATGTTGAACCGGAACAGATGTTCCCTCCGGAAGGTTGCCCGGTTATATAGGGATCAGGAACAACAGTCACGGATGCACAATTCGTGACCAGCGTACATGTTGGGGTTAAAACGGAAATTACGCATTGGTAGAACCGGTTGCCTGTTAGGGCCGGCGTGGTATAGGTTGTGCCCGTGGCCCCGGGTATATCAAAGAAGCCGATGGAACAATCGATTGCCGATACCTGCCATTGATAAGTATAGGTTGCGGTACCGCCGTCCGATCCTGCAGCGACAGAAAGAAGCTGCGTTCCCCCATCGCAGATGGTTGCACTAACGGGTTGAGTGGTGATATGAGGTATGTGAACCGCCACCGGGTTTGAAGTGACCGGATCGCATCCGCTGCCGGTTGCAGAGATCAGTACGTGGAAATAGGTTGTTGCGGAAAGAGCAGCTGTGGTATATGCATTGGTATTCCCCCCCGAACCGCCAGACACATTGATCCAGTTATAAGGTGAATTTGATAATGAATATTGCCATTGGTAAACGAGGGATGGAGTACCTCCGTGAGTTAATACGGTCAATGTGGTGGTGGTACCGCTGCAGATCGTGGCATCGGTGGGCTGTGAATCAATGGTCGGATCCGGTACAACTGTCACAGTTACCTGATTGGAGATCGTGGTGTTGCAGTCACTGCCGGTTGCGGTGACGATAACCTGGTAGTATGTGGTGGCGGAAAGAGCCACCGTGGTATAAGTATTCAGGTCTGCCCCGATATTCACCCAGGAATAAGGGGAATTTGATAATGAATACTGCCATTGGTAATGCNNTTGGTAATGCAGCGTTGGTGTTCCTCCCGAAGCTGATACGGTCATGGTATGTGTACCTCCATTACAGATGGTGTTGCCCAAAGGCTGGGTGTTGATGATGGGATCTGAAATAACAGTTACGGTAATATTGTTTGACGTTGCCGTGTTGCAACCATCACCTGCAGCCGAAATAACTACATGGTAGTAAGTCGTAGTTGCAAGAACCGGAGTGGTATAACTCGCGGTACTTCCTCCAACTCCACCTACCACATCGGTGTAAGGCCCGCCAAGGGCGGGTGCACTTTGCCATTGGTAAACCAGGATTGGAGTACCCCCGGTCGCTGTGACACTCATAGTGGCAAATCCGCCGACACAAATGTTTGACCCGGCAGGTTGGACCGTGATGGCGGGATCGGCAATAACAGTATAGGAAGATCCGGCACTGCTGAAATCACATCCGGATGCATTATTGGTTGTAAGCCTGTATTGAAAACTGCCCGTAGCTGTGGTTCCGGAAATGGTCATCGCGTTCGTGTTGAAATTCGTGTATGTCGCACCGGCAGGTGTGTTATTTGCCACACTGTTCCAGACTGCCCCATTCCAGTATTGCCATTGATAAGTAGGCACACCTGTTCCTCCGCTTATGGTACTGCTTACTACTGTGGTTCCCCCGACGCAAATCGCGGTATTTGAAAATAATGGAGGAGTCAGCGAGGGATCCGGAATCACGGTAACGATAACTGTATTGGAAGTAGTCTGGTCACAATTGAGACCGGCTGATGAAACAAGACAGCGATACTGGTAACCCCCTGCTGCAGAAATTCCTGCAACATGGAAAGTATTGAGTGTGCCTCCTGTATAAACCGCTCCGGCAGGTGTAAGATTTACAACATTATTCCAGGTAACTCCGTTAAAATATTGCCACTGATAGGTAAGCGAAGGCGTGCCTCCGGAAGCAGTAACTATCATATTGGCTGTTGTTCCTCCCGCACAGATATCTGCAGGGCTTGAGGGCTGGATGTCGATTACCGGATCTTTCACCACATGAACATGAGCTGCCGATGTTACCAAGTCAGCACATGCCGGTGTGTGCACACCGATCACACAATGATAATAATATTCTCCGGTTGGTAAGACCGGTGTCGTATAGGATGCCGCAATTTCACCCGGAATTGGTGTCCATGGGGCGAGCCCTGTCGGACTCGATTCCCACTGATACGTAAATGTAGCCGTTCCGCCAGCTGCCGCAGTTGTCAGCGTGACCGAACCGCCATTGCAAATATTGGTAGTCGCTACCGGCTGTGTCGTAATCACCGGGACAAAAACTGTTGCACAGGCAGAGGTGGCAGTGTTACAGCCGTTACCCGTTGCAGAAACAAGAACATGATAATAGGTGGTCTGCGTCAGTGCAGCCGTGGTATAGTTGGGGCTGTTTCCACCAACATTTGTCCAGGCACCGCCACAACCGGTTGTATTATATTGCCACTGGTAATTCAGCAAGGGTGTTCCTCCCGATGCCGTCACACTCATGGCCCAGGTTGTCCCACTGCAGATCGTTGATCCGACCGGGTTAACGGATATATTGGGATCCGGCACCACGGTAACGTGGGCAACAGAAGAAGTTGCCGTTCCGCAATTACAGGTCACAATACAGCGGTAATAAAGATCAGATGCCAGTACAGCGGTGGTATAGCTGTTAGTCAGTGCGCCGCTTCCCCCGACTACATTTCCCCAACCTGTACTTCCATCAGCGCTTTGTTGCCACTGATAGGTAAAGGGACCTGTGCCGCCGGAAGGTGAAACGGTAAGTAATTGTGTGCCCCCATTACAAATAGTGGCATTCGAAGGACCGGTAATGATTACATCTGAATACCTCGTGATTTGGAGTTGGTCATCAGATACGCAAAGCGGCCCGGTGGCAATTTCCCATTGAAAGACATAAACTCCTGCAGTGGTAATTCCGGTTATCGTTGTTGTGGGACTGTTTGGCAATGTGATCGATGCTAAAACAGGACCACTGATTTGCGACCAGGTTCCGGTACCGTGTCCCGGATCAGGTGTATTGGCGGCCATCGTAGCTGTGTTGTTATTGCATAAAATCTGGTTCGGGCCGGCAATGGCAATGGTCGGATTTGGGTTCATCGTCACGATGACATCGTCAAAACTTGCCGGACAACCGTCATTGACGACGGTCCAGCGGAACGTATAGATTCCCTGGTCAACGCCGTTAACTGCTGTCGTCGGCGAATGAATATCGGTAAAAGTGACCGTGGTGGGGCCTGCCGTCTGGGTCCAGGTTCCGGCACCCACAACCGGTGCAGTGGCAGCCAGAGTGACCGGGCTGTAGAGACAAACTGACTGATCGGGCCCGGCATTGGCGGTTGAAGGCAATGGATTGTTGGTAATCTGCACGACATCCGATGTGGTGCATGAACCGATACCGTAAGTCCAGGCTATAGTGGAAGTCCATGTAAATTGATAAACCCCGGGAGCCGTCAAACCAGTTACAGTGCTGTTATTGGCTGTCGGAGTAGTGATGGTTGCAGCAGGACCGGATGTCTGTGTCCATAATCCTGACCCGGTAGTAATGACGTTTCCGGCAAGTGCTGTTGATATAACATTGCAAAGCGATTGATCGGGTCCGGCATCTGCAGCGGTCGGTGCGGTATGATCATTGATCGTGACATCCGAACTGCTCGAAGGACATGGTGGATTGGATATGGTCCAGCGGAAGACATAGGTTCCATCAATCAAACCGGTAATGGTTGTATTCGGAAGTATCACAGATGTGATGCTTGCGGTATTGGGTCCGCTGATCTGCGTCCAGTTCCCGGTTCCATTTACAGGAGTATTGGCTGCCATGGTAGCCACTGTGCCGCAAACATCCTGGGCAGGACCAGCATCTGAAGTAGTTGGTGGCGCATTGTTTGTGATCCTGACCTGGTCGCCGTTGCTGCAACCTCCTTCACTGATGGTCCAGACAAAGACATACAATCCGGGAACCGCGCCGGTAAATGTAGCGGTGGGTGAATGGCTGTCAGAAAAAGAACCCCCGGCCGGGCCGAATATTTTTGTCCAGGTTCCCGTTTGTCCTCCGGGTACCGGATTCGGGGTTGCATTGAATGTAAAAGATACGTTGCCGCAAAGATCCTGATCCGGACCTGCACCTGCGGGAGCAGGCTGACCTGAAATTGTGACCGTCATTACATCGGAAGATCCCGAACAACCTCCGGCACCTGTGATCGTATATTGAAAAGTATAAATTCCGGTGATCAGGCCGGACGCTGTTGCCGTATTCGATCCGGTCGTGGTTATGGTAGCCACATTCGGCGTCACTCCTACCTGGGTCCAGGTTCCTGTACTGGCCACATTCCCGGCAAGATTAACCGTTGTTGCATCGCAATAGGTCTGGTCAAGCCCGGCATTGGCACTCTCATAAACCGTTATGGTTACATCACTAGTGTTGACAGGACAAGTGGGGCCACTGCTGACGGTCCATCGAAAATTGTAGGTACCCGTAATCATTCCTGAAACCAGTGTCGTCGGGGATGTATAATTTGCAATCACAGGAGTATTGGGGCCGCTGAGCATGAGCCAGGTCCCTGTCCCAATAACAACCGGCGTCGCAGCCATGTTGGTAAATGTGGCTCCGCACAGGGTTTGGTTGGGGCCTGCCACTGCGGCGGAGGGAGGAGTGGAAACATAAATGGTAGCTTCCGAATAATTGCTGGGACAGGCATTGTTTGAGATCGTCCAACGGAATACATAAACTCCGTCAAAAAGTCCTGTCACAGAAGTTGTCGGAGATGTCGGCGATACGATTGTAGCACCTGCATTTCCTACTTCCTGCGTCCAGAGACCCGTTCCGACTACCGGAGTATTCCCTGTTAATATGACAGAAGTACCGCAGACATTCTGATTGCCTCCTGCATTGGCAAGTGTAGCAGGTAATGAGATCGTAACCATCATTGTATCCCGGGAAACCGCACAACTGCCGGATGTAATCGCCCATTCAAAAGTATAGGTACCGTTCACCATTCCGGTAACAGTCGTCGTATTGAGTGACGGAGTGGTTATGGTCGGTGAGTTTGGTCCTGTAAGCCTTGTCCACAATCCGGTACCGGGAGCCGGGGAATTACCAGCCATCGTCATTGTTGTTGTTCCGGAAATTAAACACTGATCGGGACCGGCATTCGACTGTACCGGGCCTACTGTGGAAGAAGTAGTTATTATAGCAAAGTCGGTAGTTGTCCCGCAGGCATTCGTAATGGTCCAGGTGAATGTATAAACGGTGCTTGCGAGAAGCCCGCTAACAACTGCATGAGGATTGTGAATATCTGAGAAGGTCGGGTATGCCGGAACAACGGTCCAGGTGCCGACTTCATTAAGGATCGGGGTATTTCCCTGAAGTGTCAGTGGCGTTGCATAGCAAACCGTCTGATCAGGGCCGGCATTTGCTGCCGTAGGTACAATACTTGCAACAATTACTCTGACATCTGATTGTGTTGTCGGGCACATGGGCCCTGCCGAGATCAGCCAGCGAAACTTGTAAACCCCGTTAATGAACCCTGAAACAGAAGTATTGTTGAGATTCGGATTGGCGATAACGGCTGCGTTAGGTCCGCTTACCTGGCTCCAGGTTCCTGTCCCGACAGTCGGAATATTTCCTGCAAGGGCGGTGCTGAAAATGTTGCATGCCAGTAACTGGGACGTTCCTGCGTTGCTTAGCGATGGCGGTAAAGAAACCACAATACTTATATCGGCAGAAACCGTCAAACAGGAAGATCCTACTCCGGGCGTTTTACGGAAACGAATCACATAGGTTCCGGCTTTGCTCAGGTGAGATATGACCTGGGGTGAAGCTGTGGCATTCTGATATGCTGTAGGGAAGGATGAATAAAACCAGTTAGTTGGCCCGCTAAGGATACTGTACTGAACAGTGCCGGAACCGGATTCCGTATACGCTACCGAAGCTGTAGAGTCGTTACAGGGAAGATCCATAAAGGAGCCCGCCGTGATAGTGATGGAAGGTGCAATATTGTAGGTTACATTGGCAGTGGCAGAAGTAGAACAACCGGTAGATAAATTTGAAATGGTATACAGGAATGAATAACTGCCCGAACCACTAGGGACGGTAACGCTGGTGATCGGTGTATTGGGTGATACAATCGTTGCCGGCAGTCCTGCAGTCTGTGTCCAATGAACTGTTTCCCCTGCATACAGGGGGTCATTCCCTGTCAGGACGAAAGAAGTTCTTCCGTCACAAAAAGAAAGTGACGAGGCAGTTGCCCCTGTAACATTTGATGTAGGAGCCGGAACGGTGATGGTCATGGTGGCAGAACCGTTGGCACAAGGGCCGGATACTGTCCATTGCAGGGTATAGGTTCCCTGTATCAGGTTCGAAACGGAAGTGTTAGACTGGTTCACATTTCCAAAAGTTGGTACATTCGGCCCGTTGATCACCGTCCATGTCCCATGCTGACCATTGGTTCCGCTGCCGCCATAACTTCCTGCAAGGCTGGTTGAAGTGGTGGAAGAATAGCAATTGCTCAGTATCTGGTTTGATCCCGCTGTGACAGGCATGACACCACCGGGGTTGGTAATGATTATATCATCCTGGGATATACATTGTGGTGAACCTGCCGGTCCGGTAATCGTCCAGCGAAGGGTAACATTGGAGGACCCATTCGGACTTAATGTTATGGCACTGGTGGGGGAAGAAGGAGTTGTAACCGATATACCACTGCCCGAGACAATGCTCCATAAACCTGTTTCACCCACGGCAGGCGCATTGGCTGCCAGTGTCCCGCTACCCGGGCACAGGGTCTGGTCAGGTCCGGCATTTGCAGTTGTGATTGGTTTGACTGTATAATTTACCAAATCCGTTACCAATGAACCGTCAAGGCACTTGGCACTCAGGATAAAAGAATAAACGGAACCTGCAGTAAAACCTGTAACATTCGTGGTTAAACTGTGTGGACTTACAATCGTGACACTCGGACCGGCAACCTGACTCCATGTGATGTTGCCACTCCCCTGGAACAGTCCATTGGAAACGCCGTTGAGGGTCATGGTCGAATTCACGCAAACAGATTGATCCACGCCGGCATTTACAGTGCAGTTCTGTCCTTGAACCTGTTCCATCGACAGATATGAAATAAGGATGATGACGATTGCAGTAATAACCGACCCGTAAATATTATTCCTTTTTACCCGGTCAAATAGTAAATTTTTTATCATATAAATAATGTTAATTTTTTAACAGAACTATCTCGAGAAACAGATGTACAAAAAAATCTCATTGTCATTGAAATAATAATAAAATTATATCACAATGGAAATCAGCGTGTTGAAAAATAAAGTAAAAAATACACGCGATTTTATGCAGCATCGCAAAAATATTAAATAAACATATGTACTTTACATAGTCCTGATATTTATAATGATTATAATTACTTTGAGTATTAAGAAGATAGAATAGATTCTGCTGACAGATCTCAGCATTTGATAAAAAGCGCCGTCTTAGATATAAATGACGGGATTTTATAGAAATTGGGATAATATCTTTTATCCCCATGGGACTTTTGCAATTTATCCAACTCACCTGTTGTTTTTACAAGTTGTTCCGCAAAAAATCCAAACCATCCGTCGATATGCTCTTTTTCAGGAAGCTTTCTCCTGATTCTCTGCGGGACAGAACATCGGCTCCGCAGGGATCAGTTTCTCCGGCGGTCGATCCGGGTATAATTTTGTTCGTACAAAACCCCAAAAAACCAACGCCATGAAAACAATTGCAAAAACCCTCATCGCCATCAGTGTTCTGATCATCGCTCTTTCGGCTTCCGCTACAAACCCAACCACCAATCAGGCTGGTGTACATTATAAGGTAGCCATCCATTTGCCCGATGCTCCTTTTAAAGCAAACAATGTTTATGTTGTTATGACCGACGGGAAAAACATCCTGGCTTCCCCCCAGGTTTTCACTCCTGACAAGCTCTCCTATGATTTCTATGAAGCAAATAATTTTAAAGGAACCCGCACGGCTATGCTTGTCACGATAACCGGCCGTACGCCTAAGCTTTTCAACAGCAATCCTGACAGCAGGACAAGCAGATTTATCCCGGGCGAAACATACGATTTTAACCTCTACATCGCATTTCCGGCACCAGGCGGGATTGAATAATAACTTCCTGGATTTATAGCGGAAAACCGGACGATTCCTTTGTCCGGTTTTTTTATTGCACCACTTTCATGACCGGATTATTTTCGTAAGTAGCGACATCCTATTATATATTTTAAGTCACCCGGAATTCAAACTTCCTAAACCACTAATTTTGCCGGGATTAAAAAAACAGATCCGCATGATAAAAAAGACTTTCCTGCTTTCCTTCATTCTCTCACTGTGTGTAATTTTTCTGAAAGGGCAAGATGTTGCAGTTCATCCTGCCTATATAAACACCGGTACATTCCTGGGGGTATCGAAACCCCTGCGCGACCTTCCGGTCATGACCAAAAAGGATTGGCGCGCAATGGCGCGTTATGCTGAAAAACACGAGTTGAATGAAGGCCTCGGCCATCGTTCCTATCCTTTTGCTGCCACTGCCCTGCCAAAAGGGGAAGATCCTCTTTGGCAGAAATACATGGGAAAGGTAAAAGGTTCGAATGGCCCGTTGGTGAATTTCGAAGGGCAATCATCCCCTTATTATCCTCCCGACTGTAACGGTACGCCAGGTCCGAACCATTTTATGCAGACCATCAACACAGTCTTTGCAATCTATGATAAAACCGGTACCCTTGTTGCAGGACCCACCAACCTTAATCTTCTTTTTGGGAGCGTGCCCGGTGCCAACCGGAACGACGGTGATCCCATCATCCTGTATGACAAGGTAGCCGACCGCTGGCTGGTTACGGAGTTTTCACTGGGAGGCGGTCAGAATTACATGATGATGGCAGTTTCCACAACCAATGATCCGACCGGGACTTGGTACCAGTATTCCTTCCCGGTAGCCACGATGCCTGATTATCCAAAATTCGGGGTATGGCGCGACGGGTATTACATGGGTGACAACAACAATCCCGGGAAAGATATTTATGTAATGGAACGCACTCCGATGCTTTCGGGGGGAACTGCCCAGGTGATCGGGTTCGATAATCCGAACCGGCCCTCCTCGGTAGATGGTTTCATGTGTGTACCCCCGGTCAATAATGATGGCATGTTTGCCCCAACCGGGTCGCCGGCCTATTACATCGCTTTCAATGACGATGCCCTTGGCGGAGGATCCGACCAGCTTTGGTTGTATGAATTGAGTGTAAACTGGACCACACCCACCTCTTCCACTTTTGCCAGGACGCAGCAACTGGATGTTGAGGCCTTTAATTCAAGTTTCGGGAACAACTGGAATAACATTGAACAATCGGGTACCAGTCAGCGGCTTGACGGAATCCCGCAGGTTATCATGAATGTCCCCCAATACCGCAATTTCGGCTCCTACCAGACCATCGTCTGCTGCCATACGGTAAACCTGGATGGAGCGCATCATGCCGGAATCCGCTGGTATGAATTAAGAAAAACCACTGGAGACTGGTCCATCCGTCAGCAGGGAACCTATGCCCCCGATGCAGACAGCAGGTGGATGGGAAGCATTATGCTGAACGGGCACAACAAGATCGGTCTGGGTTATTCAGTATCCAGCACCACCCTTCATCCGGGCATCCGGTTTTGCGGGCAGTCAACCGCTGCTTATAATCAGGGCAACGGGATAATGGATATCAAAGAAGACACTATTCAGACCGGGGCCTATTCTCAAGCAGGTCAAAACCGCTGGGGAGATTACTCCCTGTTGTCAGTTGACCCGGTCGATGATGAAACCTTCTGGTTTACGAGCGAGTTTATCGGAAGCGGAGGCTCACGGAAAACCAAGATCGCCTCTTTCAAATTCAATATTGGCCCTGCCGTCGCCACCCTCGCCGCTACCAGCATAACAGGAGTGTCAGCCACCCTGAACGGAACCGTCAACCCGAACGGAACCGAGACCTTCTATCGCTTCGCTTACGGGACCAATCCCCTCTCATTGGCGGATTCAACAGCAAGTATCTCGGCAGGATCGGGAAGCGATACACTGCCGGTGAGTGCAGCGATCTCAAACCTGCTTCCGAATACGAAATATTATTTCAAGATCTTCGCCACCAGCCTTGCAGGAAATGCGTCAGGCGCAGGCAAGAATTTTACAACAGGAGGTGCCCCTGTTCTTTCGGTCACACCCCCGAACCGGGATGTTGCCATCGCCGCTGGAAATACTGAATTTTATGTGACCCCAAATACCGACTGGACCGTTGTATCGGATGCGGCATGGTGCACCGTCACCCCTTCTGGGATCAACAATGATACGATAACTGCAATATTTACCGAGAACACGCTTGTGGGGGTCCGTATTGCCCATATCACTGTTTCGGGAACTGGAGCAGGATCGCAGGTTGTCACGGTCTCCCAGGCAGGGATACCGGCCATCCTTTCCGTTACACCCCCGAACCGGGATGTCTTGATTCAGCCGGGGTCGACACGCTTTTTTGTCGCTTCAAATACCGACTGGACCGTTGTCAGCAATTCATCCTGGTGCACCGTTCCCGCAGCAGGTTCCGGAAACGACAGCATCACCGCCGTGTTTGAAGCAAACCCGCTGTTCGAAACCCGCATTGCATCCGTCACAGTTACGGTCGCCGGTCTTGCATCCCAGACCGTGACGGTAACCCAGGAAGGGATTCCCTATATTCTCAGCGTAACCCCGCCAAACCAGAATGTGAATTATGCTCCTGGAAATACAAGTTTCTCTGTCACCAGCAATGCATCCTGGGATGCGGTAAGCGATGCCCCCTGGTGTACCGTGACCCCATCGGGATCCGGAGATGGAACCATCGTTGCTGATTTCACTGAAAATTCAGGAAGCCAGGCACGGACAGCAAATATCCTGGTCAGCCTTTCAGCACCCGGAACCCTCACACAAACCGTAACCGTCAGCCAGACAAAACCCAATATCGGGATCGGTGAAAACGACCTTGAGGGAGTCAAAATCTACCCGAACCCCTCGAAAGGCGTTTTCCGTATTGTTCCTCCCGCAGGTGCTGCTGAAAGTATCGAGGTGACCGTAGAGGAGATCAGCGGAAAGATCCTCCTTACAAAAACATGCCGGGGAGAAAAAGAATACCTGGTCGATCTCTCCCAGTCCCCGCAGGGAACCTACAACATCATTCTTAAAACCAGCAGTACAACCCTGGTGAGGAAACTGGTGATCCTCAAATAATCCGGGGCCGAACAGACCAAGGACCCTGCCTCGCCAGGCATAAACCTGAAAACAGAAAACCGGGGATTCGTTTCCGTCACCGGTGTCAAGTTTTCAGGTTTTGCATTCCTGGTCAGGGTCGATGAAGTCCATATTTTGTGAAATTATCGTACTTTTGACCCTGCAATTCTCGAGAAAGTAAGGAACTAAAAATATAGATAGAATGAAAATTTCAATTGTTGGGAGTGGATATGTCGGACTGGTTACAGGAACCTGCTTTTCTGAAGTGGGTATTGATGTGACCTGTGTTGATATTGATAAGAAAAAAATCGAAAATCTGAAAAACGGGATTGTCCCGATCTATGAACCCGGCCTGGAAGAAATGGTTCACCGGAATATGAAGAAGAACAGGCTGAATTTTTCCACGAACATTGCTGAGGCAATACAAGATTGCGAGGTCCTCTTCAGTGCCGTAGGAACACCCCCGGATGAAGACGGAAGTGCTGACCTGAAATATGTCCTGAACGTTGCCAGGGATTGCGGGAAGTATATGAACGACTATATGCTGATCGTAACCAAAAGCACTGTACCGGTGGGTACTGCTAAAAAGGTAAAACAGGCAGTCCAGGAAGAACTTGATAAACGGGGTGTTAAGATTGAGTTCGATGTTGCCTCCAATCCAGAATTTCTCAAAGAAGGAGCTGCCATCGATGATTTCCTCAGGCCTGACCGGATCGTGGTCGGGCTCGATTCGCCGCGTGCCGAAGAGCTGATGAAAAGCCTTTATAAACCCTTTACGCTGAATGGTCATCCGGTCATTTTCATGGATATCACTTCGGCTGAAATGACCAAGTATGCGGCCAATTCAATGCTGGCAACGAAGATCAGTTTCATGAACGACATTGCAAATCTTTGCGAGATCGTCGGTGCCGACATCAATATGGTACGAAAAGGCATCGGCTCTGATTCACGGATCGGAACAAAATTTATCTATCCCGGTATCGGTTACGGAGGATCCTGTTTCCCGAAAGACGTGAAAGCCCTGATCAATACCGCCGACAGCTATAAATATCCCCTGCGCGTTCTGAAAGCCGTGGAAGCGGTGAACGATGACCAGAAAGCCCTGATGGGCCATAAAATCATGAACTACTTTGATGGCGACCTGAAGGGAAGAAGGATCGGACTGTGGGGATTGTCCTTCAAACCTCAAACCGATGACATGCGGGAAGCCCCTTCGCTGGTTCTGATAAAGAAATTCCTTGACGCAGGAGCAAAAGTTAAAGCTTACGACCCGGTGGCGATGGAGGAAGCCCGTCGGATCCTTGGCGATTCCATTGAATATGCAACGGATCAGTACGATGCGCTGATTGATGCAGATTGCCTTCTGCTGGTTACCGAGTGGCCGGAGTTTAAATTCCCGAATTTCAACATTATCCGGAAACTCCTCAAACAACCCGTTGTGTTTGATGGAAGAAACATCTATGATCTCCAGGAAATGAAACAGAAAGGGTTCTCTTACCATTGTGTAGGAATCCAGACCGGATCACTTTAACATCCATCCTATGATAAAGAAAAAGGTTTTGGTTACAGGTGGCGCCGGATTCCTCGGGTCACACCTCTGTGAACGGTTGCTGAATGACGGAAACGAGGTGGTTTGTCTCGACAACTATTTCACCGGACAGAAACAAAATATCGTGGCCCTGTTGAAGAATCCCTATTTTGAAATGATCCGGCACGATGTAACCATGCCGTTTTTTATCGAGGTCGATGAAATCTATAACCTGGCCTGCCCCGCATCCCCGATCCACTATCAGTATAATGCCATCAAAACCGTGAAGACATCCGTGATGGGTGCTATCAACATGCTGGGACTCGCCAAAAGGATCAAGGCGAAAATTCTGCAGGCTTCCACCAGTGAGGTTTATGGTGATCCGGATGTTCATCCGCAACCCGAAACTTACTGGGGACATGTGAACCCGATCGGGACACGCGCCTGTTACGATGAAGGGAAACGTGCAGCAGAAACCCTCTTTATCAATTATCACAAACAAAACAATGTCAGGATCAAGATCATCCGGATCTTTAACACCTATGGCCCCCGCATGCATCCGAACGACGGACGTGTGGTTTCCAATTTTATTGTCCAGGCCCTCCGGGGACAAGACATTACCATTTACGGGGATGGCACCCAGACACGCAGCTTCCAATACGTGGATGATCTGATCGGGGGAATGATCCTCATGATGAATACACGGGAAGACTTTACAGGCCCCGTGAACCTCGGTAACCCGGTGGAGTTCACCATCAGGGAACTTGCCGAAAAGGTGATCCAGCTGACCGGCTCCCGTTCAAAAATAGTCTGGATGCCGCTTCCCCCTGACGATCCCACGCAACGCCAGCCCGATATCACCCTGGCAAGGAAAGAACTGAAATGGGAACCTGAAATTCCTCTCGAAGAGGGACTGAAAAAAACCATTGAATATTTCACCTCGATTATCTGAAACCCCTCTGATCCCTATACAGACATGATCGACAGGCAAAAATTTAATGAGATTTTCCAGTATTTCGACAAAGAGGTGATCCTAAACATCATTGACATCTTTGAAAAAGAGCTTCCTGCAAGGTTTGAAAAAATTCAAAACAACATCCTTGAAAAAGATTTTGAGGCTCTTGCCTTCAACGCCCACAGCATGAAAAGTGTTGCCGGAACCTTTATGGTCTCAGCCCCCGCTGAACTCGCAGGAAAAATGGAAGAACTGGCCCGGCAGGGAAACGTTCAGGGCCTTCAGGAGGTTTATGAAGAATTAAAAGCATCCGCGGAAGAACTTCTCGGCGAATTGATTGAGATCCGCCGGGAACTCACCCCTTAGTCATTGCCCGTTCAAAAAAGTGTCAGACAGCCCTTGCGGCACGCTCCCAGTTAACTGTTTGCGCTCCCCTGAGAAACCTCCGCAGGCCGAGAAAGACCGACAGGTTCATGATGAAAAAATAATAGGGAATAAACAAAACCTTGATCCGGATGGAACGATGTTCGAGAAACCACCCGAGCAGGGCAGCGGCATAAAACAGAACCTGCAGCCAGAAGAGGGTGCTGTACAACCCGAAAGCCATCATCCCCTCCTTCATCGCGAGCAGGAACCCGGAAGGAATAAAGAGCAGCAATGCCAGGGGTGCCAGGGTCCATCGGAGGACCCGGTGCGAGATGTACTGGAACGACAGGGTGCCATACCTGAAAACATTCAGCAATGACCGCATCCTGATCACCGACTGGATCCCTCCAGCGGAGATCCGGATCTTCCGTTTGAGCTCTTCTTTCACATTTGCGGATGAGGTTTCCATGGCAAACGCCATCGGATCATACTGGATCGTATAGCCCTGCTGCGCAACCCGCAGGGAAATAATAAAATCATCGAGAAGGGTGTCTTTTTCCACCTCCGTGTAAAGTTCTGTGCGTATGGCAAACAACTCGCCTGCGGCACCAACCACTGAATACAATTCGGCATCCCACTTTTTCAAGGTGGATTCATACTTCCAGTAAAGTCCTTCACCGGCACCCGCTGCAGAATCTTTTTCCTTGCTGAAAATCCGTTTTTCACCCGACACACAGCCTACTTTCGGATTGCGGAAAAGTGCAACGATCCGCTTCACCGATTCATTCCCCAAAAAAGTATTGGCATCACAGAAAATTACAATCGGGGTTCTTACAAATTTCATGCCCCGGTTCATTGCCCCTATTTTCCCATTCCGCTGCGGCTGATGATACACGCTGATCCCTTCATACCTGCCAAGGAGGTCAGGAGTCCCGTCATCCGATCCGTCGGTAACCCATACCAGCTGCAGTTTTTCCCGGGGATAATCCAGCTCAAGGGAATTCCTGATCTTTTCCTCTACGAAATCCCGCTCATTGTATGCCGTGATGAACAACGTGACGTCAGGTTCATAAACACCGGTGGATTCATCTGTTTTCATTCGCCTGAAGTACCTTTTGATCCTGACAAGGAGAAACAGCAGGATTCCATACCCGATGTAGGTATAAAAAAGGATGAAAAGCAGGAACCAGAAAATTATTTTTATCGTTACCATCCGGAGTTTCGTTTATCTGTTTTCTTGATTGTTTAAGGAAGCCCCGATTCCCCTGTAGATGGCAAGGACATCTTCTGCCATCGCTCTCCATGAAAACTTCCCTGCCCGGGCAAAACCGCTTTCGATCAGTTTTTCGCGGTATTCTGAATCTGTTGTAAGCCGCACCATGGCAGCAGTAATTTCTTCCGGCCGGAAAGGATCAATGAGGCAGGCAGCATCTCCTGCCACTTCCGGCATGGATGAAGTATCGGAGGTGATCACCGGAACCCCGCAGGCCATCGCCTCCAGCATCGGGATGCCGAAACTTTCGCGAAGTGAGGGATAAAGAAAAACATCGCTTTGACTGTAAATTGCAGGCAGATCGGTGTTGGTTACATACCCCGTGAGACAGATCTTCTTTTCCAGTTCAGGATCACCAATTGATTCCAGGATTTTCCGAAGTTCTGATCTGTCAAAATCAAGCATCACGAGATGGATGTCGCTGCCCGCCTGTTTTTGAAAATCTGAAAACGCCCGGAGGGTTCCTTTCGTGTTCTTTTTGGGATCTGTATTCCCGAGGAAGAAAAAAAAGCGGTCGGGCAGATGATATTTGTTTTTAACCCGCTGAAGTTCTTTCGTATCGGTAACCGGAACAAAGTGTTCACTGACCCCGTTGTAGACGGCTGCCAGCCTTGAATCTCCGCTGATCCCGAAAAAATCGCCGATCCTCTTTTTTTCAAACCGGGAAACAGTAATTATTTTCCTGCTTTTTCGGATGATCTTTGGGACGACGTAACGGCGATAGATGTTTCCGAACTTCTGGTAGTTTGAACCGCTTCCACCCAGGATCCTGCGGTACCCGCTTTCCATGTAGATGATGTCGTGAAGTGTCACGACCAGGGGGACCGGTGAATAGAGCGGAGCCGTATTGCTGGTGCAATGGAGCAGATCACATCCGGCTTTTTTTACAGCCGCGGGCAATGAAATCTGTTCCCAGAGAGGATAGGAACCTCCCTCTACTTTTTCAATCCTGAAATTAGACGTTTCCTTAAGCACTCCTTCATCCTCCCCGGGTTTCACGAAAATCACATATTGGTTCACATGATCGGTCTCCTGCAGCTTACGGATCAACTCCAGCGCAACCATGTCCATGCCATGCTTTTTATTCCGAAACAACCGCTGTCCCTCAATGCCTATCTTCATTGCTTAATCCCTTTGTTCATGATCTGAATATTCCAGTAAACGCGTGCTAACGGCTTCATGCCGGGTATGAAGAAACTGCCGGTTTGCCCCTTTTATCTTCAGCATTGCCAGGATCATCAGCATCATGCCCCTGGGGAGACTGCCCATGGCCGATACTGTCTGCCAGCGATAGAATCTTAATGGGACAGAAAAAAGAAAGGCCAGGAGACAGAGTGCTGTCAGGACCAACCAGAAATAGGTGAACGCGGGGTTGATCCCCCACAAAAGATCCGCCAGTGAAAACAGGGTTCCGAAAAGCAGGAGGGCACCAAGAAGCAGGATCCGTGGTGGCATGATGAACTGAACCGTTTTGTCAAAGTAATCAATATTTCCGGAAAGGAACAGGGAAGAAAGGGCATGACCAATCGCTTTCCGGAAATAGATCAGCTGGGCTGAAAGCCAACGACGGCGCTGGTTTGAGAATGATTCGGCTTTCTGTACTTTTTCATCGTAAACGATGGCATCATCGAGATAGGCAATCCTGTGACCCTCTTTCAGCATCTTCAGCTCAATCTCTTTATCAAAGCCTCCTACGGCGGTTACCGTCGACATCAGCTTCCTGAAATAATCGTACCGGAAAGCCATTCCCGACCCGATGATGGCCGATGACAAACCAAGTACCCGGTGCCCCTTGCGGAAAATGTTGTTGTTGATCTCTTCGCTGATGGCATCCAGCACAGCCAGGGAAGAATCCAGGTTCTTTGCCGTCCTGTGTCCCTGCACAGCCATTCTCCCCGGCTCAAATGCGGCATTCATTTTTTTCAGGAAATCAGGGGCCATCAGGTTATCTGCATCCAGGATCACGACGATGTCATAATCATCCGGCAACCGTTCAAACGCTGCATTAATGGCTTTTGATTTGGTGCTTTCTTCAAACTCTACTTCCAGGACCTTCACCGGAAGGTTTTTTAACTGTTCAAGGGTAGCTGGCTGGAAAGAATCGGCGATCACAATAACATCCATGAGCTCCTGCGGATAATCTTGTTTCGTCGCATCCCTGGCTACATCAACAATTACCGAGTCTTCCTTATATCCCGGGATCAGGATTGCAATCTTTCGCATCACCGGTTTTCCTGAAACCACCGGCTGACGATAGAAAAGTCCGGCAAAAGCAAAGATGAACAGATAGAGGGTCGGGATTGCCAGAAACACAAAAACTGCAACCTGAAAAAAACCGTATGCTGAAGTGATAAATGAATTCATTGGTGTATCGGTTTGTGGGCTTTTATCAGAAGGTCGGATCCGAGTGAATGTTTTTTGCGGAGAGATGTTTTACATGCCACAGCACCGCCTGGCGGTATGCCGTGAAATGGCCGGGGTTCCTTTCAAACAGGAATTTCAGGGCATTCTTTGGAATGGCAATGAACAGCTGGTAAAGAACTGCAACAGGAAATTTTAATCCGGTGACGTTCCGTCTGAGATAAAGAAGTCTTGCCCGGTTCATGTAATAGGTTTTCATTGGGCTCATTTTCCCGGTCGAAATTGATTCTTTATGAAAAACCAGCGAGTTGTGAATGTACAGAAGCCGGTACCCGGCATTCCTGATCCTTTCTGACCAGTCAAGTTCCTCATAGTACAAAAAATAACACTCTGCCAGCAGCCCCACTTTCCGGATAACCTCCACCGGAACCATCATGGCAGCCCCGTGCAGGTAGGCTGTCGGGGCATCCTGTTCAAACTGACCGGTGTCGCGGATACCGTATCCACGGCCAGTACTTCGGATGGTATAGGGGTTCAGCGGCGTAAATCCGGCATATTGAAGCGTGTCGGGCGTGGAAAAGAACCGGATCTTGGGACTGACTGCACCGATCGTGGGGTCAGATTCCAGTTTCGCAACAAGCGGCTCGAGAAACCCCGGGTCCACTTCGGTATCGTTGTTCAGGAGAAGAATATACTTCCCTTTGGCTTTCCTTATCCCGAGGTTGTTTCCCCCGGCAAACCCAAGATTTTCATCACTGCGGATCAACTGAATCTCCGGGAAGGAAACGGAAAGGATTTCAGGATCATCATTCGGCGAGTTATTGTCAACAACAATAATTTCCAGCTCCGGGTAGGTAACGTTCCGCAGTGATTTCAGCAACTCTGCGGTTACTTCCGAATGGTCATAGTTAATGGTAACTATAGAAACAAGAGGCATTTCCATCAAGTTCATTTTACGCTACGTTGCAGATCTTGTTTTACGGAATGCCTGTTTACGGCATTCTTTAGCAGCATTTCTTCTTATCGCCGGCAAAGATACATCATTTATTTATATTTAGATTAAATTAACCTTAATTACTTCATCCCGCAATGCTGAATTATGCGAATCGGCACCTTTCAGGAACCCTGCAATGAGCGCTCCGCAGGAACCCATTCCGAACTGGAATTCGAAACCCGGCTTAGTCCTTGATCAGGATAAGAAAGAAAGCAGGAAAGGAAGGAGTGCGGGCAGAAGCCCGGAGAAATGAGCTGATCAGGGCATCACCATTTCCCGGCAAAATGGATGGGAAACAGGTTTTTATTAATCAGTTCCTCGAGCTCTTCCGGGTTAAAGGGTTTTGCCAGAAAATCCTGTGCCCCGAGGCGGTAACAGCGGATCCGTTCCTTGCTGCTCTCCACCCCCGAAAGCATGATGACGGGTGTATGTTTGGTGTACCCCCGCTGCCTGAGTTTCTCCAAAAAAACATAGCCGTCCATCTTCGGCATCTGGATATCACAGATGATCAGGTCGGGAAGATTCCCTTCGAGCCAAATCAGCGCTTCGGATCCATCATACTGGCAACTAATTTCATACTTTTTGGATAGAAAGTTCTCCAGGAGCATGCATATACTGGGTTCATCATCAATGATAAGAATCTTATGTTTCATGGTTCGGTTTTAAATCTGGTGAGCCTGCAAAATTAGGATAATTGCTTTGTAAGAATAATTTTTATTCAACCCCGATCCTGTGCCGGGCATCCTTTCGGGTCAGGGTTCAATCCAGAGCACTGAATTTCCGGTTCCATATTCGTTTTCCTCCCAGAGATCATTGCCCGGGTCGCGGATCCATTTCCCGTCAACAATGAATTTGTAGGTATATTTCCCCGGCTTTAAGTAGATCGGGAAGGTCCATTTGCCATCTTTTTGTACCATGATAAAATTATCCTGGTTCCAGCCGTTGAAACTGCCTGCAATCGTTACTTTCTTTGCCGACGGGAATTTATCCAGCCGGAAAAGATAGTTTGATTTGTTGGCAAGGAACGAATTCTGCATTTCGCCCGAGCCCGAGGTATTCGGGTTGGCAGGATCAATCATCCATTTCCCGTCGACAATGAATTTATATTGATAATTCCCGGGGCCCAGAACATAAGCCAGCTGCCATCCGTCCTTGACTTTTTCCATGAACAGCTCTCCGGTATTCCAGCCATTGAAATCTCCGGCGAGGATTACATTTTTCGCATTTTCGAACCCTTTCAGGCGGAAAACAATACTTTGGCCGATCTCGATCACGGAGTTAAAATTCCCCGCACCATCCGGGCGTTTAAGTTTATTGTCAGGGTCGGTGATCCATGCCTTGTCAACGATAAACTTATACGTGTGGGTCCCTTCATGCAGGTACATCGAGATGAGCCAGTTTCCCTTTACGGCCACCATACTCAGTTCCTCTTCTTTCCAGTTGTTAAAAGAGCCGGCCAGGAATACCCGATGTGCATCCGTGTGACCCCGAAGCATGAAGATCCGGTTGTAACAATAGACAACAGAATTATTGCCCCCATAGGTATCGTCTTCGGTAAGCCGGTTAAAAGGATCCTCTGTCCACGTGCCGTCAAGAATGTATTTATAGGAATATTTGCCCGGTTTCAGTTTCATGTCAATGATCCAGCCCGAATCGCAGGGCTGCATCGGGGTTTGTTGCGTACTCCAGGAGTTGAACGATCCCGACAGGAAAACCTTTTTTGCCTCCTTATGACCGGGAAGGAAGAACCGTGCAATACTCTCCTTGTAACGGAACACAGAAATCCTTGTAAAGCGATTTACACCATATACTGCCGATTCCCTTTCCGCCTCACCGGCCGCATTCATCCAGCGGTCGTCTACAAGAAACACATCCTTTGACGACGAGGTTTTTTCAGGTTTGATCCGGATTGATTTGGACAACTCAACCTGGTGACTGTTCAGTTTCTTAACCTCCCATTTGGCCCCCTTAAGGTCGATCTCCGTCTTCCCTGAATAAACAGCTGCGAGAAGCGTACTGTCGAGATCAAACAACCGGGTCAGTTCTTTCTTCTGCGTGTTATTCCAGTTCAGGTCAATCGTAAAATACATGATCCCGTTTTCAACGCGGCAGACCGTACTCGGGTTGAATTGTGACCTCGCTCCCTGACCCAGGAGGAGCAGGAACAAGAGCAGGAGATATGTTTTCGTTTTTCTCAACTCTTCCCGGTTTTATTGAAACTGATACTGATTTCGCTTTTCACAAGGTTTATACTGATCTCTCCCTGTTCGAAGAAATCGTAACCCAGCATTCCGTCAATCGGGTAGTCATAGATTGAAGACAGGGTGCCGAGACTTGTAACGATGGTCTGCATGTTTGTTATTGCATGTTCGCCAAGACTGAAATCATTCAGCTTCCCTAAAAAAACCTCCGATTCCCCCGAGCCCACTCCCAGCAAATCTGATCTTCGCAGTATGGTAACCGTACTTAACACTTTTTTTGAGGCATAACAGCTTATTACATTCGACTCAGCTCCGGTATCCAGGCAAAAATCAAGGAATTTCCCACCGATCTTCACTTTGACAAAAAGGACATTGCGGCAGATGAACACCTTCTCTGTCACATCGGCTTTAAAATCATTTTTCTGAACCGACAGCCGGTTTCCGGATTTATCGAGCCGATAGAGACGCAGTTCATTATGATTGATGTCGATGACCACTTCAAGACCTTTCAGCATAGAGGCCCCAAAAAGGCCAAGGATCTTGACGCCCCGCCGGTTTTCAATATGGCCGAGGCTGGTCACGTCGGCCAACAGGTTGGTATAGGAAAAACCTGAAATATCGAGTCTCCCCACCCGGGTGCGCGACAGTTCACCGGTCGACCCGGTGATTCCGCCCCCTTCCACGCCACTCATAAGGATGTACTTCCTGAAATAGGTGCTGTTAAGGACAAGCTGTGACGAACCGGTATCAAAAAGAAAATTGCCCACCAGGTTATCCACTTTCGCTTCGATCATGAAAAGTCGCCCGATGCGTTTCAGCGGAATGATCACCGATTCAGGTTCACCCGCCGGCCCGGCATTTCCCATCCTGAGTCCGGGAATGTAAATGGTATGATTCATCTCGGGCCCGGCAATCAAGGGAATTCTTTCAGAATGTGAATTCCCGGAGGAAAACAGAAGGAAGAGTGCAGTTCCGATAACCCGGAAAAAAAACCTCATGCCTGGAATTTTAAACGAAAGTAGGCATATTTTCAATTTATTGGTTATTCCATTCCTGAGATAAATTGCATATTTTTGGTCCCTGATCCGGCAAACCCTGATTCCGCCTCTTTGCCGCTGTAATCCAAAATGAGAACATGGATCCAACGCTGAAAACCAAATCCGAAAAAAAACCAGCCAGCTCCTCCTTTCCTGACAAGCTTCTTCAATATCCTTTCGCCATCCTCCTCATTTTCATCCTCATCTTTATCGTTTACGCTCAAACGCTTTTCTTTTCTCTCGGAAAGCTGGATGAAACCAACATCATTCTTGACCATCTTGCATTTCTGAGCGATTTTCATAACCTGAAAGAGGCTCTCCTGACCAACCCGTTTTTCAACAAAGGCGGTGATTTTTACCGCCCTTTGCAGAATCTTTCTTTCATGATCGACGCCCACCTGAGCGGCCAGAACGGCTGGGCCTATTACCTTACAAACATCCTGGTTCACGGGGTTACCTGTTCCATCCTGTATTACCTTCTGACCCTCTTCGGAAAGGATAAAAGAACAGCCCTGCTGCTGGCCCTCATCTTTGCAGTGCATCCGTTATTTGTTCAGACCGTTGCATGGGCGCCATCCCGCGGCGATCTTTTCCTCTGTATGTTCGGACTCGCCTCTTTCATCTTTTTCATCCATTACATACGATCGGGAAAGGTCCGCTTTCTTCTTTTCAATAGTACCGCATTCGGTCTGGCGCTGTTATCAAAAGAAACCGCCGTAATCATACCGGTGATCTGCTTTCTCTATTATTTTCTTATCGAAAAAGAGCGGAAGGTCACTGTCGCAAGGCTCCTGATTCCGCTGGGTTCCTATCTTGCCCTTTTTGTCCTCTTCATGATTATCCGTAACTATGTTGTGATGATCGTGGTTCAGAAAGGCCAATTCGGGATCCTTCCTTTCCTGGTGCACCTGCAGACTATTCCAGAGTTCATCTTTAAATTCTTTCTTCCCCTGGGACTGGGCCCGATGCCGGCTTTCAACTGGGCCTATACCCTCGCTGGCTCGATCCTTGGAATGGGAATGATTGCCCTTGCCGTGCGTTTCAGGAAAGAATCGGGTAATCGCTACCTCTTCGGGCTGGCCTGGTTCCTGTTGTTCGTCATCCCTGCGCTCATGTACATCAACAAATACGGCGCTGCCGCCTGCGACTATATGGAACACCGGGCCTATCTTCCGTTAGCCGGAATCCTGATCTTTGTTTATTGTTTCCTGACGGGTTACAAGCCACTTCGTGACAACAAGGGGTTTCAGGTTTTCCTGGTTTTTATCCTGGTTGTTTTCGGGATCTACGCTCATGTTTATGCACGGAATTACAAAACTCCGCAATCCTATTATTCTCTTGCTGTATCCAATAATCCTGCCTCTGCCATCGCCTGGTTTAACCTCGGGGCAACGAAGATGAATTTTGAAAAAGACTATACCGGGGCCATTCACGATTACAACACTACGATCAGGCTGCTGCCTGATTTCCCGGAATCGTACATCAACCGCGGCTTCTGCAGGGAACAATTGAACGATTTTCCCGGGGCGGTGTCAGATTATGGAAAGGCTGCCCGGCTTAAATCAGGCTGGTACGAACCGCATGTTAACCTGGCTGCGGTAAAACGCAAGATGGGACAGGTACAGGAGGCCATCCGTGAATACGACACGGCCCTGACCCTGTCGCCGGGGTTTTACCAGGGCTACAATGAACGGGGTGCACTTCGGATGGAAATAAAGGAGTACCGTGCGGCACTTGAAGATTTTAACTCGTCCATCCGCCTGAATGAAAAATATCCCGAAGCTTTTTTCAACCGGGGGTTGCTTGAATCCGGGATGCAGGACTACAAGTCAGCCATGGAAGATTATACCCGGGCCATTCAGCTGAATAAGGAGTATGTAGAAGCCTGGGTAAACCGCGGAGTATTGAAATACCAGCTGCAGGATTTCCAGTCTGCCATCGGCGATTTTAGCGAAGCGCTTGCACTCGATGACAATTTTGCCGAAGCCTACCTCAACAGGGGAATGGCAAGATACATGACCAACGACCGCAAGGGTGCCTGTGAAGACTGGGAAACGGCAAAAAAACTGAAGATCCCCGAAGCAGAAGGGCTGTTGCAGCAGTATTGCCGGAACTAATCCTTCTTGTTGTGGTCGTAGATTCCGAAAGGAAGAATTAAACCGAAGGTTATATTCCTTCCCATGTTGTAGATCCCCACATATTTCAGTCTGCTCAGATGATCAAAATATTTTTCATCGGCCAGATTTTTTCCGCTGATATACACCGTCCATACCTGATTTTGAACTTTCAGGTTTGCCCCGACAGATGCATTGATCAGCACATACCCGGGAGTGCAGGTTTCAAAAGTGTCTGTGTTGTATTGTCCGAAATGAATTTCAAGTCCGGCTTCGAGGTATGGCGCATTCAGCCAGGATGCCCTGGGGGTCTTATAGGTCCACCGGATGTCGTGCATTGTATGAAGCGCCGGAATATAGGGTAGCCAAATTCCGCTCGACAGGTTCTTTCCCCAAACATAATCGATGTTATTGTCAAAATGAAGGGCATCTACCGGGTGAATGTCAAGTTCAAACTCAAACCCTTTCAGCACAGAATTTCCCTGGATATAACGGAAAACCTGGTAAGCCTTTCCGCCTGAGGTTTTCATCTCGCCATTAAAATTCCGGGCATAAATGTAATTATCGATCACATTGTAAAAACCGTTAAAGACAGCACTCAGCCATTTGATATTGGCTGAAATCTCCCCATCGACCTGCAGACTTGTTTCCGGTTTCAACAAAGGGTTCCCGATCTCGTACCGGAAGGTTCCTTCGTGGACTCCGTTTGCACCGAGTTCGGCAATGTTGGGAGCCCTGAATCCGCGGCCAACATTGAATTTCAGGTTAAATGTCTTGTTCAGCCTGAAGGTGAATCCGGCCGACCCGGTAACAGCCGAAAATCCGGTGTGAAACCCGGGAAAGACCGTGTCTCCTGAAGTGGCCGGATTTCCAAGGGAATCATGAATCATGGATTTTCCTGTTATGGAACGGTAATCAAACCGGATGCCGGCATTCAGGGTAAACTTTTCCCATGATTTCTTCCCATATACAAATCCTCCCCAGTCCTGAAGATCGTAATCGGGAACGAGGAACTCAACACCTTTATTCAGGTTGCTCTGGGTCATCCCCGAAATTCCAGCAACGAACTCGAAGGATTCGTGCAGCTGCAATGTGTAACGGGCATCATACGCCAGGGTTGCAAGTTGAAGGTATAGACCGGGCATGTCGGGGGTAACCGCAAACTCCCGGCGTTTGTTGACCTGGTAACCGATGTTGAACCTGACCTGGCTGTTTTTCAGAAAGAGGTTTGTGGATGAAGATGCCTGGTAATGGTTCACAATCTGATAAGGGACCTCTATCTTCCTGCTCCTTGCCTGTTCGTCGGAAACCGGGTTTCCCTGGTAATCAAGAAACTGCCGGGTAACAGAATCCCTTGTCCCGTCAATCATCCCTATTTTAGTATTGAATGCGCTGACATGCAGGTGTGTAAACCCCCATTTCCTAACCAGCCCGAGAAGCAGGTTGTAGTTATTTTCAGTAAACGCAGAGTTGTAAACATATTCCGGCGGGGTTTTGTAGGCGGCTGCATTTTTATAGGTTCCCCTCAACCGCCAGAGAAAACCACCCTGGTTGCCTTCCACCATGAGTGAATTGCTGAATAGCCGATTGCTGGTGGAAAACTGGGAAGCGACCTCGCCCTTGACTTTTCCATTTTCGGCAGGGACAGGTTCAAGAATGTTGATGACTCCACCCATGGCATCTGACCCGTAAAACAGGCTGGCGGGGCCTTTTAACACTTCAATCCGGTCGACAGAAAACTGGTCAATTTCAATTCCATGCTCATCACCCCATTGACTTCCTTCCTGCCTCACTCCCTCATTCAGGGTGACAACATGATTGTAACTCAATCCGCGGATGACTGGTTTTGAGATTTCGCCGCCGGTAGTGATCTCCGAAACCCCCGGCACAGTGGCTATGGCATTGATGATGTTGGTGGATGGAGTGGTAAACAGCTGGAGTTTATTGATTGGCGTTATGGAAACACTGCTCCGGCTGTTTTCGCTCGACAAGGCATTTCCCGTTATGACTACTTCCTGTGACTCAATGACAGATTCTGTAAGTTCAAAATTCCGGGTTGTTGTTTTTCTCAGGTCAATTGTGACGGTAATCGATTTGTACCCGATATAGCTCACCTGGAAGAGCAGGGAGCCTGAAGGCAAATTCCGGATCGTATAATTTCCGTCCTTGTCGGAAGAAGCACCTGTTTTCAGATCCGGAATATATACGGTAGCGCCAATCAACGACTCCCCGTTCTCTTTGTCAGTGATTTTTCCCGAAAGAGTACCCTGTGAATACGAAGAGGTAATCCACAACAGGAACGAAACCAGGAATGATAAACGGACAGGCAGGATATTCACATCTACAAAATAATATTCACATTCCGGATTTGATGATCCGATCCTATTTCTTTTGCTTTGTCGTTACTTTATATTCCACCTTCCTGGCTTCCTGCTGAAGAATCTCTCCCTTGTCTGAGAACCTCACTGAATATCCCCCTTCGCCCTTTTTGAGATCCATCTCATAACAGATTCCTTTATCAAAAGCTTCGCGTTTTACGGTTGCAACGATCGTGTAACCCGGAAAATTTTTTGTAACCGAAGCGGTCACTTCTTTCGGAAGTCCGGAGGGACTTATCTCCTTTTCAGATTCAAGCAATTTTCCTGCAGGATTGTAAGTAAGTATATTTTGTTTCCCCTGGTCCATGAACAAAATCTTATAATTCCCGTTATCGGCCCCGTATTGCACACCTTTGGCAGTGGGAAATTGCCTGGTAAAAGCCTGTTTTACAGGACCAGGAACCTTGTCTGAAGCTATTTGCTGCGAAAATGCCATGACGGCGAGCAGGAAAACAAAAAATGTAAGTGCTGTTTTTCTCATCGTGAACAAATTTTTTTCCGACGACAAAGGTAAATATTCTGAATGGATGGACGAGATCACAATTTATCACAGAGACTTCGCGACCTGTTTTTTTAATTCTATGTCTCCCGGAATAAATCTCCTCGCCGCAGAGCAACGAGGTATTAACCCATACACCTCAGCCCCGTAAGGCTGACAAAAAAAGTAGTTTTTATTTTCTCGCAGAGGCTCGCTGATGAATCGCAGAGTTCCGCAGAGAATTGAGATTATGAATTTTAACTCTGCGAAACTGAGTGTAAAACTTTGCGAAACTCTGCGTGTCCTTTTTTTTTTACTTTTTAGTCAACCCCTGCACGGGATGAGACTTTATAACTCTGAAGTTACTATTTTACCTTCATTCGTAAATTATGTTCACGATTTTGTTTCCCTTGTTTGTAATATTTTTTCTGTAATTTCGTCCTTTTATTTAATAAGTCCAAATTAAAGATTTAACACAAATCCTCTTTTAATCCTTATGAACAGAATCTTTTTCTTTCAAATTATTGGCTTTCTTTTCTTGTTTTTCCTGATTTCCGAGGATGGGGCTTCTCAAACAGGCACAATCAAAGGAAGGGTGTTCAACCATAAAAACAACGAACCCCTGCCCTTTACCAATATCATTCTTGAGAACGATCCCCAGAAAGGCGTTTCAAGCGATACGGGCGGAAACTTTACGATCACGAAAGTAACACCGGGGTATGTCAGGCTGGTGGCCTCCTCGGTAGGGTTTCAGAAATATGTTTCAGTGGACTTCCTGGTGACCAATTCGAAGGTGGTTTTTGTGGAAATAGGGATGGAGGAGTCGGCAGTGAACCTGGAAGCCGTCGAGGTGAAGCCTTCAGAATTTGTCAGGAATGAGGAAAGTCCCGTTTCACTTCAGCGCCTTACAATCCAGGAAATCGAACGGAGTCCGGGTTCAAACCGCGATGTTTCTAAAGTCATTCAGTCGCTGCCGGGCGTAGCATCGGCACCCTCCTTCCGCAACGATGTGATTGTGAGAGGGGGCGGGGCAAGCGAGAACCGCTTTTACCTCGATGGTGTTGAAATCCCGAACCTGAATCATTTTGCCACCCAGGGAGCTTCCGGCGGACCGGTAGGGATCATCAATGTGGATTTTATCCGGGAAGTGGAATTTTATTCGGGAGCATTCCCGGCACAAATCGGCAATGCCCTGAGCTCGGTCCTTGAATTCAACCAGATCGAAGGGAATAAAGACAAGTTCAGCGCCCGCCTGACGCTGGGTTCCAGCGACCTTGGAGTGACCCTGAACGGCCCCATCACGAAGAAGTCGACCCTGCTTTTCTCCTACCGCAGGTCCTATCTCAACTTCCTTTTTTCAGCTCTGAAACTGCCTTTTTTACCCACGTACAACGATTACCAGTTAAAATACAAAATAGACCTGGACAAGCGAAACCAGATCTCCCTGATCTCCATCGGTTCGCTCGACAACAACAAGCTGAATACAGGGATTAAAAACCCCAATGATTTCCAGAATTATATTCTTGGTTCCCTGCCGGAGGATAACCAGTGGAGTTATACGTTGGGAATTGTATACCGTCATTTCCGTGAAAACGGAAACGGAAAGTGGGTTTTCAGCCGGAATATGCTGAACAATGAAAAAAACAAATACAAGGACAACATCAAAACCCCCGATAGTTTGCTGCTTGATTACAAGTCGCAGGAAAGCGAAAACAAGTTCCGGTATGAAGGTCTTACCGACCTTGTAAAAACCAAGATCCTTTATGGCGCAGGCCTGCAATATGCCGAGTACCGGAACAACACGTATCAGCAGATATACTCCGGCAATGAACTGAAACCCATCAGCTACAATTCCTACCTGAGCGTCATCTCCTGGAATATTTTCGGACAGGTCACACGGGGATTCTTTAAAGACAAACTGCAATTGTCGCTGGGCATCAGGATGGATGCCAACAATTATTCAAAAGAGATGGTCAATATGCTGGACCAGTTTTCTCCCCGGTTTTCCGCATCCTACGGCATCACGCAAAAATGGTTCCTTAATTTCAACATCGGGAGATACTGCCAGCAACCCGCTTACACTTCGCTCGGCTACCGGAATAATTACGGAACCCTTGTGAACGATTCGCTCGGCATCCGCTACATCAACTGCGATCACATCGTGCTGGGAGTTGAGTTTCTCCCCGATACCCATTCCAAGTTTTCAATGGAGGGATTTTATAAGCTCTACAGCAAGTATCCTTTTTCAATCAGGGACTCTGTGGCGTTGGCAAGCAAGGGTGCCGATTATGCGGTGTATGGCGATGAGCCGCTTCTCTCCATTTCAAAAGGTAGAGCTTATGGCACAGAAATCCTCTACAGGAATACCAGCCTTTTTGGTTTTAACCTGATCCTTTCCTACACATATGTGAGAAGTGAGTTCACAAACTATTTCGGGAAGTATGTTGCATCGGCATGGGACAATCGTAATCTTTTGTATGTGACCGTTGGCCGTAAATTCAAACACAACTGGGAGATCGGGATGAAATGGAGGTTTGTAGGGGGCGCACCCTATACCCCGTATGATGAAAACAAATCGAGCATTGTTGCCGCATGGGATGCCCAGGGCCGGGGATACCTTGATTACGCCCGGTTCAATACATTGCGCCTGAGGTCGTTCAACCAGCTTGATCTCCGGGTCGACAAGGGCTTTTATTTCCGGAAATGGTCTCTGATGTTTTATCTTGACGTGCAGAATGTCCTTGCATTTAAAGCCCAGCAACCCGATATACTGGTCAACACCCAACCCGATGGATCGGTTGTAAAGTATGTTGACGACAAAGGCGTTGAACGTTACCAGTTGCGTTATATACAGAATTATGCAGGGACGATCCTTCCCTCCATCGGGATCATGGTTGAGCTCTAAAAAAATCAGGCTGGCAAACACCTTCCGTCTGCCAGCCTGACCCTGAATAAGCTTTCTCTACCTCACCACATTCACCTTTGTTGAAAGGGTTCCTTCCGCCGTAACGGCAGTCAGAACATAGAGTCCCGGTGCAACCGACGAGAGGTCGAAAACGATGGGGTTGTCCTGGTTCCCGGTATAATCTTTATGGATAAGGATCTGTCCGTCCATGGAAGAGATCCGGATCTCCTTTAAAGATTTCAAAGAGGAGGTGTTCAGGAGTACGGCAATCTTCTCTTTTGCCGGGTTGGGTGTGACTTTAATCTTAGCCGGCTCCGGGGGATTGTTTGCGATACCCACAGGAAAATCCCTGATGATAAGAACATTGAAGGTTGCCCCGACAAAAAACGGGTGACTCGGGTCTTCATTGTAGATGGTCCAGCCTGCCCCGGAATACCATACCCCGATTTCGTCGTTGATATAACCCTGGGTAAGAGAATTGTTCGTATAATCATGAACCACAAAGATCCTGGCATCCGGGTTCCCGTTCAGCAAAGGATTGTCAAGTTCTGTAATGTAATAAGGTGAATTGGCCGTATGCTTGTAAAAAGAGGTGCCGTCAGCCGGCACAAAGATATTGTAGGTACTGCCTTCTTTTAACGGGGTAGCTGCATCTTCATTATAAACGGCCCATTTTGAATTGAAGCTGTCATACCAGATCCCGACATGAGCGGAGTCATAAACGCCATTTTCCCATGTTTTACTGATGAAGAAGACAGCCGTTGAATTACCGTTCAGCAGCGGGTCATCGATATCCGACCAGTTGCCAGTCGAATTCGCCAGTGTAACCGTATGCATGAAGGTGGTTCCGTTGGTCTTTGGATTGAGCACATTGAAAGCAAGCCCGGTGTCAATGGCGGCCTGGGTTTCGTTAAAAATACTCCATTCCGACCCGGTGTACCAGAGTCCGTGACTTTTGGTCATATAGGTTGAATGAAGATAATCAGGGCCATAAAGATGAGTAAACAGGATATGATCTGCCATATCTGTTCCAATAATGGTTCCATCCAGGATTGTATAATCACCGGAGCAGTTTGACGCGTGGTTCTGATGAACATAGTTTGGCCCGAAATAGTTCTGACCTATCACTCCCTGGCCAAACAGGATCACAAATAAAAGTAAAAGTAATTTTTTCATATTTCTCTGTTTTTAATGTTGATAATCTTCAGGTTTGAGTATGGTTTTGAGCACGCATCTGAGCCATGAATACGTATAAGGCAAAGATAACTGCAATTTAATAAAATGTCAAATTAATTTTAGGATTCACCCGCTTCTACCTGATCAGCATAAAGGTCCCATGAAGGGTTGTTGAAGAAGAATTCCCCTGCGACGAAACCTGGTAGACAATCTTCCAGGCATAGGTCCCCGTTTCGGCATATTTTCCGTTCATCATTCCATTCCAGCCTTTGGAGATCTCTGATGATTCGAAAACCAGTTGCCCCCAGCGGTTGTAGATGAGCATGGAGAACCCGGTGATCCCTTCCTGGTCGGTGACCACCCTGAATTCATCATTCAGCCCATCACCATTGGGAGTAAATGCATCAGGTAAATAAATCAGCGATTCGCAAACCTGCACCCGCACAGAGTCGCTGGCCTTGCAGTCGAGCGAATCGGTCACCGTCACTTTGTACAAACCTTCGCTGGTGGCAGAATAATACCGCCCGGTGCTGCCATCCTGCCATGAATACGTTTTGAATCCCGCTCCGGCATCCAGCTGGGAAGTCTCACCGGCACACAGGTAGGGCTTATCGCTCAGGTTCACCACCGGCACCGGAGCTGCAGCGAGGATCAGGGCTGCCGATTCAACCGGGTTTGAAACCAGGCATGGCAAAGAAGATGTTAAACGGCAGATGACCGACTCTCCTCCCGTCAGCGTACCGGAAGTATAATCCGGTGAACTTCCCTGCTGAACGGAGATTCCATTGACCAGCCATTCATACACCGGAGCACTGCCTTCATTTGAAGGAGTTGCCCTAAACGTGACGACTGTTCCGGGGCAAATTGCTTTATGATCTGCGGATATTGTAATGGTTGCGGTCACAGCGGCAGTGAAAGAGATCGTGATGGTGCTGGATGTGGCAGGGTTGTTTATGGCGCAGGAAAAGCTGGAAGTCATCGTGCAATAGACCTTATCCCCATCGGCAGGTGTCAGCGAATAAACCGGGTTATTGTTTCCTGCGGGGTTTCCGTTCAGGTACCACTGGTAAATAGGTGTTGTTCCGCCATTGACCGGGGTTGCCCTGATGGTAACCGCTGTTCCGGAACAGACGGTGTCACCGGGAGTGGCAGTAACCGTGACACTCACCGGCATCCCGGAAGAGATCACGATGGCGATGGAATTGGAGATGGCAGGGTTGTTTGTGGCGCAGGAAATGCCTGACGTCACCCGGCACCAGATCACGTCCCCGCTTACCGGGATGTTTGTCCAGGTCGCACTGTTCCCGCCGACAGCCGTTCCATTGTAAAACCACTCGTATGTTGGATTCGTGCCCCCGTTCACCGGTGTGGCTTTATAGGTCACAGGGGTTCCGGAACATACGGTGTCACCCGGAGTTGTTTTGACTGAAACACTTACAGGGATTGCGGCGGTGATCGAAATCGTCACGGTGTCTGAAAGGGCCGGGTTGTTTGCGGCACAGGAAAAACTTGAAGTGACCCTGCAGTAAACTTTGTCACCGTCCACGGGTACATTTGACCACGTCTGGTTGGTTCCGCCTGTAAATGTTCCGTTGAGAAACCATTCGTAGGCAGGAGTTGATCCCCCGTTCACCGGTGTGGCGGTATAGGTCACACTGGTTCCGGAACAGACGGTATCACCGGGACTGGCACTAATGCTGGCACTAACGGGCAAGGCAGAACTTATGGTCATGATCACGGTGTCGGAAGTGGCCGGGTTATTGGCAGCACAGGTCAGGCTGGATGTTACAACACAAAAGATATGATCTCCGTTCACCGGGACATTTGACCAGGTTGGGCTGTTCGTTCCTGTGGCGGTTCCATTCAGGAACCACTGGTAGGAAGGAGTGGTGCCTTCGTTCAGAGGGTGTACCGTATAGGTCACCGTTGTTCCTGCACAAACGCTGTCGCCGGGAGTTGCCGTGACGGTAGCACTTACCGGGACCGCGGAACTTACCGACATGATGATGGTATTGGAGGTGGCCGGATTCCCCGAAGCACACGTTGCATTCGAAGTCAGTATCACAAATACATTATCCCCGTTTGCCGGAATGTAGGTATAGGTATTGCTGTTTGTTCCCGCATTTGCACCGTTTACCTTCCACTGGTAGGTCGGAGAGGTTCCCGGGTTCCCGGGAGTTGCGGTAAACGTAACCGGGGTCCCGGTGCAAACGGTATTGCCCGGACTGGCTGAAATGGTCACGGTTACAGGCAAGGCGGCAGTCACCGTCATCACGATCGTGTTGGAAGTGGCAGGGTTCCCGGTTATACAGGATGCATTCGATGTCATGACCACGTTCACGTTATCCCCGTTGAGGGGAATGTAGGTAAAGATGGCGCTGTTTGTTCCTGCATTCGCTCCGTTCACCTTCCACTGGTAGGATGGGGCTGTTCCCGGGTTTACGGGAGCAGCCGTGAAGGTAACCGGCGTGTTGGCGCAAACGCTATTTCCCGGATTTGCCGAGATGGTAACGCTGACCGCAGACAAGGCAAGAACCGTAACGGTTACGCTGGCACAGGCAGAAAAGCCGCAGTTGTTTTCCCAGCGTGCATAGTAGGTTGTCGTGACGGCCGGCGAAGGAATCGTGATGCTGTTGGAGGGTCCGCTACCGGCTCCCAGCAGGGTTCCCCCGCAACTTACCGTGTACCAGTTCAGGGTGGTTCCGGATCCCCCGGTGGCTGAAAGGGTGATGTTTCCCGGGTCATCCGCGCAGAAATTATTCCTGTCGCTGACCGCTGTAACCGGGGCCACAGGTGTGGGTGCGCTGACCTGCACCCCGCCGAAATTTGTTTCATTATAAGCCCTGCCGCGGGCGACGTTGTAATCATTCCCGTTATTGTCGTCGGTTGAATAACGGTATGCCAGTATCCGGTAATAAAATCCCGGGGTGCAGGGAACGGTAACATTGTCGACACAGGTGAGGGTTTGCGAGGAGCTGATCTGCGCAATCACGGTCGCACCGCCGATGTTATCCCCCACGGTGTAGGTGTGTCCGTCGAGCGGCGTTCCAAATACATTTGCCGTATTTCTCAGGATGATGTATCCCACGGAGCCATCAGAAGGATTCGGGTCGGTGGCGGCATTCCAGTTCAGTGTAACCTGCGTATTACTGCCATTCACGGTGCCGGTCAGGGTCGGAGCTGCCCAGGAAGGCTGCCGCAGGCTTCGCCAGAAATCCGAGTTTTCAGTAGGATAAGGTACATTTGTATTGGGCAACCCGAAGGATATTCCCGCCCCGCTGCCGGTGGAAGTCCAGGTTGTTCCGTCCTGGGGTGCCGTGTAACCGTATTTATTGAGATCTGTACCCGGGCAGACAAACACGGCATCACCATTGGCAATGCCTGTTTTCTGATTTAGTTTGGGAAGAGGAAGATTAACCCAGTCTGCTCCCGGAGTTGCCTTATGCCCTAATCCATGAACAAAGGTGGCAGAGGAGTTCTGGAGTACCACGACATCTCCCGCGGCTGCAATATTCAGCGTCGGGCCTCCGTACGTAGGGCTGGTTCCGAAATTTCCGCCGCTGAAATAGACAGGATCATTGGCCGAGACCTCGATGTAACCGTCGCCTTTGGTTATATCCACCGGGTGAGCTATCCCGGTTGATCCGACCATCCGGTGCCAGATCATGATGATCGTTCCGGCACGCATATTATTCCAGAACAGGGGATTGCTGAAAGTTATAGACGGTTGCCATTGCGTCTGGGTGGAGTTGTTGTCCTGGAAAACCCAGTTGACCATGTTGGTGTTATCGGCCACCACCAGCAACTCCGACCATTCGTCCCGCGGGTCAGCCGCATTGAGGTAGCTGCTGATTACCACGGCGGGAGTCTGGGAATACAAAGGAAGCATCCGGCAAAAGAAAAGCACAACGATTGCGACGCGTATCGGATTTCTCATTCTCCTTGAATATTCCTGAAATTAGGGTTTTTTCGTCCGCAAAAATACAAAAGAAGCGGTTAAAATTGATGATAAGAAATTGTTACCAGACCCGATGTGCCGGGCAGATTCAAAATCGGGCAGGGTTATTTTACCTGGTTCTGACTTGGAGTCCCTGATTTCAGGCCTTCCGGGAATTTCAATCCGTACAATTCATAATTTAAACGGTACAGCACGGCAGGTTCATTATCGTTTTCCCCGATCTGAACAATCTTTACTGCAATTTTCGGATATTTTACCTTGATAAAATCCATGTACCGTTCAACCGTATTGATGATCTGGTCGGTTTTCTGCCGGGCCGACAGCCTGAGATTTGCCCGGATCACATGGGTTACCCCGCCATCCATCAGGTTTTTCAGCAATGTGTCAGGATAAATGACCGAAAGGATTGATTCCCGGTCGCCCAGCATTGATCTCAGCGAATCGATATTATTCCCTGGAAAAACAGCGAAGCTTTTCATCGTATTGAATGTCTCCTCCCTTCCACTGTCAGGGAAATTCATGATGTAAAAGCGGATGTTCTCAGCAAACAGTTCCCCCCTGATCCCGCAGGCGACAATACTGCTTTTAAGAACTTTGTATAACCCGGATGGAAGCGATTTTTCCATTGATTCTGCAGGAAGAAAATACTCGTGGGCTTTGTTTTTCTGCCATTCAGACAACAGGGAGGCTCCCGTAGAAGAGGAGAACTGGGTAATGCCAAAAAACCGTTTCCCGTTGCCATAGATAAACGAGACCGTGGGTTTCCGGCAGGCGACCACAGCATCCGGTGGCAGGTTTTCAGAGGCCCACTCACTGATCTTGCAATAATTTTCCCAGTCGGGTGTCAGGCAGGAATACTTGCTTGTGACCTGACGTACACTTTTTACCTGCGAAATTGCCGTTCCAAGCGACAGAACAAATAAGATCACCACCAGGACGGGAAAAACAAATTGCGCCGGTTTCATCTTCTTGTATTCGAGGACCTGGTACAACAGGAATAAGAGCATAAGGAGGATGAGCGGGAAATAAGGAATGATAAACCTGTTCTGTCCCCAGGAAGTATGCGCGATGAGGAATGTGATGGCAATGATGAGGATGGCATAGAGTCCGGTAAAGAGCAGGTACCTGTTTTTTCGGAGAGCCAGGATGATGGATAACAAAAGCATCAGGTAAGTGATAACGGTAAGCAAAGGGCTTACAGAAATTTCATGATCCGTACCCCGGAGTCCAAGGATGGTATAAAAATAATCGGAAATATAGAGGTTGGAATTCGTGATAAAACGATGAACAAATCCCGGAATGTCTTCACTTCCTGATCCGGGATTGTAATAGTTCTTTGACATCAGCCCCTGGAGCTGACTTGCAAAGTGAATGTCGGAACTTCCCCAGACCAGCGATTTTAATCCCAGGAAGAGTGCGAGGACAAGGATAAAGGAGGCCAGGAAAAAGAAGCTGTTCTTCCATTGCCTTGTCAGAAGAAAATAGACGACAATGGCGATAATGGAGGAATAACCAATAGTACGGGTCAACCCCAGCAAAAGAACAAGGGATGCCAGGGCCAGGTGCCTGAAAAGAGTCGTCCTGCCTGAACCGGCTTGTTCATTATTCAGGAAGAGGAGGAAGAAAAGGAAGAAAACGGCCGACTGAAGAAACACGAAGCAGGCTTCACTGAAGGTCTGGCTTGCATAATAGAGCAGGTAGGAGTTGACGGAGAAGAGAACCAGCACCGAGGTCAGAAGGATGGGCGGGATCCGGCCTTTGAAGGTTTTGTAAGTCAGCCAGAATGCACCCAGGATGAACAGGACGGAAAGGAATTTCAGGGGCAGGGCCTGGATTCCGAAGAGGGCAACAAGCGGGCTCAGCAAAACCGGGTAGAGCGGCCCCTGGAAGGCCGGGAAGGTGAAGTGATGGATAAAGTCGTATGCCCTGATTACATAGGCAGAATCATCACCAGCGGTGCTGAAACGGATGTCAAAAAGAAGAAGGCAGAATAAAAGGGTTAAAGAGAGTATGAAAAAGAAGACCCTCGTCATGTGCTTTTCAAGGAAACCGTTCATCCGGTCGAACAGGATATAATCGGGCCCGGTCTGTTTTGAAATCCCCTTCTTTACAGGTTGCTTTGAAAAGTTTTTTGCATTCCGATACGGGGAAGACCGTTTCTTTTTTGACATGACTCCGGAGTGTTCAGAGGTTAAAAGTATGAAAAAAGGAAAAAAGGAGACAAATATTATCGACAATCCTCATTCCTGACCTCATCGTAAAATCATTATCTTACACCCTGGAAAGAATTTTATTTTTCATCATCCTGCAATAAAATCGTAAGAGATCGTCTACATCATCATGGAAAAGGAAATTCAAAAAAAATCATTGGATACATTCTTCCGGAAAGAATACCAGAAGCTGGTGAATTTTGTCAGGAAGAATCTTGAAGAGCGTTTTTTTGAAGCTTCTCCCGAAGACATCGTCCAGGACGTTGCCCTGGGGCTGATCGACAGGCTTGAACTGGATGCCCAGATCGGGAACCTGACCGCCTACATCTACCAGTCGGTCAGGAACCGGATCAGCGACACCCGGAAGAAAAAGCAACGGAATGTGTCGATCGAAAGCTTCGCGGACAAAAAGAACGGGAATTATTTACTAAATACGATGAAAGATGAAACAGTAGCCGAAGAAAATGAGTATTCAGACATTGGACCGGAGATGCTGAAAGATGCAATTTCTCAGCTCCGGCCGGATGAGCAGGCCATCATTCTTGCAACAGAGTTTGAGGAGCGGACATACGAGGATCTCTCCGAAGAATGGGATGTTCCGGTTGGCACACTCCTCTCGCGCAAGCACCGGGCGCTCTCAAAAATCCATACAATCTTATTAAATAAAAAAACAGAAAATAATGGAAACAACAGAAAACAGATTTGAAAAAAGCCGCTGCTGCGGCACTCCCCGGCACCGTGTGCTGTGGATCATACTTGGAATTACAGGATTCATCGCTTTTGCCTTTCTTTTCGGGGCCGTGGTCATGTGGCTCTGGAACTGGCTGATGCCGGTCATCTTCCACCTGGGGGTCATCACCTACTGGCAGGCAGTCGGACTGGCGCTCCTCGGAAGGCTCCTCATCGGGGGCTTTCATCATGGCGGGCATCACCGTCACGGACATCACCGGTTCGGACCCTGGAGGCACCGTCATCCCATGGGAAACGGGAATAAATGGAGCTACTATGAGCAATACTGGAATGAAGAAGGCGAGAATGCTTTCAATGAGTATGTGAAGCGCAAATCGTAATTCCTTTTACCTGATCTTAACCAGTTTGCAGGAATGGTTTGTTCCTCCGCTGGTTCTTACTCCAAGCGTGTAAAATCCGGATGGCAGGTTATCTCCTTCCGGATTTTTTCCATTCCACAGGTAATGATGATCACCTTTATCGACCTGTGAATTTTCGAGCGTGCAGATGACTTTCCCGCTGAGATCGCAGATCCTGATCTGCAGGAAGGTTTGTTTCTCTGTTCTCAGGTCAATGCTGAGCTGATCCGTGAACGGATTGGGTCCGAATTTGAACATTGCCAGGTCATCGGTCAATCCGGGCACTCCTACAGTAACATCGGCGGATACTGTATTTGAAGGCACCGATTCGTGACCTGTCTGATCGATGGTTGTCACATAAAACTGGTAGTTTCCATTGGCCACGGTAAGAAAGTATTGCACACCAAAAGTATGATCGAGCAGGTTGAAGGCTCCCCCGTTTACGGCCTCATAGATGTTAAAGTGATCAAAATCATTGATGTTTGGCTGTTCCCATTGAAGCATGATGTTCTGTGCAACCGGGTTGAAGAGCTGCAGGTTATTCGGCGGCGGTGGAACCTCGTCGGTGGCGCCGAAAGTGATGGTGCCGTAATCTGCGGGAGAAAATATACTCGGATTTGTACAGGGCCACCAGCCGTTGAAAGCACTCGGATCATCCAGCGCAAAAATGAAGATGCCGCTCTGGTTCAGATTATTGAAATTGATCTGCCAGGTGGAATCGATTCCCAGCGGAATGACGAACTCATAGACCACATGCCCGGAGGCACCGGATACTTTCACCTGTGCATTCGGAACCAGGACTGTGGTACCCACTCCCCCGTTGTTATAAAGCGGACGGTAACGGATCAGGTCGCCCGTGGCATAATGTACCGCCCAGTAGTTACCTTCTGAATTATCGGAAGGCGGAGGATAAACTCCGTCATTGTTATCATCCACGTAGAGTGCAATCTCATCATGATCATTCAGGATGGCGTCATCAAAATTTTCCACGGCAACATAGAGGGAGCTCTTTGCAGCATTGACCTTGAAATAACCGATGACACTTGCAACAGGATCAGGGGCGTTGTCGTAGATCCCGAGGAAATCGGAAAGGTCAACCCGGAAGGCATCGTTCCATTCACCCGGACTGATAATGCCGTCGATGACCGGTGTTGTTCCGGAATAGGCGCTGATCTCGCTGGTAACAAAACCGCTGGCTGTCCAGCCGATGGCATCATTGGAGTAGGGTGACTGAAGGGTGTCGGAGATCTTTGCCGTTACAGCATAGTAATAGTGGGTCAGGGGTAAGGCTGTATTGTCGTCGAACGTCAGCGTGCCTGCCCCCACCGTTCCAAGGGGTGTGGATGGATAATCCGAAAAATCGTAGATCTTCCGGTAAATGTTGTACCCGGTCACATCCGGAGCGGGTGATGCATCCCATGAGAGACGAACGTATGAAAAGGCACCCTGTGTGGCCGAAAGGTTGAGGGGAGGATCGCCCACGGGCAGCAGGGTCACGTCGCGCACGGTTGTCTGATCGTCCGAGATCACAACACCCGTAACCACCTGCGTGACATATCCCACGGCCGAATACCTGACTGAGTAGGTCCCGGCCGGGATATACCCTACCGTATAAACAGACAAGTCGTCGGTGAATCCATAGTAGGTTGGAAGTCCCACGATCTCTGCTTTCACTCCTGCCTGTGCGGCTGAACCCGACTTCACGGCATGCCCGGTCAGTGTACCGCCACCGGGACTGGAATTGATGTTGTAAAGGTTGCCCCCGCTTCCGAAAGCCCGTGCATGTACTCCCTTCCCTCCCGTCACACACACCTTCCCGTCGTCGGAGAGATCCAGGCAGAAAAGAGAACCCGGTGTGTTCAGCGTAAAATAGGGAGTGCTGCTTTGTTTCCGGAAAAGATAAAAATCGGGCCCTGAATTATCAAAAGGCCCCCAGCCTCCTGCCGCAATGATCGAACCGTCGCCGCTGATATCCACACACTGCACCATGTCGCCCATGCCCGGATAGATCCACAGCGGATCGGGTGAATTGTTGTCGAAAACATAGAGTTCGCCATCATAGCCTGCCGTGAGGAAGACCAGCGTCCCTACTGCAATCGTACTGCCATCGGCCGAAATTGCCATCCCGCATACCCATGAATTTGTTCCGTTCACCTTGTGACTCCATTTCTGGGTGTAGGTTGTAAGCGCGTCATCATATTCATAGAGGTAGACAAAACCCGAAAAATTCCCGTTCACGATGTATTTTCCGTCATCCGATATCGAAGGCGGGTACTGGTCGGATGTGGGAGCGTCAAAAATGAAGGCCCCGTCTGAACCGTTGAGAACATGAATAAGGGTATATCCTCCACCGTAAACTCCCAGCAAAACTCTTGTTGCAGATTTGTTGATGACGAGGGAAGCGTAACTCCCGGGATAGGATTTTGTCCAGACCGGTGTGCTTTGTCCGACGGTATAGCAGGATACAAAGCTGCTGTCACCAGCAGGAAGGTTTACCGACGCAACGAAAACGTGAAGCCCGTCGCCCGGGATTCTGATCCCGGATACGGACCGTGTAATCGTGGTCGACCAGAGGGCCGTGGAAGAAGCAGGGTCGTAAACCTGGATGGAGTGGCTGTACCCGTTTGCCATCCTGGAACCATCTTCATTCATATCCACCGATTCCTCTGTCGTCTGGATGGTGAGGGGAACTTCCCAAACCGGAACATTGGTAGTGCCGTATACTGACAGGCGCTGGTTGTTCAGCGTCCATCCGGCAGCGGTCTTCTGGACCTTCGAGGAGACTTTGGCCCAGCTGTCGATGGCGGCAGCATCGCTGACATGCCAGTTGGTTCCCGCTGTTGCAGGAGAATACAGTCCTTCCTGCCGGCCTGTCAGCAGGGCAGTTCCGGGGGTGCCGTATTCAATGCTGGCCCCTTTTGCAGGATCGGTCAGGATCCGTTGATTTTTCAGGGGCACGGATTGTGCGGTTGCAACCAGGCAGATGAGTGCGAAGAGGGAGCAAAACAGGATGCATTTTTTCATGTGTGAATGGGTTTTAATTTTTACTGTTCAGGAGTTTCTGTTTTTTGAGGAATTCAACAAAAGGAGATCCGGGCCGCAGGAATTCCGCACCGGGTTATTTCAGTTCAAAGACATCCACCGTCGCGGTGGCGGAAGCATAGTCAATTCCCGTTGCTCCTCCGCCGAAATAGATGGTAGTTCCATTTGCGGCAGCGGCCAGGCCCAGCTTTGCCTGGCTCAGTTTAAGCACGGTCCATTGACCGGATACCACGTTGTAGACATCCACCACATCCGAAATCCCGGCAGGGCCGCTGCCCCCGCCGATGAAGACGAAGTTGCCGGCAGCCGTGGCGCTGACCGAAGCCCTGGCGGTACTCAGCTGGGCGACGGTCCAGGTATCGGTATTCACATCATAGATATCAACCGTTTTGGAGGCCTGGAATCCGGTAGATCCACCTGCGATGACGATCTTATTTCCGGCACCGGCTGCTGCCGGGGCAAGACGGGCTTCGCTGAGCTGGGCTGTTTTCCAGATCCCGGTAAGGACGTTGTAGATATCCACTGCTTTAGAGACGGACCCGTTCTTTTGTCCGCCTGCGAAGAGGATTGTGAATTTTGTACCGGCCCCTGCCAATTCATTTCTCGGTTCGCTGAGGTTCGATACCGACCAGGTTCCGCTGGTTATATCATAAATGTCCACTACATCGCGGTCGGCCCCCGAGACGTCCCAACCTCCCGCAAAAAGAATTTTATTCCAGGTAGCAGCCCCTGCCAGGTTTGCCCTGGCAACGGAAAGTGTGCTGAAAGACCAGGCATTGGTGGTCGTGTTATAAATATCGATAAGCCGTGACGTGCCGCCTTCTTTTTGCCCTCCGGCGAACATGATGATATTCCCCAGTCCGGCTGAGCCCATCGCCGCCCTTGGCTCAAAGAGGCTGGCTGCAGTATGGGTATTGGTGCTCAGGTCGAACACATCGATCGTGTCGCAATAGGCCTGGTCGCCGTTTGAACCACCGGCAAAGAGAATCTTGTGACCTGCGGCGGCTGCACCTAACAGGTAGCGAGGCAATACAAGGCTTTTTGTTCCCGTAAAAACCGGTTTCAGATCAGGGTTTGAAGGATCGGTTTTTTTACACGATGGCTCCGAAAGGATGATCGTAGCAGAGAGAAGCAGGATTGCAAAAAAAGAAGATGAAGCAGAGAATTGTTTCATGGCGGGAGTGTTTTAAAAATGCTACATCAAAGCTAAGGAAATTTATTTTACCGATCCTGCTTCTGATTAACTTTAGGATGGAAGAATTGGGTATTAGGTATTAGGTTTTGGGCATTAGGTATTAAGTACTACCGACTGCTGACTGCCGACTGCCGACCCCGCAGGGGTCACATGTTTGTGGGGTCAGTCAATATCGAAAATGCCGGCTTTGATACAAAACCGGCATTTCATTTTTTATTACCACCGTTGTGGTTGGGCGGAACACGGGTGCCGCTGTTTTTGCTCCCCGCTGAGGCGGGGATGTCAACATTAAAATTCTACTTAATGCAACAACTCAAAGTTAACATAAAAAGAGGGAACCTGTTGCTGATTTAACAATTTTTATGAACAGCAGCCGGTTGAAACAGGGAAGGAAAACAGGCCGGGAACAAAAAGATGGCTAATACAAGTACAATACTATCAATTCGGTGAGAATCTTTTTTCAGGGTCACAATCTCCGGTGTCCTGCCCTATACAGGAACCTCTTTTTGGGGGATCCCCGACTTTTTATGAAAATTTTTATCATTTTAATTGACTTTCTCCCAATCCTATATATCTTTGCTTTATTTTTAATTAATCTAAATACAATTTACCATGAAAAGAAACCTTATCCTGACAATCATATTCTTACTGGCAGTTTCACTGGGGTGGTCGCAGACGATCACCAACTCCTGTATACCGCTCCTGGGCGATGATGCCCCCTCTTTCACCGCTAAATCTACAAACGGGACCATTAATTTTCCGAAAGATTTTGGTGACAACTGGAAAGTGCTCTTCAGCCATCCGGCCGATTTTACGCCGGTTTGCTCTTCCGAACTTCTTGAGCTTGCTGCTCTCCAGGATAATTTTAACAACCTGGATGTTAAAATCATCGTGATCTCAACGGATAAACTCGAAACTCATAACCAATGGATAAAATCGATCGATTCCGTTTCGTACAAGAACAGACAGCCGCAGAAGGTAAATTTCCCGCTTGTAGCCGATGAAGACCACTGGATTGCAAGAAAATACGGGATGATTCATGCAAACACCAACACCACGCGGTATGTAAGGGGCGTTTTTATCATCGATCCCCTGAACAAGGTCCGGGCTATGTTTTTTTACCCCATGAATGTAGGAAGGAATATTGACGAGATCACAAGAACCATCGTTGCCCTTCAGACTTCGGATAAGAATCATGTCCTCACTCCTGCCGACTGGCATCCTGGTGATGATGTGCTTGTACCCTATACAAACTACACTGGCGACCAGAAGGATCTGGCAAAAAAGGAAAACCCGAATCTTTACAGCCTGACCTGGTACATGTGGTTCAAGAAGACACAGTAAGTATGAATGGCTGAAGATTGAAAATTTAAGAATTTATCGTACGACGAAGCAGCAAAAAAGAGGGCGTCCCAAAAGGTCGTCCTCATTTTTTAATAGTTGCACGCAGGCGTTCATCTGTGACGCGTGCCTGATGGAAATTTTTTCAGGACGGGACAGTCACATTTCTTCGATCCTTCTTCGATACTTGTTCGACTTTCCATGATACTTGTTCGACTTTCCATGGAATTTGTTCGACTTTCCATGATACTTGTTCGACTTTCCATGGAATCTGCTGGCGCGCGTCTCAGACATGCAGAGACTTCGCACGCGCTAGAAATTAATCAGCCGTAAGTGGTCGCGCGCGAACTGGCTTCCTTTGAACATTTTTCGATTTTCCATTTATTTTTCCTTGATTTCCCTTAGATAGTCAAGCTTTCTGTGAAACGTTTCCACCCTTTTCCACCCCCCCGGAGGCTTTCAGGAGTGTATTTTTGTTTCGACATGTTGTAACGACCCCGGCCAGGGTCACAGTTCTTAACCTTAAAACATTAACATTATGACAACACAATCAGAATTAACGAAAAATTACAGCGGTATCTTCGGCAACCAGGTTGTCCTGAAAAACCGCAGGGGCTCAAGCGTCATGACCATTCCCCCGGCAAAGCCAAAAACGGCGCCATCTGATAAGCAGTTAGCCGTGCGGGAACGGCTCAGACTTGCCGCGGCCTACGCTGCCAATGCGATGCAGGATCCGGTATTGCATGCCGAATACGCGGCCAAAGCACGGAAAGGCAGGTCAGCATACCGCCTGGCCGTTATCGATTTCCTGCGGCCACCCTTCATTATCCAGGTAGATACAGCAGGGTACCAGGGCAACACGGGAGATACGATCACACTTACCGCCGGCGATGATTTCAGGCTCGTCTCGGTAACCCTGAAGATCTCCAACCCCGATGGTACACTTGTCGAAGAAGGAGACTGCGTGATCAACATGCCTTCGGGACAGTACGTGTATACCGCCCAGGAACAGATTTCCTCTGCCGCTGGCGTGGTAATCCGGGTCCGCGCGACCGATCTTCCCGGCAATGTGACGGAGAAATCCGTCACACTCTGACCGGAGTAAAGGAAAACCCTGCCCTTTCGCACCTTTGCACAGTGTAAGAGAGTCCGGGTTGCTTCCAATTCCTCTCAAGCTTCGTGCTATTCTATGAGAGGGCGTCCCAAAAGGTCGCCCTCTCTTTTTACTTTATGCGTTCAATATAGCAAGGCGGGTTCCCAGCAGTTTATGGTATTTCTCTTTCATTTCATCCGACAAGAAGCTGATATCGATCAATTCCTTCCATTTTGGGACAGCCGAAGAGATCGTCTCGATTACTTTGTCGATACTTTTCGAAGTAAGCTCGCATCTTTCGTTACCAAAATAGTCAACCAGTATAGTGCGGGTCAGATGCTCCTTCTTTCCTTTTAAAGGTAAAGCGATTTCTTCATCCTGCTTTTTATATTCAATGATCGAATTGACCAGATCGTAACATGGCGAAAGCGTTACTTTTCCATCTTCTGTAATAATAGAGAAGTTTTTCAGGTGCATATCTTCGTTGCCGACCAGGTAATTGAAGAGGGTAAGTTTAAATAGTGATACTTTCTCAATCGAAGGAAATGTGCAGAAATCATCAAGAACAGTCACAACTTTTTCCATGCTGTAGTCATACTTGGTTTCCCGGCTCATGCCAGCCAACTGTGCAAAATCTTCTATCGGGACTTTATCGTTCTGTCCTTTCCGGTCAAATCGTTTGATGAAATAGGTAAGTGAATGATCCTTTGACCAGATTAAACCGTGGATCGGGACATCCAGGCCTATTTCACTGGCAAGCCGCATTGTCAGGTCCTCATTCTGCGGCATTTCAGGATAGAGATGATGCTGGGGTTTGAGAATATATTTCCCACCTGTATCAACAATTTCAAATTCTCCGTTTTTGATGCTCAATTTTGCACTCAACTTGGGCTGCACTCCCTGAATTGACATCTTTGAAGCACGGTTAAATGCCTCTATTCTTTGTTCTTCTGCGGTGTACTCAAGTTCCCTGAGTGTCTTCAATTCCGGTGATAAAAGCCTGAGCCCAGCTTCGCTGTAAAGATTATCTCCACAGGGGGTATATGTGATCGGACAAATGTTCATTCCCTGATTTCCTTAACTGTAACAGCCCCAACCATGTCCTCTCCAACAGCCATAAGTTGAGAGAAGTAATCATTTTTATCAATTTTTCTGATCTTCAGCAGCCCTTCCAGCTGAATTCCTTCGGGTAACAGTCCGTCAAAGAATGGGGGAAATCTGTTGTACCTGAAAGATTGTTCCTTAACCGGCATGGTTCGTGAAACTACAAGACCGTTGTACCCATCCAGATATTCGAACAGGTATTCTTTGCCTTTCTCAACTTCGGTAAGGGTTCCAGCCTCGATGCCTTTTACATATACCTTAGCTCTTCTCATTTTCAGAGTTTTGCAGATAGTCCATCAGAGGGCTCTTTAATACTATCCTTATGTTCAGTACTTTCAAAATCTTTTTCAGGGTGTCCAATTGTACGGATTCCTTCCCCTTCTCAATGTCGTAGATCACGGTCTTTCCAATACCAGCAAGTTCTGCCAACTGCACACGGCTTAATTTGGCAGCTTTTCTATGCATTCTAATTATTTGTGCCCATTCCTGATTCTGTTCCATTATTTACCTTTATAGCGGCAAATATAAGCCTTTTCTATTATAAAAGCAAACTTTTATCAACTATTTACCGCTAAAGCAGTATTTATTTAACAAATAGCCATTTTCTTTAATAAAAGTACAATAAATTACTGCCAAAGCGGTAAAATATATTAATCTGTTGTAGTCAGGTACTGATCAGAAAATCCGCTCTCATTGACCATCTGGTTCCGCAATCCATTGACCAGTTTATTCGTGAGACTCAAATTTTTTGAACGTAGAGATAAAAAAATTGTCGGAGGTCGGAGGATGGAAGATGGAGGATGGAGGATGGAGGATAGAGAAGGGAAACAGGGGAAATGGGGACAAACTCTCTGTGAACCTCTGTGACTTCTCAGTGAACCTCAGTGTAACCTTCTTTAGACCGCTTTGGAATTACACAGAGAACCACAGAGGTTCACAGAGATCCACAGAGGGAGATAAGGTATACATAAAGCCATTTCGTAATACCTAATACCCCACACCCAATACCTAACACCTAATTCCCAATTCCTAATTCTTAATTAACTGAAGTGTTACCTTTTCGATTTTCTCCGATTAAGGGAAATGAAACTCCTGTCATGAGAAAGATGGGTTGAAAAAATATCGTCGAACAGAGTAGCCGTTATCAATTTATATTGCAAAGCGGACTGTTCTTTAATTCTATAAAAAACAGGAACCAGGAGATAAAAAACTTCAAATAAGTAAAATTCTAACCAAAAGCACAAAAGAGATGAGTAAGGAAAAAGTCATTCAGATCGACTCGGCCGTCATTGACGGCCATGAGCGGATACGGTTATTCTTTTCGTACGACAGGGAGGTCATTGAACTAATCAGGAGCCTGCCGGGGGCACGGTGGCAGCCGGTGATGAAGTGCTGGCATGTAGCGATGGCACTCGGACCGGCTGAGAAGCTGAACTACCGGTTCAGGGAGAAACTGGTTTTCATACCCCGTGAGCTCTCTTCCGGCGGCAGGTCAGATAAGGATAAGGAAACAGTGAGCCCATATGTCAAGGTGCCGGAAGAATTCATTAAAACGATGAAGCTCAAGGATTACAGCCTCCGGACCCTGAAGTCATACAGTTCGATGCTTCAGCTTTTCATGAATTACTACCAGCCCCGTCCGCTTGATGAACTGACGGATGAGGATATCCGGGAGTATTTACTATACGTTGTGGATAAAAAGAAAGTTTCGCAGTCGTACCAGAACCAGGCGATCAATGCGATCAAGTTTTATTATGAGCAGGTACTGGGAAGGCCAACGCAGACCTATTATCTGCAGCGGCCGAAGCGTGAGAGCACGCTTCCGTCGGTTCTCAGCGAGGCAGAGGTATTGCGGCTGCTGAAGCAGGTTAAGAACCTGAAGCACAAAACCGCCTTGTCGCTGATCTATTCTTCAGGGTTAAGGGTTGGGGAGCTGATAAACATGAAGATCAGTGATATCGACTCTTCACGATCGCAGATCAGGATCTGCCAGGGGAAAGGAAAAAAGGACCGGGTGTCGTTGTTGTCGCCAAACATCCTGAAGCTCCTTCGCGACTATTATAAAGAGTACAGGCCCAAGGTTTGGCTTTTTGAAGGACAGTTTGGCGGGCAGTACAGTGCGGGGAGTGTGCAGGCGGTATTCAGGGCGGCAAAAAGTGCGGCAGGGATAACGAAAAAAGCAACGGTTCACACGTTGAGGCACAGTTTTGCCACCCATTTGCTGGAGCGGGGCACTGACCTGAGGTATATTCAAGCCCTTTTGGGGCACCAAAGTGTACGCACAACGGAGATTTATACCCATGTTACGGAGAAGGGATTTAAAAAGATCGTAAGTCCGTTTGATAATTTGGAATTATAAATAATAATGAACAGAGGTTGAGTTTGGTATTATTTTTACTATATTCGTTATCTAAATATTAGGTTGGTGCTCTCTTCATCAGAGTGAAAGACCGATTATCCGGATTTCTTACTTTTAAACGTCATTTTGTTATTAAATAAATTCAATCCCAAACTTAACGTTAGCCGCACCTTTTGTGCGGCTACACTCAATTTTCATCATAGTACAGGATCAAAATAATATCAACAGCACAGTATGTACAGTCGTTGGCAGCAATAAATAATATTATGAGGAAACTTTTTTCGGTTATTTTTATCCTTAGTATTTTCTCACCTATTTATGGGCAAGTTAAAATAGGAGTATTTGGGCAACCAAACTGGAGTTTTAGCCGGGATAATACATGGTTTAACTATTCAGTAGGGATTAAAACCAATATTCATCTTTACAAGTCACTGTTCTTGAATATCGGGATTGGTTATGCACCAGAGATATATGATAATCTTGGGGATCCTGTTGATAGGCTTTTTGCGGATATGTTATACAATCATTTGATTCAAAATGAGTTTCAAATCCGCTGTGATTTTGTAAAGGCTAAACAATATTTTGCTTTTTATGGATTAATAGGATCTTCTTTCTCAACAAGTATCTATCGAAAGACTGAATATTCATCTCCACCTTATGAAACAAACACATCCCAGGAACTAAGATTTGATAAAATTGCTTTGGAAACCGGTTTGGGTTTTGAATTTTTAATAAAACGATTTTCTATAATTATAGAACCTACATATTTTTATACAGCGTGGGACAATGGCGCTTTACTTGATTCAAATCGTTTCGGAATAAGTATCGGAATGTTTTATAGAATTTAAGAAAATATTATTTAAAGCTGCCAACAAGCCCGCAGCCAGCAATGCGGGGGCAGTTGGTTAAGAAAGTTGATGGGATCTAATAAACATGCAAAAGAAAATCAAACATAAAATCTGCTAAACCCCGCACTGCGGCTGCGGGCGGGGCGTTAGCTGTATATAAATATCACTTCAATGAAACCATTTTTCAAAATCATTATTTTTCTAATTTTATTGACTTTCCAATTCTTTGGTTGTAAAAAAAAGAGTGAGGAAATCAATAAAACCAACCAGGCTGATGATATTGTTTTCACTGATATATCACCAGATACGAGCTTTACATCAGTAAGAACCTGGTTCATGGAAACCTTACCTGTTCCAAGTGATTCTTCAGCCGGGATGGGCCTTGATTTGGATCAGGACGGTATTATTGATGTCCATGTAAGTATTAGAACGTTTTATGAATTTTTAAGTTTTAGTTTTCCAGAAGCAAATTACAATTATTCTGCAGGAATGTCTGCCCTTGAATCCCAAGATTCGATTGCTGTTGAAAATCACTACAATCCAAAAATAAAACTATTTATAAAGG
>JAPLDI010000006.1:50835-61981 GCA_026391795.1 Bacteroidota bacterium
ATTTCCGGGAAATCATTATTTAATTATTATGGAATAATGTATGGCGAGGGAGAAAGGACTTTTCCTGTTGATGCACCAACTGGTGATGCTTATTATGGATTCAAATTAGGTAAAAATGGGGGATATCTTTATGGTTGGGTTCTCTTAACGATTGATCCATTGACAAAGATAGTTACAATCAAAGAATATGCTATTAATAAAACACTAAATAAACCCATAAAAGCTGGGCAAATAAAATAATATTTATATACAGCTAACAAGCCCGCAGCCAGCAATGCGGGGGCAGTTGGTTAAGAAAGGTGATCCTGGCTATCAAAAATGAAAACGAAAAGCAAACATAAACTCTGCTAAACCCCGCACTGCGGCTGCGGGCGGGGCGTTAGCGGGCATTTTAAAAAACGACACAACGATAGGATGATAAAGGAAAATCAACAGATTGAAAGAGAATATAAATCAAGAATTAATAGAGCTTTTGATTATATAGAGTCCAATATTGACAAGCAATTTACGTTGGAGGAGATTGCGTCTGTTGCTAATTTTTCTAAATTTCATTTTCATCGGATTTTTCAGGCGATTATTGGTGAAACGCCTTTCCAATTTATATTACGACTCAGATTAGAAAAAGCAGCCTCATTAATTGTCTTAAACCCCAAAGAAACTATTACTGAAATAGCTATTAAATGCGGATTTACTGATACTTCTATCTTCTCTAGGAATTTTAAAAGTTATTTTAATAAATCTGCATCCCAATATCGTAAGGATAAGCAAGAAAAAAGCAATTTAAGTCAACTTGATAGCAAAGCGCAACAAGTCGAGGATAAGTCCTTCATGTATTTTTGTTCCAGTTCAAAAACAATTAAATGGAGGACAAATATGGAATTAAACAAAAGTGTGGAAGTCAAAGAACTTCCTAAAATGACAGTTGCCTATATTAGGCATATCGGGCCTTATAAGGGCGATGAGAAATTATTCGAAAAACTATGGAATAGGCTCTTTACATGGGCAGGGCCTCGTGGATTAGTAGGAGGTCCTAATTTTAAATCGCTGATTATATACCATGATGACCCCAATGTTACGATTGAAGACAAGCTTAGAATGAGTGTTTGTATTACAGTTTCCTCTGATACAAAAGTAGACGGAGAGATTGGAAAAATGGAAATTGAGGCAGCAAAGTATGTAATAGCTCGATTCGTTGTTACAGCACAGGATTTCCAACAAGCGTGGAGCTGGATTTACGGTCAGTGGTTTCCGACAAGTGGCTACCAACCGGATGACAAACCTTGTTTTGAGATGTATCCAGAAGAGCCAAAAGATGGTAAGTTTACTGTTGATATTTGTGTGCCTGTAAAACCACTTTAGAAACTTTAGTCCGATATGAATAATGTCGGGCTAAATAATTGAGATAACAAAAAAAACGCCCGCTAACGAGCCGGCAGCCGAACAATGCGGGCGGTTTCCGTAGGGTAGCATTCACCAAACCTATAAACAATAGAGGATAAGAAAAGAAACAACAAGAAAAACCCGCACTGCGGCTGCCGGCGGGGCGTTAGCGCGCATTTTTTATGATAAACGATGAGCATATAGCAACAATGGATAGGTTTCTATCTCAATTAAAGATCCATTCAAGAGGTTCTTTACCGCAAATCCTTAATGGGTCAGCAATTGTAGATAAGGAAACAACTAATGAATACAGAATGCTTGAATACGAATTAGAAAAATTTGATCTTGTGGAAATCATTATGGGAGGTGACAATTCTACTCCTAACGGAATGAAATTTTATAGACTATCTCCATTGGGTCTAAAGTTGTTAATGAATAACCAATCAATAAAAACATTATATGCTGATGATTATAAGGGCAGTTTATCAAACACTATTAATATTAAGGGGAATAACCTGATTTTCAATACAAATTCTACAATAAATGAAGTCTCTCAAATTTCAAATAATAATAAAATTCACAAGACAAATTTCTCAACTATAAAAAAAATAATTATTGGTCTTTTTGTGACTGTTTTTGGAGGATTATTAGTTTGGATAATTATTGAAATAATAAAAAACGCGCGCTAACGAGCCCGCAGCCGCAATGCGGGGCAGTTGGTTAAGAAAAGTAATCCTGGCTATCAAACATGAAAACGAAAAGCAAATATAAACTCTGCTAATACCCGCAAAGCGGCTGCGGGCCGAACGTTGGCAGCAATGTTTAATAAAAAGCCTAACAACATAAAATTAAAAATATCACATATGGAAATAGTAAATTGCAAAAATTGTGGCACTGACAATCCTACAACATCTAAATACTGTTCCGGTTGTGGTTATGAATTACCACGAATAAAGACTGAGAATTTAAATGAATCATTGCAGCAAAAGACAACTAAGAACAAAGACAAAAGAAAACAGGTATTTGGAGTAATCATTGGTATAATCGCCTTTGGACTTTCCTACTTTGCAGTGCAACAAATCTTCTTTAAAACACCTTCTTTTGACAAAGGCATGATGAATATTGCAAGTGAGTTAAATAAAACTTGCCCAATAATGGTTGACGCTGAAACGCGACTTGACAACGCAATTGCACTTCCAGGTAATATTTTTCAGTATAATTATACTCTTGTAAATATTGATAAAGCAAATGCGGACACTTTAAGTATGAAAAATTATCTGGGACCTTCAATTACAAACTTTGTTAAGACAAATCCGCAAATGAAATTTCAGAGGGATCATAAAACAACAATGAATTATTATTACAAAGATAAAAATGGAGTGTATTTATTTATTATTTCCGTGACACCCGATAAATATAAGTGATGGGTAAAAAAACACAAGAAAATAACACTGCTGCCAACGAGCATGCAGCCTCAATGCGGGGTTTATCAATAAGGACAGTGGTTGTGGCTAAATAAATGGAAACAAAAAGCAAACATAAACTCTGCTAAACCCGGCCTGCGGCTGCCGGCGGGGCGTTAGAGGGCATTATTATTAACAGGAAGTTCGATAAGAAAAAAGATGTAACAGAATATTTTACTGGTGTTAATTTAAAAAGAAAATGAAAGGAGCACAAAATGAAAAACTTATTTCTAGTTTTCTTTCTTATTACTGCCTCAGTATTTGGACAACCAACAGGAACATTATCGACAATTGTCAATGGTAATAGCGTTGAGATTAAACTTGACTCAACCTGGCGGAATTGTGGATCTCAATATGATCAACAAGTTTTTTTTAATGGTGATAGTATTACCTGGCTTCAGGTTGATTGGGGAATGTGTTACGGATGCCTTTGCCCTTTTAATTATTCTGTTACAGTAGATTCTCTTCCAGAAGGAATATACACTGCTTCTGTATATTTTACCTATGTACAGAATTCTCAATTATATGACTCACTAACAGGGACATGGTATTATACTCATACACCGTGCGACACAACATATCAGGAGTCAACCACATTTACTATTCTCTCTGTTTCATCAAATCCTCCTTTTAAATCAAATTCATTTGCAAGTAATTGCTTGTTAACATCCATCGAAAATCATAGTATTAATGAAAACACTCCTTACCCCAATCCAACTAACAATAGTATCTCTTTCAAGGCAATGAAAAGTGATGAATCCCCAGAACTGTTAGATATATTTGGCCATGAGGTGAAATCTTACTCCATTGAACGTGATGGGGATTATATGCGATTGAGCTTAACTCATTTATCCGCTGGAATCTACTATTTAAGATATTCTTCAAAGGTTTATAAAATTATCAGATTATAATAATAACGCCCTCTAACGAGCCCGCAGCCGCAATGCGGGGCAGTTGGTTAAGAAAGGTGATTCAGGCTACTAAATATGAAAACAAAAAGCGAATATAAACTCTGCTAATACCCGCAAAGCGGCTGCGGGCCGAACGTTAGCGCGCATTAAACAGAACTTTTTAAGACTATTTCGATATGAAAAAAAGTGTTTACATTTTATTATTCCTGGTTCCGGTTGTTGTTTCTGCTCAACAAAGCTGGGACAAATCTTCACCATTGGACTATATCTGGATGAACGCGGGAAATGCGGGTTTCTCGGAAGATTTAGTTCAGTATCCATGCCTTGCCTTCAGCCCGACCGACGGAAAACCCTACGTGGCATACCAGGACGGGGCAAATTACCAAAAGGCAACTGTAATGAAATTCGACGGAACCAATTGGGTGAATGTGGGAAATGCAGGTTTCTCACAAGGAGGAGCTTTTTTCGTAAGCCTCGCTTTCAGCCCATCCGGTGAGCCTTTCGTGGCTTATATGGATTTCTGGAATCAAATGAAAGCTACTGTTATGAAATTTGATGGAAATTCTTGGGTAAATGTAGGAAATGTGGGGTTTTCTGCAGGACCCGCTAATTTTGCAAGTCTTGCTTTAAGTACATCAGGTGAACCTTATGTTGCTTATGCCGATAACATAAATTCAGGCAAGGCCACGGTTATGAAATTCGACGGAACCAATTGGGGAAATGTTGGTAGTGCTGGTTTCTCAGCAGGATCAATAATGTATGCAAGCTTATCATTTTGCCCAACTGATGGAAAACCGTATGTGGCATTTCATGACCAGGCAAATGCTCAAAAAGCAACTGTAATGAAATTTGATGGAACAAGCTGGGTAAATGTGGGTGTTGCTGGTTTCTCTGCAGGAGGAGCAGAATATACGAGCATCGCCTTTAACCCATCGGATAATTTACCTTATATAGCATTTGAGGATTGTGGTTATGCTTGTAAATCCACTGTAATGAAATTTGACGGAACCAATTGGGTAAATGTTGGAACCGTTGGCTTCTCCGCTGGTCAAGCTGAATTTACAAGTCTTGCATTTAATTCGACCGGTCAACCCCATGTTGCTTACAGGGATTTTGGGAATAACAACAAAGCCACAGTCATGAAATTTGACGGGAACAATTGGATGACTGTAGGAAATGAAGGGTTTTCAGCAGGAGCTGAATGGGGGACAAACCTTGCATTCAGTACAACTGGTGAGCCGTATGTGGTATACGTTGATAGTTTAAATGCTTACAAAGCAACAGTAATGTATTATGGTTTATCGACTGGAATCAGTGAAAATAAGCACCCTCATTTATCCTTTTATCCAAACCCGGCAACCACCGAAATAACAATTGATTTGAAAAAAATCTCCGGGAGAAACATTTGCGTTGAAGTTGAGGATATAAGGGGAATACAGATAATTCGTACCGAAACATGTGAAAATAAAATTAAGTTGAATGTAGCAAATTACCCTGTTGGAATATATATCGTCAAGATTAATACTGAAAATTCAACCTGGATATGCAAGTTTTGCAAAGAATAATAAATTGAATCAAAACGCGCGGTAACACGGGCTAACCGTGATTGGTTTGCAAACGCACAAGGCTCACCATAAACCAACCACGCCTAGCCCGGGAACGTTATGGGGCAATTGGTAAAAATAATTCTACAAAAACTTGACAATGGTTAACTATATAGTTAACTTTGCAAAATGATTCGAGAAATACTTTTCTGGGGAGAATATTTCGATAATTTCTATAACCAACAGGAATTGAAGGTTAGAAAGAAGATCGACTTTGTACTTTGGTTAATAAAGTACACAGTAAGGGTCCCTGTAAAATTTCTTAAATATCTTGAAGACATAGATGGTCTTTATGAAATCAAAATCAGTTCTACTTTCAAAGAGATACGTGTTTTGTGTTTTTTTGATGATAACAAGGTGATTGTTCTAGTCAATTGCTTTCTAAAAAAATCACAGAAGACACCAAAAAGTGAAATTGAATTGGGAGAACGACTGAAAAGTGAGTATTTTAAATTTAAAGATAGGAGCAAAAAGAAATGAATAAGTTAACAAAATTCGAAGAACATCTAGATAAACAGTACGGTAAAAAGGGGACTAAAACAAGGGACGAGTTCGAGGCCGAAGCTATGGCTTTCAGGCTTGGTGAATTATTAAAAGAGGCCCGAAAAGAAGCAAATTTAACACAAGAAGAGCTGGCAGATATGACTGGGACCAAGAAAAGCTATATTTCCAGAATTGAATCCGGGAAAAGTGAAATCCAATTATCAACATTTTCCAGGATAATAAAATTGGGTTTAGGAAAAGATCTTCAGATCTCGATCCAATGATCCCAATCGCCCCCCAACAAGCCGTCAACCGCCATGCGCGGTGGGCGGTTGATGAAAAGGTTTAACTTCTAATGAACAGTCAAACAAATTAAACAAGGTCTTCCCCATGCTCCCGCGCACGGCGGCTGCGGGCGGAGCGTTATGTGCAAGCATTTAAGCCTGCTGAAAGAAATCATATATGAAAAAGAGGATTCTCCTGTTTATCAAGTTTACCCTGGTAATTATCTTTTTAATTTTCGGGTTCATCATTTTATTTCCACGATCTTATCAGGTTCCTGCAATAGAAAAAAGAAAAAGCACAAAATATTGGAACTTGATTTCTGGTTCCAGGATTGCCTATACACTTATTCAGGCCAAAGGTGAAAAGAAACCCTATCCAATTATATTTTTACAGGGCGGTCCTGGTGGTCCAATTTATAATAGAAATATAGAAACTCTTTCATCATTTTCAGAAGCAGGATTTGATATTTATCTGTATGATCAAATTGGTTGTGGGTATTCTGATCGATTAAAAAATATCGGAGGATATTCCATTGAAAGACACAAACAGGACTTGGAGGAAATTGTCAAAATTATCGGAACCAATAAAGTAATTCTTATCGGGCAATCATGGGGAGCAATATTAGCTACAGAATTTATTGCAGAGAAACCAGCGCTGGTTGAAAAGGTCATATTCACAGGTCCTGGTTATCTATTGCCCATCAACCGATCTCTTGAGGAAATTAAGGCCCCGGATAGTCTAAAACTAAGAAACCCTCAATTTACCAATCGCCAAGGTCGAAAAAATATTTATACTATTCGGGCAAGGTTTGTTGAATGGTTCGCTAAAGCTTTCGATTGGAAGTTGGCATCAGACAAAGAAATGGATGAATTTGAGACTGTATTGGATCATGAAATGGGAAAATCCACCGTATGTGATACAGCTATGCTTGGTGACATTGAAAACAACAGATCGGGTTATTATTCTTCGGTAAAGACCGTGCAAAGTTTTGATAACGTTATTGATATCAGGCCAAAACTAAGGAATTGTAGAATCCCTGCACTTATCATGAAGGGTCAATGTGACGGCATGAAATGGGGGTACGTGACAGAATATCTAAATCTTTTTACAAATCACAGATTGATAATAATCCCCAATGCCGGACATTCAATTGCGAGGGAACAACCAGGACTATATGTTAAGAACATTCTTGATTTTTTAACACAATAAATGCCCGCACATAACGAAGCCGTCAGCCGACAATGCGGGCCCCCCGCGAAAGCCAGCCCTCAACTGACCGGCTGCCCGTGGACAAGAAAAACGGCAACAAGTAATTCCCGCACATGCGGCAACCGGCCAAACGTTATTGGCAAATAATTTTATGATGACACTCAATTTCGGACCAAAAATATTTGATTGATAAGTCCGGTTTGAAAAAGATAATGTTTGAAATAACTTTTAATTTTCATCGAAAGTAATATCATGAGAAATATTAATTGGAAAGAAATTTGCAAATTCTTATCAGGTGCATTTTTTGTGACAGCAGGGGCAAGTTGGTATCTATCCTGGTACCATATCACAATGCCTTTCATGAACACTAAAATGTCGCCAGAATTCCTTGAAATTCGCGGCTTCATTCATTTTATTTTATTTCTAATTACTTTTTACATTGGTTTTGTCAAGAAAAAGAAAGAATAGTAAAGCTAAGATTATCTGCCGCTAACGAGACATCAGCCGAGCAATGCGGCCGGTTTTCGGAGGCGGGCATTCACCAAACCTGCAAAGGATGAGGGTACAACAAGTAAGGCCTGCAAGGCGGCTGCATGCCGAGCGTAAGCTTCAAACGGATTGAAAGCAATTAAATTTCCATAAAGAATTAATACAATATTAAGGTTATGAGAAATTATGGAAAACTAATTTGGACAATATTTTTCGTTGGAATGATCGTATTTGTGCCGAAAACTCAATTCGCCCAAAAAAAAGCCTCTTATAACATGGATTTTCTAAGAGCAGTGCAGTTCAAAACTGGTGAACGTAACCATATATTGACTATATTTAAAGTCACGCCGACTATAAAGAAGTTCAAATTAATTCTAAGCATGAAAGTGACCTATGAAATTGGACAGCAAGAAAAAGTTGAAGACGTACATCCCGCACTTCGCATAGCTGCGGAGCGTTATGGGTCAGGTGATAATAAGATAATTTCAATAATTGACAGGGTAAAAAGGTTCTTTTTTAACTTTGTCGCATCACAAATTGTGATACCTTAAACGCTATAAGATGAAGCCATTACAAATCATTAAGGTAGAGAATATTGCCAGCCATATTTACTTTCTAAGAGGGCACAATGTTATCCTTGATTTTGATCTTGCCTCATTATATGGTGTTGAAACACGGACATTAAAGCAGGCTGTAAAACGAAATCTCAGACGGTTTCCTGATGATTTTATGTTTGCATTGGATGAAACAGAAATTGATTTCGTGGTATCACAAAATGTGATCCCTTCAAAAAGGCACCTCGGTGGTGCTATCCCTTATGCTTTTACTGAACAGGGCGTCGCTATGCTTTCAGGAATTTTAAATAGCGATAGAGCCATCCAGGTAAATATCTCAATAATGAGGGCCTTTGTACAACTACGACAATTGATATCTACTCACAAGGATCTCGTTCAAAAGCTTTCGCAAATTGAGAAGAAATATGATGAGCAATTCAAATTGGTTTTTGAAGCCATAAGACAATTAATTCAGAAGGATTCTGAACCGAGGAGACGAATTGGTTACAAGGATTACGACAAGGAATAAGCAATGAGTACCACCCTACCCATAACATGCCTGCCGCCGAGCAATGGAACGGTTTCCGGAGGCTGGCATTCAACGAACCTGCAAATGATACCGGAAAGCAAATATAAGAACAAGTAATTCCCGCAGCTGTGGCTTCCGGCGGGGCGTTATGGGGCATAAAGAATTAAGGAAGATATTGTGAAACTTAACCGTTCAATATTATGAAACAGAAAGTATTTCTTATCCTCATTATTTTAACCTTCCAGTCATGCACTTCTTCAAAAGATGCAACTTCAACCAAATCACCCTCGAAAAAATCAGAATATTCGCTAAGAGATGGAACTTCTTATGAAAAAGCAATAATTATTTTTGAAAAGTCTGAAAGTGTGGGTGTTCACGCAGAATATGAATGGCTGAACAATCATTACCCAGGTTACAAAGCCGGTAAACAAGCACTCACTAATTATAAGAAAAAACCTTATGATGTCATTTCTATAACTACAACTGAAGGCAAAGAGCTGGATATCTTCTTTGATATTTCAAACTTTTATGGGAAATTTTAGATTTTAATCATTTACGCCCCCTAACAAGCCGGCAGCCAGAAAGCCGGAGCAGTTGGTTAGGAAAGTTGATCGAATCTAATGAACATGTAAACAAAAATTAAAATAAACTCTGCTAAACCCCTTACTGCGGCTGCGGGCGTGGCGTTACCGGCAATGCTAAAAGACCATATGAAAGAACTTGAACAGATATATTTCAATAATAAAGAATCTTTTCATTGTTGGCTGCAAAAGAATCATGATAAGAGTCTTGGAGTTTGGATTGTGTTTTTTAAAAAACATGTAAATGTCGAGTGTATAAAATATAATGAATCGTTGGAAGAAGCACTTTGTTTCGGTTGGATTGATAGTGTTATTAAAAAAATTGACGATGACCAATATGCAAGAAAATTTACTCCAAGAACAAATACTTCTAAATGGTCGGAGTTAAATAAGAAAATAGTGACTGCCTTAATAAAAAAAGGTAAAATGACTGAAGAAGGGCTTAAAAAAATTGACATATACTTAAAAACGGGAAGGGTTGATTGGGAAAACAAAGAATTTGAAGAAAAGGAAATAAAAGAAATTGATATTCCTGATTTTATTATGGAGGAATTTGCTAAAAATGAACCAGCGTTAACAAATTTCAATAATCTTGCCCAAACTTATAAACGACATTATATACTTTGGATTACAAATGCCAAAAGGGAAGAAACAATTCATAACAGGTTGAAAGAATCAGTGGAATTATTAAAAGAAAATCAAAAATTAGGATTGAAATGAAAAAAGCACATGCCGTTAACAAGCCCGCTACCGGCAATGGGGTTGCAACCGCAACAAAACGAATATCAATAATGCTTAGCGAAGTTTCGCATTTGCCGCGGTTAGCGGCCGAGCGTTATGTGGCATTTGTTTCTTTGAATTTGGCACGATAAAACATTTTGATTTATGACAATTACATTTATAATTGGGATTATTGGGTTTTTATATTCGATCCTCATGATTTTCACCATCAAGGATTTGTTTTTAAAACTTGCGTCAGGTCTATTTACACTGTTATTTGTCTACTTATTCATAATCTTTGGCACATCAGACTTTATAGTAAATCCTGGTTTTAAATTAGAACGATTAATAGTAGCATTATTTCTTATAATTACGATTTTATCTTTGACGAGTTGTATTAGAAATAGTAAACTTTGGATAATTGATAAAATACTTTTTGCTGGATTTTTATTATCATTTTTTGGACAAGAACTGCTTTGGCCATTTTTAGGTATTCGTTGGGAAATGAGTTTCAAACTTTACCAATTACTCTCTTTAATAGCTCTAATAATTTTCGTCTATTTTATAATTAAAGCACTATATACTAAAAATTTAACTATTTTAAAATTCCTTGTCCTCTATTTACTTTATGAATGTTATTATCTATTTACACATGTTCTGCAAATCACAGAATAAACAACACATACCGAGCATGCAGACTCAATGCGGGGTTTGTCGGTAAGGAAAGTGGTTGTGGCTACTAAAATGGAAACGAAAAGCGAAGATAAAATATGCTATCCGTCGCGGCGGACCCGCAAAGCGGATGCATGCCGGACGTTATGCCCAAAAGCATGAAAAACTTGTACCATCAAGTCAATTTTTGTATCTTTGATAGTATCAAATGATAGTATCAGTGAAATCGCCCTACCAGATATCACACTCAATCCTTTTAATCTCTG
>JAPLDI010000011.1 GCA_026391795.1 Bacteroidota bacterium
GCAAGGATGCCGGCATCGAGCTCGACCGCCTGGTTGACCTGATGCGGAAGTACCCGAAAATGGAGATCGAGCTTTCTTCGCATACCGACCAGAGAGGCACCGATGCCTATAACGACAAACTGTCGCAATGCCGCGCCCAGAGTGCTGTTGACTACATCATCGGAAAAGGGATCAGCAAGGACAGGATCACGGCAAAGGGATACGGGAAGCACAAGCTGATCGAGGATTGCACCAAGGTGGCAGGCTGTCCGACCGGATCGGCCGGCGATTGTCCCTGTCATCAGCTCAACAGGAGAACCGAGGTGAAGATCATTAAGATGTAACTGTTTATTCAACTCAGCTCCTGCGGAGGTGACTAAAAGGTAAAGGAAAATCATGTCACGCAGAGTTTTACGCTAAGTTTCGCAGAGTTAAAATTCATAATCTCAATTCTCTGCGGAACTCTGCGATTCATCAGCGAGACTCTGCGAGAAAATAAAAACTACTTTTAGTCAACGCCATATCGTCAAAAGAGGCTGCCGTTTCCGGCAGCCTCTTTTTCTTTTCCCTGAGCGTAATGTGAAAAATTTAACGCTAAAATTGCCCCTTTTATCACTTTTTCGGCCTTGTTTTTACCGGATATACCCGTCTGGTTATCTGATGTATACAGGAAATATTCATTCCCTTGATTCTATTTTAATATTTATTGTTATATCTTAGCCCGGGTAATGGATAGCTGTAACCATCCATCCCAATATATTTTTAATAATTAACCAACCAACTCAACCTTAAAGCAACCGATTATGAAAAAAATTACGCTTCTCATTTCCTTTGTCCTTTTTGGCTTTCTGAATGTGCTCTGGGCACAGGATGCCCCCAAGGATAATGCCGGTTATTTTAAATTCCAGGCGCGGCTGAAAGTCGGGATGGGGCAAACCTTCACTGCACTGCCCATGAAATTCGACGATGCCGCACTTCTTAATGCCTATGACAGTGCAGGATACCGTATTACAAAATCCTTCAGCGGATTGAAAAATGATGTCCTCAAAACAAAATGGGGAATTTATGGAGGTGCCAACTTTGACTTCTACTTTCACCCGAATTTTGGCGTCGGGCTTGATGTCGATTATTTCAATAACAAACTGAAGTTTGTCACGCCATCCGCACTGAAAGACTATATGGCAACCAACACAAACACTTATCTGACCGAAAGCAACCGGAAAAACCAATCCCTGATCTTTATCGGGGTTGGCCCCAGCTTCAAGGTCTTCACCAATGAACATTGGGATGTCGACGTGAATCTTCGCGGTGGTCTCAGCATGCTGAATATGGGATCTCTCATGGTTAAGATGGATGGTCTTCCCAATTATGAACAATACCGGATAAGAGATACCATTCTCTATTTTGACTACAGTAAAACCCTGAATGTATTCGGAGCCAAGATCGGGGTTTATGGTAACTACTGGTTCAACTCCTTTGTCGGGATCACCATGGGTGTTGATTTCATACATTCTTTTGTATCGGCAAGCAAGATCAACGGCGACAATGCCTTTGTATTTAAATACAAGGATCCGGAAAATTTCCTGAACCCAAACGGAACCCTGAATGAGTACCAGTATTTCCAGAACCAGAACTACCTTGATTCCTATCATCCCAGCAAAATGAATGTAAATCACTTTGCCGCTTCGGTCGGAGTTGTCTTCAGGGTTGTTCCGGTTGCCAAACCCAAAGGAAAGAACAAGGACATCATCGTTCTGGTCAAGGATTCGCTGACCTCCATCCCGGTTGCCGATGTGGATGTGACCCTGAGGGATTCGAAAGGAAGCGTGCTCCGCACCAAGAAAACCGAAAGCAATGGAAAAGTAACTTTCGAAAATGTTGAACCCGGCGATTATCTTCTTACCGGTGCCAAGGGCGAATTAAAAACCAGCTCTGCAAAGGTCGGGAAATCAGAATTCGACAAGAAAGGAAAATCGATCTACAAGGAACTTGTCCTGAAAGACCTCAAGTTCATGCTTGCCGGTGTTACCGTTCAGTGCAAAAACGGCGACAAGCCCATCGGCAAAGTCAACATCGAACTCACCAATAAAAATACCGGTAAAGTTGAAACCGCCGCTTCGGATGAACAGGGCAAGTTCAGTTTCAACCTTGAACAGGAAACCGATTATTCCATTGTCGGGAATAAAGACGGCTATTTCTCAGGACTTCAGGAGATCACCACCAAAGGACTGGACCGCAGCAAAACGCTCTATGTGAAACTGGTTCTTTGCGTGGAAGAATTAAAACCCGACCAGATCTTCGTCCTCCCGATCTACTACGACTTCGACAAGTGCAACATCCGCAAGGATGCCGGCATCGAGCTCGACCGCC
>JAPLDI010000036.1:0-9511 GCA_026391795.1 Bacteroidota bacterium
CAGCCGACCGGTAAAACCGATCACCCTTCCTGAGCGGTCAAAGAAAGGGAACATGATCCGCCGGCTGAAGGCATCGTAGAAAATCCCCTGATCATTTTTCTTGATCAGTCCTGCCCCGAGCAGGATGTCATCGCTGTACCCGGCTTTGTGAGCTGAGCGCAAAAGTTCATTGCCGTTTCCGGCATAACCGATTTCAAATATTTCAACCCCTTTTTCAAGGCTGCGTTTCTGCAAATATTCAAATGCCTGATTTTCAAGAGGGGCAGATTGGGGCATACCCCAGGGAGTACTCCCTAAATTCGCCTTGAAATAATCTTTTGCCCATTTCAGAACAGCGAAAATTCCATCACGGCGTTTCTCAGCTTCAGTATACTGCTGATCGGTTCCGTTCATTTTGACAGGAATACCGTAATGATTTGCAATATAAGTGAGAGCTTCGGTGAAGTTCATTGCTTCATGTTCGCGCAGGAACTCAATGGCATCGCCGGATTTACCGCAGCCAAAGCATTTGAACGAACCCCGGGCGGGGTTGACTATGAAACTGGGAGTTTTTTCGTTGTGGAAAGGGCAACACGCGGTGTAGTTAACACCTTTTCTTTTCAGCGTGATGAAATCGCCCAGGATATCAGCGATTTGAATAGCATCCTTTATTTCTTCGCAATTCGATATCATGCTGATGTCGCTCCGTTAGTTGGGTTGGTTAATTGAAAATCAAGAATTTTATTCTTCCTGATTCGTACCGAGAGCTTCATCAATTGCGATAAGGAGTTCTCCTATACGTGTGAACTTGTTCCCAATATCATGAAGACGGTTAGCCATTTTATCAATATACTTCTGCTGTTGCTGAGAAAACAGTATGCTGGATTCATCAGTAAATAGTCTTACCTCTGTTTGTCTCTTAATTGTTTCTTTTAATGCGTCTCTGATTATTATCAGATCACCCTGGCTCATATTTGAGAATGATTTCATTTACTAATGATTAATGATTACTTAAAACACCGATTTCAAGATTATTAATACATGATGAAGGTCAAAACCCTTTGACTTTTGGCATCATGCCACCATCCTCAATAAGTTGTCTGGTCTTTACTACATCAACCAGGTAATGTTTTCTGCTTTTCGTGACTGCCAAAACCGAAACTGGGATCGTTCCGGCATCTGCCAGAACCCTGATTCGTGATTGTGGAATGCCAAGCGTTTTAGACGCTTCAGGAATCTTCTGCCATCGTTTAGGAGCTGTTATCTCTAAGGCAAGGCGGATGCTTCTCAGTTCTTTTAAAATCAATTCTTCATTATTCATAACTATCCATTAATTTATTTTTCGGCAAATGTATTTATTATTTGCAAATTTTAATGCTAACTATTAAATTTTTTAAAAAATAGTCACAACACTCTGTTTAACAGTTTATTTGATATTTTTTATCAACTAAATAATACAAAATAGAATAAAATACTTGACTTGTCGCATCAAATAGTTTACATTTGCGAAACAAATTAACATCTAATTAATCCTATTAAGCAAAATGAAAGTCGATGGAAACAAGATCAAGACCCTTTTAACACAAATCGGGTCCAGTCAAAAAGAACTTTCTAAATTTTGCAAGATTAACACTGCGACAGTAAGCAAGCTTATAAAGTCTGGACACACCAGTGAATCTAATGCGCGGTTAATCGGAAGTTTCTTAAAAGTAAATTTGAATGAGATAGCGACATTTGAAAATGGCGATCCTATTCCTGCTCCTTCAGAAAATGTGGTTTATGTCAAAGACCCTGAATGTGAAAAGCAGGTGCTTGAATTGATGGACAAGGTGAAGGATTTGAAAAAGATTATTGAGTTGCAGGAACAACTCATTATTGCTCATAAAATTCAAACATAGGTTCGGATCCCAAGGGAATCATAGGTTCGAATCCCATATGGGTCATAATCCTCAAAAAACACAAATCTGATACAGACAAAAATTGACACCTTGGAAACGCTAGGTACATAGGCAAAGCGTTATAATCGTTCAAGCCCCAGGCGGATCACAGAAGGCAAGTGTGAGGTGCGAAGTGTGAAGTGCGAAATACTTCACACTTCGCACTTCGCGTTTAGGACTTATCACTCGTCATTTCTTTATGCCTTGCCAGGTTTCCCGGCAATACTACAATGAAACTTTCAGTAGTATTGAATCGCAAACTCGATCCGATCTACATTTCAGCCGGCACCGGCAATGACCTTGAATTGAAATGTCAGGAAATAAAAAAAGGACTGAGGTTTCAGTCCTTTTTTTGCCTTATCTGAAAACAAGGCATACAGAATATCTTTTTATTCCTTCGTGCTTTCCTGAGTGCTTTCCTGATTGGCTTCCTGGTTGCTGATGTTCTTTTCAATATGCTTTGCATACCTGCTCTTGAACTTATCCACACGCCCTGCCGTATCAATCAGTTTCATCTTCCCTGTGTAGAACGGATGAGAAGTGTGCGAGATTTCAAGCTTGATCAGGGGGTATTCCTTACCGTCTTCCCAAACGATGGTTTCTTTGGTCTGTACCGTTGACTTTGACATGAACGCGTAATCGTTCGACATATCCTTGAAGACAACCAGTCTGTATTCTTTCGGATGAATATCTTTTTTCATTTTATTCCTGTATTTCAATTTGAGCGTGCAAAAGTAAAGATTTTTATTTGAATAACCAACAGTTCATGAAGGAAAATTATTTGGAAAGACCGAGCAGGAACTGAAGAGTATCCATCCCGTCGGCATAATCCGCTAATCCCGGTTTCTGTGCCTGCCCCGGCCTGCAGGAAGGAAAAGGAATGTTTTTTTTACAGACGGCTACCTGGATTTCCTCTTTTTGGAAAGACAACTGTTCCAGGATCGTATCCATATCCTCATAATATTCATAATAGAGAACAGCAGGCGGTGAGGCAATCGCCTTGTTCTCCGTCAGAATCATGAAACCGTTATCCAGGGATGGGATCTGGTTCAGGAGAAAGATCGACCGGTAATAATCATGATTATTCATCCATTTATGGTGGGTTGAAAAACTGACATACCGGTGGAAGGCTGAAAAAAGAGGCCCCATGTCATATCCCGCAGGAAAATAAATCTTTGAGACATTCCTGCAGCCCAATCCGTAATACAAAAAAATATCGTCTGCCAGTCCCGATAACTCCAAATTATCTTCTTCGCCGGTAAGAATGGCGATTCCATTCCTGTTTTTCCGGATGATATGAGGGACCTTTGAGAAATAGTAATCGAAATAATGTGCAGAATTATTGTTGCCTGTAGCTATAACAGCATCAAAGCCAGATATCCGCTCTTTCGTGAAGGTGATCCGCTCCTCCCATTCCGGATCAAAATGCACCAGGATCGAAGCCAGGGCCGGCAGAAGCTCCGTGTCGTCGGAAGATAACCTTCCGGTGAACCTGTTCCCGGAGAGGAGGACGCATAGAAAATCGTGGAATCCGACCAGGGGAAGATTCCCGGCCATGATCACGGCCACATTATTTTCGGTTTCGATAGTTGCTAATAATGAAGAATAAGGCTTAAGCCACGACTCCAATTCTTCCCGGGTGAGGCTGAGGGCCCAAGACCGGAGTGCGGCGAGAACAGACTCACGGGTAAACCACGGATTCAGTAACCCGGCCCTGATGATCGCCTCTTCCAGTCCTGAAAACAAAGGATCCTCCCTCCTTTTTCCTTCATCCTGAAATTCCCTGAGAAAGCCCCCAAGTCTACTAAATGAATCGATTCTGCTTTTCAATTCCATCCTGGTCATTGTTTCTGCAAAATTAACGCAATCGCTGAGATGTACGATTTACGAATGAATTTCTGATATCCGATTTCTGACTTCCAACTTTTGAATTCAAGCTCCCCATTTTTTCACTTACTACATCACCGGTCCCGAAAAAGCATTTTGCTTTTTCGAGGATCCTCGAAATGTCGACAAAATTTCATTGAAATTTTGGACATTTCGGGATTCACCAACTAATAAGATTGTCTAACTTTGAACTCTATTTTATAAGGATTCAACGATGATCATGCGCCGCCTCTCTTTCTGCCTCATTTTTTTAATCCTGTTTTCGCTTTCCATGCAGGCTCAGGAAAGGCTGACATTGCCGGTCATGGAGGATTCATTATCGTTGATCCAGCGGATGATCCGGAAAACCGTCAATGATTCTGCCCGGTTATCGCTGAACAACCTCTTCAGGAATACACTAAAAACAGCTATCGGACTTCCCGGGTCTTTTTCCTATCCGTTTGATTCTCTGAAAAAGATGGCAAAGCTGACCTCCCCGGATAAACGGTTCCGGATCTATAACTGGAACATTCCCCGGGCAGAAGGTTCAAACAGCTATTTTTGTTTGCTTCAGATCCAGGACAGGAAGAGTAAAAATTCCTTTACACTAATTGAATTTCTTGACCGTTCGGATTCCATTTCAGACCCTGAGCATACCGTTCTGGGTCCCGGTTCCTGGTATGGATCCCTGTACTACAAGATTATCCCTGAAGGGTCGGATGCCGGAATGATTTATACCCTGCTCGGCTGGCAGGGTGTTAGCTCAGTTGAAAATCACAAGCTGATCGAAATACTCACCTTTGATGAGAAGGAGAGCCCACACCTGGGGAAAAAGATATTCTACAAATTCCTGAATGGTCAGAACGTACGGGTGATCTTCAGGTATTCACCTGCAGCCTCAATGGTATTAAGGTACGAGGATCAGTATGTTGTAAAAGAAAAAAATCAGAATTCATCAGGCCGGCCTTCCGACAGCAACGGGAAGAAATCTTCCATGATTATTGCAGACAGGCTGGAAACAGTTCATCCACCGGAGGGTACATCTCCGATACTCGTTGCTGCAGGTGATGTTTTCGACGGATTTATTTTCGAAAACGGCAGGTGGAACTTTATTGAAGGGGTGGACGCCAGGAACCGATAGATGTACCGTAACAACAGGATATACCAATATTTTTTCAACCCATTTTTGATTTTTACGGCTATTTTATTTTACCTTTGTTTTTTCTTCTTCGCTAGATCACTCAATAAGATATATACAAGTAACACTTAAACACAAACTCCCTATGAAGAAGCACAATTTCAATGCCGGTCCTTCGGTATTGCCCCGTATTGCAATCGAAAATTCAGCAAAAGCGATCATAGACCTTAACGGAAGCGGACTATCACTGCTCGAGATATCACACAGGAGCAAAGATTTCCAGGCGATCATTGATGAAGCTGTAGCCCTGTTCAAGGAGTTGCTTAACATTCCTGAAAATTATCATATCCTTTTTCTCGGCTTCACGTATGTTCCGAAGAATTACACCATTCCGGCCGATGCTGATTATTTCCACATCACAACGAACAACACCATCTACGGATCCGAATTGCATGTTGATCTTGACAGTCCCGTACCCCTGGTAGCCGATATGTCATCTGACATTCTCAGCCGGCCTGTTGATGTCTCAAAATATGCAATGATCTATGGCGGTGCACAGAAGAATCTCGGCCCTGCAGGTGTCACATTCGTAATCCTGCGGGAAGATATCCTGGGCAAGACGGATCGTCCGATCCCGACAATGCTCGATTACAGGACACACATCAAGGAAGGTTCGATGTTCAACACGCCTCCGTGCTTTGCTATCTATACCTGCCTGGAAACCCTGAAATGGATCAAAGGCCTGGGCGGTGTCAATGCTATTCAGGAGATGAACAGGAAAAAAGCCCAGCTTCTTTACGACACGATTGATGCCAGCAAGATCTTCATCGGCACAGTTGAAAAAGATTCCCGGTCTTTAATGAACATCTGCTTTATCATGAAGGAAGGTTACAAAGACAAGGAAGATGCCTTTATGGAATTTGCCAAATCCAAGGGCATGATTGGAATCAAGGGGCACCGTTCGGTTGGCGGTTTCCGAGCATCCACCTACAACGCCTTACCGATCGAGAGTGTACAGGCGCTGGTCGACTGTATGAATGAATTCGAAAAAGCAAATGTTTAGCGCCATCTCCCTGATCAAAAACCTAAAAAATACTCTATGACGAAAGTACTGATTGCTACAGATAAACCCTTCGCACCCATTGCCGTGAAAGGTATCCGGGGCGTCGTAGAAGAGGCCGGTTATGAATTGGTCCTTCTTGAAAATTATACAAGCCAGGATGATTTCATGAAAGCAGTTGCCGATGTGGATGCCGTTATCATCCGGAGCGACAAAGCCGACAAGGGGGTCATTGAAGCGGGCAAGAATCTGAAGATCATTGTGAGGGCCGGAGCCGGTTATGACAACATTGACCTGGCAGCTGCAACAGAAAAAGGAGTTTGTGCCATGAACACACCCGGTCAGAACTCCAATGCAGTGGCCGAACTGGCCCTGGGAATGATGGTTTACCATGCACGGAACTTTTTCAATGGCAAATCGGGGTTTGAGCTGAAAGACAAGAAACTCGGCATCCATGCCTACGGTTATGTGGGGAAGAATGTTGCACGTATCGCTCACGGGTTTGGCATGAATATCTTTGCATTCGATCCTTTCATTCCAAAAGAGGAGATTGAAAAAGATGGAGTGACCGCCGTGGCCTCTGCCGAAGAACTTTACAGTACCTGCAACTACATCTCCCTGCACATTCCTGCCAATAGCCAGACAAAGCTTTCCATTAACTATGCATTGTTGTCGAAGATGCCCTCCCCTGCCGTGCTCGTAAATACCGCCAGGGCCGAGGTGATTCAGGAAGCGGATCTGCTTAAGCTTTTTGCAGACCGAAAAGACTTCGCCTATCTCTCGGATGTTGAGCCCGCGAATAAAGCCGAATTTGAAGCAAGCTTCAAGGGCCGTTTCTTTTTTACGCCCAAGAAAATGGGTGCACAGACGGAAGAAGCAAACATCAATGCAGGCATTGCTGCTGCAACGCAGATTGTGAATTTCCTTAAAAATGGTGACAGGACGTTCCAGGTAAATAAGTGATTTACCCGATGATTGATGTCAGCAGGATGTCGAAAAATTAACGATACGCTTCCAGAACTTAGTATTCATTTTATTGCCCCTTACTATGGAACTCGAACAGGAAAAACCAACCACCTTCTTCAGATTTGAAGATCTCCGCATCTATCATAAGGCTCTCGAATACACCAGTACGATCTATTCGATGAGCCGGAATGTGAAAGACGATCCCTATACACGATACTTCTTTGAACGATTCCTGACTTCTGCAACCAGCATTGCCTCAAATATCGCGGAAGGATCTTCCAGGAACAAGAGCCAGTTTATCTATTATCTCAAGATGGCAAAAAGTTCCGTCAGGGAGTGCGTCGTACTTTCTACGCTCGCTTTAAATCAGAAGTTCATAACGGAGGAGGTTTTTGAAACTTCCAAGAATCACCTCATGGAGATGACGAAGATGATCGGTGCACTGATCGGTTCCCTTCAGCGAAGTGTCAGACCCGGAGAGCCGGGCTCGGAGGAAGACGATGACAATGATTAACCATTTTATTGGACGGGATTAACATTTTTACTGCTTTTCGCCCGGTACCCATTCATCAATAAAAATTCATTTTATGGCAATATTAAAAGCTTTCAGGGGATTAAGACCTCCGAAAGAAATTGTTAAAGATTTGGCTTCACGCCCTTACGATGTGCTCAACTCAGACGAAGCCAGGGTTGAAGCAAAAGGAAATCCCTATTCTCTTCTCCACATCATTAAACCAGAGATCGATCTTCCTTGCGGGATGGATTGCCATTCTCAGCCTATTTATGACAAAGCATTGGAGAATTTCAGCCTGTTCCGTGAAAAAGGCTGGCTGGTTCAGGATCCGGAGGATTACCTCTACATCTATGCCCAGACAATGAATGGAAAAACCCAGTACGGTATCGTGGGTTGTGCCGGAGTTGAGGATTACATGAACGGCATTATCAAAAAGCATGAACTGACTCGCAAAGACAAGGAAGAGGACCGGATGAAACATGTCCGCATTACCAATGCCAACATGGAGCCTGTGTTCTTCACCTACCCCGCAGTTCCTGAAATTGATTCTATTGTTGCACGGATCGTTAACGGAAATCAACCCGAGTATGATTTCATAGCGGCTGACGGTGTGGGTCATCATTTCTGGGTTGTAAAGGATAAAAATGTAATCGGGAAGATCCTTGAGCTTTTCGCGAAAGTTCCTTTCACCTATGTGGCTGACGGACACCACCGCACTGCTGCTGCTGCCCTTGTCGGCAATGAGAAGAAACAGCACAATCCGAACCACAACGGCTCCGAAGAGTACAACTATTTCCTGGCCGTTCATTTTCCGGATGATCAGCTCACCATCATCGATTACAACAGGGTGGTCAATGATCTGAACGGACTTACTTCCAAAGAATTCCTTGAGAAACTTGCTCTCAATTTTGTGATTGAAGAGAGAGGCAGTGAAATCTATAAGCCCGACAAGCTTCATAATTTCAGTCTCTACCTTGACGGGAAATGGTATTCGCTTTCCGCAAAGCCCGGCACCTTCATTGATTCAGACCCAATCGGTGTTCTCGATGTGACCATCCTTTCGCGCCTTGTCCTGGAAAGTATCCTTGATATTAAAGACCTTCGGACTTCCACCCGGATTGATTTCGTCGGAGGGATCCGGGGACTCGGGGAACTTAAAAAGCGGGTAGACAGCGGTGAAATGCGTGCAGCCATCGCCCTTTACCCTGTTTCAATGAAACAACTGATCGATATTGCCGACTCGGGAAACATCATGCCGCCAAAAACAACATGGTTTGAACCGAAGCTCAGGAGCGGGCTGGTTGTTCATTCGTTGGATTAAGGAGTTAGTCTCTATGAATCAGATGCTGGATGCTGGATGCTGGATGCTGGATGCTGGATACAAATTATTGACTTTAGCCTTCTTGAGTATCCTTTACTAATCATGTTTCCTGTTGCTGATTGAACTGTTCTAACCTTAACACTCTACCAAGTATAAACAACCAGGATCCAGCATCCAGTATCCAGCCTAGTCCCCCATGTATTCCCCGAAAATTCCCTGAAGGAACGCTTTTCCTTCGGAAAGGATCGAATCTTTTATCTCGGGAGGGATCTCCATAAAGTGGTAGAAATTGGAGCCGGCATCGAAGGAGAAATATGCATTCGGACGAATCCATCCATCGCCGTCTTCAGTTGAATAATAAGCAAAATCAGGAGTATAGGGATTAAAGAGATTTTTGCTCCAGTGAAAACGTTGATGATCCATCCCGAGTTGAGCCAGCAGGGTTGTGGCCACATCCTGCTGATTACCCAGTTTGTCCCACTTCTTTCCCCTGAATTCATCCCTGATTACATTGCCGTAAAACAACAGCGGGATCTTATGATATTCTTTTGACTGCGGATGCCAGTTCCTGTATGAGTTATGGCTATGGTCGGCTACAATGATGAACAAGGTATTATTGAACCAGCTTTTTTTGCTGGCTTTCTCAAAATATTCTCCCAGGCAGTGATCCGTATACAATGCTGCATTGATGTATTCATTTTCATTCTCACCCCAGGTTAAAGGTTTCTTG
>JAPLDI010000036.1:9561-26922 GCA_026391795.1 Bacteroidota bacterium
AGGGCGAATGTGTGCTCACTGTAAACAGGGCTGAAAAGAAAGGCTGTTTCTGGGTATCCAGGTCATTCAACTGGTATCCCAGGGTATATTCATCGTGTATCCCCAGTTTGCCTCTTGGGAGACTCGCCGGAAAGTCAGCCCCTTCCATGATCTTGTCAAAATTGTTAAAAATGATGTAGCTCTTGATGTTGCCGTAAATTAGCTGTCCGCCAAAATAAAAGGAGGTGGAATACCCCTCTTTCTGCAAGACCTGAGGAAGGCTTGGAAGCTTGACGAACTTGTCGGGCTGAACAGTGATGGAAGAAACCGGGTGACCGGGAAATCCGCCAAAGATGGAGGCCATCCCCTGCTCGGAACGTGACCCGGGAGCATAAATGCGGTCGAACAGGATCCCGTTCTTTTCCAGCTTCTTGAACTCCGGGGTGATTCCCGGTTCACCGCCAAGATCCTCAATCAGGTCGGCAGACCAGCTTTCCATTATAAGAAGGACTATGTTGGGCCGTGGATTTTTAAGGATCGAAAAGGTGGTATCTTTGGGCACCTGGTAGATCTCTTTTACCAGTTTTGCTGCTTTTCCCGAATCCATAAAAACGTACGGGTTCAGGTTAAAGTTGGCAAGATTTTCAAAGATGCTGATGTAAAGGTTGAAAAAATTATTGACGGCTGCAAGGTTCAGGATGTTGTGTTTCGAATAGTAGGATTCACTCTGGTTAATGGGAATCTGCTGCACGCCGCCACGCAATCCGATAAACATCAGCGGAGGTGTAATAAGAAGGAAGATGGCACTGAAAATCAGGTTCCTCTTCTCCCGGATGATATCGACTGCGAAAAATTTCACATAGGCGAAAAATCCGGCAAGAAACATAAAAAGGAAAAGAAAAACCAGTAGGAAAAAAACTCCTGACTCCGAGGAATTATAGATCTCTGACGGATGACTCAGGTACTTGATGACTTTGTAGGTCAGTTTTGTTTTCCATTCGCTGTAAATCCCGATCTCACCGGCAGCCGTCAACGAATAAGCAAAACAAAGGATCCCTGTATATACCTTGTTAACCCAGTTGATCCATTTGGGACTGTAAACCGATTGTACCAGGAGGATCAGGAAAGGGACGACCATGAGGTAGCAGGCGGTCGCAAGATCGAGACGCAGGGCCCGGAAAGGGATCTGAAGAATATCGGTCAGGTGAATTTTTTCGATCAGCATCAGACGGATATGGTAGATAATGAATACCATCCGGGTGAAATTGAAGAAAACAATCCAGAAGAGGAACTGACGTAAAAGTGAGAATAAAACTTTCTTTACCATAAAATGAAATATCAAAATTACAAGATATCGTGAAAAACTGCGATAAATATATTTTATTGCAACCGGAGAAAAAATCAAATTGTACATTTGTACCTGACCTTTCATTCTTCCTCCGATGCCAAACATAAAAGATAACCTGACCGCCCTGCTCACTGAGATTCCTTCGGGCGTGAAGCTGATCGTGGTATCGAAGATGCAACCGTTGATGCACATCCAGGAAGTCTATGCGGCCGGCCAGCGCCGGTTTGGTGAAAACAGGGTCGGGGATCTTGTTGCCAAACAGCCCGTTTTGCCAGGGGATATTGAATGGCATTTTATTGGTCACCTTCAGACCAACAAGGTGAAACTGATCGCACCATTCATTCATGTGATCCAGAGCGTCGACAGCCTTAGGCTTCTGCGGGAGATCAACAAGGAGGCGATGAGTAACGACCGTATGATCGACTGCATGCTGCAACTTTACATTGCAACGGAAGAAACAAAATTCGGACTTGCATTTTCAGAAGCAAAGGAGCTGCTGTCATCACCTGGATACAGAGATTTGAACAACATACGAATTGTTGGCGTGATGGGGATGGCAACCTATACACAAGATGTTTCGTTGGTTAAGAAGGAGTTCAGGATGTTAAAGGAATATTTCAGGATTTTATTGGCGGAATATTTTCCACTGAATCCGGATTTCCGGGAGATCTCCATGGGAATGTCAGGAGATTACAGGATCGCTGTTGAATCGGGAAGCACCATGGTCAGGATCGGAAATGCCATATTCAAAATGAAGAATGAAGAATGAAGAAATCCAAATTTTAAATTGAACAAGAAAATGAGAAAGAAGATTGAAGTTTTGTCATTCATCCTTGTTGCATTTCTGTCGGCAGGATCGGGCAATGCACAGAATATGGTTCCAAAGAAATGTTATCTCCATCTTATGGGGACCCTGAATAAAGAAATCCCGTTTGAAATGAACCTGGTCAAGATCAATGATACTCTTTATGGAGACTATTCTTTTACTGAGCCTGACAAGGTGCCGTTTGGGAAATCGGTTACGGGACAAGGGATTCCTGTGTATGGTAAGATGAGTTCCCCGGATGCCTTTATTCTCAAAGAACTCGATGGAAAGCCCGGGAGCATTTTTCACGGCAAATTTTCGGGCAGCCAGACCCTGACAGGAACCTTTGAAAGTTCAGGAGGCAGTAAACCCTTCCCTTTTGCTATGACGGAAAAATACCCTGAAGGAAGTATCTCCATGAATGTTTTCTACCAGAAAGCGTTTACTCCGCTGGTAAAGAAGCCCCGATCGCCGCGTGCATCGATTCAACTGGGAATGTTGCTTCCCGGGGAATCAGCCAACCCCCTGATATCCGATTCCCTGATTCACCTGATGCTGGATAAGTTCACCGGCAAGCAGGTAAAAATAACACAACCCGAGAAGATCCTGGATGGGATGAAACAGACCTATTTTGAAAATTATCTTGCAACCAACGAAGGCGTTTACAACGAATCCATCGCTTCCAGCTTCAACTGGCAATCCATGAAATTCCTGCATATCCTTATGAACAGCTCACACATCCTGAGTTTTTATATCGACCATTTCGCATTTACGGGAGGAGCACATGGCCTCCAGACCCGGCAATTCACGGTTGTGAACCAATGGACCGGGAAGGAAGTCGGACTTAAAGATATCTTCAAAGAAAATACCGGCAGCCGGATGAGTGAACTCCTCAATGAAAAGATCCATGAAATGAATCACCTTCCTGCATCGCAAAGTCTTAAGGATGCCGGTTTCTTTTCCGATACGGTCAAGGCGACCGAGAACTTCTATGTTACACATGAAGGAATCGGATTTTACTATAACCAGTACGATTTGGCCCCCTATGCCTCGGGCTGCTTTGAGATCTTCATCCCGTTTCGCGAGTTGACGGAGGTGCTGGTCCAGGGGGGGGTAATAAGGGAATTGTACAAGTAGAAAAAACTTCGAAATAGTTCGGTTACCTTCATTGCTATCCAGGTCCAGGCAGGGCTGTCCGTAGCTCTGCGCGTGCAAACCGGTCTTTCCCGCGGATGTCTTTCAGCACTTCCGCGCTGTCAAATCCGGATTCAAGAAGGAGTTCCCTCATCCGGCTGCCATCCTGTTCATTGATCTCAAGGTACAGCGTTCCGGGCCTTACCAGGTGAAGAAAGGAAAACCGTGCAATGGCAGTAAAAAACTGCAACGGGTCTTCATCGGTCACAAAAAGGGCTTCGTGCGGTTCATACTCCAAAACATTTGGCAGCATCCCGGGGATCTCGCTCTTCCTGACATACGGAGGATTGCTGATGATGATCGTATATCCCGGGAAACTTTCCCAGGATTGCCTGTCAAGGATATCAGCCTGAATGTAATCAACGCTGGAATTATTCAACCGTGAATTCTCCCTGGCCAGCTTCAATGCAATTCCGGAAATATCCATTGCTGAGATTGTCCATTGGGGCATCTCTTTTTTAACAGCCACCGGTATGCAGCCCGTACCGGTTCCTATGTCGAGGAGCGAAAGGATTTCGTTTTTTCTGTGATGATAATCCCTGAGGATCATTCCTGCCAGTTCTTCTGTTTCCGGTCGGGGGATAAGAACACCTTCACGTACCCTGATTTTTGCATCCAGAAATTGAACTGTACCTATAATATATTGTATGGGCCTGTATTCCTCAAGTTGCCGGAGCGCAATCCGGAACTTCTCTCCCTCCTCCCCTGTCAGTTCCATCTCCCTGTTTAAATGGACCGTAGCTTTGTTCCAGCCTTTCCATTCCTCAAACAGCAGGCAGACAAACTTCATGACTTCCGTCAGCTCATATTTCCCGGCGAGTTTCAGCCGGTACTCGTCGAGGATCATTTTTACAGCAACCGGGGTATATTCCATTCCCCGAAGGTAAAAAAAACTTACCTTCGCCACTGAATATTCTGCACACGAAATGCTGTTTGATGATACATACCAGACGATCTCGTCTGCTTCCCAGGGCATCTATAAAGAGAAAGGAAGCAAATTCATTGCACATGCATTTCCGGTATCCACGGAAGAGAATGTTAAAACGCACCTGGCTCTCCTCCGGAAGGAATATCATGATGCACGTCACCACTGTTATGCCTATTGCCTGGGAGCCGACAAATCTGCCTGGCGTGTGAATGACGACGGGGAACCCTCGGGAACAGCGGGGAAACCTATTTTCGGACAGATCCAGTCGAACGACCTGACCGATATCCTGATCGTTGTTATCCGCTATTTCGGAGGGATTAAGCTGGGAATCCCCGGTCTCATCAATGCTTACCGGAGTGCAACGAAGGAAGCACTCGGGCAGGCGTCGATTGTTACACGAACGGTAGAAGAGGTTTATGAGGTCTTTTTTGAATATCCGATGATGAATGATGTGATGAGAATTGTTAAAGAAGAACATGCCGACATCCTCGGACAGGAGTTTGAAAACGCTTGCAAAATAAGGTTTTCCATCAGGCGATCCCTGGGAATGAAGATTACAAGCCGGATCCGGAAAATACAGGGGACCACCATTAAATTTTCATCCTGAAGTGAGGGTTGTTAACATAATTATTAAAATTTCTAATTGGTCTTAATAATAATAATGCCCGCCTCCATCATGTCATAACTTATTGTCTTTGAACCACAACCTTATTTATAATATGTTAAAATAATTCACAATATCATTTAAAACGCATTCATGTATAAGGAGTTGCTGAAGTGGATTTGGATTTGTTGAGGATGTGATGCTTTGGAAGAAAAATGGTGAATTTTAGAATGAATATTTTTATAAAACAAGTGTGAAATATTTTTTTTTTAAACTTTTTTTTTAAATATTTGTTAATTGAAATATTACCTTAGCTGATTCTCCCGGTTAGGACTTGCGGACTTAATCAAACACCACTAAAACTGTACATAACGAAGATTTTTTAAATACACTCTTGCCGGTAATTTTGAATGGAAAAGAATTCTGTAGAAGTTTGGGAAAATTGCCTTAAGATTATAAAGGACAATATCAATTATCAGAGTTTTAAGACATGGTTCCTTCCGATTAAACCCGTGAAGCTGAAGGATAATGTTCTTACAATTCAGGTTCCAAGCCAGTTTTTTTACGAGTGGCTGGAGGAGCATTATATTGGTTTATTAAAGAAAACGATCAAGAAAGAACTGGGAACAGAAGGTAGACTTGAATACAGTATTATCATGGATAATACCGAAGAGGAACCGGGTCCTTACACTGTCAACATTCCTACAGGAGAGAAGAAAGCCATTGTTAATCCATCGGTATCTATGCCCATCGACCTTAACAGGGGGAACTCCAAAGAAATCCCCAACCCCTTTATCATACCCGGTCTTAAAAAGATACGTGTCAACTCGCAGCTAATCGAGAGTTATTCATTCGAGAATTTTGTTGAGGGAGATTGCAATCGCCTGGCCCGTTCTGCCGGTTATGCTGTTGCAAATAATCCCGGAAAGACCTCTTTCAATCCCTTGTTAATTTATAGTGGAACCGGCCTCGGAAAAACTCACCTCTCCCATTCCATCGGCCTCCAGGTAAAAAATAACTTCCCCGAGAAAACAGTCCTTTACGTCACTACAGACCAGTTCATCAACCAGTTTATTGATTCGGTAAAGAACAACAACCAGAATGATTTCATTCATTTTTACCAGATGATCGATGTCCTGATCATAGACGACATTCATAATCTTGCCGGGAAGGAAAAGACCCAGGATGTTTTCTTCCACATATTCAACCACCTCCACCAGAAAAGCAACCAGATTGTTTTAACCTCTGATAAACCCCCGGTGGAAATGAAAGGCATCGAACCACGCCTGCTTTCCCGTTTCAAATGGGGACTTTCCGCAGATCTTCAGATACCCGACCTGGAAACCAGGATCGCTATTCTTCATAAAAAACTTTATAATGACGGCATTGATATTCCACAGGAAGTTGTGGAATACCTTGCCTATTGCATCAATACAAACATCCGGGAACTGGAAGGTGCGCTGATCTCTCTGCTGGCGCAATCGTCCCTGAACAAAAAAACCATCACCCTGGACCTTGCCAGGCAGATGATCGATAAATTTGTCAAAAATACTTCACGGGAAATCTCCATCGACTATATCCAGAAAGTGGTATGCGACTATTTCAACATTCCCATTGAGATGATCCACTCCAAGACCCGTAAACGTGAGATCGTACAGGCAAGGCAACTTTCCATGTATTTTTCAAAGAAACACACCAAAGCCTCCCTGGCCAGCATCGGACTCCATTGCGGAAACAAGGATCATGCAACGGTCCTTCACGCCTGCCGTACCGTAAATAACCTGGTGGAAACCGACAAGCAGTTCCGGACCTTTGTAGAGGAACTGGATAAGAAGATTAAATTGTGAAGATCCTCTTTGTTTGTACCGGCAATATCTGCCGGTCTCCCATGGCAGAAGGCATTCTCAGAGAAAAGCTCCAGCTGTTGAATTATCCCGGAACCATTGATTCTGCGGGATTCGAGAATTTCCATGTCGGCGATCCCCCGGATGAAAGGGCGATTGTTACGCTTCGGAAGAGGGGCATTGACATCACGGGGCATGTAGCAAGACTTTTCTCTGTAAAGGATTTCGATCGTTTTGACCAGATTTATGTAATGGATTCGTATCACTATTCGAATATCTCCCAACTGGCCAGGGATGACAAGGACATGGAAAAGGTTGATTATATTATGAATGTAGTTTATCCCTGTTCAAACCTGCCGGTAAAGGATCCCTGGTACAATGAAATCAGCGCCTTTGAAAAAGTATATGATCAGCTGAACAACGCCTGCAACATCCTGGCAAGTAAACTGGTTGCCGGCGTTTCGAAGAAATAACCTGTTGCATCTCAAAAAGGTCCGTTTTGGATACCGAACTCCATAATCCTCCAACAGCAGAAGAAATCCTGCAGGCAGCAGCCAGGATCCGCCCCTACGTCAACCGTACACCCGTTATTACATCTTCATCCCTTAACAGGATCACCGGAGCAGAACTTTTCTTCAAATGTGAGAATTTCCAGAAAGTGGGTGCATTCAAGGCAAGGGGCGCAACAAATGCCGTGTTCGCACTTGAGGAATCCATGACCGGAAACGGGGTTGCCACGCACTCCTCCGGGAATCATGCGCAGGCATTGTCGTGGGCAGCTTCGCTGAGAAACCTGCCCGCCTACGTCGTGATGCCCGACAATTCCTCACCCGTCAAAATCAACGCTGTGAGGGGATATGGGGGTAACATAACCTTCTGCAAGCCTACACTTGAGGCAAGAGAAGAAACTCTCAGGGATGTCATTGCCGCTACCGGTGCCATCGAAATTCACCCTTACGACAATCTGCACATCATAGCAGGCCAGGCCACGGCAGCGGCAGAACTGCTTGAGGATTATCCTGATCTTGACTACCTGCTTGTCCCCGTAGGAGGTGGCGGGTTGTTGAGCGGAACAGCCTTATCAACCCATTATTTTTCGCCGAGAACAAGGGTGATTGCTGCTGAACCGGAACAGGCCAATGATGCATGGCAATCCTTCACACAACGAAAATTTGTGCCCGCTTTGCATCCCGATACAATGGCCGACGGTCTAAGGACCTCCCTGGGAAACTATACCTTTCCGATTATCCTTCATCATGTCAACAACATCGTAACCGTATCGGAAGAATCGATTGCCAGGGCTATGCGCCTGGTCTGGGAACGGATGAAGATCCTCATCGAAACCTCCTCGGCTGTTCCGGTCGCGGCTCTGACAGAAGGGAAAATGGATGTGAAAGGCAAACAAGTCGGGATCATTCTTTCCGGGGGAAATGTTGATCTGGATCATTTACCCTGGTGATTAAAAAATGAAACCTGAAGAATGAAAGTTGAGGCATGAAAAAAGGAACACTCTACCTGATCCCGTCATTCCTGGGTGAATGCCCGGCTGCGGGCGTCTTTCCTTCTGTTAACAAAGAGATCGTCAGCAGGATCAGGTATTTCATTGTTGAAGAGATCAGGACTGCAAGGCGGTTTCTGAAAAAAATATCTCCTGAAATTGATATTGATACCCTTACGTTTGCTCTTTATAACGAGCACAGCAATTCTTCGGATGTTTCATCGTTTCTTGACCCCTTGCAAAATGGTGAGGATGCGGGAATCATCTCAGAAGCCGGTACTCCCTGTGTGGCAGACCCCGGCTCATGGGTGGTGCGTATGGCTCACGAAACCGGGATCCGTGTGGTTCCGCTGGTGGGCCCATCTTCCATTCTTCTTGCCCTGATGGCCTCGGGATTTAACGGACAGAATTTCGTATTTCACGGGTATCTCCCCATCGAAAAAGCTCCCAGGACAAAGAAGTTGCATGAGATCGAACAGGATCTCTATAAAAAGGACCAGACACAGATCTTCATGGAGGCACCTTACCGGAACCTCCAGCTGCTGCAGGCGATCACAGAAACGTGCCAGGAATCCACGCTGCTCTGTCTAGCCACCTCAGTTACCACATCCGAAGAAAAGATTATGACACTCCCGGTGCGGAAGTGGAAAAAAGCAAAACCTGATATCCATAAAAAACCGACTGTTTTTTTGCTCTACAGGTAGTTTTTTTGCAATGTAACATTTTAAAGGAACTGTCGTCTTAACAACATTATCCACGAGTACCAATCACTGAAATTTGGAAAAGATATTATCAATCCATGGAATCTCTAAGAAATATGGCAGGATCCAGGCGGTAAACGGACTGTTCATAGAGATTTACAAAGGTCAGGTTTTTGGTTTGCTGGGGCCCAATGGCAGTGGAAAAACCACTACGCTCAGCATTCTTCTTGATCTTGTCAGAAATGATTCCGGCACGTTTGAATGGTTCGGAAAACCTCCTTCAAAAGAAAGCAGGAAGCGCATCGGATCGGTTATTGAAAACCCGAACTTCTTCCCCTATCTCACTGCCGTTAAAAATTTGCAGATTGTTGCTGACATCAAGGATAAACCTTATGACGACCTGGATGAGGTTCTGCAGCTCACCGGTTTGTACGACCGCCGGAATGACCGGTTCAGGACCTATTCCTTCGGAATGAAGCAAAGACTTGCCGTAGCTTCAGCTTTACTGGGCAATCCTGATGTACTCATTCTTGACGAACCCACCAACGGACTGGATCCACAGGGTATTGCGAAGATGCGCGAACTGATTAAAAGGGTTGCAGAAAAGGGGATTACGATCATCCTGGCAAGCCATCTTCTGGATGAGGTTCAGAAGATCTGTTCACATGTTGCCGTTCTCAGCAAGGGCAAAAAACTGTTTGATGGTGAAGTGAGCGATGTCCTGGCGATCTCAGAACTGCTCGAGATCGCTGCGGATGATATGATACAGCTGGAGAAGGCTATTTCGATGCACCCCGGGTTTTCTTCCCTCGTACGGTCGGAAGATAGGTGGCTGGTTTACTTCAAGGGCAAAATTGTTCCTGCAGAAGTCAATGAATTCCTTCACAGGCAAGGAATTGTGCTGACCCATCTTTCCGAACGGAAAAGAACATTAGAGCAACATTTCCTTGAGCTTTTACGCGATAATTCCTGACGATGATGAAACTGCTGAAGATCGAATTTAAAAAGATTTTGACCTACAAGGTTTTCTGGATCCTTATGGGATTGTATTTCCTGTTTCTCATCCTGGGCATCCTGACATCGGGATTTGCCATCAACAGCATGATTGATAACATCAACAAAAACAGTCCGATCCCTTTCCCACACATCACCATCTTTTTCTTTCCGGATGTGTGGCAGAACATCGCATTTTTTGCCAGCATCCGCTACATCCTGATCTTTCCTGCAATTGTGATCATCATTCTGATCACAAATGAATTCACTTTCAAGACAATCAGGCAGAACATCGTAAACGGGATGAGTCGCCAGGAATTCCTTCTGACAAAGCTTCAGCTTATTTTTGTTGTCGCCCTGGTAATCACTTTTATTGTTACACTGGGGGCATCGTTCCTCGGTATTTCAAATACCGGCAGCATCGGGTTTGCTATTGTGGTCAGCAAAATTAGTTTTATGGCCGGCTTTTTTATCCAGATACTGACGTTCCTGATCTTCGCATTTTTTACCGGATTCCTGCTGCGAAATACGGGTTTATCCATTGCCATTTTCACGCTTTACACCCTGATCATCGAGCCAGTATTTTATTTCATCCTGAAAATTCCGAAACTGCAACCAAACAATATCTCACAGTTCCTTCCTGTCAATTCAGTAATCCGTATCGTGGAATATCCCTATTTCCCGGTGCTTAAAAAACTGATGGGTCTCAATGTCCAGGAACAGCTTTCGCTCCTCGATTGCGCCGTTCCGCTGATCTATTCAGCCGTTATGATCGCAATTGTTTACCGGGTCCTTTCCAGAAAAGACCTTTAAACCATCAGAGGAACCTGTGATTTACTTTCCGGGCTTCACTTTTGAATTTCACTTACGACTTTGCCTGAAAATGCAATTCCTATTCTCATCTACAGCTCTTTTATTTGGAGTGATGGTAGATCCAAAGTGAGCCTTCATAAAAAGCGCGCGGTGCAACGGTGACATGAATGGTTCCCCGATCAGGGTTAAGTTCTACCGGGGGCCACTCCACATAATCGATATTCGAAAGTCCGAGATCTGTAAATCTTTTCTTTGCAGCAGTAAAATTGCCGAACGGGACACAATCATCATTCTGGCAATGCCAGAGAAGCATATTTGATTTCGGGGTCCAGCCGATATAAGAATTATTTTCGGAAAGGATTTTGTAGGCAAGGCTGTTCGGATTCTTCAGCGAATCATAGAAGGCATCGGTAAATACTTTCTTCAGTATCCTGTCGGGTGGCATCTTGCTGTTGACCACTGTTTCATCGTAAAAGCCGGTTGTATAGGCGGGAATATCTGTCCTGTAAGGTTCTTTAAGCATTGCAGAGTATTGATATGCATCCGGAAACATCGTGTTGTAGCCTACCAGCAGCATCGGAAGGAAGTAAGGAACCGGAAAGGGACTGTCACCCAGCATAACGTCAAGCATCGTGCCTGACAGGTCGTAGGGCCCATCCATGCAAACGACCCCGGCTAGGCTAACTTTCCTGGCTTCCAGTTCGCGGGCGGCTGCCATGGTGACATAGCCCCCTTCAGAGAATCCATACAGAAAAGTCTTTCCGTTCCATTGTACCCAATCATTCCGCTCGCAGCTCAGCGATTTCTGCGCTGCCTCAACCATATCTGCAGTTGCATTGGCGAGACGTTCCCTGACCACATAGGGATGATTTTCGTTAACATCATCCCCCATTCCCTGATAATCGGGCATGATAATGATCCAATTGTAATAGGCAGCCATGATATCTGCGATCACCATTTCAGGAAAGTTCTTCCAGTCACCCCAGCTGGCACTTTTCCATTTTGACGGGGCAAACCTTTTGAGTATCTGTGTCCCGTGATTTACGGATACAATCGGGGCACTGACTCTTCCAAAAGGGGGCAGGTTCCAGGGATAGATCAGGAGGCCCGTCAGCTGAACTTTAGCCCCGGTGTTATCCGTGGAGGTGTACCTTACTACTTCATGCGCAATCGGCTTGACCTTGAGTGTCCCGGATTCCTGATCCAGTGTTTCCCGGTAAAAATCATTGAAATCATAATAGCTTGAATCATCCGGAAGGAGCTTCACTTCATCAATGACATTCTGCACAGTCATTTCAGTATGGTCGACCACTTCGAGGCCACCACTGGTCAAAGGAGTACAATTGGGGTCGTTGTTATGCTTTTTTTTGCAACCCGCTCCGATACAGCAGAGAGCCAGAAGCGTGATAATCATCAAGTTCTTTTTCATAGCGTTGAGTTTGATGCTTTCCAGATCCTATAAATGGAATGATTGACTTAACCGTTATGCTGTCATTTCCAATGATGAGACAACATTTTCCCCGTTCCTAAAACCGCCCCGAATGCCTCCAGGAAGCTTTTTCAGTTTCATACACATACGATTTTAGGTGAACAGATAAAAGCAAGACAGTAATTCAATAACCGGTAAATCCGGAAATGAGCCTGACCAGGACTGAAACAGGAAAGGTATGCATGTAAATATACAAAATATTTTTTAGTCTGTCAACAGACTCAAACTCAAATAGTATTGCAGAAAAAATGATAACTCCGGACAGCGAAGTCATCTTTCAATCCCAATTTACGTTTGGGGCCCCCTTCTGAAAATACAGTATATAATGATAATCAATAAATTAGATATTCAAACAAATTCATTTTCTTATTTTTATTTAGAATGCATACAAATTGTGATTCTGGTATTATCTTTGCGCTTTCATTCACGAACATAAACTCAAAACTATGAAAACAACAATTAGAATAATGCTCTTCCTTTTTGCAATCACATTCGGCACAAGTGTCTTTGCACAAACCCGTTCATACACTGAAGGATCCGTCTGGGCTGCCTCGTTTATCAAAACGAATGCCGGGATGGGCCAGGATTATCTCAACAGCCTGAAAACAACCTGGAAAGCCGTACATGATGAAGCTATCAAGCAGGGACTGGTCGTTTCGTACAAGATCCTTGACGGGGAAGCTGCAAACCCTGAGGACTGGAATGTCCTGCTTCTGGTAGAATATAAGAATCTTGCCAGCATGGAAGGCACCGATGATAAATGGGATGCCATTTATAAGAAGGTCATCGGAGATGAAGCTGCTTCGAAACAACTCAGGGACAACCGGGTATCGATGCGGACAATCTACGGTGGAAAACTCCTGAGAGAAATCGTTTACAAATAACAGGACATTTTTCTGATTCATTGAATCAATGGCCATCACGGGTTAAACCAGTGGTGGCTTTTTTTTTGCTGGCGAAAAATATTTGTCTTTTCATTCCCATAAAATTTACCATATTTGCAGGATCCTTCATCTGTTGAAAAAATGGAATCTATCCGGGAGATATTCAAGATCGGGAATGGTCCTTCCAGCAGTCATACCATGGGACCAAAGAAAGCAGCCAACCTCTATAAAGAAAAACATCCTTCCGCTTCTTCATTCAGGGCAATACTATACGGCAGTCTGGCTGCTACCGGGGAGGGGCATCTGACCGACAAGGTGATCCTGGATACATTTGCGCCCCGGTCTGTTGAAATCATCTGGGAACCTGGTATTTTCCTGCCTGAACATCCCAATGGAATGAAATTCGAAGCCCTTGATGCCCAGGGTGTCGCGACAGATGTATGGACCACTTTCAGCATCGGGGGCGGCGATATTAGCGACAACGGACAGCGGGAATCAAAAGAGTGTGTCTACGAATTTTCGACCATGAAGGAAATTCTTGCCTGGTGCGAACAAAAGGGATGTTCTTTCTGGGAATATGTTGATCAGCATGAACCACCGGGTCTATGGGAATCACTTTCTGCCGTATGGAAAACCATGCAGGAAATAATTCTGCGGGGTCTTGACACCGAAGGGGTGATCCAGGGAGGGTTGAATCTTCCGCGGAAAGCCAGTTCGTTTTATATCCGTGCAAAGACCTTCCAGCCGCCGGTCAACCGGCGGCCCCTGACCTATGCCTATGCCCTTGCCGTTTCGGAAGAGAACGCATGCGGAGGGACCGTAGTGACAGCTCCGACTTGCGGGTCCTGCGGGGTCATTCCGGCAGTACTTTACCTTTTTAAAACAGAAGGAGATTATTCTGACAATAAAATCTTGCGGGCACTGGCTACTGCAGGGTTGATCGGGACCCTTATTAAAACCAATGCGTCCATTTCGGGTGCGGAAGTCGGCTGCCAGGGTGAGGTAGGCAGTGCATGTTCAATGGCTGCCGGAGCAGCGGCCCAGTTGCTTGGTGGTTCACCCGGACAGGTTGAATATGCGGCTTCGATTGGAATGGAACATTTTCTCGGGTTGACCTGTGATCCCCTGAAAGGGCTTGTTCAGATACCCTGCATTGAACGTAATGCCATGGCCGCTTCACGTGCGCTGGATGCCGCAACCTATGCTTTGATGACTGACGGGCACCATGTTGTCGGATTCGACCGGGTGATCCGGGTGATGAAAGAGACCGGGCATGACCTTCCCGGAATTTACAAAGAGACAGCAGAAGGAGGCCTGGCGATTGAGCCATAATCACACCGGATATCTATTCAAATGCACTTTCCCCGGTTATGTCCATGCCGGTAATAAGCAGGTGGATGTCGTGGGTTCCTTCGTAGGTGATGACCGATTCCAGGTTCATCATGTGCCGCATTATCGGGAAGTCGCCTGAAATGCCTATGGCACCCAGTATCTGGCGGCTTTCCCTGGCAACTTCGAGTGCCATTTTCACGTTGTTCCTTTTGCACAGGGAGATTTGGGCAGGCGTGGCCCTGTCTTCATTTCTCAGCACTCCCAGCCGCCATGCCAGCAGCTGTGCTTTTGTGATCTCGGTAATCATTTCTGCCAGTTTTTTTTGTGTCAGCTGGAAAGCAGCGATGGGCTTGTTAAACTGTACACGTTCCCTGGAATATTGCAATGCAGTATCATAGCAATCCATGGCTGCACCGATCACACCCCAGGCGATTCCATAACGGGCAGAACTCAGACAGCTGAGCGGACCTTTTAATCCTTTAATTCCGGGAAGGAGATTCTCCCTGGGTACTTTTACATCTGCGAACACCAGTTCACCAGTTGAAGAGGAACGCAAGGACCATTTTTTCAGGGTTTCAGGGGTAGTAAAACCTTTCATGCCCCGCTCAACGATCAATCCCCTTATACACCCCGTCTCATCTTTCGCCCATACAACACTGATGTCTGCGATCGGGGCATTGGTGATCCACATTTTGGAACCATTCAAGAGGTAATGGTCGCCTTCATCGGTAAACCTGCTCAGCATACTTCCCGGATCCGATCCATGATTGGGTTCGGTCAGTCCGAAAGCTCCAATCAACTCGCCGGATGCAAGTTTCGGCAAGTATCTCCTTCTCTGTTCCTCCGTCCCGTATTTATAAATGGGATACATCACCAACGACGACTGAACAGATGCCATTGAGCGAATGCTCGAGTCCCCTCTTTCAAGTTCCTGCATGATCAATCCATAGGAGATCTGGTCCATTCCTGCACCGCCATATTCAACAGGGATATAGGAGCCAAACGCGCCGATTTCCCCCAATTCCTTAACCAGGTTACGAGGAAATTCATGTTTCTGGTTGGCTTCATCGATGATGGGGATAACGGCCCGGTTCACCCAGTCCCTTACAGCACCTCGAATGAGTTTGTGTTCATCAGTTAATAGTTCATCCACCAGATAGTAATCTGGAGATTTGTATCGGGTTGTCGCCATGGTATTGAATTAAATATCGTTCCTATAAATCGTAAAGTCCTTCATTATTATTGTCCCAGCCAGGTAATATACCCGGGACGGAAAAATTCAGGCAGAGAATTTTTCCGACAATATGAAGCAGTCACGGTAACAAAAGGGAAATATAGGAATTTTTTTTTGATAGAATGCTTCACCGGTTTCCCATGTAAGCCTTTCATCTTGAGTACGACCCTGGCATGACAATAAAAAACTATTCGGCAGTCATTTAAAGGAAGACTGAATACTAAGCCTGAATATTCAGGACGGATGTCAATTGCAATAACCGGAGAAGGGTGATGTAGAGAAGAAGTTGAGATGTTGAGGATGGGGTATGGTTTATGTGAGGCGGTATTCTTGCCTGAACCACAATAATATATATCAGAAAATCATTGCTTTTGGCTATAATTTGTTATATATTTAACAACTCTTTTTATGGCGAGGATTTAATTCAGCCGCAAACTCATCCTTTTCGGTTTTAAAACACTAAATATATATCCTGACAATGTGATTATTCTCACCTAACCTGGAAGCCATGAAAACATTTGCAAAAAACAGGATTGCCCTGATACTGATTCTGAGTGCAGTAATTATGCTATCAAACCAGTGCAAGAAATCTGACAATAATTCGGACAACAACAACACAGCCATCCCGAATACAGCCAGCGGTTCATTCAACTGGAATGCAGGAGCAGGCGTGTTAACATTCAACTGGACAAGCTCAAACTTTAAATGCGGCGGCGGCCCCAGTATTGGCACAGAAACAATGACAGGGGTGGTTGTAACTTCCACCTCCTTGCTGCTGGGCAGCAACAATATGACCTTTATCCGTTCAGGAGGAACGGCGGGTGACATCATCGGGAAATGGGCAGGCAGTGATTCCACGACGGGAAACGTCTATTCACTTATCTTCAGCAATGACAGTAAGGTATACCTGGCGGTGAACATGATTATTAATCCCTGCTTCGATGCGAACTCTCAGCACTGGGCTGAGGGATATTATACCGTGGAGCTGGATTACAACGACCAGAACAGGAGTGCAACACTGGTCACTGTGACAGGTCCGGGAATATCTGGCTCAAAAACTCTGACTTATTCAACAAGCTACCAAAGCTGGAATTCATGGACCTCTCCAAGCACGAATGTTGATTTTGGGTTGTCTCCCCCGTCCCCTCCCCTTACTTATACATTCCATGTAACTGATGCAACCGGGACATGGACTGCAGCAGCAACGATCAACTGTTTCCAGGTACCTATTGTAACAGACCTGTTGCCGACCGGGATCGTCACAGGAACCCCGGTCTTCAGCTGGACCGGGATTAATGATGTAAACGTCAGGTATCAGGTACAACTGAGTGACAATAATCACAACAGGATATGGGAAAGTGATGAGACCTCCGGTATTACTCTTTCATATGGTGGCCCTGCCCTAACTTCCGGAGCAACCTATAATTATTTCGTAGTTATTACACAAAGCAGCTCCTGTAATAGCCAATCCTTGACCCAGGGTAGTTTTACTTATGAGTGATCATTCATTAAATTCTGACAATCATGAAAAAAATTATTCTTGCCATAGCTGCAACTATCCTGTTGTTTACCAATTGCCAGGCACAGACACAGATCTGGGGAGTGACAGCAGGCGGCGGGACCCATTACGGTGGTACAATCTTTAAAATCATGAGTGACGGTTCCGGGTTCCAGCATCTGTATTCTTTTGATACAATCACGGGCTCCGATCCTTG
>JAPLDI010000036.1:26941-49844 GCA_026391795.1 Bacteroidota bacterium
ACAATTACTCCTGGCAACGGACGGGCTGTTCTACGGAACCGGGTACCTGGGCGGTGCAATGGGAGGAGGCGTATTATACAGCTTCAACCCGAACAGCAATACCTATTCCGAGCTGGTAGATTTTAACTTTGATAATGGTGCCGGGTCAGAAGGGAGTTTAATGCAGGCAGGCAGCAACATGTTGTATGGGACTACCGATTATGGCGGAGATACAGCAGGTTCACCCTCCGGTAATGGTTATGGGGTAATTTTCAAATATGATATTTCGGCAAATACCTATACCGATTTATATCATTTTCAGCAAGTTTCCGGTGCCTATCCCAACCGTGAAAAATTACTGATGGGTCAGAACGGAAAATTATACGGACTGACCTTTCGCGGCGGGTCCTATAACTATGGTGTGATCTTCAGCTACGACCCTTCAACAGGTTTGTTTATGGACCATCATAATTTTGACAGTATAAATGGCGCAGTACCGCTGGGCGGGATGATAAAAGGTTCAGACGGCAACTATTACGGACTGACAACCATCGGAGGGATCGATAACCAGGGAATTTTATTCAAATTTAACCCGGGTACGAATATTTTTACTTCCCTTTACAGTTTTTCTCAGGCAACTGGTTCGAGGCCCAGGTCCAGTCTCATCAAGGCTTCTGACGGAACACTTTACGGCATGACCCAGCAGGGTGGATTAAATAGCATGGGAGTCATATTCAGTTACGATATATCAATGCGTACATATGCAGTAGTTTTTAACTTTACTTCTGTAAGCGGCAATCCATGGGGCAGCCTGATTGAGTCCACAAATGGGAAATTTTACGGCATGACCTATTGTGGTGCCAGTGGTGCGGATACTGTCGGGCATATTTTCAGTTATGACCCTTCTTTACACAGTATTTCTTACCTGCATTCATTTAACATTTCAGATGGTTGCAATCCCATTGGTGACCTTACCGAAACGGATATGAATTTTGGGGTTCCGGCCCTCAGCAATGTTTCCTTCACCATTTCCCCCAACCCGGCAAAGGATTTTATTTCTGTTGAAACGCCAACAATACCTCTATGCAGCATGCTATCAATCCTTAACATGGCAGGCCAAGAACTTATTACACGGCAGATTTCAGTACCAAATACAATAATCGATATCGCCGGGTTGCTTCCCGGGGTTTATTTCATCAGGCTAACCAATGAAAAATCTGCCGAAACAGCAACGTTTATGAAACAGTGAACAGAGAATAGTTATACTAAATTGAAGTCGGGTAACATTCACTTCCCCGCCACCGCCGAGATCTCAACCCGGGCTTTGGCCGGCAGCGCAATAACCTGAACGGTTTCCCGCGCGGGGAAACCAGAGTTGAAACACTCCCCGTAAAGGGTATTGATGGTCTTGAAATATTTCAGATCGGTAGTATAGATTGTGGTCTTTACAATGTTTTCATACTTCATTCCCGCTTCTTCCAGCACGGCACCGAGATTCTTCAATACCCTGCGGATCTCCGTTTCAATATCTGTAGTATCCATTCTTCCCGTCTCCGGATTAATGGCGATCTGCCCGGCAACATAGAGTGTGTTTCCCGACAGGATGGCCTGGCTGTAAGGACCGATCGGTTTCGGTGCTTTGTCGGTATAGATCACTTTCCTGTCGGGCTGCTGTGCCATGAGCGACAATAAGAACAGGCTGAAAAGCCCGAACAACAATGCTTTTTTCATGCTTCCCTCCTGCTGTTGGATTGGATTAAAGGAATATTGAGATTTTGTCAACCTGATATTTTACCAAGTGCGAGAACAAGTTTGTCGAGGTCCCGGAAATTTGTATAAACGCTGGGGGTTACACGGACACCGGAGATGTTCTCCCAATCGATGCCGGTAGTGTGGATCTTGTAATTATCGAAAAGATACTTCACCACCTCACCGGGCTTCTTCCCATCAACGGAAACAAGGCCGATCACGCAGGCATAGGCCGGATCGAATGATGTTCTGATATGAATTCCCGGAAGAGCTTTTACCTGGTTGGTCCAGTAATCCTTCAGCGCCCTGAGTCGGGTTTCTTTTCTTTTTGAGCCGATGGCAAGATGGAAATCAAGCGAACTGCCGATGGCCATTTCGCTGGCAAAAGACCTTGTTCCCAACGCCTCAAACTTGGTGATCACGTCGCCCAGGGGCTTGGCGTCGGGATAGAGTGCATAAATGTTGCTGATCTTCTCCTTCTTTACATAAAGCAATCCTGATCCGAATGGCGCACACATCCATTTATGAAGGCTTGTTGCAAAATAGTCACAATCGAGGTCAGGGATCTTAAAATCAAGAAGGGCGAAGGTATGGGCCCCGTCCACCGCCACTTCGATGCCCCGGTCATGAGCAGCCTTCGCGATCCTTTTCACCGGGATGATTTGCCCGATCCAGTTGATGATGTGGGTGAGGTTCACCAAACGGGTTTTATCCGTGAACTGGGAAACATAAGACCTGACAAGGTATTCCTCATCTTCACTCGGAAGTTCCAGGTTGATCCATTTCAGCACAATTCCATCCCGCTTTTCCCTGAGTTTCCAGGCATTGATCACATTCGGATAATCCTGTTTCGTCAATACCACTTCATCTCCTGCTTTCAGCTGAAGCCCGTAGATAATGGTGTCCATGGCTTCGGTCGTATTCCGCTGGATTGCAATTTCCCCCGGAAGGCAGCCTGCAAACAAAGCAAGGTCGGCCCGCAGGGCTTCCCTCCCTTCGTTCAGGATGTTCCACATGTAATACGACGGCGCTTCATTGCAAAGCCGGTTATACTTTTCAAATGTATCCTGCACAACCTTGGGCTGCGGACTGACGCCGCCGATATTGAGGTTGATGATATTGGGTGATACGGTATACGATTCCTGGACCCATGACCAGAAATCCTCATCGGATGTACCCGGAGGAGGAATGCTGAATTCCTGTTCGAAGGGTTCGCTGCCGGAAGCCAGCGAAGGAAGCAGCATATTTCCCAATGCTGCCGCACCAATTGAGGTTCCCAGCTGCCTGAGAAACCGTCGACGATTTACGGACATAAATAGAGGTTTTGAAAATCAGGGACGAAAGGTAATAAAAATGAAAAATGAAAAATGAAAGAATGAACATTAAATTGTCATTTTTCAGATAACCTCTTTCTCCATGAGGTCATAGATCAGTGCGGGTAATGATTCCTTTCCCGATTTGATCAGGATATTTCTGCGGTGGGTGTTCACCGTGTTAACGCTCAGGAATATTTTATCGGCAATCTCCTTGCTGCTCAGACCAGAGGAGATAAGTTTGATGATCTCAAGTTCACGATCGGAGAAAGGAAGAGACAATCCCAGCAATTCCTCATCCGGATACCTGAAATTTGAGAGGTCATCTCCCACATAATAATGAAACCCTTTCCTCAGTTTTTTACACCAGTCAACTTTCGTATGCACTTTCAGGAGGTATACCGATTTATAGGGAATTTCACTGAAATACATATAGATCTGAATCAGGTAACAGGAGTAGCTTCCCTGTGGATTCCGCATCCGGAAATTGGTTGACAGCAAGGAACATCCTTTCTGCGCTGAATAAAGATCATGGGCCATCTTGAACAGTTTGGCCCTGCCTTGAGAAAGTCGCTGGATATCTTCTGGATGTGTAATATCAAAAAACTGGTATGGGGAAAGATCAGCAGCTTCAACACCTATCATCTGTTTGCTCTGGCTACTGGTATATATGATATGCATCTGTAGCAGATCCCCGGCATAAAAAAACTGGTTGTTGATCTCTGTCATCCTCTCCAGCTCCCTGATCAGCAGATCTTCGGGGTTAATGCCTTTGAACCCGACCGGGCCATACGTTTCCAGGAATTTGTAATACAGCGTGTAATCCCGTGGATTTTGGTTCATTTATGAATCTAATTTTCCTTCTATGCATTAGCAAATATATAAAAAATTACTTGATTTTAGGTATTGCCCATGAATTTACATGGGTCTAAATTTGATATACCGCAAAATTAAAAATGAACTACAAAATACATTAAAAGATAAAAATTCAAAACTTACAAGCCCATTGCAAACGAAAAATTAAGCACGACGACATTTAAGAACACGAAATTAAATGTCGTACCCCCTAAATTGAAATTAGGTTTATCGCAATAATATTCCCCTTAGATCGGCAGGCGATGTGTAGACGGAACGGGCTGGAGCAAACGGGGAAATGAAACCAAAAATTGGATTTTTAGCCTGTATATGAAAAAGTTAACCAGGAATATAACATAATCAATTAATAGCTAAAATTATGACAAACGAAGTAAAAAGAACCGCCCCAAACATGGACGAAATTATTGCCAATGCAAAAAAAGCAGGCAAACTCAAAACAGTTCCGTTAGACTGGAAGGAAGTTTATTACACAAATTGTCCGCTCATATCGGCCAGTAATGTGGACCAGGAACTTGGCTGGACAAAGGAATTGTATAAAAAGATCGATGTTCATTACCTTTATCTTCGTGCTCGAAAGGAAAACGACTGGTACCCTCACTACATCCATAATATGGACAATATTATACGTTTTGGCGGCTTGTTCCCACCCATTCATGTTCATGCCGATATCCGAAGGACACGGCTTCTTGGGGTCACCCATGTTCCCAAAGAAGGCGGTGTGATGATGGTACGCTCCAGGGATGATATTTACAGGATGGCCGACCTGAAAGGAAAAAAGATTGGTCTTTCAAGGAGCCAGAATAAAATTAAAACCGACTGGTGGGGCATCCAGGAGGAACAGGGTATCGAACTGATGTTGAGAGTGAACGGAATGACCCGTGCCGATGTTCAGATCGTTGAATTCCCATATGCCGACGACTGGTACGATGTACCCGAAATGATGGGACCGGAGATGGAAAACCCATCCGAATTATGGCTCCGCCGCGACCACAAGCACGACCTGGCTTTCCGCCCTCTCGAAACCGCTTTGGAAAAGGGAGTTATTGATGCCATGTACAGCCAAAGCAAAGTGCTTAGTGTACTCTCCGAAACAACCGGCAAATTCAAGTCGATCGAAGACCTTTCGAGGTATCCGGACTGGACTTTGCAAGTAGCTAACATTCCGGCAGCGATCACCTGTAGTGATGTCATGTACAATGAACATCCGGAACTTGCAGTTACCTTTATGAAAGGCATGATTAAAGTGGGACGCTGGGCCAATGAGCACAAACGTGCTGCAGCAGCCATTCTTGACAAACAGACATTCTATCGCGACGTGGAAGATACGTACGAAGGAATCAGGCTGGTTGATATGGTCCCAAATCTATCTCCCCAAAACCTGGTATCGGTTGAGATCGGTAAGGACTTTATGTTTAGTCATGGATATATTAAGAATGATTTTGATGTGGAGAAATGGGCTGCACCTGATATTCTTGAAAAGGCAGCGCGTGAACTGCTTGAAGAAGAATGGAAGAAACGGACCACGGCAAAGCTTCCTTCAGCGGCTGGAACATTGGAATCAGGAGGCAGGATAGGATAGCCCCGGATACTGTTGACGATGTGGCATCACAACATAAAATAGTGCTGAACGTGATCTGACACCAGGTGCCAACCTGGTAATAACGCCGGTTGGCAGCCGTTTGTGAAATAAAATAGAATTCAACATTACACACAATTAAAATTTACCCGGTATGAAAATGAAAATCTTGTTACCATTAGCCCTGATAGGACTAATGATTGCCTGCGGACCATCAACGCAGATTTCAAAATCGTGGACAGATCCTTCATGGAAGCCGGGATCGGTCGTGCCCTTTAAAAAGGTACTTGTTATTGCCGCTCTGAAAAATGAATCATCGAGGAGGATTGCCGAAGATAAAATCGTTGCCGCGATCAAGAAAATCGTTGCAGTGCAATCCTACAATTACATTCAACCTACTGAAACCGATCAGAACATGCTGGAAGCAAAGCTAAAAAAGGACGGGTTTGACGGTCTTATCCTGATGCGGTTGCAGGATGTCGATAAAAGTGTTTCCTATACGCCGGGCACATCGTATGGCGGATGGTATGGCTACCGCCATTATGATCCGGGGTATTACTCCGAGGATAAGACTTTCTATGTTGAAACAAACTTCTATTCTCTTGATCAGCAGAAGCTGCTCTGGTCAGGGACAACATCCACCCTTAATCCAACCCAGGTTGACCAGACAATCAGCGACATCATCACAGCCATTAAAAATGAGCTGATAAGCAAAGGGCTGATCCCGGCTGATAAGTAATAAACATTTACAGGTCCAAAACATTATACATAATCTAAAACCATTCAATCATGAAAAAGTACATTCTTCTCATAGCAGCTATCTTCCTGGCATCCTTTGCCTACACTCAATCGAACAAGGAAGAGATCGACCTGATGCAGGCCGCTTTCGGGATGGATAAAAAAGCCCTTGTTGCCGATTTCGTTAAACCTTCACCTGCTCAGAAAGATGCATTCTGGAAGCTTTATGACGAATATGAAACGCAACGGAAATCGTTGGGGAAAGAGCGGATTAACCTGTTGAACCAGTATGCCGAACAGTACAAGACAATGACCAGTGAACAGGCAGATGTCTGGACGATGAAAGTTATCGATCTCCAGAAAAAAACGGATAACCTTATCGTGACCTATTATAAGAAGGTAAAGGCCATTTCAGACGGCGTTGTCGCTACCCAATTCTACCAGATCGAATACTATGTGCTTGCAGGAATACGGGCGGAATTGATTCAGAATATCCCGTTTGTTGAGAAAAAACCGTGATCAGCAGACCGGCATCTTGAAGTTCTGAAACCGTTGTTTGTGATCGTCGCATTACAGTGTCGTCAGATAGTAATGTATGGCCAGATGCGGATTCCATGACTGAATCAGCAATTATTATTTATTTTAATGCAAATAAAAACCTGGATATGAATAATCAAATTTCCCACGATTCGGTTTATGACACGACCATCCGGCTCTTCATTCTTGGCTTGATCATTGCCTGGTGCCTGATGCTCATGTACCCTTTTATCAGCATCATTTTGTGGAGCATGATCCTCGCCCTGGCGCTTTATCCGCTTCACAGGAGGCTGTCAAAATTTATGGGCGGAAGACCCAAATGGGCCTCCGTAATCATTATTTGTGCCATCCTTGTCATCATCATCCTGCCTACCTGGTTTCTGATTGGCGCCCTTATTGATGAAGTCAAGGCACTCAAGGTCAGTTATGACGCCGGTACACTTACCATACCTCCTCCTACAGAAAAGGTTAAAACATGGCCGATTATAGGAGAAAAGCTCTATGATTTCTGGGCTAATGCATCTGCAAACATTGAACAACTCATCGTGAAGCATAAGGACCAGCTTATTGACATCGGGAAAAAAGTAGGATCGGGAATTCTAAGTGCTGCCAGCGGGGTTGTTCAGATCATGCTGTCACTCTTTATTGCCGGGGTCCTTCTGTCAATAGGCGGAACAGGAGAAAACATCCGTAAATTTTTCAGAAAAGTAAGCGGTGACAGGGGTGATGACTTTGCCGACCTTATATTAAAGACTGTCGGTAGTGTCGTTAAAGGGATCCTTGGAGAATCGCTCGTAATGGCCCTGCTGAACGGAACCGTGTTCCTGCTGGCGGGAATTCCATTTGCCGGAATATGGACATTGCTGGCATTTGTCTTTGCTGTGCTTCAGTTGCCGGTATTTTTTGTAACGATTCCCGTTATCATCTACATGTTTGCAGTAAAAGCTGTATTGCCGGCGATATTATGGACAGTGGCCCTTTTAGTGGTTGCCCTTTCCGACAATGTCCTCACCCCGCTTATGCTTGGTAAGGGCGCCCCGGTTCCCATGGTGGTGATCTTCGTCGGGGTAATCGGGGGATTCATATTCTCCGGTTTTATCGGGCTCTTTACGGGAGCGATCGTGATGTCGCTGGGTTATACCCTGTTTGTCAATTGGATCAACGCGGGAAATCATATCGAAAAACCTGACGGGCCATCCACTCTTACCTAATGTCGCAATCGATCTAAAGTAATTACCGGTCAGGGAGTAAATTGAATTTCCATGACCGAAGTAAAGCAACAAATCAAAAACTCGGAGGTTAAACTATGAAAGTTATTATTGTTGGCGGAGTTGCCGGCGGTGCATCCTGTGCTGCGCGGCTTCGCAGGCTGGATGAAAAAGCAGAGATCGTGATGCTCGAACGTGGTCCTTATGTATCCTATGCAAACTGTGGTTTGCCTTACCACGTTGGAGGGACGATCGAAAACGAGTCGAGCCTCCTTGTTGCCACGGAGCAGATGTTCAAGTCTGTCTTTGCGATTGATTGCAGGACCAACTGCGAAGTAACAGGCATCTCGGCCGAGAAAAAAACTGTTGAGATCAAAAACCATATAACCGGTGAAGTGACCACTGAGAACTATGATAAACTCGTGCTTTCACCCGGTGCAGCACCGATCCGACCTCCCCTTCCCGGCATTGATCTTCCTGGCATTTTTTCGGTGAGGACAGTGCCTGATGCGAGGCATATCAGGGAATGGCTTGACCGGGAAAATGACCATTCTGTGGCGAACGCGTTCACGGGTATTGATACCGTATCGAAACCAAAACATGCTGTAGTTGTGGGGGGTGGTTTCATTGGTCTTGAAATGGTCGAGAACCTGGTTCACAGGGGAATGGAGGTGACTCTTATCGAGAAGCTCAACCAGGTGATGCCACCCTTGGATCCCGAGATGGCACTCATCGTAAAGCATTATATGGAAAGAAAGGGAGTCAGGGTTGAACTCAACGACGGTGTTGCCGGGTTCAGCCAGACTCCGAATGGTTCTCTGGAAGTCGGAACGGAAAAAGGGAAAGCGTATCCGGCCGACATAGTGATCCTTGCCATTGGTGTCAAACCAGAGATCGCACTGGCAAAGATGGCCGGGCTCGATCTGGGTGAACGTGGCGGGATCTGTGTGGATGCCCACATGGTCACATCCGACCCCGATATTCTGGCAGTGGGTGATGCCATAGAAGTAATGGATTTTGTCACCGGTCAGTATACACTTATTCCGCTTGCCGGTCCGGCAAACAGGCAGGGTCGTATTGCGGCCGATGTGATTGCCGGGCGCGATTCACGCTACCGGGGAACGCAGGGCACTTCGATCTGCCAGCTGTTTGAGGGAACTATCGCCCAGACCGGTGCTACCGAGAAGGTGCTGGTCAGACTCGGGATGAACGATTTCGAAAAGATTTACATCTACCCGAATTCGCATGCCGGGTATTATCCCGGTGCAAAGATGCTTGTGGTCAAAGTCCTTTTCAGGAAGACCGACGGGATGCTTCTCGGAGCCCAGATTATGGGGGAAGAGGGTGTCCCAAAAAGGATCGATTCCTTTGCCATGGCAATCCAGATGGGATGCACCATCTACGACCTGGAAGAGGCTGAACTCTGCTACGCCCCTCCTTACGGAAGTGCAAAAGATCCGGTAAACTTTGCAGGCATGGTCGCAGCTGACATTCTTCGTGGCGACATGCCGATTGCTCACTGGAATACATTGGGCGACGGGTTCCTGCTTGATGTCCGCAATCCGACGGAACTCGCTGCTTCATCCGTTCCGGGGGCGTTGAACATTCCCCTTCCGGAACTCAGGGCACGCTTGGGAGAACTCCCCCGCGACCGTGAGATCCTGCTCATCTGCCGTTCCGCACAACGTGCATACTTTGCAACACGGATCCTTCTCCAGAACGGGTTTAAAGCCCGGAACATCTCCGGAGGAATGATGTCACGTTCTCACACGATGGCAGAATAAGCAACTCAAACCAAAAATAACACGATGAACCTGAAATCGAAGGAAATCGCTCCCGTCAGCTTTACAAATAGAGCAGTAAAGGTGATAAGGTCATACTTTCCCATCCTGGAGTGGGGACCGGCCTACTCTCGACAGACCCTCGTTAACGACCTGGTTGTGGCGCTCATTGTCTCAATCATGCTCATCCCGCAATCGCTGGCGTATGCTCAACTTGCCGGTTTGCCCCCGGAGGTGGGCCTCTACGCCTCGATGGCCCCGCTGATATTATACGCCATCTTCGGGACATCACGTTCCCTTTCCGTTGGCCCTGTTGCGGTGACAAGTCTTATGACCCTGGCGGCAGTTGCCCCCATCGCCGCCCAGGGAACTCCTCAATACCTTGGAGCTGCTATGGCGCTGGCCTTTCTGACGGGATTGATTCTCCTTGTACTTGGTTTCCTTAAACTCGGGTTTCTCTCAAATTTCATGAGCTTTCCGGTCATGTCCGGATTAGGCACTGCTGTCGGTATCCAGATTGCTGCAGGACAGCTGACACCCGTGCTCGGGATTCCTTCCGGTGGAGGGACTTTTCTCGCCCAGATCATTTCATTGGTGAAAAACTGCGGCCAGATCAATGTCTATACAGCCGCTATCGGAGTCCCGGCCTTTATCTTCTTGCTGTTGGTGCGTAAAAACCTTGCAACCCTCCTGACCAGGGCAGGCATGGGGAAAGGACTCGCTGGCATTCTGGCGAAGATGGGACCTGTATTTGCCATCGTCATCACGATCTTAGCTGTGCAGGGGTTTGGACTCGACAAACAAGGCGTGAAAATAGTTGGTGCAGTTCCAGCCGGACTTCCCGGCATTGCACTGCCACCCTTTAATTTTGCGTTATGGAGCCAATTGATAACACCTGCGTTGCTGATCGCAATCATTGGATATGTTGCTTCTATTTCTGTAGCTCAAACGCTTGCAGCTAAAAAACGTCAGCATGTTGATCCTGACCAGGAGTTGATAGCTTTGGGAGCCGCTAACATCGGGGCTTCCCTTTCGGGTGGTTTTCCTGTAGCCGGCGGATTTTCACGGTCTATTGTGAACTTTGAAGCCGGGGCCGAAACCCCCGCTGCAGGAGCATATACAGCAGTCGGGATTGCTCTTGTGGCTCTTTTCCTTACTCCACTGTTGTATTTCCTGCCAAGTGCGACGCTGGGGGCAACAATCCTGGTGGCGGTTCTTTCAATGGTCAACTTTAAGGTGATTGTAAAAACATTTGCATATTCACCAACCGATGCCGTTGCCATGGCAATGACAATAATCCTTACCTTGACGTTAGGGGTTATTTTCGGGCTTATTGCAGGCATTGGAATTTCCCTCATGATGTACCTTTACCGGACATCCAGGCCCCACACGGCAATTATCGGCCAGGTTCCCGGAACGCAACACTTCCGGAATGTTGATCGTCATGAGGTTGTTACCTCTGCCCGGATCGTTTCTATGCGGATCGACGAAAGTTTATATTTCCCTAATGCAAGGTTCCTGGAGTCCCGGGTAAATGAAATTGTGGCCTCAAATCCTGAGGTAAAACATTTCATCCTCAATTGCTCAGCAGTAAATGCCATTGACGCTTCCGGCCTGGAAAGCCTTAAAGCCATTAACTTGCGATTGAAAGACGGAGGTATTGCATTTCACCTTTCCGAAGTCAAAGGTCCCATCATGGATCGCTTGAAAAAAACACTTTTCGCCCAGGAATTAAAGGACAGGATTCATTTTACACAATATGATGCAATTTACAGTATTGATCCCGACCTGGCGAAAAAGACAATGGACGAAAAACGAGTATGACTATCGGGAACATGAAAATGGAAAATCAGAAAGCGAAGAAAACCTGGAAGCAAAAGCTCTTCCATGAATTCAGTGAATACCTGGTCAATTTTATTTACATGGCCATCTTTTTCAGCGCTGTTGTATTTTACAGAAGACTGGTACTTGCGCAGCATGGAATTGTCGTAGAGGATTATTTTGCAGGGGTTATCAAAGCGTTTGTGATCGCCAAAGTAGTCATGATCGGAGCCTTCTTGCGTATCAGCCGAAAATTTGAAAACAAACCCCTGATCATTCCTTCGCTTTACAAGGCAATCCTGTTCACAATATGGGTCATGCTTTTTGATATGCTTGAAATGCTTATTAAAGGGTTTATTCAAAGCGGTCTCCCGGCAGATGCTTTAACGGAACTCAAAAACCAGGTGAATGCCGTATGGTTTGGAGCCGCTTTGATGATCTTCGTCTCTTTCATACCCTTCTTTGCTTTCAAGGAACTGTCGCGGGTGCTGGGACGCAAGAAGATTCAGGACCGGTTTTTTAAAGTGAACAATGAGCAAGAGAACAACTAACAACTGACAACCGACAACCTTTTGGAAATGAATAAATTTGAGACCGGAAAAACCCTCTTAACAGTCATACTGATAAGCAGTATTTTTTTTTGTGAAATGGTTACGGGACAGGATACAACCTACTATCCGAAAGGAAATCCAAAAAAATGGAACTTTGAGCTTACCCCCTTCTTGTGGATTCCATGGACCAGTGGAAATATAAGATCAACCTACGTTTCCGAGAATTTTGATGTTGCTGCAATCGACCTGTTGACCAACCTGAAAATGGCCTTCATGGTCAACGCTGAGGTATCGAAAGGAAAATTTTTCGCAGCGCCTTCTTACATCTATACAAGGGTGGGTTCGGAGCAGGTGCGCCATACCGATAACAAAGGGAATGATGCATTGGTTGCTGCCCGTGAGCTCACGTTGAATGTTGCTGAACTTATTGTCGGGACCCGCGTACCCGTGAGTAAGAAGTTCCTTATCGATGCATTTTTGGGTTGCCGGTATGATCATTTTAAAGCTTCCATTGTTGCGGAAGGAAAGTTCGACACGACTAATGTTGCTGAAACCACAGATTTCTGGGATCCTGTGATCGGGTTCAGGGCAAATTATTTTCCACATCCAAGGGTACCCCTGTCGCTTAGAGTCGATTTTGGGGGACTTGACATCGGTTCCAATTACTCATGGACTGCCTCCTTTACCGGTGGATATTCAGTCTCCCCCCTGATCGATCTGATTGTCGGGTTCAATGCTTATGGTTTTGAGTATGGTGCTAAAACCGACAAAGATAAAAATGTAGGACTGACCATGGTTTTATATGGTTTTGACATTGGGCTAAGATTGCATTTTCCCTCAAGAGTAAAGGATCCAGCGACATTCAGAAAATTCAAATAGGGAAGATCAGTAATAGATTGCTCGGTTACCTCTTACAAAAAAACCGGCGAACCGATGAGGTTGTGGATGAATGAATAAAAAACAACTCACCACTCACCACCTCACCAATTCGCCAGTTACTTTGTGACTCCGGAGGGATCATATAAGCTATTTTGACAATCAGGCACATACATCCGAACACCCCGTAAACACTGATTAATATTTATTTCTCTTTACAGACGTTTACACCCGGTTAATAACTTTTACTGACAAGTTTGTCAGTTAAGTTGACAGTTCAGTATCTTTGAACTGTCAACTTATTTTTACAAAATCATGGCCTCAATAATATTTTACCTGGACAAGGAGAACAATGGTAATTCTCTCATTCTTCTTTCATTTACCTTTAATCATAAGCGTTTACGGCTTTCAACAGGTTTAACCGTTCCAAAAATCAGTTGGGATCAGGAAAGTCAGAAAGCAAAACCGATTAAAGACTTTATCGACGAAAATAAACGATTGCGCGAAACTGTCAACTTTTTTCTTGATAAATATGATGAACTATTTCCTAAAGGAATTAAACCCATGCCAGATGAAGTTCAAAGAAAATCTGATCAGATCTTAGAAGCCTTTAAAATCTTTAGCGGAAGAAAAAAAGCAATTGAAGGAGAGAAGGTATCCCTTATTTCCTTTATTTCGATGTTTAGAGAACGATATAAGAACAAAATTGGCATTGCCCACCTAAATCATTATAAGAGCCTTAAAACGCACCTGGAGGGCTTTCAGACGAAAACAGGGTTTAGGATTGATTTCGATACAATTGGAAAAGATTTCTATATCAAGTTTACAGACTATTTAGGTGAACTTAATCTGAAGCCAAATACTGTCGGAGGGCATATTAAACGAATAAAAAGGCTGATGAATGAAGCCAATGAGGATAAACTGACGACAAACCAGGATCATAAAAATAGAGAATTTAAAGTTATTAAGGAGGATGTTGATACTATTTATCTTACTGAAAATGAGATCAAATTACTTTACGAAATGCAAATAGACCAGAATGAGTATAGAAGGATCAGGGACATTTTCATTCTCAATTGTTATACAGGGCTGCGACATTCAGACTGGTCAAAGGTTTCCAGTGAACAAATACGTGGGAGAAAATTATATGTCAGAACACAAAAAACGAATGAACCTGTTATTATTCCTGTAAAGCCTTTGGTGCTTGAAATATTGAAAAGGTATGGGACCATTGATGTTCCACCGCTTCAGAAAACGAATGATGCGATACGTTGGATTGGGCAAAAAGCATTTGATAAAAAACTAGGGGGAGAGAATATTAAAAAATGGCGTGAAATCAGGACCCACACAGTAAGAAGGTCATTTGCAACAAACGCTTATCTGGCTGGTATCCCAATGCGGGATGTCATGCAAATTACCGGTCACAGGACAACCGAATCTTTTTTAAAATATATCAGAGTGACAAAGCTCGAGACTGCAGAGAAGCTGAAAGATCATCCATTCTTCAGTTAAAGGATTGTTCCTCCCCCATCACCGATGATTCCACCATTTCTTTCTAAAGTTATCACCCGATACAAGGAATACAGTTCAATCGTTGCCATACCTGATTTCGGATTCTCAGAGCCGGAAAGCGCAACATAGATCGGGGAATTGGCCCAGATCTGCGTTCCAAAGCTTGGCATCATTCTTTGAATGCAAGCAGAAGGCGACATTAAGAATCCCGAATCGAAATGGCCCCAATCCTGGGTATTGTTATCACCATCCATCGAAACATTCAATGTCTGCTCTGGGTAAACTTCTAATCCGCCGATGGGAGCAGCAGATGGAATGATCCGGGCAATAAGCGAGATCAGCTCAATGACCTTGCCTGCTCCGGGATCCTCAATGATGTTATGTAGTGTAGTAAGATCCCTGCTCTCGGCATCGGTTATCACATGAACCGAGGCCAGTATTGGAGAAACAATACCAGAGAGGCCGTCAACTGCATTGTAAAGTTCAATGAAGTTATCGTTGATCTTGTCTCCCCCTACCCTGAGTTTATCTCCTTTTTTGTCTCCGGGAATAATTCCTAAGTTTATTTCTTGTCTTGGCATACGCTAGAATTCTATTTGGTCAAAAGTTATTTCTTCATTATCGAAGCTCACATCCACGTTGTCCCAGGTCAGGTATTCCGCTTGCGTAACCGGACTGGTCAGGTTCTGGGGAACATGGACAGAGAAGAATGAGTTTTGATAAGCACGTTCGTATTCGATTTCCAGGTTGTACAGGTAGTCACCATCCTTTAGAAAGGGGGTGAATTTTGCAGACTTGACTACGATCTGGAAGAGCTCTTGCCCAATCTGCTCATAGGCTTCGGTGGAAAGAAGCAGTTCCCTGAGGCAATTCTTTTCTGCCAGGGAAACCCAACCGGAATTCGCTTTGCAGATCTCAGTTTCGCTGACATTGAACTGCCGGCCGGGAGCATTGAAAAAGGAATATTTCTCCTCCTTCAGGGTTGATCCGACCGACCGTTCAAACTCCAGGTTCAACTCACTTTTGCCTAAGAACCTGAAAGTGTCGTAGGCAGAAAAGGAGTTGCGGTAAAAGAAAACTTTTTCATTTTCGAATACCCGGGTATCATTAAGGAATTTCCTTACTTCGGAAAGCAGGTCATTATTTTCGTCCATCAGGCATACTTGCCAGGACTGTACTGTTTTTCCGGGTTCTGCATTTGCAAGGTCCAGGTGATCAAATCCCACTTTGAATTCCGCCACTGAATAAGCGACGTAAGTAGCCGGTTGTGTTGCATCCACTACCTTGTGGGACCCGTCGGTGAAGAAGATGACCGCTATTAGCCGGTACTGAATCGCCGAAGGGTTGTCCTGGAACAGGAAAAATAGTTTCTCCAGAACGCCACTTCGGGAATACTTTGTCAAAGGAAGCCAGGAAAGGAACTTGAGCTTGTTTGCCGCGAGCGCAAAATATTCAATCGAATTCTCATTGAGGGAAGTCAGAAGTTCATGGTTAAGGCCGCCGGCCAGGGCGTACTTCCATCCTTCAGACTGAAGCCCGCGGACTTTGCCGGCAATGCTTTCAGCAAAGGAAACCCGGTATTTCAGAAGGTAATCCCACCCATGAGCTTTAACATTCCCGGCCATTTCAGGAAATTCAAAACGCGGAAGCTCCCAGGCTGCAAACTTTGCCTTGAGGTAATCCGAGATATCGAACCTGGCCGCACCTGTGAAATCCGAAGGCTTCAGGTCCTCTCCTATCGGATTGTTGAAACCATCGCGGATCAGACAAAGGATGTTGAAGAAATTGGTGTAAACATCATCGGTTCCGGGATTATTCACACCCTCACTTATTCCATTGACATCTTTATTTGTAAATAAAACCGAGCAATCGGATCCGGGTTCCTTCGCCTGAAGGATGATCCTTCGCTGGCTCACTCCAACCGGATCTATTGAGACATTGAAGGATTTCTGGATGTAGTAGTTTTCCAGAAAGCATTCGTAGATATTGAAAGCGAAGTCACCAAAGGTCTGCCCCGGATAGGCCACGGAAAACAATAGTCCGTCGTATCCGGTATAACCGGCAGACTCAAAGATGAGCGTGTTTGCCCCGAACTGAAGCTGAAACCGATGACCGATATTGACATCGATATCGGTAACAATCAGCTCAAAACAGGAACGATCACCGTGGGAGACCATGTAATTGTCCGAGCAGGCTTCGTAAATGACCGGATTGCCGGCAAAGGAAATGAGGCTTGGGGATTCCGTAATGTCGATCATGGTACAATAGTACCATGGGAAATGAAGGAAATAAAGGACAGTATCAGGGAGATGAGAAGCATTTAAGCTGAGCGGATTTGATTGATGATTTGTTCAGTGTCACGGCTATCTCACTGATCAGGTAGTTGATGCCATTAATGCGATAGCGCTTTGTAAAATCAAGGGATTTCAGTTCAATGATATCCATCTGCTTTTCAATCTTCACGGCCTTTCGGCCGTCCATCTGCCAGTTGACCCAATCTTTCCAATAGAGGTTGAAAAGGCCGTTTGGCCCTGGATAGCGCAGGGTGAAATTCACATTATAAGCCATGCCCCGCATGATATACGGAATACCATAGCCCCCGTACATTGCAACCCAGAACAACCGAGGGGTGATCTTTTGATTATCAGCTCCAAGGTTCCCGCAGCTCACCATCCCCGACTTATCCGACAAGGAGGAAAAGATGGTCTCATACTTGTTTTTATCATCACCCCATTTGTAAAAGAACTTGTCGACCAGGGATGGGCCGTTGGGCAAGAGTTGCCATTCAATGATAAAGGAGATTGGATCTACTCCCAGTTGCCACCAGGAGTTTGAATCAACGATATAATATATATCACCAAGGAAGGTAAAGGGATACGGAGGAATATCTGAAAAGCTCTGAACTGCGCCCTTAATGAAATCCGTAATCCCTTTTTCCTGGTCTAGCTGCCCCTGGTAGACCTTATCTCCCGAATCTGGGCCCAGCAGGAACCGAAAGCCGGTTATCTGCTCGGGGATCTCCTGGGAGATGGAAAGAACATTGGAGGAGAATTCTATCATCTCGGAATGGAGCAATACTTCTTTGTTGCCGACAATGCGGATGACCCTTTGATTGGAATCCACATGAAAGCTGCAGTTGAACCATTTTTCCAGTCCCGAAATAAACTCGCTGACCTTCACTTTGGGAAGGAAGCGATGGTAATAGATCTGCTGCAGGCCGAACAAAACCTCGCTTATGTTGACCGAATGGTAGATCACCAGGCGGGAAAGCTCCTCACAAGAGGTAAAGAACTCATCCTGCAATCGGTACCCGAAGTGATCTGCGAGTTTGTTAAGAACGAATTTCAGGTACAGGAACGGGACCAGGATCGTTCTGCGCTGACCATCCGAAGTGACTTTGTGAAGTTTGCCATCGGGGAATACCAGGTTGTAAGACTGAAGTTCCGGGTTGGTAGCCTGCGGATCGTAAAAGTCAAGGTTGGAGATCTGCGGCATTGCGAAATCCACCTCAGGATTAAACCGGGTAATGGACCAGTTGAAATAATCCATGGCCAGGTCATCACTGGCAAAGTTCATCATCCCAAAGTCAATACTATTCAGGATGAGACCTTTGGCTTCGTAGTTGAAGTTACCCTTGTTGACGTAAAGGGTACCTTCAAAGGTTTTGTCGGAAGCTGTTTTAACCTTTATCTGACCTGAATAGAGGATCATCCCGTTCCAGCGGATGCTCCCCTCAAACATTTCATAAATGTTTTGGGTCGAAGCCAACCGGTTTTTCCATCCCAGGATTGACCTGTTTCTTGAGGTGGAAGGAACTTTAAACGGGAAGGAATAATCTCCGACCTCGTTAAAGATGGGTGATTTCAGGTTCAGGGAAACGGAGAAATCATCGGATAAATCTAAGGGCTGATCGGCAATGACAATGGATAACATAGGACTTCAAATTACTTGGATACTTCAGCCTCGATCTCGTTTACCCGGCTTGTTGTTTCTCTTAAATGATCAAATGAGATAAAGGCGGGTATACCATTCTCGATCAATGAGTTTAATCGGTTGATACTGGCCGTGAATTCAGGATCGACAACCCCCGGAATTCCACCGGGAGACCAGGGGGGAGCATCCGCATACCTGCCCATGGCCCGTTGCGGGACACGAGCAAAATTGATCGCATCGATGACCTGAGGGTAGTTAACCATCAGGTTCTTTGTCGTCTTGGGATCAATGACAATCTCCTGTCCTGTTTCGCTGATCAGGGTCGGCGTGGAATACAAACCGGTTTGGGGAGAATCGACATAGGGAACGTCCCGGTAAAGCTTATTGTCCTGCTGGCCGATTACCGAATAACGGCCAGAGGCAGCTTCCGGGACCTTTTGACTGAGGATATAACCGATCTGTATGGCACCCAGGGCTGCTGTTATGATGCTGAGCACGATCCCCACTCCCGGGCCGGCGCTCAGTGCCGAAGCAACGGCAGTGGCAACACTGATAAGCGCATTGAACAAAGCCACTTCCTTGTTTCGGACGGCTTGGTCATGCTCCATCTTTTTCTTTTTGGCAGCAAGATCCTTATCCATCTTACCGACCTGGGCATCATACTGCGCTTTAGAGATAAGACCGGCATCGAGCTGCTTCTGAAGGTTCTCCTTCTTTTTATTGTTTGCTTCTTCATTCTCCCTGAGTTGTTGATTTTTAGCATCCGTCTGCATGGAATAGATGGCTGCAAGACCATCGACAGCGCCTTTGGCAAGCCCTATGGCATCATTGGCAACCTGCGTTGCGTTTTCCTTGGAAAGTTGCGCCTGCCTGGCTGCAACTTCCTCGGCCATTTGCATCTTGATCTCAGCGGTCCTTCGCTCATCATTTACGTTATCCTCAAGGATCTTCTTGTACTTGGCATCGACCTCTAGTTTTATTTTGAGCTGCTTGTCAGCAAGGTCGATATCCGACTTTAGCTTTAAGCTCTTAAGTTGCTCCTGGTAGTCAAGAAGATTCCGGGCATCCTTCTCATTATGCTTTGTAACGGCATTGGCGCCACGTTGGGCGAAAGCCTCCTGGATTGCAAGCCTTTGCTGTTCGGTCGCCTTGGTGACCGCAAGGGTGTAATCCATCTCCATTTGAAGGGATTCGAGCAGGGCCTGTAGATATTCATCCGAACTTTGGTTCAGCGACTCGAGTTTAGCATCAGCCTTTTCTTTATCGACCTTGTACTGGGCTTCAAGTTCCTTATCCGCATATTTTTTGCGGATCTCGTCCTGCTTTTCGATAAGCTGATCGGTAAGGAGCTTACGCAGCTCCATCTCCTCTGCGGAATTCCCTTTTATTTTGGCAAAGCGCTCGCCCAGTTTTTCTTCTTCAATGGCCAGTTCCCGCTCCATCTCCCCTTGCGTTACAGCGGCTCTTGCTTCGGCCAGCTGCTTTTTGATATCCAGAAGGTAGGCAGCCTGTTTTTTGGCATTGGGATCACCTTCTGAGGATGTTCCGGAGGAAGGATCAGATTTATCGAATGACTGGATTTTCTTATTCAGATCTTTTATTTTACCCTGCACCCGGATAAAATCCTCAGAGCCCGCAACGGAAGCCTTCAGGGCGATCTGGTACTTTGACAGTTTTGCCTCCAGGTTATCCAGGGACTCCCCAACGATATTGTCTGCTATACTTTCGGCATTGAGGATATCGGAAAGCGATTGCTTTGCGTCCTTAAACTGGGCTATTTTGTCCTGGAGACTTTTAATCCCTTCATCATAAGGTTTTGTCGCTTCCTGGCGGTTCTCCTGTGCATCAATGGCATTGGAGGCAATAGTGGTTGCAGTAGCAGCCGGTCCCATTCCGCCCTTAACGGCATTCCACGCCTGCTGGAAGAAGGTAGGTTTTGCAGAAGCATCCCCAATCTTCTTTTGCTTTGCCTGCATCAAAAGCAGTTCTGCCTCGGCCTGCTTGATCGTAAGATCAATTTTATCGCGGAGATCTTTCTTCTCCTGGACAGAGAGAAGGTTCAGGTTCCTGATGGTTGCGGAAACCTTCTCGTAAGCATCTTCAAGCTTTTGATTTGCCTGGGCAAGAAGTACGGTTGTAGAAGCCTTTTCTTTTTCCAGGGCAATGGCCTCTTCATTGTACATCTCATAGGCCTTGATCCCTGCCACCAATGCGGTTATGCCGGCAATGACAAGACCGATGGGATTGGCAGCCATGGCGGCATTCCAGAGCCATTGTGCCGTTGTCGCCAGTTTAGTTGCAACCGTACCGTTGGATTTCCAGATGGTAAGAAGCTGTTCTTTTACAACAAGGTACTCCAGGACCACGGCATCCTTCATCCTTAGAAGGATGCCTTCCTTAAGGGTCAGGTTGTTTAAAATCGAGACCTGTATCGATCTTGTCTGGGCCGCAATGTAAACCCCAATGGCGCCGGTTAAGGCAATAAGCTGGATGCGGTACTTGTCGATCCACTCGGGGAGCGCTTTCAGCCAGGCGACAAGGTTTACGACCGAACCGACCATGGATTTGAGAAATTCAGTGACACCCGGAAGGGTGATCAGCCGGTAAAACTCTTTACCCAGTTTATCCAGCGTAGCGCCGAGAGTGGTGTTCTTGTCGTTGAACTGCCTAAGGATCTCATCTGTGCCCTGTAATGACTTACCGGCCAGATCTACTTTCTGCTGAAGCATCGCCGTGTTGTTGCCCAATTTGGCAAAGACCTCCGATGCACCGGCTCCGGAGATCTCAAGCTCACGGATCAACTTGCCCAGGATGGTTGCGCCCTCTCCGCCCCTTTTGGATCCTTCAACAACTTTGACAAAAGCACCATAAAGATCCGTATTTACAAGATTTGTAAACTCTTTCAACGGCATCCCCGCCACTTTTGCGAAGTCGGCGGTGTTGTAAGTCATCTTCATCAGGATCTTGGTCATTGCCGTTCCGCCCCTTTCGGTGGAAACGGCAAGTTCCTGGAGTGTGGCAGAGATGCCTATTACTTCATCGGAGGTCAATCCAAGTGACATTCCAACACCACCGATCCGGTTTGAAAGATCAACCAGCACCGGTGCTGTTGCAAAACCATCTGCACCCAGGACATCGATTGCATTACCCAAGCGGAGCATATCGTCGGAAACAGCAGAGGTCTTCATGTCGGTAAGGACATTTCGAAGGGTTCCCATCTGGGTCGCCACTTCACTTGCCCCTCCTTGTATTTCAGCGCCGAGTGCTACATTGAGTTTATCTATGGAATCGACAAACGGGAGGATATCTTTCTGGGCAATGCCAAGCTGACCGGCAACCACGGCCATTTCCCTTAGATCGCTCCGGGAAGTCCGGGTGTCGATCTTACCCAGTTCTGTATTCAGTTTCTTTACTTCATCGACCGTCAGTTTGGTCGTTTTGCGAATATCAGCCAGCGAATCCTCAAGTTTCGCATTGCCTTTGATCAGGCCAACCAGCGAAGCGCCAAACCCGATCAGCCCGATGGTGATCATCTGAAGGATCTGCTGGTACTTATTTGCCTGGTCGGCGAGTTTGGAAAAAGCGGTTCCGCTCTGGTTGATTTCTCCGCGCAGGTCCCGGACCCTACCGTTGACCTTCTGGAACTCCTTTTCTTTATCAGCGAACTCCTTGGAGTTCACGTTCAGCTGGCGAAGTTCGGCGTTGAGTTTTCTTGCCTCGGCTTCCAGTTGTTTAAGGGAAGCGTTGGCTTTCTCCCCATTGAGGATTACGGTTGCGGTCGAAGTCTCGTTCTTAGCCATTGATCAGGGATTTATCCGAAGAGTTTTCGGTAATAACCAAAGCTCCACGATGGCCATATTCGCGAGCGAAGATTTCACCGAGTTTCATGACTTCGGCATGAAAGGTCTTTGAATACCACTTTTTGGGCCTTCGACGGTTTCCTAGCATCTTGCCGGAAAGCTTTCGAGATGTGAGGGATTCCTTTACATCGGAGATCTTGACGCCTTTGCCGACACCCATATCGACAAAGCGGCCGTAATATTCAAAAAGGAGGGATATCTTCAGAACATCACCCTGAGCCGATGCAAGAACATTGTATTTGAAACTTTTAAGGAGAGTACCGGAATCGCCAATCTTGTTGATTGCGAGTTTCCGTTTCCATTTTATGATGGTGATCTTAGCCCAGGCTTCGGCTATTTCACGCTCGGAAAGTTTGGGTTGGGCGCTTTGCACTTAGCAAATGAAAGCAAATGAGACACGAAAGAAAAGGACAGTAAGAGACTAAACAAAGTTCCATGAATCATTATTCTTAACAAAATAAAACATCTCCCATATGCAATAAACGATAGTAGGATTAAATGCACGCCAAAAAAAAGTGCTATATGATTGGTTCATGAGTCATTAGTATTAATTTTAGATATTCTAATAGCGGGTTCCCGTAATTAGAACTTGA
>JAPLDI010000018.1 GCA_026391795.1 Bacteroidota bacterium
AGGGAATGTGGCTGCTTTCGCAGATCGGTCAGCTCGATCTTAACAAGAAAGGATTACAGGTAGCCGTGGGCGATGTTTACAGCCCGGGCAAATCCACAATCTCCGATGCCATCGTGCAGCTGGGCGGCGGAACCGCTTCGTTCATATCTAAAGACGGACTGCTCATCACCAACCACCATGTGGCTTATACCGCCATTCAGAGGGTGTCGAGCGTCAGCAGCGATTATCTTCTCAACGGCTTTCTCGCGACAAAGCGCAGCGACGAGATCAAAGCACCGGGCTACCGGGCACGTCTTCTGACCGAAATGAAAGACGTCACTGCAGAGGTTCTGGCGTCAGCAAAGGGGATCACCGATCCTACGGATAAGAACAAGAAGATCAATGAAAAAATCGCGAAGATGACGGAAGCGATCTCCAAAGGGAAAGACGACATCGAAGCGACCGTATCGGAAATGTACAATGGCCGGCAATACATTCTTTTTGTCCATAAAGTGTTCAAGGACATACGCATCGTCTACGCCCCTCCCAGCTCGATCGGGAATTACGGCGGGGAGACCGACAACTGGATGTGGCCAAGGCATACCGGCGACTTTTCGTTCATGAGGGTGTACTGTGCACCCGACGGGACCGGGAAAGAATATGCGGCCGGCAATGTACCCTATCACCCGAAAGTATGGCTGAAGGTGGCTAAGGATTTCCTGAAGGACGGCGATTTCAATTTTATCATCGGGTACCCGGGTCAGACTACACGTTACCGTTCATCCACCTCTGTTCACTGGAATGAGAACTACAATTATCCTTTTGCCATCAAAAATTTCCAGGAGATCATTGACCTGTGTGATCAGATCACCCGAAACAACCACGAAGGACAGCTGAAGGTGGCAAGCCTGAAGAAAGGGCTGGCCAACGTGATGAAAAATTACCAGGGGAAAGTCGACGGGATGAAGAAGACCCATTATTATGAAAAGAAGCTTGCGTTTGAAAAGGAGTTTCTTACATGGGCCAACAGCAAACCGGAAACCAAAACAAAATATGCCGATATCCTTTCGAAGGAAAAAAATGAATACAAGGTACTCGAAGCCACCAAGGACAGGGACAATGTTTTCGGTACCCTCCGGGGACTTTCCGGCACACCGCTTTCGGTAGCGCAGCAGGTGCTCTTCATTGCACAGGAAAGGGAGAAGCCGGAAGGAGAAAGATCCCCGGGATTTACCGACGAAGCGATTCAGCAGAATATTGAAGGAGTTGAGGATACCTACTTCAATTATTACGAACCTGTGGACAAGGCGATGATGATTCGCACCCTGAAAATGGCAGAGGCGCTGCCTGCAAACCAGCGGATCACGGGGCTGGAATACATCTTCAGCAATACGCAGAAACCTGTTGAGCAATTTGTAGATGAAGCCTTCAGGACTTCAAAACTCACCACAGCTGCTTATGCAAAGACGCTCTTCAAGATGTCGACCAAAGAACTGCAGGCACTGAATGATCCCTTCATCACCCTTGCATTCAGCATTGACCCGATGGCCATTGAGATCCAGAAGACCACAGAGACCTTCGGTTACAATGTCGGGGAACTGAGGAAGGTTTACCTTGAAGGTTTGTACGCATGGAAAGGCACCGGCATGTATCCTGATGCAAACGGAACCAAAAGGTTCACCTGGGGCAAGGTGAAAGGCTACAAGCCGGCGGATGCTGTCTGGTACGAACCGTTTACTACGTTACAGGGCGTTGTGGAAAAGAACACTGGTGTTGAGCCCTTCGATGCTCCTCCTTCACTCGTTGACCTCTACAACAAAAAGGATTTCGGCAAGTGGGTGAATCCCGCCATGAAAGATGTCCCGGTAGCCTGGGTGAACCAGTGCGACATCACCGGCGGCAACAGCGGGAGCCCTGTGCTGAATGCCAAAGGCGAGATCTGCGGGGTGGCGTTTGACGGAAACTATGAATCGATGATCAGCGACTGGCAGTATGATTACGCGCTGCAGCGCTGCATTTGCGTGGATATCCACTACGTGCTTTTTGTCACCGAGAAGATCGGCAAGGCAGGGTTCCTGCTGGAGGAAATAGCGAAATAGCGAATGGCGAAATAACAAAAGAATAAGTAAAAAGGCAAAATGGTAAGATGGTAAAATAACTTTCTATCTTACCATTTTGCCTTTTAGCATCTTGCGAATTAAAGATCTGGCCATTTAATTTCTTATCACTGCTTCGTAAAGACGACAGATGCTCCTCCACCCATCGGGCAGGTAATTGTAATACCGCTGATGGTACCTGAAAATGTTTCCGGAATTGAATCCATCGAATAGTTAAAAGTAATATTGGCATTGACGATGGCAAATGTGCCGGTCCAGTCCTTCGTTGCATTCAATGTCTTGTACTTTGACCATCCTTCAACTGCCGCTGTTGATTTGAAAATTAACGCTGCCCATTCCATGCTGGGGTCCGCACTTGGGCTGAAGGTTTTCCAGGTGGTTCCGCTGATATTTGCAGGTTTTGTGTAATCGACGGATACAGGGCTGCCATCGTTTTCGGTTTTTTTACAGGAGGTGAACATGATTGCAGTTATTGCAATTGCTAGAAATACGATCTTTTTCATGGCTTTTGGTTTTAATGAATGATTAAAGTCGTGGAATGATGATTATTCTTGTTTTCATTGGTTTCCTTTTTTGTTGAAGTAAAACGCCTGAGGTTCCAGCCCGGCCGGCAGCAGCTGATCTTTCTTTGTCCCACTGGCTTCATCCATGATCCGGTAACTGATCCCGAGGGAGAAAACCCTTTTCTCCTTCATCCCTGAATAAAAATTGTCGGCATAAAATGCCTTCAGCACGATGTTGCTTTTAAAAGGGTAGTTCACATCGGCATAAAAACCGTCATCACAAACACCGAACCCGGCTTTGGTTCCGTTGGTCTTTCCCAGGCCGCTTCCGAATCCGACCTGGAACATCGGAAAAGGGGTAGAGGATGGAAAGAGTCCGGGGTAACAGCCCTCCATGTAGAAGATGTCGGAAGGGCCGACCCTGAGGTTAATGGAGAAGACCAGGTTGCGGTTATAGTAATCAGCCGAAACAATGTCGCCGGTGCTGTGCGAATGTGTTGAGGGTTTAAATTCAAATGACGGTCCGCTTGGAAGTTTCATCTGGCCTATTGAAAACCCGGTTCCCAGTCCGAACCAGTGCCAGTTGTAGGTAAAATAGGGACTGATGCCCAGTGTCAATGCAGAATGGGGATAATCAGCCTTCATATTGCCCGATTCGCTTCCGATAAATGCACTTCCTCCCACTGAAAGTTTGTTGTATTTTCCACGCCATTTATTGTACGAAACATCCACCCCTCCCTGGTAAAAAGTCCGCTGGTAGGTTCCAAGTGGTGTTGTGATATAACCTCCGCAATCTTCTCCCGAAACCCGTTGCAGCTTATCATAATACGATCCGGCCATGCCCGTAACGCCGATTTCGGTGAACCCGGTCTTTTCCATCGGAGACCATTTCTTGCTGCTTTTCTGTGCCATAAAGCTGAAACTGCAAAGGAGAACGGCTGGGATCACCCACCGGAAGCCGGCGATGGTATTTCTGCGATAGACGCTGACCATCAGGACAATGATGACCGGGATCATGCCGCAGAGGATTGTGGAAATTTCGAGGAAGGTAAACCACCTGATTCCAAAAAAAATAATCCCGCATAATAATAGAGCCAATGACATTAACCTGGAATCAGATGGGGAGACTGCTTTTGTAACCTGTAATGAAGTTTTTGATTTTCCTTCACGGATGACCAGGATTATGAGTCCTGCCAAAAATCCCAAGAGGATATACCATTGGATGATTTTCAAACCCAGGATAACCTTACCTGCGAAAAAGCTGGTTTCGGGAGCCCTCACAAATTCAACGAAAAAGCGTAACGCGGCATAACATAATACTGAAAACAGAAACAGGCTGCCATTTGATCTCCATTGTTTCCGGGTTCTCCAGACAACAAATGCAATCACCAGGCATCCGATCACCTGGTATAACTGAACAGGATGAACGGCATGCGAAGCAGCATCATGAATCTGAACCAGTCCTTGTGCCATATGGACCTGGTAAGCCCAGGAAGCAGCATCGTATTCTATTCCCCAGGGCATATTTGTCGGGGTACCGAAACAACATCCTGCCATCAGGCATCCGATCCGTGAAATTGCCATGGCAACCGGCAATGCAATGGCCATCGTATCCAGTACAGGGCGGCGAAAACGGAGCCAGCTCTTTGCTATCAGCAGCCCTGCCGTCAAACCCACGATCCCGCCTAAAACCGTTTTCTTCTCCGTTTCAGGAAAATGGAACCTGGTAAATACCTGGATCCACTGATCGGGAGAATAGGTGAAGATCTTATCTCCGATGATAAAAAACAGGAGAGAAGTCACGAGGATCAGGAGCCAGGCGTTCCGGGGATATCCTCTCCGGGCTCCTTCAAAGATCATTATTCCTGCAGCCAGCAGAAAAGCCACTACGTAGGTGACGGAGAAAAACATTCCTCCGTGGACCGTTTCAATGAGCATCAGGGTTTTCATGATTTTCCGGTTGGGTTTCAATCACAAAATTATAGGTGGGAAGTATGGATCCAAAACTGATCACCGCCAGCCGGAATCTGCAACAGGCGAAGAATTGTGAAGAATAAGATATTCAGGAACGGCAGTTGCGGAAAATGCAACAACCGGGAATGGCTTCAATGAAAGTTGTGGAAAGCAGGAAAAAATAAAGAGCGAAGTGGCGAAATTGCGATTGCTTCGTCACTTCGTTCCTCGCAATGACAAGGAGTATGGGAGGCACACGTTACAAATGCGCGCCAGCAGTTTCTATCCCAGCCATTTCATGAAAAACTTCAGCAGTTTCATCTTGCCGGCGTAGGGAGCATATCGTAAAGGGATATCGGGCCAGTTGTAGCGCCGGGTGATCCCTTTCAGGTGCGTGAATGTATCGAAGGAATATTTGCCGTGATAGGCGCCCATGCCGCTGTGGCCGACGCCGCCGAAGGGAAGGTGAGGATCGGCAAAATGTACTGCCGTATCGTTGATGGTACCGCCTCCGAAGGAATAGCGCCGGATCAACCGGCCGGCGAATTTCCGGTCGTTCGAAAAAACGTAAAAAGAGAGTGGCTTTTCGTAAGCCGATACGATCCTTTCAATGCCGGTTTCATCGTCGAAATCCAGTACAGGTAAAACAGGTCCGAAGATCTCTTCTTTCATCACTTCACTGTCCGGACCCGGATTATCCAGCAGCGTCGGCGCAATGTAGAGACTCCCTTCATCGGTTTCGCCGCCCAGGATCACTCTTTCGTTTTCCAGCATCTTCTTTAACCGAAGGAAATTCCGTAAATTGATGATCCGGGGGAAGTCGGTTGATTTGAAGGGATCATCGCCATAGGCGCATTTTATTTCATTCTTCATGGAATGAATGAATTCGTCCTTGACGCTGCTGTGGATCAGGATGTAATCAGGGGCAATGCAGGTCTGGCCCCCGTTTATGAATTTCCCCCAGGTGATCCGTTTCGCAGCCAGTTTCAGGTTCGCGGTCCTATCAATGACACAGGGACTTTTCCCCCCCAGTTCCAGCGTAAAAGGCGTCAGGTTTAAGGCAGCAGACTTTGCGACGATCTTTCCTACCTGGATGCTGCCGGTAAAAAAGATATAATCCCATCGTTCATTCAGCAGTTTTTCTGCAACGCCTGCATCGCCTTCCACCACGCAGACATGACCCTTGTCAAATACAGCTGCAACGATCGAGGAGATCACCCCGGAGGTATGGGGGGTGAGTTCAGAGGGCTTCAGAACGACGGTGTTCCCTGCGGCAATGGCCCCGATCAGCGGCGACAGGGTGAGCTGGTAAGGGTAATTCCACGGGGCGATGATCAAAACGGTTCCGTAGGGCTCGGGGTAGATCCTGCTGCCGGAGGGAAAATTTAACAACGCCGGAAAAACCGAATGGGGTTTGGCCCTCCGGTTCAGTTTCCGCAACATATGGTCGAGGTCATTGAGTACAATCCTGGTCTCGGTTGCAATGCTTTCAAATTCCGGTTTCCTGAAATCGGCATGGATCGCATCCGTGATCTCCTTTTCCCGCCGGATCACTTCGGCACGCAATCGTCGCAAAGCATCCTTGCGATAAGAAAGGTCCTTTGTTTTCTGAGTTTTAAAAAACTCTTTCTGCTGCTGAACAATTGCCGGAATATCCATGATCTATCTTTTTGCCGGAATTTTACTGATACCTCTTTCGGAAATCGCGGTGATGGTGAGGGAGGGATTCACTCCCGGGTTTGCGGAGATCATCGATCCATCGAAGACAAATATATTCTCATATCCGAAAACCTTGTTGTTGCTGTCGATCACACCCTCTTCCCTGTTTTTTCCCATGCAGGCGCCTCCCAGGATGTGTGCCGTGGAAGGGATGCCGGTGATGGTTTCGGTGGCAATCACCTGCGGACGTGCATGAATGATCTTTGAATAGGCCTGGGCAACGGCATGTGCCTCCGGGATAAAGGGCGTCGGTGCTTTGCCTTTTTCAATTCTTGAGACCGTTCCGAAAAATCCTTTTTTTAACTTCAGCGTGCTGTCGAGATGCTGCATGAACAATAATACAGAAGAGCTCTTTGCATAATCCCTGACAAACAGGATCCGCAGCCAGGTTACCGGTGACCGGGCTAGCAACAAAAAAAGTTTCAGGATCCGTTTGAAGAAATCCGGCTCACTGACCATGGGCAGCATGGTTATTCTCCAAAAGCCGGAGCCTTCCCCGTACCGTACCGGTTCGAGGTGGCTGTTTTCGTCGAGCTCCAGGATCGAGCCGATGGCAAGTCCTTTATGCAGTTCCGGGTTTTTATCCAGGCTGGTATTTACGATCAGGGCTTCGTTGTTTGAACGGATCATGTCGCCCGTGCGTGGGCTCAGGTGCGGCAAGGTTGACCTTCTCAATTTCAAAAGCAGGGGGACAGTTCCGAGTACGCCGCCCGAGAAGATGATGCCTTTTGCAATTACCCTCTTTTTACCGGAAAAATATTTTGTCGATTGCCGGAAGATGACCTGGTAGCCCGCTTCGCCATGGTCGCCCAGGGGGATTACGCCGGTCACCTCGTGTTCGGGGATGACGGTCACCCCCAGTTCCTGTGCAAGGTGGAGGTAGTTCTTGTCCAGCGAGTTTTTCGCGTTCTGCCGGCAGCCCGTCATGCAGGCACCGCAGTGGATGCATCCTTTCCGGTCAGGGCCTTTTCCTCCGAAATAGGGATCCTTAACATTTACGTCCGGTTCACCGAAAAACACGCCGACGGTCGTCGGGGTGAAGGAGTCGGCCCGGTTGGCCTGTTGTGCAAGTTTCTGAAGTGCAAAGTCGCTGGCAGCCAGCAGCGGGTTCACAGCCGCTCCCAGCATCCTGTGCGCGGTATCGTAAAAAGGAGCAAGTTCGCTCTCCCACTCCTCAAGTCCGGCCCAGGAGCCATGGGTAAAGAAAGCGGATTTGGGCCTGGGCAGTGTATTTGCGTAGACCAGTGAACCTCCGCCCACCCCCACCCCGCTCAGGATGGTGATGTGCCGGAAGAAGGTCAGCTTCTGGATCCCGAACAATTTCATTCCCGGGAACCAAAACCATTTGCGGACGTTCCAGTTGGTTTTCGGAAAATCCTCATGCCTGTATTTTTTCCCCTTTTCAATGACCAGCACGGAGTAACCCTTTTCGGCGAGCCGGAGCGCAGAAACAGATCCTCCGAAGCCGGAGCCGATGATAATGTAATCGTACGATTCTTCCAGGTGCATCTGATCTTGTTTGAAACAACTCATGGGATGGAGACGGGCCTTCAGGGATATCCTTCTCTGATTCTTTTCTGATCCTGCAGGCATCGGGTTAGCCGGAAAGGGCAGTTAACCTGTAATCGTGCCGGCGCTGAGGCTGAAATGGAACGTGACACCGCCAAGTACCAGGGTTGCCTGACGGTTACCGTTGTATGTAATCGTGCCTGAGTAACCGAAAAGCACTCCCAGCGGTCCGGTTCCGTTGATGGAGACCTGGACGGTTCCTGAAGCCGCCATGTAAGGCGACACTTTGCTCATCATTACATTGTTCAGGGTATAGGTGATCTTGCTTCCGAAATTTACCTTTTCAAGTCTGGCATATTGCATCCCGGCATCTTCCCCGGTTCCGTTCATGGTCAGCAGGGCCTGGTCGAGAGTGGTGATGATCCAGTTGCCTTTTGGTCCATCCTGTGAGATCATCGCATCGCAGGAAAAAGTCCCCTGGGAAGTATAACCCATCGTGGTTTCCGGAGGAGTCGCAGCCTGCCGTATAAAGTTGTATACCACATTATAATTGTATCTCACAGGTGCTGTGGAGTCTATTACTTTCACGTTAAACGTGGAGTCGAAGGTTCCGGATCCCCGTGCAGTGAACATGGCTGCATTTTCCATGTGGCTGTTTATCCCGGCAGTCGCATTGCAAAAAGCAAGGGCGATATAACGGGCGGCAATGTCAACCGGCACCTTGTATACCACCAAATCACTATTTGAACTGTCTTTTCCGCAGGAATTGATCCCGGCGGTAAAAACCACCGCCAGGCAAAACAGGATCAGCTTTTTCATAAGATCAGGAATAAGGGCATAAAAGTACAAAAAAGTTCATTCACCCGGGCCGGGTTCAGATCGTTTTCCAGCATTCTATTTCCGGTCAGGCAACCTTTTTACCTGCAATATTTTTGTTTCAGCTGAGGAGCATTGCTGTCACCCAGTTCGAGCCCTTTGGCAATATCAAGGCAACCGCTCTCTTTCTGACCCGACTGGATCTTTGCGAATCCCCTGTTCGACCAGGCTGCGGCATCCTGCGGTTTGATCGCGATGGCTGTTGTAAAATCACTGATCGCACCGGTATAGTCCTGGATACTGCTCCGTGCCAGTCCCCGGTGGAAATAGACCTCGCTGTGCTCGAGACTGTCCTGGCTGTTCGAAACCACATAGTTGAAGTCATCAATGGCACCGTGGTAATCCGAGAGATTGAACCTGACCCTGCCCCTGACAAAATGGGTTACGATATCTTCCTGGTACAATTCCAGCGACTTGTTGCAGTCGTTCAATGCATCCTGGTAGTTCCCGAGGTTCCGTTCTGCAGCGGCCCGGCTGCAATAAGACTTTGCCAGCATGTTGTTGGCTTCAACCACCTTTTGATAATCGGCCACTGCCCCCTTGGGATCGCCGTTGAGATTTTTATCGCGTGTGCTGTTGTTGTAATAATCCGACTCATGTTGAAGTGCGTCAATAGCGCTGGAGTAATCGGCAATCGCACCCCGGAAGTCTTTGTACTGCAACTTTGTATTTGCACTGTTGAAAAATTGTTCGCCGGTCTGGGAGAATCCAAAACTGACCAGGAAGAGGGCAGATACGAGTATTAATAATCTTTTCATCCGCAACGAATTAAAATGACAGTAAAGTGCCTGATCCTTCAAATCATCAAATGGTTATTCAAAGGGTCCAACTTGATTTTATAAAGATACTACAGATTGACCAGTCTGAAAAACGACAGGAACAAAAATAGAGGAAAAATAAAATAAATCAAAGAAGAAGAGCTGTCTGACTTCCTTCAGGCCGATGCCTTGATATTGCAATTTTTCCCTACTTTTGGAAAGTGATAACCTGGCTCATATGCGGAATGTCCTTTTGCACATACATCCTGTCAGCGTAAGCAATAATTCGCTGAAGTTCACCAGGACCTTCGGCCTTGGCGGGATGGCGTTCCTTCTGATCGGGATTCAGGTCCTCACGGGGATCCTGCTCCGGTTCTATTACGTTCCTTCCCCGGCAGGGGCCTATGATTCAATCCTTTTTCTGAAGCACCAGGTCCTTTTCGGACCGTTCATCCGCAACATCCACCACTGGAGCGGGGTCTTCCTGCTGATGATTGCGTTCCTGCATTTTCTCCGGGTTTTTTTTACCGGGGCCTGCCGGGATCAGCGCAAGATCAACTGGCTCTTCGGGCTCCTCCTGCTGCTCCTGATTGTTTTTTCAAATTTCACAGGGTACCTCCTGCCCTGGGATCAGCTGGCTTACTGGGCAATCACGATCAGTACAAACATTATTGGGTACCTTCCGCTCATCGGGAATCCCCTGCGGAACCTGGTCGTTGGCGGAAAGGAACTGAATTCCGGCACCCTGCAGACCTTCTTCAATTTCCACACCTCGGTGCTGCCGCTCCTTCTGCTGGTTCTGGCTGTATACCATTTCTGGCGGGTACGGAAAGCAGGCGGGGTCCTGGTTCCCGAAACAAAAACAGAAAAAGTGATGGTTCCGGTAATGCCCAACCTGGTGTACCGGGAATTTATCGCAGCGCTGGCGCTGATCGCGGTTTTGTTTTCTTTCGCTGCCCTGTTCAATGCCCCGCTACTGGACAAGGCAAACCCGGCTTACAGTATGAACCCTACCAAGGCGCCCTGGTATTTTGCCGGAGTTCAGGAACTGTTGATGCACTTCCATCCATTTTTTGCCGCTTTCATTATCCCGGTATGCGTCGGTCTTTTCCTGGCCTGGATCCCGTTCCTTAACTATGAAGAACCGCCAGGCGGTCATTGGTTCATCTCGGAAAAGGGAAAACGGTCGGCCGGAACGGTTGCTGTTTTTGCGGTCCTTTTTACGCTGTCGGGGATCTTATTCAACCAGTATGTCCTGAATTTCGGGATCATGCTTCACGGCATACCGGCATTCATCAGCAACGGGATCATCCCGCTCCTGATCGTGTTGTCGTTCATGGCTCTTTATTACCGGTTCTTCATCCGGAGGTCAGGCCTTTCAAAAGCAGAACTGGTGCAGGTGATTTTTGTATTTATTATGGTGGCATTCCTGGTTTTAACGATCACAGGGATCTTTTTCAGAGGGAAAGACATGGAGCTGAGTTTGCCATGGAGGGTTTAATTTAATAAGCATCCACTAAAAAATGTTCTCGCTGATTTTCGCAAATTTCGTCGCTGATTCACGCAGAAACCAAATGTTGTAATTAAATGATTTAAATATTCTGCACTCCTGGTGCAATGTGATCTGCGAAAATTTGCGAGAAATAATAATGGAATATTAATTTACCTGGCTGAATGAAAAAAGCTAGTCATTATACCTCTTCGGAAAAAGCTGAACCGGACAAGGATCCCGGCGTCAGCCGCCGTGACTTTTTCAGACTGGCCTGGAAAGGGCTGGGGATCGTGGCTGCAGTTGAGATGACTGGCATTGTTTCCGCTTATTTCTTTTCCGGAAAAAATAAAAGCACCTCAACCCCGAAACAATTGCTGGAAGCCGGACCGGTGGATGCATTCGCACTGAATACGGTCACCGCCTTCCTTGGAGGACGGTTTTACCTTGCCCGGCTGGAGGATGGCGGCTTTATTGCCCTCTCGCTGCGCTGCACGCACCTGGGCTGTTCCATCACCTGGGAAGAAAATAAAAAAAGGTTCATCTGTCCCTGCCATTCTTCCGCATTCAGCATCTATGGAGAAGTCTTGAATCCTCCGGCTGTCAGGGCACTCGATTTTTACCCTGTTCTGATTGAGAATGGTATTGTGAAAGTGGATATCGGATCCCTGAAAGAACGGAATGTATTCCGGAAAGACCAACTCGTTTACGCGCAATGAACAGAGATAACCGATACTGGAACCTGACCGGATTCGTCGCCACCGCGGTGATCGTGCTTTCCATTCCGCTTTCGCTGTTCCTGAACAGGAATGCGGGAAACACGCAACAGACTTCAGCGTACTTCACAGGAGGCAAAGCCTGCATCGAATGTCACCAGAAAGAGTACAGGCTCTGGAGAGGCTCGGATCATGACAAAGCCATGAGTGTTGCTTCAGATTCAACCGTCCTCGGCGATTTTAACAATGCGGAATTCACATTCAACGGAAAGATCTCGAAATTCTATAAACGCGGAGGAAGGTTCTATGTCTTTACCGAAGGCACCGGCGGGTTGATGAAGGAATACCAGGTCTCGCATACATTTGGTGTAAGGCCGTTGCAGCAATACCTCATCCCGTTTGAAAAAGGAAAATTCCAGTGCCTTCCCATCGCATGGAACACAACAGAAAAAAAATGGTTCCAGATGGCGGCCATGGTGTACAAGCCGGAAGACCTGGATCCTGCAAACTGGCTCTACTGGACAAACCAGGCACAAAACTGGAACAGCATGTGTGCCGAATGTCATTCAACGAACCTTCAGAAAAATTTCGACCTTAAAACCAAATCCTACCACACTACCTGGAACGACATCAACGTTAACTGTGAAGCCTGCCATGGTCCCGGTTCGGCGCATATCGAATGGGCCAGGCTTCCTGAGCTGGCAAGGCCACAGGAAAACAACACCGGACTCCTTGTTAAGACCAGCAGGATCCCTTCCCGGCGGTATGTGGAATCCTGTGCACCCTGCCATGCGAGGAGAAGCTCGCTCGGGCCTTACGATCACACAAAAAGCGATTTTCTGAGCTATGCAATCCCGCAGCTACCGGTGGCACCCTATTACTTTATCGACGGGCAGTTCCTGGAAGAGGATTACGAATACGGTTCCTTTAC
>JAPLDI010000028.1 GCA_026391795.1 Bacteroidota bacterium
AGCATCCAGCATCCAGCATCCAGCATCCAGATCCGGCTTCTGCTGATCTGTAAAAATTTTCCTTCCCGTTTCCGGCTGAATTTCTATCTTTGATCTTTCGATACTTTATCCTTAAACGATATTCTTTTTGATGAAGAACAAACCGGCTCTTTCTTTCTGGCAGATCTGGAACATGAGTTTCGGGTTCCTGGGCATTCAGTTCGGATGGGGATTGCAGATGGCCAATATGAGCGCCATTTACTCTTATCTTGGTGCAAACCCCGGATCGATTGCCTTGCTCTGGCTTGCTGCTCCGGTAACCGGGGTACTAATCCAACCACTGATCGGCCAGGCAAGCGACCGGACATGGACACGACTGGGCCGGCGAAGGCCTTTTATTCTTGGCGGGGCGGTTCTCGCCTCCCTGGCGCTGATCTTAATGCCCAATTCCCCGACCGTTTGGATGGCCGCAGGACTACTCTGGGTTCTCGACGGGACCATTAATGCCAGCATGCAGCCCTTCCGCGCACTTGTTGCCGACAACCTTCCGGAAGAACAAAGTTCACAGGGATTTGCCATTCAATCACTTTTTATAGGATTGGGAGGTACCATCGCGTCTGCATTGCCCTGGATGATGACCAACTGGTTCGGGATAACTGCCGAAGGAGCCGGAAAAGGACATATTCCTTCTTCTGTTACTTTGTCCTTTTACATCGGTGCTGTAGCCTTTCTCGGTGCAGTGCTCTGGACCGTTTTCTCAAGCAGGGAGATCCCGCCCGAGGAGGCAGAACTGGCGGCAATACGATCGAGAAAATTTGACTGGACGATGGGACTCAAAGACATCTTCAGCCTGTTCGGTCACCTTCCGCGCCGGATGTGGGAATTGGGACTGGTTCAGTTCTTCACATGGATCGGTATGTTCTGCCTGTGGGTCTATTTCTCCCCTTCCATTGCCAGCGGAGTATTTCACGCAAAAGCCGGCACAGTGGAAATGGAAGCTTCGGGCGCATGGGCCGGATTTTGTTTCGCCATGTACAATGCCGTTTGTTTTGCTTTTTCCTTCGTCCTTTTAAAGGTCACAAAATATACCGGGCCGAAGCTGATGCATTCTCTCTGCCTGGGAGTTGGAGCCATCGGACTGCTTACGATCCCGCTGATGACAAGTAAATATGGACTGCTCTTCTCCATGACAGGCATCGGAATTGCATGGGCAAGCATTCTGTCGATGCCCTACGCCATGCTTACACCTGCTCTTCCTAAAGATAAGGTGGGGGTGATGATGGGGATGTTCAACCTCTTTATTGTTTTTCCGCAGATTGCAGCCTCAGGGTTCCTCGGTAAGATCCTTGAATGGTTCTTTGCAAACAACCCGATGAGTGCCATGGTCATTGGTGGAACCTGCATGTTGATCGCAGCCGTGGCAACACTCGCTGTGGTTAGATACAAAAAGAACCCTGCCGGGATTGAAACCATCAGTCCGGGAGGAGGACACTAAACGAATTACGAAGTACGATTTTCAGGAGTTATGCTTATACGAAACACTTAATACTTAATACCTAAAACCTAAAACCTAAAACCTAATACCTGATACCTGACACACAATACTAACAATTATTGATGAAAACTGAACGATCAAGCGGCATATTGCTTCATCCGACCTCATTCCCTGGAAAATACGGGATCGGGACGCTCGGGAAAGAGGCCTTTCATTTTATAGATTTTCTTTCAAAATCGAAACAAAAACTCTGGCAGATCCTTCCACTCGGACCGACAGGGTTTGCCGATTCACCTTACCAGTGTTTTTCTTCCTCAGCTGGCAATCCCCTGCTGATTGATCTTGAGACCCTTGCCAATGAAGGGCTACTGACTAATAAAGAGGTGGCCCGGATGGACATTTTCAGCAATGGCCCGGTTGATTTCGGGAAGGTTATCAGGAAGAAATATCCCCTTCTCCGGAAGGCCATGAAAACATTCACGAAAAAACCAGGAAAAGAAATTCAGAAAGAGTTTCGTGAATTTAAAACAAAGCAAAAAAGCTGGCTTGACGACTATTGTCTCTTCATGTCGCTCAAGGAACATTTTAAGCAAAGGCCCTGGTATCAGTGGGAGAAACCCCTGAAGATGAGAAAAGAGACTGCCATCCGTCCCTTCCGCACACTGCTGAAGGAACAAATCGAATTCCACCGGTTCATCCAATTCCTGTTTTTCCGGCAATGGCTGGCGGTAAAAGAATATGCTCATCAGAAAAACATCAGGATCATCGGAGATATCCCGCTGTATGTTGCCCTCGACAGTGTTGATGCATGGGCTAATTCGGAAATCTTTCAGTTCGATGCCGAAAAAAACCCCATCGTGGTCGGCGGTGTCCCTCCCGATTACTTCAGCGAAACCGGGCAGCTCTGGGGAAATCCTTTGTACCGCTGGGACGTGCTTCACAAAGACCGCTACCGCTGGTGGATCGACAGGATCAAATCAAACCTCGTGCTTTACGATATTATCCGGATCGATCATTTCAGGGGATTCGCAGCATACTGGGCCGTTCCTTATGGAGAAAAGACCGCCGTTAACGGAAAATGGATCCCCTGTCCCGGGAAAAGCCTCTTTGAACAAATCAGGAAGGAACTTGGAGAGATCCCGATCATAGCGGAAGATCTTGGAGTGATGACCGACGATGTTGAAGAATTGAGGGATTCGTTCGGTTTACCCGGGATGAAAATCCTTCAGTTTGCCTTTGATTCGAGTGAAGCCAACGATTATCTGCCGCACAATTTCATAAAAAACTGTGTTGCCTATACAGGAACGCACGACAATGATACGGTCAAGGGCTGGTTCGACAAGGCGAAACCGGAAGACCGGAAATATGTGCTCGATTACCTGGATTCGAAGGGAAAAAAGATCTGCCGCGATTTCATACGGCTTGTATGGGCCTCTGTAGCGGATATCGCAATCATACCGATGCAGGATCTCCTGGAACTGGGAAGCGAAGCACGGATGAACCTGCCCGGGACGACTCTGAATAACTGGTTGTGGCGCGCAAAAAACCGCGATTTCTCGGATGAACGCGCACAACAACTGGCTGAGCTGACAAAACTTTACGGACGGGCAAACAAATAAATAAGACCCTGAACCATCTATGAAAAAGTATTTCGTACTTACACTGCTGTTTCTTATTCTTTTCGGGGGTTTGTACTGCCAGGAAATATCGCTTTCAAGAATAGAGCCTCCATTCTGGTGGACAGGATTAAAAAACCCGGAACTTCAGCTGCTGGTCTGCGGAAAGAACATCGGACAAACAGATGTTTCTGTTTATACGCCGGAAATAAAACTTAAACTTGTCCATGTGATGGAGAACCCGGATTATCTTTTCCTGGATCTTCTCATATCTGAGAATGCTGAACCCAAATCTTTTCCGATCACCTTTTATAAAGAGGGGAAAAAAGTTGCAGAGTACCTTTTCGAACTGAGGGGAAGGGAAACCGGATCGGCTGCCCGTAAAAGTTTTGATGCATCCGATGTGATCTACCTTCTGATGCCCGACCGTTTTTCCAATGGGGATGCCGGCAATGATAAACTCCAGGGATTCCTGGAAACAGCAGACCGCATGAACCCCGACGGACGGCATGGCGGCGACATTAAAGGGATCCAGAACCATCTTGATTATATTAAGGAACTCGGGGCAACAGCAATATGGATCACCCCGTTGCTTGAAAACAACATGAAGAAATATTCCTATCATGGCTATTCAACAACCGATTATTATAAAATTGATCCACGTTTCGGCACCAATGACGATTACCTGACCCTCTCCTACAACATTCACCGCAAGGGATTGAAACTGATAATGGACATGGTTCTCAACCATTGCGGCTCGCAGCATTGGTGGATAGCTGATCCGCCGGCAAAGGACTGGTTAAACAACTGGCCCAAATTCACACGGACCAGCTATCGTTCATCAACCGTTACCGATCCTTATGTCTCAGAGGCAGATAAAGATAAATTCATCCGCGGCTGGTTCGATAACAGCATGCCGGACCTCAACCAGCACAACCCATTCCTGGCAAACTACCTGATCCAGAACAGCATCTGGTGGATCGAATTTGCCGGTCTCGACGGCATCCGGCTTGACACCTATCCCTATTCCTATAAAGATTTCATGTCGCGATGGGATCGTGCGATCCTGGCTGAATATCCCAATTTTAATATCGTGGGTGAATGCTGGCTTACAACCCCTGCCGGGATCTCCCGCTGGCAGAAAGGAGCGCAAAACCGCGACGGGTATGATTCAAACCTGCCCAGTGTTTTTGACTTTGCTCTCTACGATGCCCTTCGCCTGGGGTTCAAAGAATCCGATGGCTGGAGCAACGGGATCAGCCGTCTTTATGAGATCCTCTCCCAGGATTTTCTGTATTCCGACCCGTCGCATATCGTTACGTTTGCCGATAACCATGATGTCACAAGATACATGGAATCGCAGGGGGAAGATGCCCGGAAACTGAAGATGGCAATGGCGTTTCTTCTTACCAGCCGGGGCATTCCTCAGATCTATTACGGGACGGAGGTCCTGATGACAACCGGGGCTAAAAATGGTGACGGAGGTAAGCGGGTGGATTTCCCGGGAGGATGGCCTGGCGATTCCGTGAATTGTTTCAGCCCATCAGGACGGACGGCCGTGCAGAATGAAATGTACGACTATCTCCATAACTTGCTGAACTGGCGCAAAGACAAGGAGGTCATTCATACCGGGAAACTGACACAGTTCATCCCCCGCGACGGCGTTTATGTTTATTTCCGGTATAATGACAAGGAGACGGTGATGATAGCAATGAATAACAATGAAAATGAAGTTAAGACGATCGAAAGAGGCAGGTACAGTGAATTTCTGGATAAATTCACCCACGGCACTGATGTGGTTACCGGTGAGGCAATCAATGATCTGTCGAATATTCCCCTTCAACCAAAAACAGCCAGGATCATAGAATTAAAAAAGTAATAGGAGACGTTAAAAGTTTTAAAACCCTAGTGCCGCAAAAAAAATTCGTAATTCATAATTCGTAATTTTTAATTGAATAGCCGATGTTGACAATCCAGAAAAAACTCTCCAACCTGTTTTACATTGTGCTGGGGCTCCCCTCCACAGCGATGGGTTTTGCCCTTTCGATCCAGATTGCTGTTCTGAGCTGGATACTCCGTACAAAATACAACCTGGAGATCGACCAGATCGGTATTGTTTGGGCAGCTGGTCCGATTGCAGGGATCCTGGGCCAGCCGCTCATCGGCCTGATCAGCGACAAAGTATGGTTCTGGGGAGGAAGGCGCCGCCCGTTTATTATCATTGGAGGGATCCTGGCCTCGCTGATGATCTTTGCCTTGCCAAACATCGGCCTTATCAGCCGGTTTCTCGGCGACGGAAGCATCTTCGGGATCAGCACCCTCATGGCCGTAGCTATCACGGTTGCCCTGACCCTAGACCTTTCCATCAATATCAGCTTCAACCCTACGCGGGCGATCATCGCGGATGTGACACCGGCAGGAACGCCGCGCACCAAGGGGTACACATGGATGCAGTCCGTTTCCAACCTTTTCGGCAGCGGGGCTTATCTGATGGGAGCACTCATCGGCAATTATTTCCTGATCTATGCCGGGGTGATCATCGTATTCATTTTTTCCATCGGTCCGCTTTTTTTTATCTCTGAACCCAGGGAACTGAAACGCGACCTGGATGCAGCCGGAGATGAGATCCAGGCAACAAAGACCAAATGGGGAGAGCTGTTCAAACTCTATTTCGCACATGGATTTTCCTGGCTTGGAATTCAAACCATGTTCATATACATCATCGCCTTCATCGAACAAAAGATACATCCTGAAAATGCCAACCAGACCGGGCAGATGATCGGGTGGTCATTTTTTATCCTCAATGGTGTAGGATCGATCTGGCCCGCATTCCTTCTTGAGCCTGTCAGCAAGAAGATCGGCCGGGTGAACACGCACATCCTGGCGGTAGCCTCAATGGCGGCCGGTTATTTCGGGATCGTTCTGTTCGCACGGAATGCATTAGGCCTTTACTCCATGATGACCATTCTCACCATTGGCTGGGCAGCCGTCGTGAGCCTCCCCTTTGCGATCATGTCGGAGAAAGTTGACAAGAGCCGGATGGGGTTCTTTATGGGAATATTCAACCTTTCCGTTGTACTGCCTCAGTTGGTGTCGAGTTTCCTCATCGGTCGCATCATCAACCATGCTGCCGATAAAAGTCTTATCTTTATCATCAGCGGATCCTCACTTGCTATTTCTGCATTGCTCTGGATCCTGGTGAAGGATGAATCAAGAATAAAAAAATGAAAAAAATCAGGAAGATCGGACTGGTCGCAAAAGACTCCTGGCTGGAACCTGCCGAGGCAGAGATCAACGACAGGTACGACCGCTATCGCCATACTTTTGATGAGATAAAGGAAACCTGGGGCAGCCTTCTGAAATTCGCCGACGCACATAATTATTTCGGTATCCATTTCGACAAGGCCCGCAAAGGCTGGGTATATCGCGAATGGGCGCCAAAAGCACAGGATCTCTATTTCTTCGGCGACTTTAACAACTGGCAGCGCTATTCAAACCGGATGACCCGCAATGAATTTGGGGTATGGGAGATCTTCCTCGACCAGGAAACCTACCAGGGCCGCTTTACGCATGAAAGCAAGGTGAAGGTGCTTGTGCATTCCGACAAAGGATTCCAGGAAAGGATACCGGCCTATATCCGGCGGGTGGTGCAGGACCCTGTGACGCTTGATTTTACAGGCCAGGTGTGGCTGCCACCCGATAAATTTGAATGGGAAGGCGATAAATTTGATATCGAGGAACTCGGTGAGCTCTTCATTTATGAATGCCATGTGGGGATGGCACAGGAAGAGATGAAGGTGGGCTCTTTCATCGAGTTTGCCGATTACCTGATCCCGTACATTAAAAATTCGGGCTACAATACCATCCAGCTGATGGCCATTGCCGAACATCCCTATTATGCCTCCTTCGGTTACCACGTTTCCAACTTTTTCGCTGTCTCTTCCCGCTTCGGAACTCCCGGCGACCTGAAGTACCTCATCCGGAAAGCCCATGAGCAGGGACTGGCTGTAATCATGGACCTGGTCCATTCGCATACCGTTAAAAATGTTGCCGAGGGACTGAATATGTTCGACGGATCGGATGACCAGTATTTTCATGCAGGTGAACGCGGCAATCATCCCTATTGGGATTCGAAATGTTTTGACTACGGGAAAGGGGAAGTCGTTCGGTTCCTTCTTTCCAACATCAAATTCTGGATGCAGGAATTTCATTTCGACGGTTTCCGTTTCGACGGGGTCACTTCCATGCTCTATTTTGATCACGGTTTCCGCGAAAACTGGGATCTTGAAGGATATTTCAAGGAAGGTGTGGAATGGGATGCCATAACCTATCTTCAGCTGGCCAACAAACTGGTGCATACCCTGAACCCGCATGCCATAACCATTGCAGAAGATGTAAGCGGGATGCCCGGCGTAGCCAGGCCTGTTGCTGAAGGAGGCATCGGCTTTGACTACCGCCTCGGGATGGCAATACCTGATTTCTGGATCCGTATCCTCAAGGAAAAGATCGATGAAGAGTGGGACCTCCAGGAGATGTTCCAGGTAATGACCAACCGGCTTCCGGATGTTCGTACCGTAGCCTATTGCGAATCGCACGACCAGGCACTTGTTGGCGACCAGACCATCGCCTTCCGGCTGATGGAGAGCGATATCTATTTCCACATGCAGAAGGATGATAAACACATTGCCGTGGATCGTGGAATTGCATTGCATAAAATGATCCGGCTGTTCACCCTCTCACTGGGGGGACAGGCTTACATGAACTTCATGGGCAATGAGTTCGGTCATCCCGACTGGATCGATTTCCCACGGGAAGGGAACAACTGGTCATACCAGTATGCTCGAAGGCTCTGGTCGCTCGTGCAGAACCCCGAACTTAAGTATCATTTTCTCGGTGCTTTTGATAAAGACATGCTGAAACTTGCCAAAGATCATTCGCTCCTGAACCTTGAGTACGGAACCCTGCAATTCATTGACGACTGGAACAAAACAATTGTGTTTGAAAAAAATGAGCTCGTATTTATCTTCAATTTCCATGTCAATCATTCGATTCCCGATTATGATGTCCCGGTGACAGTACCCGGAGACTACCGGATCATCATGAATACCGACAATCCTCTTTATGGCGGTCATGGGAGGATTGATGAACAGATCAAATTTGCTGCCCAGTATGATGAAGATGAAGGCATCAGCCGGCTGAAGTTGTACAACACAAACCGGACAGCCCTGGTTTTGAGAAGAATGAAATAAGGAGATAACCCGTTTATGAAAAAAATTATTCTTTTCACCTGCATCCTTTTATCTCAGTCCATCTTCGCTGGGAATTTTGAGAACTTCATCAACTACCTTAACCAGTTGCCTGAGAATGAACGGCAGGCCAAAGTGGACAGTTTCATGACCGCGAATTCCATCCTCCCATATATCCAGAACGACACCGCCGTATTTTTCATATACGGGGGAACGGGATCCAGCCATGCGGTGGCCGGTGATTTTACCGGTTGGAACCCGACCCTGGTTATGACCGGGATCACCGGAACCAATTTTTTTTACGCCCCTGCACATTATGAACAGGATGCACGATTGGATTACAAATTTGTCATCGATGGAAACTGGATACTCGACCCAAAAAATCCTTACACCTGCACGGGTGGTTATGGTCCAAATTCGGAGTTGCGGATGCCTGCTTATGTTCTTCCTCCGGAAATATACTATTACCCGGACATCCCTCATGGCACAATGCTTGACACGACATTCTACAGTACAAATCTCAGCAATTCACGAACAGTTAAGATCTATCTGCCGCCCGGATATTCAATCGTGAGACAGTATCCTGTCATCGTATTCCACGATGGACTCGAATACATTTCCCTGGCCAACACAAACAACATCTTCGATTACCTGATCGGGCACAATGAGATCGATCCTGTGATCGGGGTTTTTGTTCCTCCCGTCGACCGCCAGAATGAATATGCCGGGACGAAGAGGGATGCCTTTACCGCCTTTATCGTCAGCGAACTGATGCCGGTAATCGATCAGAAATATTCTACGAGTAAAGATCCCAGGAGGAGAGCCACTCTTGGCGCCTCCTCCGGCGGAAATATCGCCCTCTATCTCGGAATGAAACATCCTGAAACCTTCGGTAAGATTGCAGCCCAATCAAGCCAGGTGCAGACTGACATCTCCTCCACTTATCAGAATTCACCAAGAATGGACCTGGAATTGTATATGGATATTGGTAAATACGATATGGCCAGCCTGATCCCCATGGTCAACAGTTTTGTCCAGATTCTTGAGAATAAAAACTATTCTTACCAGTTCAAACAGTGGAACGAAGGCCATTCCTGGGGAAACTGGAAAGGACACCTGAGTTCTGCGCTCCGCCAGTTCTTCCCTCCCGGGTCAGGGATCAATGAAATGAAGGTTCCTGAAAAAATCAGGCTTTATCAGAATTCCCCTAACCCGTTTATGACAAGCACGACAATCGGCTTTCTGGCACCTGTGAACAGCCAGGTTGAACTTAAGGTTTACGACGCTTCCGGAAAAACTGTTCAGACGCTTTACAATGAAAGGATTGTGAAAGAGAACAACTCCATCCTCTTCACAAGTCCCTCCCTGGCTCGTGGAATCTATTTTTATACGCTTAGCGTTGATCAATACCTGCTTTCGAAGAAAATGACCGTTTGTAAATAACCCAAATCATTCACTATGCAAAAGAGTTTACACATTATCGCCGGAATCCTCTTTCTCGCAGGATTGGCTGTTCTTCAGGGATGTACCAGCCATCAGAACATAAAAATTACCGATAAACCGGAGATCACAGGAGTGGCAATTCCTGTGATCATGCAGCCCGATTCAACGGTCCTCGTGCTGGGGGATTATTTTCTTCATCCGAAGTCGATCGACTCAGTCTTTACTGATAAGAGCATTTCGTGGCGGATCTCACCAGATACATCTGAACTGACGCTTACCCCGGAAGGAAAAACAGGGACAGTGCCTCGCGTGTCTGTCATGAAGGTCTGGATTGACGGATTCTGTTATTCCCTTCTTCTTGAAAAATCGAGGAAGATCTGGCAGCACATCTCCTTCAACCCGAAAGATAAAAAATATAAAAAAGTGGAAATAGCCGGTGAAATGAACGAATGGACCATCGGTCGAACTCCCTTGCATTTGAAGGACGGCATCTGGCAAACCGATCTCCTTCTTTTTCCAGGGAAATATCAATACAAACTGGTTGTCGATAAAAAGTGGATCCTGGATCCCGGCAACCCTGAAAGTGTTGACAACAATATCGGCGGGGTCAATTCGGTTCTACGGGTCGGAAACATAAACCCTCCAGGTGCCCCGGGTTTATTCACCACCAAGGCTGAGAAAGATAAAATCACGATTGGAATAAAGAACAAAACGAAGGAGATCTTTGTCTTCTGGCAAAACTACCAGCTGGATGAAAAATTCTGTAAAATTGACAGTACCGGATTGAAGATCACAATCCCCGGAAATGCCGGCAGCATCGAGCGTTCCTTCCTGAGGGTATGGGCATTTAATGCTTCGGGAACCTCGAATGAGATCCTGGTTCCGCTGGAAGCAGGCCGTGTTATCACGGACCCATCTAAACTCACCCGGGCAGACAAACAGGCCATGATCATCTATTTTTTGATGGTTGACCGGTTCCGTAACGGGGACCCGAAAAACGATGCTCCCCTGAAAGATAAAGAGATCGATAATAAATTGAATTTCCAGGGAGGCGACCTCACCGGGATTGTTCAAACACTTGAAAAAGGATATTTCCAGGATCTTGGCGTCAGTACCCTCTGGATCTCGCCGATAACCCAGAACCCGAAAGATGGCTGGAAGGAGTACCCGGCTCCCCACCGCAAGTTCTCCGGCTATCATGGCTACTGGCCCATCACACTGACTACCATCGATCCCCGTTTCGGGACACCCGATGATCTGAAGGAACTTGTTAAACAGGCTCATGGCAGTAACATGAATGTTCTTCTTGACTATGTTTCGAACCATGTTCACCAGGACTCTAAAATTTTCAAGGATCATCCCGATTGGGTCACGCCGCTGATCCTTCCGAATAAAAAGAAAAATATCAGGCTGTGGGATGAACAGCGACTTACAACCTGGTTCGATGAATTCCTTCCGACACTTGATCTTACCAAGCCTGAAGTTTGTGGAATGATGTCTGATTCGGCCCTTTTCTGGGTTAAGAATTATGAGCTCGACGGATTCCGCCATGATGCCACCAAACATATCCCGGAAATTTACTGGAGAACCCTTACGAAAAAACTTAAGAACCAGGTGGTGATACCCGATAACCGATCCATTTACCAGATCGGCGAAACTTTTGGCAGCCGTGACCTGATCCGAAGCTATGTTAATCCCGGAGAACTCGATGCCCAGTTTGATTTTGGATTGTACTTCGATGCCCGTACTGTCTTTGCCAGGGAGAATGCATCATTCAAAGACCTGAATTATTCACTCCAGGAAAGTTTCAGTTATTACGGCGAACATTCCCTTATGGGTAACATTACCGGGAATCAGGATCTGGCCAGGTTTATTTCTTTTGCCAGCGGGGCACTGAGCTTTTCGGAAAATGACCAGAAAGCCGGATGGGACAGGGATATCGAAGTAAAAGATACGGCAGGATACGGCAGGCTGGCTATGCTCCAGGCCTTCAACATGACCATCCCGGGAATCCCCGTCATCTATTACGGCGACGAATTCGGTATGCCCGGCGCCGGTGATCCCGATAACCGGAGGATGATGCGCTTCGACAACCTCACTCCCCAGGAAAAAAAGGTGAAGGAAACCGTCTCAAAACTGGCTCACCTCCGCAGCAGTTCCATGCCTTTGCTCTTCGGCGATTTCAAATCTCTGGAGACCAGCGACAAAACGTATGTTTACATGAGAACCTACTTTGACAAGGTGGTATTCGTTATCTTCAACAAGGATAAGTCATCCCGGAAAATCGATGTTGAGATCCCCGACAGGTTCATTGGAGCTAGGCTCATAAATCAGTTCGGTTCCGATGCCAAACTTGAGAAAAACAAAATTACTGTGAATCTGAAAGCAAACTCGTTTGAGATACTGACAAACTAGGATGCTGGATACTGGATGCTGGATGCTGGATGCTGGATGCTGGATGCTGGATGCTGGATGCTGGATGCTGGATGCTGGATGTGTGAGTGTGGGATTATAGGATAGAAACCTTGTTATTTTGTAACTTAAACTTTACAAACTTTACAAACTTTACAAACTTTACAAACTTTACAAACTTTACAAACTTTACAAACTTTACAAACTTTACAAACTTTACAAACTTTACAAACTTTACAAACTTTACAAAAACTTTATAAACTTTAAGACCTTTCCAACTTTATGACCAAGACAGATTTCATTCAGCATCTTCCCAGGATACTGGCTATTATTGTTCTGATTTCAGCGGGCATCATGATATGGTCGTGTTCAGGCCGCAAGAAGTCACCGGGGGCTTCCGGGATCGGTCATCCCGAATGGACCCGTAATGCAGTAATCTACGAAGTGAACCTGCGGCAGTATACTCCCGAAGGCACCTTTAAAGCCTTTGAACAGCACCTTCCACGCTTGAAAGCAATGGGAGTTGATATTGTGTGGCTGATGCCTGTTAACCCGATCGGCATTAAAAACAGGAAAGGGACGCTCGGCAGTTATTATTCCATCAAAGATTATCTGGGGATAAACCCGGAATTCGGAACAATGGCTGATTTCAAGGCACTGGTGAAAAAAATACATAAACTGGGGATGTATGTCATAATCGACTGGGTTGCCAATCACAGCTCATGGGACAACAACCTGGTGACGGAACACCCTGAATGGTATACGCATGACTCGACAGGCAGGATTATTCCACCGGTACCCGACTGGGCCGATGTGGCCGATCTCAATTACGATAAAAAAGAGTTGCGGGAATACATGACCAATGCATTGATATACTGGGTCAGGGAAGCGGATGTGGATGGCTTCCGTTGTGATATGGCCGGGATGCTCCCGGTAAGCTTCTGGAATGAGGCTGTTCCCAAAATCAAAGCGATAAAGCCGGTATTCATGCTGGCAGAATGGGAGACCCCCGATATGCACGATACGGCGTTTGACATGACCTATTCCTGGGAAGTATTTCATCTTATGAATGATATAGCACAGGGAAAGAAGACAGCAGATCTGATTGACACGCTCCGGATCAAGGAAGCAGCAAAATTTCCAGCCGATGCTTACCGGATGCAGTTCACAACAAATCATGATGAAAATTCCTGGAACGGGACGGAATATGAACGGATGGGCAATGCAGCAAAAACCTTTGCGGTACTAACCTACACGATCCCCGGGATGCCCCTGATCTACAGCGGTCAGGAATCGGCATTCAACCGCCGGCTGAAATTCTTCGACAAGGATAACATTGATTGGGACGGATTCCCGCTGGCAGGATTTTATACGACCCTGGATAAACTAAAAAAGGAAAACCCGTCACTGGCCAATGGGATTGCAGGGGGAGAGATGATCAAAGTGACCTCGGATAACGATCATAACATCTATTCCTTTTTGCGGAAGAAGGATAATAACAGCGTTTTCGTAATCCTGAACCTTTCACCTGCTGAACAAAAGGTAACCCTCAAAGGGAATGTCTATGCAGGTGATTACAGGGACCTTTTTGACAACTCAGCCATCCACATTGACGGACAACTGGCTGTCGACATGAAACCCTGGGAATACAGAGTCTGCTATAAATAATTAATGGAGAACAGGGTTTCCGGTTTTTGTCAGGGTTCCGGTATACCCGGATTCCATATTATAGCTGAGTGAACATGAGTAGATACCGGGAACGGAGTTATTAAAGTTATCTCCCCCGGGTTCAAGGGCGCTGATGGCTCCACCTAAGTTCGTATTGACGCTGACACCCAGCTTCCCACCGCCATTGTCCAAAACGGTATCAAGAATGATTTTCCATCCATTGCAGTAGCGAAACTTCCAGTCGCCGCTTGTCATTTGCAGGTTATTGATTGTCCATGACATGGCAGTCAGGTTAAAAGGTGATTCGGGCATGTCAGTGGAAACAGGCCATCCGCTTGGAACGGCGGCACCGATCATCCCCCAATGCACCGGAGCGACGATACCTATGTTCAGTCCATAATCGAAAACAACGTGATACAGCCCGTCGGCAGGAACCATGAAGACTGCTGAAGTCACAATCACAGGACCACGCTGGAAGGGAATCCAAGGTTCCAGTTGGGCAGGGTTTGTGACGGTTCCAAAGCCTGGCCCAGGACCATATACAAATTGGTTCTGGGCAAAAACTTTCACAATGTTGAATCCTGAAGTTCCGGCTTTTACAGGAATGTAAATTTCAAGAAGACGGTACCGGTCTGTGTTTGTAACTTCATTTTTTGCAACCTTCATCATGGCCGATTCGTTCAACCCGTTAAAGGCGGTACAGGCACCTCTGATATAATATCCATCGGTCAATGCACCCTGGGATGTCGTGAATACACTATCCGCACCATAGGAAGTGCCGGAACCATTTGTAGCGAATGCCCTTATATGATAAAGAATATTCGGGGTTAATCCGTATAAAGTGCAAACGAAACTGCCTGTACCGGTCAATGAATCGGTCACAATCCTGTCAGAAATCAAAGGATCCTTTACCGTGCTGTAACAGACTCCACGCGCAGTCAGTGCTGAACTGCCGGTTGAAATGACTGTTCCTCCACAGATGGCTGATCCCTGAGAGATGTTTGAAACTGCAGAAGTTGTTACGACAGGTTTTGTTATCAGAGGATACCCGGGCGGACTATTTTTCTTACACGAGAAATGAACGAGGAAGAGAATAGCCAGGAAAAAGCAGGTTGAAAGATGCAATGCATTCTTTGTCGTTTTCATGAATGGCTGATTTGGTTATGAGTGCGCGGTTTTAGTATTCGTGGAAAATGAAAATATTGTATTAACAGGAGCGATTATAACCCGGGTTTGGAATGAGAAAATTCATTCCCGGAAATAAAGTTAGATAAAATAAACTGATACGATTGAACGAATTTGAAAAATCAATTCAAAATAATTAAGTCTGCAGATATCTTATGTTTTAAAACACTCACTGCCTATTTGCCTCCTGCCTCTTCCCCAATCCCTAATACCCAATACCCAATACCCAATACCCATTCACCCGGCACAAAAAAAAAGAGTCTGCCTCATCATGAGACAGACTCTTTTCCGTAACTGGAGTTAAAACCGGGGTTCCCCGGCAGGTTCAGTTTTGAGCTTTCTTTTTCAACTAATTTTTCGTTACAGTAACAGTATAAATTTCAGTAACAGCATCAATGTGCAGAACAATTGTGTAGTTACCGGTATTGGTAACAGCAAAATTGTGGTCAGGATTGCCACTATCTGTTAAGTTTGCTGCACCAGGTCCTGCCAGAGTCACATTTGCAAAACCAATAGATTTTCCGGACCAATCAGTGCCTTGTCTGAATTTGAATTGACCAGCAAGGTTAATATCTATCGTATAGGTCCAGTCATAATTTGTAACACCTGTAACAACGGGCAATTGTGTGCCAAAATTCTCATCCCATGCTGCCTGTGTAATGCCATCAGATTTCAGGTAGCAATTTCCGATAATCCCCATTTGATATGTGGAATAATTAATCGGAGGAACATCGCCGGTTTTAACCAATGTTGCCGTGTATCCTGAACCAAGTGTATAGGACATTGTTGCAGTATAAAGACCAGCAACGGAGTTAGTAATGTTACCACCGCCCGGAACGAGTCCGTCAACAGCAGTACCAAAATTCGTGTTTACCTTCACCCATTTTGTTTTATCAGCGTTGGTTGTGTCAATTTCAACCTTCCAGCCCTTTGAATAACGATACTTCCAGTCGCCTTTTTGCATAAGAAGACCGGTAAGTGACCAGGACATCGTGGTTGAGTTAAAGGCTGATTCTGTCATCATGGTATCATTTGTCCATCCACCAGGAGTAGCAGCACCAATCAATCCCCAATGAACGGGCATAACAGCAACTACGTTGAGTGAGTCATCAAATACAACATGATACATACCATCTTTTGGAACTGTAAATGGAGTTGTTGAAATTGCAGCAGGACCACGTTGAAACGGAAATTTAGGATTATCAACCGTAAGTTGTGTAACTGTTCCGAATCCAGCACCGGGACCAAAAACTTTAACAACGGAGCCGTCTACCTTGGCAATATTGAATCCACCCGTTGCCTTAATCGGGATGTAGAGTTCCTTGAGCGAAGGAAGAAGGGTTTGTGTAACCTCGTTATTGGTAGCTTTCATCATGGCTTTTTCATTGTACGTGGTATAAGCAGTACCAGCGCCCATAACATAGTAACCATCAAGAACGATTACTCCGGGAGTAGTCGTATCGCTTGATTTCTTGCATGAATTCAGTGTGAACACCATGGCTATCAACACCATCGCTGATAGCAACATTGCTAATTTTTGAAATGGTTTTTTCATAAGATTTTGTATTAGGGTTGTTTTAGTTGATGTGTTTTGCAAATATATCTAAATTAAACGAAAAATCAAATAGAATGTTGTTTGACAAAATAAGTCATTCCCGGAAAATGGTCATTATTTCCGGGAATGATTGTTAATGGGGTGGTTGAAGAAGGTTAGGATTGGCATCGGTGGCCCATTTCGGGATCGGGAAAGTCCTCAGTTCCTTGCCATGTGCAAGCTTTTCCCACCATGCATTCTCCCATACATCATAGCGGATTAAGTCCTGCCTGCGTTGTCCTTCGCAATACAACTCCCTTCCGCGTTCTGCAAGGAGAGAGTCAAGCGCGGCACCCGTCCAGGTCGGAACCCCGGCACGCACCCGGATGGGATTGATCCATTGGTCACCATTCCGGCCCAGGCGAATTTCAGCTTCTGCTTTCATGAGGTAAAAATCAGTCAGACGAAAGAGTGGAAAGTCATTGCTCAGGTTTTCCTTGGCCCCCATCTTGATCTCGTACTTACCCACCCGGGCTCCGCTCGTGCGGATCTGCGTAGGTGTAAAACTCGGAGGCTGCATATACAAAGCAGGAACTTTCGGGTCAATGTCGAGCGGCTGGTGTGTCTCCCCATCGGTTATAACAGGGCCTGCAGCTGAATATTGAAGTCCCCAGAGGTTGTAAGCTGCACGCCGTTTGTCGATCACCTGATATGTATCCCAGAAAGTGGGTACGATGCAGAATCCGTTCCAGGGGCCCACTGTCATATTGTACTTCAGGTTCATCTGGTAATGGAGGGTCCTCATATGAAGCCGGAACCCTGTAAAATTATCCTCATCATAAGGAATGGAGAAAATAATTTCACTTGAATTTTCATTGGCCGTTTTAAACGGGTCCGAAACATCAGCTGCCAGGCTGTACGGACCTTTCATGACACTGTCGCAATAATCGCTTGCCAGCTGCCATTGGGGTGTTCCCGAATACTCTTTGGCATTCAGGTAAAGTTTTGCAAGCAATGAAAATGCAGCATACCTGTTCATCATGTACTTCTTGTCGATGGCTTTCAGACTGGGAAGCGCATTGGTAACCGTCTTTACTAGGCTGTCGTATATTGCAGCCCGGGATGCCTTGTAGGGCATTGAAGGTGCCTTTGCAAAACTGGTGAGGTAAGGGGCATCACCATAATTATCGATCAAAAGGTAATAATAGAACGAACGGACAACTTCTACTTCCCTCTTTTTTGCCACAAGGGCAGGATTTTGAGGCAAGCTGTTCATCAGGTCGAGGATCTTGTTGCAGGTTGTAATACCATTCCAGAAAAAAAGCCACATCCTGTTCACACCTTCATCCCCGCTGGTCCAGGTGTGCCTGTGCATGTTCAGCCATTTACCGCCGTCATACCAGTCGGCAGCCCGTGTAGGTCCGCAAATTTCATCAGAAGAAATCTCCTGGGACAAAAACCACCATCCTCCTTGTTGGTCATCTCCATCATCAGCCATGTTTTGCATCTTCTGATAGGTCACGACACTCAGGCTTGCAACCTGCTCAGGCGTTTCGGGATAGAGATTACCGGGAATTGCATCGTAGACCTTCTCATCGAGTTTTGTACAGGAGAGTGTGGCCGCTGCAATTGCTATAAAAATCAAATATTTAGCTTTCATATGTTACAGAATTAAAAAGTTGCTTTCAAACCAATCGTGTAAGAACGTGTTTTCGGGTAAACATTGTATTGATCGATCCCGAAAGATACTCCTGTGATGTTCGTTTCAGGATCAACACCCGTGTAACCCGTTATCGTGAATAAATTGTTTGCAGCTATAAACAGGTTGAACTTGCTGAGCCATTTTACTTTTGAAACATTGAAATCATAGGAGAGCTGAATAAAGTCGAGTTTCAAAAAGGATGCATTCTCCACATAAAAATCGGCAATGGCGGCTCCCGAGACCCTCCCCTGCTCATACCAACCAATGGCCTCCGGCACAGCGTTCAGCGACGGCAGGATGTTCGGACTGTCAAAGAACATACGTGTTGCGTTGTAGATATGATTTCCCAGCCAGGCCCTGAAAGCGAAATCAAGGTTCCACCGTTTAAAAACAGTCAATGTATTTGACCAGCCGAGTTCAACTTTCGGAGTCGGAGTCCCTACAATCCTTCTTTTGGCCTTTGTCAGATCCGTCGTATAACCTCCGCTCTCCGATTCATAAATAAAGACACCGTCTTTGAGCGTCACATAGGTCGGAAGATAAAATGCCCCGATATCCTGTCCTGCCATCAGCCCGGTTACATAATTCTCGGAACCGATCAATCCACGTCCTGTTAACTGACCTTCATGCCTGACAGCATCCGGGGTCAGCCCCCCCAGGTCGACAATCTTTGTCTGGTTGTGGGCAGCCGTCAGGGTGGTTTTCCATGCAAAATTTCTCAGGTTAAGAACATAAGCCTGAAGTGTAAGCTCTATACCTTTATTTGACATGGTTCCCGAATTTAAATAGGTGTATGGAAAAGGATTCGGGGGAACAGGCACCTGGTACCTTCCAAGAAGGTCGGTTGTCCGTTTACTGTATAATTCGATGCTACCGCTTAGCCTCTGGTTCAGGAATGCAAAATCAACTCCCAGGTTGTATTCGGTTGTCTCTTCCCATTTCAGATTTGGGTTTTCGTTCCAGTTTGCACTATATGTTATAACATACTGGCCCGTTTCAGGGTTGATGGTCCTTCCGTTTGGAACCCATATTACAAGACTCAGATAATCTCCGATCTTGTCATTTCCGGATACCCCATAGCTTGCCCTCAGTTTCAACTGGTCAAGCCATTTTACCGATTTCATGAATTTTTCCTTATCGATGCTCCAGCCGATGGATGCAGTAGGGAACCACCCCCACTTATTATTCTTGCCGAACTTGGAAGAGCCATCCCTGCGAAGAGACCCGGCAACATAATACCGGCTTTTGTAGTTATATTGCGCCCGTCCGAAGAAACCGATCAGTGTCGATTCCCCTTTCCAGGAACCAATGTCACCATAGTTGACACTATTCAGGGTTGCAAGGTTATTGGGACCTGCATAAGGAGATTGAGCATCCCTGCCCTGTGCATAAAATCCGTTGTACATATCATTCTGCCATGAATAACCTAACAGAATATTGAGGTTATGGGCATCCTTAAACGACTTGACATAGGTCCCGGTGATTTCAAGGAGTTTTTTGACATCATTATCGTACTGCTTTTTTCCAAAACCGTTATCCGCCGACTGATAAAGGTTAGCCGGGCGAAAATAATTGGTGGTCTGGTCATCACGGTCATAACCAAGATTGACGGTTGCCGTGAGGCCTTTAATGATCTCCAGGTCAAATTTCAGACCGCCCAGAAACTTTTTAGCATCGCGGTTATTGGTTTCTTCGTTGATGATGGAGATCGGATTTTCGTAATTAAATACGCGTGATGACTTGTAATAAGAACCATCGGGATTATACACAGGGTCGGTGGGATTTCTTGATATCGTCTGGTAGATGATGTCATCCTGTCCGAAGCCGCTGTAACTCTGGTACTGATTTTTTTCAAAAGCGGCCATAATGTTCCCTGTAATAGTAAGATGGTCGTTCAGTGTCTTTTGGGTAACATTTACATGGGCAGTGGTACGTTTTTTCGAGGTCCCTTTCATGATCCCGTCCCAGTTCGACTGACCCACGGATCCCAGGTAACTTCCATGCCGGTTGCCCCCGGATATGCTCAGGTTGGTTGTGGTTGAATAACCTATACGGTAAACCTCGTCCTGCCAGTCGGTGCTGGCACCGCCATCACGGAATACACTATCCATCGTATAGTCAGGATGGGTTTTTTTAGCTGCTGCAAGAAGCGTACCGGCAAAATCCCTCATCTCACCGGCGGAAAGCACCTTCAGTTTCTTGGCAATTTTTTCGACAGAGAACTGCGTGGAAAATTCCACATTGCTGTAGGAATCATCCGGTTTCGCCTCTTTATTGGGTGATTTACTTCCTTTCTTGGTCGTAATCAAGATAACACCGTTTGAACCCTGCGATCCATAAATGGCCGTTGATGCGGCATCTTTAAGAATGTTGAACGATTCAATATCGTCCGGTGCGATCATGTTCGGGTCAGCATTCGGAATTCCATCAACCACATAAAGAGGCTGTGTGCTTGCATCATATCCTGAAGCGCCACGAACACGCACATAAAAAGGTTCACTCGGGTCGCCGCCCTTCTTCGTTACGGAAACCCCGGCAGCCTTCCCCTGTAACCCCTGGATCGGGTCGGTGATGACCCCCCCGTTGAGCTCATCCGATTTAACCATGCTCACAGCGCCGGTTTTATCGGTCTTCTTTTGTGTGCTGTATCCGATCACGATCAGTTCATTCAGGTTGTTGACTTCGTCGGCAAGCGCAATATCTATTGTTCCGCTCTCCTTTGCAGTCGCCTCCTTTTTCATATATCCTACATAAGAATAGACAATGACCGACCCCTTGGGTACAGTAAGCTTGTACTTTCCATTCACATCGCTCACTGTTCCGTGAGTTGTTCCCTTCTGAACGACAGTCGCCCCAACGATTGTCATTCCCGTGGAAAGCTCTGTAATCGTTCCGCTGATATCAACATTCTGGGCCATCAAACTCACCGAGCAAATCAGGAGCGTGAGGACAAGAAAGCTGTTACGGATCTTCAATCGTAAAGAATCTTTCATAGGTTAATTTATTAGAGATATGTAGTTTGTAAAATGATATACAGTTATTTAAATATTAAATCTCCGAAAAGGCTCGTAAATTTGCACAAATTTAATAAAACAATTGAAAAAAAGTTAAAGGCATAACAATTTAATCTTTTTGCGTTTATATTGTGTCAACTTTCCCGGATGAAATACAAAATCTATCGATTGCCCGTTTTATTTTTGTTCTTTTTGATCTGTACATTTCAGTCAATAGCTCAGGTTGTTATTTCAGATCCAGCGTTTCCACTGGAGACCGATTCAGTAACTCTCATCTTCGATGCAAAACAAGGATCGGGAGGACTGGCCGGCTATACAGGTGATGTATATGCCCACACAGGGGTGATCACCAACAACAGCATTTCCCCGAGCGACTGGAAATACGTTAAAACTGTCTGGGGTGTGAATACACCCGATACCAAGCTTACCCGGATCGGGACAGACCTCTACTCGCTGAAGATCAAATCCTCGGTCAGGACCTATTATGGAGTGGTGGCTCCCGATACTGTTCTGAAGATGGCATTCGTTTTCAGGAGCGATGTAGCCGTGAACGGGAATTACCTGCAGGGAAAAATGAGCGATGGCGGAGATATCTTTGTGAGCATCTACAAACCCGGAATCCAGATCTCACTGTCAAAACCTTCGGGAGGGGTTGCAATTCTGAAATTGGGCGATACTCTCGGTGTAACACTGAATTCCATTTTCGCTGACTCGGTCTTTCTATACATCAACAACACGGAGGTCAGAAAAGCTGCCGGAGATACCCTCTCATACCTGATCCTTGCCAATAATTATGGTAAATTCTGGGTTAAAGGGCTTGCCCGCAACGCAACAGCTTCAGCAGCAGACTCCTTCTATTACTATGTCAGGAAACCGGTGACCATTGAGCCCTTGCCTGCCGGGATCAAACCCGGAATCAACTATACCGGCGCTACCGATGTCACACTCTGCCTCTTTGCACCTCAAAAATCCTACTGCTTTGTGATTGGTGATTTTAATGACTGGCAGCTTGACACATCAACGTATATGAAAATGTCACCTGACAGTAGCAATTTCTGGGTCGTGATCCATAACCTCATACCGGGGAAAGAATATATTTACCAGTATTTTGTTGACGGCGAGATCCGGATCGGAGATCCCTATGCAGAAAAAGTGAGTGATCCCTGGAACGACAGTTACATCACCAGTGCGACCTATCCGGGGATCCTTCCCTATCCTGCAGGAAAAACATTTGGTATTGCCACGGTTCTGCAGATAAATGCTCCCTCCTATTCATGGAAAACATCTTCGTTTTCGCCACCCGAAAGGACGAACATGGTTATTTATGAATTGCTCGTGAGGGATTTCACAGACAAACATACCTTCCAGGCAGTCATCGACACCATCCAGTACCTGAAGCACCTTGGCATCAATACACTGGAGCTGATGCCCGTCAATGAATTTGAAGGGAACAGCAGCTGGGGATATAATACCAGTTATTACTTTGCCGTGGATAAATATTATGGTCCGAAAAACGACCTGAAGAAACTGATCGACACCTGTCACCAAAACGGCATGGCAGTGATCCTTGATGTGGTCTACAATCATGCCTTCGGCCAGTCGCCCTATGCAATGCTATACTGGGACAAGCTGAACAACCGGCCCGATTCAACCAGCCCCTTCTACAATCCTGTCCCAAAACACGATTACAATGTCGGGAACGATATGAACCACGAATCCTCATCATCAAAACAGTACATCAGCCGTTCACTGAAATTCTGGCTCGGGGAATTCAGGGTTGACGGTTTCCGTTTCGACCTTTCCAAAGGGTTTACGCAAAAGAACACACTGGGTAACACCACTGCATGGGGAATGTATGACGCTTCACGGATTGCTATCCTGGCAGCCTACGCCGATACTGTCAAAAAATACAATCCGGCTGCCTCCGTGATCCTTGAGCATTTCGCGGAGAACAGCGAAGAAAAAGATCTGTGTAACCGGAGCATGATGCTCTGGGGCAATTCAAACTATGCCTATTGTGAAGCAGCGATGGGTTATAATGACGGGAGCAATTCCAATTTTTCCGCAGTCTCATATAAAGAACGCGACTGGTCGAACAGCAACCTTGTCGGGTACATGGAGAGTCACGATGAAGAGCGCCTGATGTACAAATGCCTCCAGTGGGGCAACAGTTCAACAACCTACGACATCAAGAAAACAGAAACAGCTCTTCTGCGGATGCGGCTGGATGCTTTGTTCTTTTTTACTGTTCCCGGTCCGAAACTAATGTGGCAGTTTGGTGAACTTGGCTATGATTACAGCATCGACTACAATGGCCGTACCGGCGAAAAGCCCGTAAAGTGGGATTATTATTCTGAACCCGGTCGTCGCAACCTCAACCGGTTTTACAGTGCGATCATAAAGCTGAGGCAAAGAGAACCCATCTTCACAGCCACCGACTTCCAGATGGATGTTCAGTCGGCCTATAAAAGAATACAGTTGCATAAAAACGATCAGTACGCCCTTGTGCTTGGAAATTTCGGTATCGCAGCACTTGATATAAACCCGGCATTCCCCCACACCGGCAGGTGGTATGAATACCTTACCGGCGATTCATTGCAGGTTGACAATGTCACTTCCACACTGAAATTTGCAGCCGGGGAGTACCATCTTTATACCGATACCAGGATCGTGAACCCTGATTTTCTTGATACAACCTGGATGGCCAAACCGGTAACCAGCAGTGCTTTCAGTAATGTCTACCCCAATCCTTCGTCCGGGGAGGTCTATGCAGCCATCAACACAGGATCCCAGAAACAATCTGAAGTTGAATTCGAGCTGTACAACAACCTTGGGCAGGTGGTAAGCATGTTTACTGAAAAAATAAGCGGGTATCAGGTTGTCAGGATCGATGGAAGGGGTTACACCTTCACAAGCGGGATTTTCCTGCTGAGGATCAAAGCCGATGGCAACAAGGCTTTGCATAAGATCGTCATAAAATGATTTTTCTTATCTTTGCTCCACTCAATCTGATCCAATGAAGCGATTTTCCGTATTCTTTTCCTGCATTCTTTTTTCTTTGTACATTTCCGGATATGTTGCCGGACAAAGTTCGTCAACCGCATCCCATTCACCAAAATCAGGCCTGATCACCTTCCAGGTGGATATGACCCAGTGGGTTGAAAAAGGTCTTTTCAACCCTGCCGCCGATTCTCTTGATATGCCCGGGACGATGAACAACTGGACAGGCTCCCCGCTTTTGCAAAAAGTTGATACCTCCCTGGTTTACCAGATTGTCATGGCACTGAACACCGCCACGGCTGAGGAATTCAGGTTCAGGATCAACCGCGACTCGAACAATGTTGAACTTGTCAGTCACATGTACCGTGTTCCGAACGACACGGCGACGGTGAAATACATGTACAACGATTATGACACAGCCACGGTTCCCATCACCTTTAAATGCCATATGTATTACCAGATCCGGGCCGGCCATTTTGATCCAAACCCGCTCCGGGATTACCTTGATGTGGCAGGATCTTTCAATGGCAACGGAGCCTATGACCTTCTTTTTGACCGGGAACTGGACAGCATTTACCAGGTCACGCTCAACCTGCCGAAATCACTCATAAGTCCTGTAATTCCGCTGATGTTTAAATTCAGGATCAACGGCGACACAAACAATGCAGAATTCCCCGACGGGGGACCCTCCCGTACTTACTTTCTTCAGGATACCACCGGCGGTGTCAAAAATCTGGTGGATGTTTGGTACAACAACATTGATCCTTCCGTTCCTGCTGCACCTTTCGTGACCAACGTCTCGATCCAGGGAATTTTTGCTGCAAAGCAGGTCCTCACCGGTGCCTATAGTTATGAAGATTATGACCTGAAGCCCGAAGGCAATTCACTCTTCCGCTGGTATATTGCAGATTCAGTGACTCAGGTGAACCTGACCCCGATCGGTGATTCTACCATAAACTATGTGGTCGATTCCCTGAATGCAGGAAAGTACATCGCCTTTGATGTCACTCCGGTTGCCGCCGGAACCGGTGATTCGCTGATCGGAAAAACGGTCAGGGTATGGACTGGAAAGATCGGGGCCGTCGGTATTTCCAACCTGGGGATGACCACAGTTCATTATTTTCCCAACCCGGCTTCAGAGATGATCACTTTTGACAATCTCGGGAATACATCCCGGATCGAGTTCTACAGTTTCTCAGGACAAAGAATTTCAATACTGGAAACCTTGAATCGGAAGCAGGTCAGCAAGGACATATCCGGGTTCAGTGAAGGAATTTACCTGCTACGTTTCTGCAGGTCTGACAACAGATACAGCACTGCGAAATTCATCAAGAGATAACATCGGACTCTGACACAGAGAGAATTTCTCCTTCCTTTTTATTCGCTTTCCTTTAATCTTTCGGAAAATATTTCCTGAAAAAGTATTTTGAGCCTGTCTCATCCCGCAACCGGGCGGCCTCCTTGTAATATGCCATGCGGAAGAATTTCATCCATTTGTCGTTCCCGTTGTAACTATCCAGAAGCAGGACAGGATTCTGATCGGGCCGGCCGGCAAAATCCTTTGCCGCAAATTCCTTCCCTAGCCATTCAAGCGGTTCTTTTACAGATTCAGAGGGATAAGCTTGCAGCCGCAGCAATTTCAGGTAACGCAATGACGGATCGGCGTCCTTTCTTGCCACATAAACCAAAAGTGCCTCATGGGTCAGATCCGGGATTGCCCGCTCCTTAATATAGTCGAACATGGCAACAATGGATACCCCGAACCTCCCCACCTCATGGACCCGGTTGTAACTCTCTGCCTCCAGGAACCGGTTCACAGCATCCCTGTATTTGCCGATGCTTACAAAAACATCAACTTCCTTCAGCATTCGCTGGTATTCGAAGACTTCCCTGTATTTGTCAGCAGTGTCCTTCACTCCCCTCAGCGGGATATCACAATCGCTGAATTCCTTTGCAACTGCAACAGCGGAATCAGTCAGCGAAGCAGCCAGGATGAAATCGAGCAGTTCCCGTTCCCGCTGCGCACGCAGAAGGAAGACCTCGGCAGACTCACCTGCGTTCCAGCAGATAAGCTCGTCGACTTTCCTGCGGTATCCTGCTACCGCATCCGACAATTCCCGGGAGCCTCCCGCACCTGTGGTGCGCTGAACAAATGCGATCGAATCCGCAAATTTCCGGGCCAGATCCAGGTGGTTTGTCCAGATCCTGTACTCACCGGCATAGAGCAGGTGGATCAGGTAAAAAGGATAGGTCAGCTTGCAAAGCGAGTCGAGCAGCTGGTCGGTCGGATAACTTTCGTCCACCGCAAGCTGCCTGGCAAGAAAAAAATTCCGTCCGGCCTCAGGCTTGTCGAACTTTGCCAGGCTCTTCTCTCCCTCGCTGATAAGGATCCTGTACCTGCAATACTGCATGCGGGGCTCAAGTTTCCGGTGAAGGGAAGAAATGGTGAGGGAATCAAATCCTTTTTCAAAATCACGGTAACAGGCAAGTGCCTCCGGGTACCGGGATGATGAATAAAGCGTATCGCAGGCTGAAATGCTCCCGGCAACCAGCTTCAGAAAAACATCATTGAACAGCGAATCGGAAGTGACATGTGCTGAATGTGCCTTCCTGTATAGCTGTGCACGCAAGACGTAGGAACGCGCCATCTCATTCTTTTTGTTCCGGATTGCACCATCGGCCACTCCGAGATAGGATTCATAGATGCCATTGGCCGCTTTGGTGATGATGGCATTGTCATCGGTTTTGCTTTTCAGGAACAGGTCCGCTTCACTGAAAAGCTTTGCATTTCCCAGCAACTCCACGGCTTCTGCAAATTGCCGGTTGTTCATCAGTTCATCCGAACGCTGATGGTAAGCCTTGTTGATCTTATCCGAAATCAGGACCAGGACCGAATCGGCATCCCTGCCGGGAAACATTTTCGTTACAAGGTTCCTGATTATTTCACGGTCATCCCCGAAGGCATTCAGACGAAAATAGCGTTCCAGGTATTCCTGATAAATTGAACTGTTCCGCTCGGTCACAAGCATCGACCAGCGGATATAACATCCCATACCATCAAGAAATTGCCGGATCAGGGTGTCCTCTGAGAAACCTGAAATAACGGTATCCGTAGTCTTTATCGTCTCCCGGAAGGTCATCGTTGCACTGAATGACAAACGGGAAAGACGGTCAAATTTCACGTTGAATCCTGCCGGATCCAGTGAATCAAGACCCAGGCGCACTGGAAACTTTTTCTCCTTAAGGATCACCAGGACCTTGTTCACCTCCTCCAGGGTAATAAAACTGCCGGGATAGCGGCTGATATCGGCCAGGTCAAGCATTTCAGCTTTCTTACCCAGTGAATCGAGTATGGCAACCGCTGCATAATAGTCGTTGATAAGGGTCACCCGTTCATGAAACCTGACAAGGGCATCCTGATCAAAATAAAAACGAACACCATCCAGTACCAGGGAATCTTCTGCAGAGAGAAGACGGGGAAGCGGGTATTCAAGGAGTGCAGAATCGCTTCCGGCAAGTTTCAGACCCTTCGTCTCAGGGAGATCAAATACGGCAGAACTGTCTTTTCCCTGGACATGGCACCCGAAATCCACACGGTCAGGCATCATGACAGTTGCCATCGGGAATCTTCGGAACGTTGTAAACCCGCTTACCTTCATCTTGCCGAAAAAGAACCCGGCACCCGGATTTTCGTTTTCCGGGGTTGTGATCTGAGCCCGGATCTCGGCGTTGAGAAGAAATGAGATCCTGCGTGGGTTTTTGACTGCATCCTCCGCAATCACAGCGATCATATCGTTGGGAATATCAGAATAAGCCGGTTCATCGATGGAATACCTGAAGGTGAATTGCACGGGGTAAGTGAAGATGTGTGTGATTCTCTGGGCTTCCACGGCTTGCGGAAGGAACAGGCAGCAGAACAGGAAAATGTACAGGTTAATGATTCTGAATCGCAACAATGCCTCTGGATTAGTGATGCCCAAAAGTACACAATTGCACCAATTTGTTTTATTCAGAAGCGGAATTTCACCAGCGGAACTGTAAATCTGTCATGCAGCATATATTGGTACGGCTTTTGACTCTCCCGTTTTTCATTCAGGAAGGGTTCATCAAATGATCAATATACCAGTATCAGAAAAGAAAAGGGTGGTGATTGTGGGTTGCGGGTTTGGCGGGTTGAAACTGGCACGCAAACTGAAAAATTCGGGATACCAGGTAGTCATCGTCGACAAACGCAACTACCACCAGTTCCAGCCGCTTTTTTATCAGGTAGCCACGGCAGGTCTCGAACCCAGCGCAATCTCCTTCCCCCTGCGGAAGATATTTCAGCACTATAAAGATTTTTATATCCGCATTGCGGAAGTCACCAGCATCGATTCAGAGAAGCAGCAGCTCTGGACCACCCTTGGGATCATCCGGTATGACTACCTTGTCCTTACCCAGGGGGCCTCCAACTTCTTCTTCGGAATGAAAAACCTTGAATCCCGGTCAAAACCGATGAAGTCAGTATCAGAAGCCCTGGATCTGCGGAACACGCTGCTCCAGAATTTCGAAAATGCGCTGGCAGCCACTACGGAGGAAGACCAGGAGGGATTTCTGAACCTTGTCGTGGTTGGTGGCGGACCTACCGGTGTTGAAGTTTCAGGCGCCCTTGCCGATATGCGGAAATATGTGCTGGGTAAGGATTATGCTGAAATCCCCCGGGAAAAGATCCGGATCTACCTCGTTGAAGGGATGAACCGCCTGCTGATGGCACTTTCGGAACGGTCGTCGGAAAAAGCCAGGGAGTTCCTTGAACGACTGGGCGTGAAGGTGATGCTGAATACGCAGGTCAGGGATTATGACGGGAAATACCTGGAGACGGCTGACGGTCAAAAGATCCACACCAACCTTGTAATCTGGACTGCCGGTATTTCAGGGGCACGGATCGGGGGTCTGCGCGACAGCGCTTATGGAAGAAATGGCCGGATTTCCGTTGACCGTTTTAACCAGGTGAAAGGTTATTCAAATATTTTTGCACTGGGTGATGTGGCCCTGATGGAGGAACCCGGTTTCCCGAAAGGACACCCGCAGGTAGCTCCTGTTGCGATCCAGCAGGCGAAGAACCTTGCCGCAAACCTGAAAAGGAAACGAAAGGAAGAGGAGATGGTTCCATTTTCCTACAAGGATAAGGGAACCATGGCAACGGTGGGGCGGAACCTTGCCATCGTAGAACTGCCCAATGCAAGGTTTTACGGAACCTTTGCCTGGCTGGTATGGATGTTCATCCACCTGATGTCGATCGTCGGAATCCGCAACCGGTTCCTGATCCTGATCAACTGGTTCTGGAACTACATAACCTATGATACATCTCTCCGGCTTATTTTAAAGCCAAAAGGATGTTAAAGCTAACATGAATGGAAAGAGCAGATATTGAAAGAAAGTACAGCAAAATTTGCCAGGATATTTACAAGGGACGGATAAAGTCAGCCCTGGATTCTTTAAAGGCATTGCTTGTCAACACGAATCGTTCGGATTATTTCTTCGACCTGGAGAACATTACCGAGAACTACCAGATCCTCCTTAATTATGCCTTTGAAGGGGCAAAAGATCCGGAGAGGAAAGATATCCTCAAGAAAATCTCTGCCTCCGTACTTTCCCTGGCAGATCAGGTGAGGGATGATATCACCGCAAAGGATTTCCCGCAGAAAAACTGGGAAAAAGCCTCGATGACCCGGCTGCTCGGTGATGATCCGCAGGCGGTATCCGACCGGTTTGAAGAATTTCTTTCGGAAATGGATCTTGAAAAGATGCTGAAAGAAACGGGAACCCTTTCCTCCGGATCAAAACCCATTGAAAATATATTCCGGCTGATCTGGCTGACCCATAAGATGAAAGACAGTTCTGTGGAAAAGGTCCGCCAGATTGCCCATTCCACGATTTTTGAGAATCCTGAAAAATGCCTGATCGTCTCTGCCCTGACGATCAGTTTGCTCGATTTTTTTGACCCGCACAAGATCCTCCTGCTGATGGAATTTGTCAATGAACATGAGGCGGAGGTCTATCAGCGGGCCCTCACAGGGCTGGGGCTTGTCCTGATCGCATACGACCGGCGGATCACTTTTTACCCGGAAATCATGGTACGGCTTGATGAACTGAGCCAGGATGAAGGCATCCAGCAGGACATGGAGGCATTGCTGCTGCAACTGCTGATGGCCCAGGAGACAGAGACGATCGTGAAGGCCTTTGAGGAAGAGGTACTTCCGGAGATGAAGAAGATCATGCCCAGGTTTGAAGATAAGCTTCAGCTGGATAAAATTTTCGGGGAAGAAGACCTGGAAGGGAAGAATCCCGACTGGAAAGGGATGATCGATGAAGTGCCGGGGCTTTTTGAAAGAATAGAGAAATTCACGCACATGCAGATGGAGGGAGGCGATGTGTTCCTGAGCACTTTTTCGCAGTTGAAACGGTTCGACTTTTTCACACGGATGAGCAACTGGTTTGTTCCCTTCTATGCCAATCATCCCGACCTGAAGAACAACGAGGGTGAAGAAGAGCAGATCTTTGCCCGGTTGCTGGAAGGATTGGGAAGGGCATTTTATCTCTGCAATTCCGACAAGTACTCATTTGCCCTGAATTTCAGCACCGTACCGCCCCAGCAGCGATCGATGATCATGACCTATTTTGAAGCCGAACTCGAGCAGATGAAGGAGATGGCATCGGAGGAAGATATCCTGAGCCCGTCGACCGCATCGAATGCAATTTTTATTCAATACATACAGGATCTTTACAGGTTCTTCAAGCTCTATCCTTTTCACAACGAGTTTAACGACATCTTCCTGAAGAAGATCCGGTTCACCGAACTCTATTTTTACAAAACCTTCTTTGAACGCGATAATTTTACAGCACGGCTGGCTGTATTCTACTTTGATAAAAGCCACTATCCGGAAGCCATTGAGATGAACAAATACCTTGTTGAAAAAGAGGGTCCGAAGGCCGAATATTATGAAAAAACAGGATACTCCTACCAGAAAATGGGGAAATTGACCGAAGCAATTGAATATTACAGGAAAGCTGAATTATTCGATAGCAACCGGTTGTGGACCCTGAAAAAGCTGGGATGGTGCAGCATGAAGCTGATGGATTTCACCAATGCCCTGAACTATTTTGAAGGATGTGCACAGATACAGCCCGACGATCTTACCATCCAGGCACAGATTGGGCATTGCCATCTGCACCTGAAGAATTTCGATGAAGCCCTGAAGAGTTATTCAAAGGTCCTCTATTTTCAACCGGAAAACCTGAAGGTACTTCGTCCGATCGCCTACTGTCAGTTTGTACTGGGGAAACTCGAACAGGCCGAGGAATCCTACCGGAAAATTCTTTCAGGGTCCGATTCACCCGGGCCATTTGACCTTATGAATGCAGGGCATGTGCAGCTCTGCCTTAACAAACGCAAGGAAGCGCTTGCCTTCTATAAAAAAAGCAAGACCGATCTTTTTTTTGCGACAAATTCCTTTCAGTCCTCCTTTGAGGAGGATATCCCCAACCTGCTTAAAAACGGGATCCGTGAAGAGGATCTTCCGCTGCTGATAGATTACCTGTTGTTCCAGGTCGAGTGATACTCTTTGCCAGGTCAGACCTCTACTATGAGAAATAGCGAAATGGCGAAATAAAATAAAGAAAATGTTCTGACACCCAAAACCTAATACCCAATACGCAATACCCAATACCCTAAACCCAAAACCTAATACCCAAGACCATGAAAATCCTGATAATCGGAGGGAACGGAACCATAGGGAAACGAGTAAAAGAACAGCTGGAGGAGCACCATGAGGTTATTGTTGCCGGGAGAAGCACAGGCGATTATAGGTTCAACATGGAAAGCAATTCATCCATCAGGGACCTGTTGAAAAAAACCAGTCCTCTTGATGCCATCATCTCAATTGCCGGTGAAGCAAAATGGGACAGGTTTGAAACCCTGACTGAGGATGATTTTTATGCCGGCATCCGAAGTAAACTGATGGGACAGGTTAACCTTGTCAGAACCGGAAAGGACTTTCTCCCGGAGGGAGGTTCAATAACCCTGACTTCCGGGATACTGGCCGACGAACCGGAATTAATGACCACCATCCCGGCCATGGTCAACGGGGCGATTCACAGTTTTGTGAAAGCTGTAAACCTTGAGTTACCAGCCATCCGCGTGAATGTGGTTTGTTCCGATGTCGTTGAAGATTCATTCGGAAAATACGAAGATTTCTTTGTCGGACACACCCCTGTCCCGATGCAGAAAGTTGCAGATGCCTACGTCAGATGCGTCGAAAGTCCCATCCGGGGAGAGATCATCAGGCTCAGGGAATAACCGGTGACGCGTGACACGTAAAGTGTGACGTGGTTCCACAATATCCTTCACAACATGGTTAATATTAAAAATTGTCAGCTATTGATGTTCTGACAATTTGTATTATTTTTGTTTCTCATCCAAGAAACCTTATCGCATGAAAAAGCCTGTACTCGTTCCCACCGATCTTACCGATGTCGGCACAAAAGCTGTTCATCAGGCAGGTATCATCGCCAGGAAAGCCGGCACATCCGTGACTCTTCTGCATGTCCTGAATGAAAAATCCCCCTCCTGGGAAGATGCCAGGAAAAAACTGGATGAAGAAGCCGAAAGGGTTAAAGAACTTACCGGGAAAGAGTGCGAGGTCCTTCTCGGCGAAGGCTCGATCTTTGAGGAGATCCCCCGGATTACCCTCGATCATAGCTTTGACCTTGTGGTGATAGGAACACACGGAAAGCATGGCATCAAGCAGCATTTAATGGGCGCATACATCCTGAAGCTGATCAACCGGATTCTTATGCCGGTACTGGTTGTCCAGGAAGATACCCCTCCGCTTGAAAAGATCAGGACCCTGCTCATGCCCGTGAGCAGCCATCCCGACTTTCATAAGGAGATTGAATCAGTTTTAATGCTCTGTTCTCTTTTCGGATCAGAAGTTCATCTCTATTCCATCCATAAACCCGGATTCGACTGGACGCCCCAGATGCTTAAAAATATTGAAGATGCCACCCGTATCTTTGAAGCAAATGGCGTCACTGTAAAAAGGGTCAGGGAGGAACAGCAGGTATATTCGCCAGGGTATGCAAAACAGTCGCTTCTGTATGCAGCTCTGGTCAAGGCCGATATGGTCGCCATGATGACTGCCCCCTCCGATGATTACTATTACTTTGCAGCAGCAGACAAAGAGGCGATGCTCCTGAACGATTTACATCTTCCGGTTCTTTGCACCGGATGACACGACAGGATTCCGGCCAGTCTCATCACCCGGAATCCAATCCAGATCATTTCTAAAACGTAAACAATAACCTTAATTCTTCTGAAGTTCATCCAAGAGAAAGCATTTATCTACATACCTTCATTGTTATTTATTTTCACCTATCGACTGGCCAATGTTCAGACTTGAAAGCAAGATAAACACCAAAGGTGCTGAATTCCTTAAAAACAGGGACGAGTATCTTCCCATCCTGGCGAAATTCAAAGAAACGCTGTCGAAAGTCCGGCAGGGTGGTCCGCCCCAGTCGGTGGCGCGGCACAAAGAACGCGGCAAACTGCTGGCCCGCGAACGGATCGATTTACTGCTGGATAAGAATACCCCCTTCATTGAACTCTCCACCCTGGCTGCCTATGACCTTTACAACAATGAATTTCCTTCGGCAGGGATAGTTACCGGAATCGGGGTGATCCATGGAAAGGAATGCATGATCATCGCCAACGATGCCACGGTAAAGGGGGGAACCTATATAAAGGAAACCATCAAGAAACATGTGAGGGCACAGGAAATCGCAATGGAAAATCATCTGCCGTGCGTCTATCTCGTGGATTCCGGAGGTGTCTTTCTGCCTGAACAGGCCAATGTCTTTCCTGACAAATACGATTTCGGACGGTTTTTCTTCAACCAGGCGAGGTTATCGTCGAAAGAAATTCCGCAGATTGCCGTTGTGATGGGATCCTGCACAGCCGGTGGCGCCTATGTGCCGGCCATGAGCGATGAGACGATCATCGTCAGGAACCAGGGAACCATCTTTATCGGCGGTCCTCCGCTGGTGAAGGCTGCCACCGGGCAGGAGGTCACGGCAGAGGAACTGGGCGGCGCCGACATCCACACTTCAATCTCGGGAGTTGCCGATCACATGGCCGAAAACGATGTTCATGCCATCCAGATCTGCAGGAACATCTTTGAATCCATCCAGCGTCACGAATACCAGCCGCTGGAGACCATCCCGGTGGAAGAACCCTTTTATGACCCGGAAGAACTTTATGGGATCCTCCCGATCGACCTGAAAAAACCGGTCGACTCACGGGAGATCCTGGCACGCATCGTCGATGGCAGCAAATTTCATGAATTCAAGGAACGCTATGCCCCAACCCTTGTCACCGGTTTTGCTCACATCATGGGGTACCCTATTGGAATCCTTGCAAACAACGGCGTACTGTTCGGGGAGACAGCCCTGAAAGGCGCCCATTTTGTTCAGCTGTGTACCAGCCGGAACATCCCGATCCTCTTCCTCCAGAATATAACCGGCTTCATCGTCGGCAAAGAATACGAGCGGGCTGGCATCGCCAGGGATGGCGCGAAATTCGTCCATGCGGTCGCCAATGCCGATGTCCCCAAGTTCACGATCATCTTCGGGGGATCCTTTGGCGCAGGGAACTATGCCATGGCAGGAAGGGCTTATGAACCCAGGTTTTTATTCATGTACCCGAATTCAAAGATCTCTGTGATGGGAGGCGAACAGGCTGCCAATGTCCTCATCACCGTCAAGGAGGACCAGCTCCATGCCCAGGGAAAAGAACTCTCCGGAGAGGAGCGCGAGAAAATGAGGCAGACCATCCTGAAGAAATACGAAGATGAAGGGTCAGCCTATTTCAGCACAGCCCGGCTCTGGGACGACGGCATTATCGATCCGGCAGATACGCGAAAGATCCTCGGGCTCTCCATCGCGATCTCGCAGAACCGGAGATATGAAAAAACAAAATACGGAGTTTTCAGAATGTAACCTTATGAGAAGCTTTGAAACCATCGAAACCGATCTTCAGCATGGGATCCTGACCGTTTTCCTGAACCGGCCGGAAATACACAACGCATTTAACGAAATCATGCTGGAAGAACTGACGGAGCTGTTTTCGGATTCCGCAAAACCGGAGATCCTTTGCATTGTGCTCCGCGGGAAGGGAAAATCTTTCTGTGCCGGCGTTGACCTTCAATGGATGAAGTCCGCATCCCTGAACAGCTATGAACAGAATTACCAGGAAAGCCTTCTTCTCTCCGCCTGCTTCGATGCCATTTATACCTGTCCGAAGCCTACAATTGCCATTGTGCACGGAGCCTCCCTCGGCGGGGCCAACGGGTTGCTTTCCGCCTGCGACCTGGCCTATTGCACCGACACGGCAGTCTTCTCGCTGAGCGAAGTGAAGATCGGGATCGTACCCGCTTGCATCTCGCCTTATGTCATCAAACGCATCGGCGAATATGGCGCACGGGAGCTGATGATCACGGGAAGAAGAATAACGGGGAAAGAAGCAGAGGCTTTCAGGCTGGTGAACAGGTCGGTACCCGCTGAACTACTGGAAGAGACCCTTGCCGAAATCCTCGCAAACCTGCGTACCAGCGGCCCCCAGGCCATGAAACAGTGCAAAACGCTCATCCACGAAGTGTGCAATCATCTTACGATGAAGGAGGCCTATGATTATACGGCAAGGATGATCGCAGATATCCGGGCCTCGGAAGAAGGGCAGGAAGGCATGAACGCATTTCTTGAAAAACGAAAACCGAATTGGATACACTAAACTGAGGGAATGACGAAGATAACAAAGATACTGATCGCCAACCGGGGCGAGATCGCCGTTCGTATCATGCGTACCGCAAGAAAGATGGGCATTCATACCGTCTCCATTTTTGCGGAAAATGACATTTCTTCGCTTCATGTTAAGGAAGCGGATGAAGCAAGGCTCCTCACCGGGGTTGAACTCAGTGAGACCTACCTGAATATTGCAAAAATCGTTGAGACAGCCCTTGAAACCGGCTGCGACGCCATCCACCCGGGCTATGGATTCCTGGCCGAAAACCCTCTTTTCGTGGAGGCCTGTGATGGCGCCGGGATCATTTTCATCGGCCCGAAGGCAGAGGTGATGCGGGTGATGGGAAACAAGATCAAAGCCCGGGAGTTTGTGAAAAAGGCAGGAGTACCCGTAACCGAAGGACTTACCGGCAACCGGGCAACACTGCTGAAAGCCAAAAGCAAAATCGGGTTTCCCGTTTTACTGAAAGCAGCAGCCGGCGGCGGCGGAAAAGGGATGCAGATCGTAAGGGAAGAGAAAGAACTGGAACAGGCCCTCGAGGCAACCAGCCGCCAGGCGCTCGCTTACTTTGGCGACGATACCATCTACCTTGAAAAATACCTTGATGAACCCCGCCATATTGAGTTCCAGATCCTCGGAGATAACCGGGATGTAATCCATCTCTTCGAACGCGAATGTTCAATCCAGCGAAGGTACCAGAAGATCATCGAGGAGTCGCCCTCTCCCACCCTGACACCGGAGCTCCGGAAAAAAATGGGAGAAGCCGCCGTGAGGATCGGCAAAGAGATCGGCTATACCAATGCCGGGACCATCGAATTCCTGGTCGACAGGGATCTGAATTTTTATTTCCTGGAGATGAATACCCGGATCCAGGTGGAACACCCGGTAACCGAGATGGTGACCGGAACCGACCTGGTGGAAGAGCAGATCCTGGTTGCGGAGGGAAAGCCTCTCCGGATAAAGCAGGAAACCCTCCGGCAGAACGGACATGCCATAGAGTGCCGGATCTATGCAGAGGACCCTGAAAATAATTTCATGCCCTCACCGGGAAAAATGACCCTCTACAAGGAACCCGTCATGGATTCCATCCGCATCGACAAAGGGATCACCTCCGATTCGGAAATTACAAGCTCTTACGACCCGATGATCTGCAAACTGGTTTCGTGGGGAAGCGACCGGGAAGATGCGCGCAAGCGGATGACGGTTGCATTACAGGATTACCAGATCCACGGGATCCGGACAAATATCGCCTACCTCTCCCAGCTCCTCATCAGTAAACCTTTCATCACAAACACCATCTCCACCAAGTTCTGCGATGAACACACCCCTGAAATTGTCGCCGCAATCCTGAATGACCGCAACCGGGTACCTGTTCATTTTCCGCTGATCGGGTACCTCCTCTTCAGCCTCGGCATCCGGAATGAACGAAAGACCCTGACCGGAAACAGGGCAGAAATATGGAATACCACCGGGTTCTGGAGGGAAGAGATGATGGTGAAGATAAAATCAGGGGAGACCGAACATTCTGTCAAAATCCTCTCTTCACGTTACCCGGAGTATACATTCAGGATCGGTGAGGAGCTCTACTTCATCCGAAATGTACATTCAGACAAATCAGAGCTGACCTTCTCCCTCAACGGGATCAGCTACGCCGTCTATGTATCCATGGATTCAAAAGATACCGGGCTGGTCAGCTTTGCAGGACATATTTTCGAGATGCAGCGGCTGGATTTTCTTCCGGATACCATCTCCCCTGTCCGTTTTGAATCTGCCGGCAGCCACAGCAACGAGGTTTACTCCCCGATGCCCGGGAAGGTCATCAAGCTCTTTGTGAAGGCAGGAGATAAAGTCGGAAAAGGAGAAGTGCTCCTTATCCTGGAGGCCATGAAGATGGAAAACTCCGTTGTTTCGCCTGCAGACGGGATTGTTGAACAGATCCATGTGGCTGTCAACGACCGGGTAGATCCCGGGAAGGTGATGGTCACGCTTGAAAAAAAAGAAGATTGAGAAAAAATTCAAACAGCTATAAATGAATAAAGTTGTAAAAGATGCGAATGAAGCCATTCGCGGTATCACGGATAACCTGACGATTATGTTCGGGGGATTCGGACTGTGCGGAATCCCGGAGAACTGTATCAAGGCTCTCTCTGCAACAGAAATCAAAGGGCTCACCTGCATTTCCAACAATGCAGGTGTGGATGACTTCGGACTGGGTGTCCTGCTGGCAAAACATCAGATGAAAAAGATGATGGCTTCCTATGTCGGAGAGAACAAAGAGTTTGAACGCCAGCTCCTGAATGGCGAACTTGAAGTGGAACTGATCCCGCAGGGTACCCTGGCTGAGCGGATCCGGGCCGGTGGTGCCGGTATCCCGGCCTTTTTTGTTCCGGCAGGTTATGGGACAGAAGTTCAGGGTTCGAAAGAGGTGCGGGAGTTCAATGGGAAGATGCACCTCATGGAGATGGGCCTGACAGCCGATTTTGCCATCGTCAAGGCGAAATATGGAGATACCCATGGGAACCTTATCTACAACAAAACGGCAAACAATTTCAACCAGGCCATGGCCACAGCCGGAAGGATCACCATTGCAGAGGTGGAAGAGCTGGTTCCGTTTGGCACCCTCGACCCGAACCAGATCCATACACCGGGAGTTTATGTTCAGCGCATCTTCCAGGGAACCGCCTACGAGAAGAGGATCGAGTTCAGGATAACACGGCAGTAAAGTAGGACGACAGGGGAAATCGGAGAACAGAAACCAGAAATCGGAGATCGGAAAACAGAAATCAGAAATCAGAAATCAGAGATCGGAAATCGGAAGTCGGAAATCGGGAATTCAATCGTAAATCGAAAATCGTAAATATTTTTCTATGTCACTAGATAAAGAAGGAATAGCCAAAAGAATTTCAAAAGAGCTGAAGGACGGGTTCTATGTCAACCTCGGAATCGGGATTCCCACGCTTGTTGCAAATTATATTCCTGAAGGGATGGAAGTCACTCTTCAATCGGAAAACGGGTTACTGGGAATCGGGCCGTCTCCCTCTCCCGATGAAGTGGATCCCGACCTGATCAATGCCGGAAAGCAGACGATCACGGCAACACAGGGCGCTGCCTTTTTCGATTCCTCCGCCAGTTTCGCAATGATTCGGGGCGGACACATCGACCTGACGGTGCTGGGCGCATTTGAAGTGTCGGAGCAGGGAGACATTGCAAGCTGGAAGATCCCGGGAAAGCTGGTGAAAGGCATGGGCGGCGCCATGGACCTGGTAGCTGCAGCCAAGAACATCATCGTGGCCACTACACATACCGACAAGGACGGGAAGTCAAAGCTCCTGAAGAACTGTACATTGCCGCTTACCGGAGTGAAATGCGTGAGAAGGATCATCACTGACCTTGCCGTTGTGGATGTTACAGAAGATGGTTTCAGGCTGGTTGAGAGAGCACCCGGGGTGAGTGTTGAAGAGATCAGAAAGGCGACGGAAGGGAAACTTGTCGTTGAGGGAGAGATCCCGGAAATGGAGTTGTAATAAATCGTTTAACCGAAGTATTTAAATTATTTCACCGCGAAGACGCAAAGACGCGAATTATTTCACCGCGAAGGCGCAAAGACGCGAAAATTTAGTTCACTATTTTGCGTTCATAATGCCTTAGTGACTTAGCGGTAAAAAAATAAAAGCTGAAAATTATCCAGCAAAATGAAGATTATAAATAGAAGCTATGAATTATCCGAAGAAAGTAGTCATAGGTGACATCACGGTAAGAGACGGTTTTCAGCACGAAGAAAACTTCATCCCTACGGATGCAAAAGTCTGGCTTGCAGAACAGTTGATCCTTGCGGGATTCCGTCACATTGAAGTCACGAACCTGGGGAATCCCCAGGGAATGCCCCAGTTTAAGGATGCCGATACCGTGCTGAAATCGCTCCGGTCGAGCAAAAAAATTGAAGGGCTGATGGACAAGGTCTCCCTTACGGCGATCACCATCCGTGAAAAAGCCATCGAACGCGCCATCCAGGCCAAAAAGGATGGCTTTGGTCCCGACCGGATATTGCTGATGGTATCCACCAGTGAATCTCACCATGTCAAAAATTCGGGGATCAGCCTGGATGAATACTGGAAGATGGCAGAGAAGTACGTCCCCATGGCCCGGGATGCAGGACTGAAGGTCAATGGTACCGTCAGCACCATCTGGGGCTGCCCGATTGAAGGTCCGACCGAGATGAGCAAGGCCATCGAGTTTGCCAAACGCTGGTTTGAGATCGGGGCCAATGATGTGGAACATGCCGATCATGACGGATCTGCATCTCCCGACAGGGTTTACAAGTATTATTCCATGCTCCTTGATGCCATCCCCAGACCGGAAAAGCAGATCGTTCATTTTCATACCACGCGGGGATGGGGACTTGCCAATGTGCTTGCCGCACTACAGGCGGGGATGACCAACTATGAATCGACCATGGGCGGGATCGGAGGACAGCCTGCAAACTTTGTCAGCGGCGTGCCGGTTTCAGGAACTGGCTCCTACTATTACAAGGATCCGAACATCGTGGGATTGAATTCGACAGAGGATATGGTAGTGATGATGGATGAGATGGGAATTGATACCGGGCTTGATGTTGACAGGGTGCTGGAAATAGGCGCCATGGTGGAAAAAATTGTTGGCAGGCGACTGCGTTCGGAGTCCTTAAGGAACGGAAGGATACCAAAATCACTAACAGGAAAAAAATAAGATCCGTGAAGATCATCGAGTCACCGAGAGAGGGAATGCAAAGTCTTGACTTTACGATTCCGACAGAAAAAAAGGTCAGCTATATCCGGCAGCTATTAAAAGTCGGGTTTGACACGGTCGAAGTTGGAAGCATCGTTTCCCGTAAGCTAATCCCGCAGATGGCTGACACGCTGGAGGTCATCCGGCAGGTAGACTTCTCCGCAACCCGTTCAAACCGGATGGTGCTGGTAGTGAATACCCGGGGAGCGGAACTGATTTCCGGTGTGAAAGAGATCACCCATATCTCCTACCCTTTCTCCATCTCTTCTACCTTCCTGAAAAAGAACTTGAATGCGACCACGGCACAATCCATTCAAACCGTAAGCGAGATTGTAAACCTTTGCGAAAAGACCGGGAAACAGCCCGTCATCTATATTTCCATGGCATTCGGAAATCCATACGGCGATCCCTGGAACATGGGCCTGCTGATCGGGTGGATCGATCAACTAAAAAAACTGGGGGTAAAAACCGTACCCCTTTCAAATGTTGCCATTGAGATCGGTCCCGAACTCATCCGGAAGGTCTTCACCAACCTGGTCCCGGAATTTCCTGATATGGAATTCGGGCTTCATCTTCATACAACAAATAAGGAGTGGCAGGAGAATGTCATGGCCGCCTATGAAAGCGGATGCAGGAGGTTTGACTCTGTGATCAGCGGATACGGAGGTTGCCCGATGACCGGCAAGGAGATGCTCGGGAACCTGAAAACCGAGAACCTGGTAGAATTTGCCAGGGGTAAAGGGCTTTCAGAGAATCTTGACACCGCAGCATTGAATGATGCATACCAGCTGGTAGCTTCCACATTTGTGAAACCCCTGGAATCTTTTAAAGGAATTTAATACGATTGAATCATCAAGTAATAACCTTATAACCAAACCTATGTACCTCACCGAAGAACATGAAATGATCCGCAAGACCGTTCGTGATTTTGCCGAACGCGAGATAAAACCAGTAGCACAGGAGCTTGACGAGAAAGAAGAATTTTCCATAGCCCTGACGAAACGGATGGGTGAACTTGGACTTTTCGGTATCCGCACTTCCGTTGAATACGGAGGACTCGATCTCGACACCAATGCCTATGTGATCGCTGTTGAAGAACTGGCGAGGATCGACGGTTCCCATGCGGCGACCCTTGCCGCCCATATTTCCCTCGGGATCGGGCCGATCATGAACTACGGCACCGAGGAACAGAAAAAGAAATACCTCCCGATGCTTTCTACCGGTGAAGCCACCTGGGGGTTCGGGCTGACCGAGCCGGAAGCCGGCAGCGACTCCCGGAATACCAAGACCACGGCGGTTCTTGAAGATGGCCAGTGGATCATCAATGGTTCCAAGATCTTTATCACCAACGGCTCCTCCGCGATCAACAAAGGGGCAACCGTCCAGGTTGTCACGAAGAACGAAAACGGGAAGAAGGAGTTCTCGACGATCCTGGTCGATGCAGATACTCCCGGATTCAAGCGCGTCACCATGCACAAAAAGATGATGTGGCGGGCATCGGATACCGCACAGCTTTTCTTTGAAGATTGCCGGGTTCCCGAATCCAACCTTCTCGGGGCACGCGGCGAAGGGTCAAAGATCATGCTGAATACCCTCGACAGCGGCCGGCTGGCCATCGGTGCCATGGGACTGGGTCTTGCACAGGGTGCTTTTGAAATGGGAATGAAGTATGCCAAGGCACGGAAACAGTTCGGGAAGCCCATCGCCGAGTTCCAGATTAATGCGTTTAAACTGGCGGATATGGCCACCAAGATCGAACTGGCGAGGAACCTTCTCTACAAAGGAGCCTGGCTGAAGTCGAATCACCAGCCTTTTGCCAAGGAGGCTGCCATGGCAAAACTCTATTGTTCAGAGATCGCAAAAGAGGTCGCCGACGAAGCTGTTCAGCTGCATGGCGGCTATGGCCTGATGAAAGAATACGATATCGAACGCTTTTACCGCGACCAGCGCCTTCTCCAGATCGGCGAAGGAACCTCTGAGATCCAGCGGCTGGTTATCTCAAGGTATATAGGTTGTTATGATTAGCTGATGAGATGTGGGATGTGAGATGTGGGATGTGGGATGTGAGATGTGAGATGTGAGATTAATGACGTAGCAGCCTTTGCGTCTTTGCGATAAAATGAATTCGTAATTCTCTAATACCTAATACCCAATACCCAATACCCAATACCTAACACCCAATACCTGAACAATGAAAGAATCAAAATGTACCGTGTGCGGGAAGATGTTTCCGGGAAATGCTGTGATATCAGGATATGGTATCCGTCATGAGATTGAAGATCTTATCGTCGCGGAAAATCCTGAATGGAACGACAGCTGTTTCATCTGTGAGGAAGATTTCGACAAATACCGCAGGAAATATGTAGTCGACCTTGTGACGGAAGAACGAGGGATGACCGAGAAACTGCAGGAAGAGGTTGTAAAAAGCATAGAGGAAAGCGAACTGCTTTCAAAAAACATCAACACCTCCTACACCGAAGAGATCAGTTTCGGGGCAAGGGTATCTGACCAGGTGGCTAAATTTGGCGGAAGCTGGAAATTCATCATCTCCTTTTTTGTGATCCTGATTTTGTGGATCATCCTGAATTCAATTGTTCTGCTAACTAAGGTCTTCGATCCTTACCCCTTCATCCTGCTCAACCTGATGCTCTCCTGCATCGCAGCCATCCAGGCACCCATCATCATGATGAGTCAGAACCGCCAGGAGGCCAAAGACAGGATCCGTTCCGAAAGCGACTACAAAGTCAACCTGAAAGCCGAGATCGAGATCCGTACCCTGCATGAAAAGATCGACCACCTGCTGCTTGATCAGTGGTCGCGGATGATGCAAATCCAGCAGGTTCAGCTTGACATGCTGGAGGAATTGCAGAAACATGTGCTAAGTGAAAACAAGGAGAAGCGGGTGAGTGATCAGAGAATTGAGGATTGAGGATTGAGGATCGAGGATCGAGGATCGAGGATCGAGGATCGAGGATCGAGGATGGAAGATCGAGGATGGAGGATCGAAGTCAGAAGTCAGAGGTCAGAGGTCGGAAATCGGAAAACAGCGAATAGCGAAAAGCGAATAGCGAATAGCGAACAGCGAACAGCGAACACAAACCACTAAACACCAATACCGTGACACTACCACATATTGCGATTCTATCGGCCAGCGTGCGTACCGGGCGGAATAGCCACCGGGCAGCCCTCTTTCTCAGAAATCTGATTGTAGAGAAAAATCTTGCCACCGCAGAAATCATTGACCTCAATGAATACCAGTTTCCCCTGTTTCATGAGCGGCTGATGTACCAGGACGATCCCCTGCCGGCCTTACTTGATTATTCAAGAAAGATTAAAGAGGCTGACGGCGTTGTGATTGTCACGCCCGAATACAACGGCGGCTACCCGGCCAGCCTGAAGAACGCCATCGATGTTCTTTACCCTGAATGGCAGAAAAAACCGGTTGCAATCTCCACATGCTCCGACGGTGATTTCGGCGGGAATCAGTTGATCACCTCGATCCAGTTCGTCCTCTGGAAGATGCATGTGCTGACCGTGCCAGCCATGTTCCCCAATCCGCATGTCGACAAAGCCTATGATGAACAGGGAGTTCCTTCCGATAAGGAGGGAACGGAAAAACGCGCAATGTACTTTCTGAAAGAGCTTCTCTGGTGCATCGAAGCGGGGCAATTGATGAAGAAGAAGTAATATGACGGGGGAACTCCTTTATGGACGTGATTTCTCGAAGGAATTCATTTTCAGCGCCTCCCGGAGCAGCGGCCCCGGCGGACAGAATGTCAACAAGGTAAGCACCAAGGTGGAACTCCGGTTCGATGTTCCCCATTCCACTCTTCTTACGGATGAAGAGAAGGAGATCCTCCTGAAACGGTTTGAGAACAAGATCAACTCCGACGGGATCCTGATCCTCGTCTCACAGAGTGAACGGTCGCAGCTTAAGAATAAAGAAAAGAGCATCGAAAAGTTCTATTCCCTCCTGAAGAAAGCACTCACCCCGAAGAAAAAGCGTAAACCCACCCGTCCCGGCACTGCTGCGAGAGAGAAGCGGCTGGAAGAGAAAAGGAACCTCTCAGAGAAGAAAGCGAGAAGAAAACTTTAGTAATTACGAATTACGAATCTTCTTTTGCGTCTTTGCGCCTTTGCGGTAATAAAAGGCATTGGGTATTAGGTATTAGGCAGAAGTCAGAGGTCGGAGGTCAGAGGTCGGTAAGGGGGAAATGCCTTTGTGGTTAAAAAAGGCATTAGGTATTACGTATTTGGGAGAAGTCGGAGGATGGAGGATGGAGGATGGAGGATCGAGGATCGAGGTCAGAGGTCGGAGGTCAGAGGTCGGAGATCGGAAAGGGGATACTGCCTTTGTGTGCCTTTGTGAAATCCTTTGTGCGCCTTTGTGGTTAGAAAAAACTAATTCACAATTTATCAATTGTCATTGCTTCCTTCATTCTGACCCCCTTCTCCGTCTCCTCCACCGTACAGCACTCATGATAAAGATCATGCTCGAAAAAAAGGATGTAGCCATTCTGCGCAGCCTCTTTCATGAATTTATCCTTCTCTTCCAGCGTGAGCAGCGGACGGGTATCATAACTCATGACATAGGGCAACGGAATATGAGCGGCAGAAGGCAGGAGATCGGCCATATAGACCACGGTGTAGTGTTTATAATGAATGAACGGGATGACCTGGCCGTCGGTATGGCCGTTAAACAGGCGGACATAGATTCCCGGGAACAGTTCGCCGTCCTCGTCGATCAGGTGATATTTCGCCTTTTCCTTTATCGGAAGGATGTTCTCTTTCAGGAAGGATGCTTTTTCGCGGTTGTTCGGGTTGGTGCCCCAATCCCACTGTTTCCGGCTGATGTGGTAAGTGGCATTTTTAAAGGTCGGGATATAATCGGTTTTATCTGCATTCCACCGGATGGCATCTCCGCAATGGTCAAAATGCAGGTGCGTCAGGACCACATCTGTGATATCATCAACCGTAAAACCTGCTTCCGCCAGTGACTTGTCAAGAGTGGCATCCCCGTTCAGGTAATAGTTGGCAAAGAATTTCTCGGATTGTTTTGTCCCGATGCCAGTGTCGATAAGGATCTTCCGGTCGCCGTCAACCACCAGCAGGCAGCGCATGATCCAGTTGCAGAGGTTGTTCTCGTCGCAGGGATAGACCTTGCTCCACATCACCTTCGGCACCACGCCGAACATCGCGCCGCCGTCAAGTTTCAGGTTGCCGGTATTGATTGGATATAGCTCCATAGTCAATTACGAATTACGAATTTCTTTTAACCACAAAGGCGCACAAAGATTGCATGGGCAGGGAATAACACAGAGGTTCACAGAGAAGACACAGAGGACCACAGAGGGTTTGTTGGTTTAACATTCTTTTTCGTTCTACTTTCATCGATCCTCCATCTTCCATTCACTATTTCCGATCTCCGACCTCCGATCTCTGACCTCCGACCTCTGACCTCCGATCTCCGACCTCTGATCTCCGATCGCTCATCATCTATATGTCTTAACGTCTACTTCCCCCTTGATCACCCTCAGCGCATTGGCTGCCATCGCCTTGATCTCGTTGTCGCCGGGGTAGATGAAGGTGGGAGCGAGTTTTTCCACATGGTCGAGGATCCCATGCACCACGAGATCGCTGTAGGCGACATCGCCGGTGATGAGGATGGCATCCACTTCGCCTTTCAGCACGGCAAACATTTCACCGATGCACTTTGCTACCTGGTAGGCCATGGCTTCGAGCACCAGCTTTGCACGTTCATCGCCCTCCTTGATCCTTCTTTCCACTTCGTTTATGCTGGTAGTCCCCAGCAGTCCGTTGAGCCCGCCGCAATGGGTGATGAGGCATTCAATCTGTTCCTTGGTCTTGGTGCCGCTGAAACAAAGCTCAACGACATCCCCCAGGGGTAATGTTCCTGCCCTGACAAGGGAGAAAGGACCGTCGCCGGCAAAGCCCTGGTTCACATCGATGACCCTCCCCTTCCGGTGAGCGCCAACCGTAGTGCCGTTCCCCATATGGGCGACGATCAGGTTCAGGTCTTCATATTTCAGCTTATGGGTCTCCGCGTGAAGGTTAGCCACGGCTTTCTGGTTCAGCGCGTGAAAGATGGACTTCCTCAGGATGCCCGGTGCCCCGGTGATCCTGGCGATGTCTTCCAGTTCGTCAACAACGGTCGGGTCGGCGATCATGGCCTTTGAGCCCGGGATCTCCGCTGCAACCGCAGCAGCCAGAAGACCGCCGATGTTGATGACATCCTCTCCTACCGGACTGTTGATCAGGTCGTGCTTCAGCTGGTCGTTGACTTCGTATACTCCCGACTGTACCGGGCGAACGAGTCCCCCGCGGGAGATCACGATCTTTGCCTCCTCAAGCCCGAACTGGTTGTTCAGCAGCTCCTTCATTATAATATCCTTCCGGAAGGTCACCTGGTCATAGATGCTGTCAAACCCGGCCAGTTCCTCTTTTGTGTGCTTTCGCCCGATCATGTACCTGAGCTTGTAATTATCATAAACCGCTATCTGGGTTTCATAATCTTTTGGATTAACAACGAGGATATTGAAATTGACCATAACGATGATTATTATTTACGATTTCAGATTGACTTTTTTTTTACCACCAAGTCGCACAAAGGATTTCACAAAGATCTCAAAGGTTCAATGGAATTTTTCATTTTTCATTCTTCATTTTTCATTCCCTACATATTTCTCCTGTACTGTCCGCCCACCTCAAACAAGGCAGCGGTGATCTGACCGATGGAACAATGCCTGGTTGCCTCCATCAGCGCTTCAAAAATATTGTGATTTAGTATCGAAGCCTTCTTCAGATTCACCATACTGGCTTTAACTTCCTCCTCATAGGAGTTATGAAGCTGCTCGAGCATGGCGATCTGGTATTCTTTCTCCTCTTCCGTCGCACGGATTACCTCACCGGGAATCACCGTTGGCGAACCTTTGCTGGAGAGGAAGGTATTCACTCCCATGATGGGAAGTTTCCCTGTATTTTTCAGGTTCTCATAGTAAAGGGATTCCTCCTGGATTTTTCCCCGCTGGTACATCGTCTCCATGGCGCCAAGCACACCTCCCCTTTCGGAGATGCGCTCAAACTCCATCATTACGGCCTCTTCCACAAGATCGGTCAGCTCTTCAATGATGAACGATCCCTGGAGGGGATTCTGGTTCTTCGCCAGTCCCAGTTCATGGTTGATGATCATCTGGATGGCCATCGCCCTGCGCACTGATTCTTCAGTAGGCGTTGTGATGGCTTCATCATAGGCATTGGTATGAAGCGAGTTGCAGTTGTCGTAAATAGCATACAGCGCCTGCAGCGTAGTCCGGATATCATTAAAGTCGATCTCCTGCGAATGCAAAGAGCGCCCTGAGGTCTGGATATGATACTTCAGCATCTGTGACCGGTCGTCGGCCTTGTATTTGTACTTCATCGCCTTCGACCAGATGATCCTTGCCACCCTTCCGATCACGGAATACTCGGGGTCGATCCCGTTGGAGAAGAAGAAGGAGAGGTTGGGTGCAAACTTGTTGATATCCATCCCCCTTGAAACATAATACTCCACATAGGTGAACCCGTTGGCCAGCGTAAAAGCCAGCTGGCTGATGGGATTCGCTCCGGCTTCAGCAATATGATATCCCGAGATCGAGACGGAATAAAAATTCCTGACTTTATGATCGATGAAATATTCCTGGATATCGCCCATCATCTTCAGGGCAAAGTCGGTGGAGAAGATACAGGTATTCTGAGCCTGGTCTTCTTTCAGAATATCTGCCTGCACTGTACCCCGCACCTTGCTGATGGTCTCGATACGGATCGTTTCATAAACATCGGCAGGAAGCACCTGGTCGCCGGTGACACCCAGCAAAAGCAATCCAAGTCCGTCATTGCCTTTTGGCAGTTCACCCTGGTAGGAGGGCCGTCTTGTCCCTTTCTTCTTGAAGATGGCCTTTATCTTTTTTTCCGTCTCCTCCACTAATCCGTGTTCCCTCAGGTAAAGCTCGCACTGCTGGTCGATGGCGGCATTCATGAAATAGCCTACCATGGCTGGCGCCGGACCGTTGATGGTCATCGAGACGGAAGTGTTCGGATGCAGGAGGTTGAACCCGGAATAAAGTTTTTTTGCATCGTCGAGGCAGGCGATGGAAACACCCGAATTCCCGATCTTCCCATAGATATCCGGACGACGGCCGGGATCGTGACCGTAAAGTGTCACCGAATCATACGCTGTTGAAAGCCTTACTGATGGCAATCCGTAGGAAAGGTAGTGGAACCGCTTGTTGGTTCGTTCGGGACCGCCTTCGCCTGCAAACATCCGCGTGGGGTCTTCACCCTGGCGCTTGAAGGGAAATACTCCGGCAGCATAGGGAAATTCACCCGGAACATTTTCAAGGAGGTTCCACTTAAGGATATCTCCCCAGGCTTTGTATTTCGGAAGCGAGATCTTCGGGATCTTTAAATGTGACAAAGATTCCGAATGGGTCTCCACATGAATATCTTTTCCCCTGACCTTATAAATATAAGTATCTTCCTTGTAGGAGCGGACCTTGTCTTCCCAGTTTGTAATGATGTCCAGGTTGGCAGGTTCCAGCTTTTTTAAGGTCTGTTCATAAAGAAGGTGAAGTTCAAGCATGGTCCCGGTGCGGTTTCCTGTAACGGGAGGATCTTTTGCCGGGGGTGTTTCAGCAGAAAGATGGATCGCCTCAATGGTCTGGTTGATGGAATAGAGCCGTTGTGCCACTGCGGCCTGCTCCTCTGCCCACCGGTTGTAATTCCGGATGGTTTCGGCGATCTCGGCAAGGTAGCGGGTACGGGAAGGAGGAATGATGTAAATCTTTCCCGACATCTCATCCTCTCCCTGAAAATGACTGCCAAGGTCGGCGCCGGTTTTTTCCTTTATTTTCAGTATCAGTGCCTTGTAAAGTTCATTTACGCCCGGATCGTTGAACTGGGAAGCGGTGGTCCCGTAGACCGGCATGCTGTCGGCTTCGGCCGAAAAAAGCTTGTGGTTGCGCTGGAACTGTTTCTTGACATCCCGCAGCGCATCGAGCGATCCCCTTTTGTCAAACTTGTTGATCGCAACAAGATCGGCAAAGTCGAGCATATCGATCTTCTCAAGCTGGCTGGCTGCGCCGTACTCGGGTGTCATGACATACATCGTCAGGTCGCTGTGATCCACAATCTCCGTATCCGACTGGCCGATCCCCGACGTCTCTACGATCACAAGATCATAAGCCGCAGCTTTCAGGATGTTGATTGCATCCTTCACATACTTCGACAGGGCGAGGTTCGACTGCCGGGTGGCCAGTGAACGCATATAGACCCGCGAATTGAAGATCGAATTCATACGGATGCGGTCGCCAAGCAATGCCCCGCCCGTCTTGCGTTTTGTCGGGTCGATGGAGATGATGCCGAGGGTCTTATCGGGGAAATCGGAGAGGAACCTTCGGACGATCTCATCCACGAGCGATGATTTTCCGGCCCCGCCCGTTCCGGTAATACCAAGAACGGGGATCTTGCTTTTCTCTGCAAGCTTCCGGATCTTTTCAAGAAGAGGTTTTGCCTCTTCGGGGAAGTTCTCCGCAGCGGTGATCAGGTTCGCAATGATACGGTCTTCCTTCTTTTCCAGTTCGGGGACCACTGATGCTTTGATCTTCCCGAGCGGGAAGTCTGACATTCCGAGCAATTCGTTAATCATTCCCTGCAGGCTCATCGTCCGGCCGTCGTCGGGAGAATAGATCTTCGTTATGCCGTAGTCATGCAGTTCTTTTATTTCATGGGGAAGGATGACGCCGCCGCCACCGGCAAAGATCTTGATATGCGAACATCCTTTCTCCTTCAGGAGGTCGTACATGTATTTGAAGTACTCCATGTGGCCGCCCTGGTAGGAGGTCATGGCGATGGCCTGGACATCTTCCTGGATGGCACATTCCACTACCTCTTTTACAGACCGGTCGTGACCGAGGTGGATCACCTCGGCACCGCTTGCCTGGAGAATGCGCCGCATGATGTTGATCGCCGCATCATGTCCGTCAAAGAGCGAAGCGGCAGTAACAATGCGGATTGGATTTTTCGGCTGATAACTTTCAGGTACCTGCATCCATCGAATGTTTAATCATTCATGATAGCCCTGGCAATGATGATCTGCTGGATCTCCGAAGTTCCTTCATAGATCTGGGTCAGCTTGGCTTCACGCATGAGCCGTTCCACATGGTATTCTTTTACATATCCATACCCGCCGTGAATCTGAACGGCCTCGGTGGTCACGTACATTGCAGTTTCAGCGGCATAGTATTTTGCCATGGCACTTGCCGTACCATATGGCTGTCCCTGGTCTTTCAGCCAGGCAGCTTTCAGGCAGAAATAGCGAGCAGCTTCGATGCGCATATGCATCTCAGCCAGTTTGAATCCGATGGCCTGGTGATTGATGATCTCGGTGCCGAAGGCTTTTCTCTCTTTCGAATATTTAACGGCACGTTCATAGGCCCCGGATGCAATGCCCAATGCCTGTGCGGCAATCCCGATACGTCCGCCTTCAAGCGTTTTCATCGCAAATTTGAAGCCGAAACCGTCATCACCCAGCCGGTTTTCTTTCGGTACTTTGACATCCGTGAACATCACTGAATGCGTATCGGAGCTCCGCATGCCCATCTTGTCTTCATGGGGACCCAGGGTTATACCCGGGGCATGGCGGTCGACAAGCAGTGCGTTGATCCCTTTGTGTCCTTTTTCAGGATAGGTCTGCGCAATCACGATATAGGTCGAAGCCGAATTCCCGTTGGTGATCCAGTTTTTTGTTCCGTTTACCAGATAATGATCACCCTTGTCAATGGCCAAGGTCTTTTGAGAGGTGGCATCCGATCCGGCATTCGGTTCTGATAACAGAAAGGCTCCTATCTTTTCACCCCTGGCCAGTGGCTTCAGAAACTTCTCCTTCTGTTCTTCTGTGCCAAAGGCTTCGATCCCGTAACAAACGAGGGAATTATTCACAGACATGATCACGGATACGGAAGCGTCTATTTTTGAGATCTCCTCCATGGCGAGAACATAGGAAACTGTGTCCATCCCGCCCCCGTCATACTTGGGATCCACAAGCATTCCCATAAAACCCAGTTCTGCAAGAGCTTTTACATGGAGAGCCGGGAACTCAGCCTTTGCATCCCTCTCGAGGACATCCTTGATCAGTTCGCGTTGTGCATAATCCCTGGCCGACTGCCGGATCATTTCCTGTTCTTCCGTGAATTCGAAATTCATAATGAGTTTGTGTTGCTTTTTAGTAATCTAGATAGTTAATTATAATAATATCGTACAAATTTAATATTTAGCCGGAATCTGCGGTTTTTTTGATCAAATTAATTTTCACGATTGCCGGTTAATGCTCGCAAGCCTGCCCTGGGGTCCGTACCCGTGTATCTCAGATATCGGCGACAGTCATCGTATTTTATTCCTTCAGAAAACCCGGCACAAACAATCAGGATAAAACCATCCTTGCACCGCTCTTGTACCGGCCTGCAACCAGTCTGAAACCAGGTTTACTTGGTTCCAGCTTGGTTCCAGCTTGGTTCCAGCTTGGTTGGAGCTTGGTTAAATCCTGATTCTCAGTGATCTGTGTCTTGTTCCTAAATGGTTCTCTCAGATTACCAAAGGTTTACGGCACAACCCCAACTTGTCATCTTTGCGTCTTCGCGACTTAGCGGTGAAAAAATTCAAGGAAAACACCAATGCTCATGTACTTTGAAATCATAGCTATGGTAACAAGCTGCAATTTCCTGCACTTTCCTGAACTCATCCAATCCATAAATGGCGAACCCGGAAGGCTAGCTTGTGGTAGCCCTTTTCAGCACCTTCAGGATGGAAAACATGATGATGGCTGACAAGATGGTAACCACTACGAGGAGCATAAAGAACTGCCACAACTCCCATTTATCCCAGAACGGTCCGATAAACCCGGCCAGGAGGTTTCCGATGGCAGTAGCCCCAAACCAGCCGCCTTGTGCAAGGCCTTTGTGCTGGGGAGGTGCTACCTTTGAAACAAAGGAGATCCCGATGGGACTGAGAAACAATTCAGCCACGGTTAGAGTGAGATAGGTGCCGATGAGCCAGTAAGGAGAACGAAGCGTATCCGATACCCCACCCTGAATTTTAAGGTCGGCCGGGCTCATCAGCCCCCTGGAGGCGATGACCATGATCAGGAACCCGACGGCAGTGATCAGCATACCAATGCCAATCTTCACAGGTGATGAAGGCTCTTTGCTGTGTCTTCGCATATAGGAAAAAATACCGATAACCACCGGCGTGAGGAACACGATAAAGATGGGATTGAACTGCTGGAATTTTTCAGGTGAGATGGGATTCCCTTCGGCAGTCAATTCCCTGAAGAAATAGAAGAAAGCCGCCGCAGCCAGCAGGGCAGCGACACCTCCGAAGATTCGATTGTTGCGGGAAGAACCTTTTGCCAATACGATAAAAACCCCAAGGATCACGATCAACGCAGGCAGGAAAGTTGAGATGTTGAAGATCACCGCAGTACTTTTTGCCACCGTTGAAACCGTGTAATCACGTGCAAAAATGGTCAGTGTAAATCCATTCTGGTGGAACGCCATCCAGAAGAACATCACAACAAAAAACACCAGTCCCAAAGCGATAAGCCTGTCTTTTGTCTGTGCTTTTGTAAGATCAACAACCTGTGCACCCTTTACGGCTTTCTTTTGTTTATGTGTAACATCCGCGCTTTTATAATATTTCCTGAAAAGAATGAAGATCAGTAAGGATGCGATCATGCTGATGGCCGCCACCGCAAAACCGGAATTGTAGGCACGGCCAATGGCGTCAATATACTGGGCGCTGAAATCCTGAAGGCTGGTAAAATGGGCACCAATCTGCCCGCTCGCCAGTTTTTCAAGCTGTTCCGGGCTCTTCAGGGTTCCGTTTAAGCATTTATGTGCAAGGTCCGGTATCGCAGCATTATAAGTAAATCCTTTCATTCCCATGATCCAGTTGCGCATGGCCTCAGCAGCACTGGGAGCAAAGAATGCACCGATGTTGATCCCCATATAAAACACATTGAACGCGGAATCACGGAAAGGAGCGTATTTAGGATCATCGTACATGTTGCCGACAAGGGCCTGCAGATTGCCCTTGAAAAAGCCCGTACCCAGTGAGATTACAGCAAGGGCCACATAGATAAAGAATTCACCGGTTCCCGGCATGGCAAGCAGGGCATACCCTGTGAACATGATGACAATACCCAGGAGTATCGTCTTCCCGTAGCCAAGAATATTGTCGGCAATGTAACCACCCAAAAGCGGCAGGAAATAAATCCCGAAGAGAAATGTGCCATAAACACGTCCTGATTCCGATGTCGACCAGCCGAATTTCGACTGCAGGTACAAAACGAAAATCGCCAGCATGGTATAATAACCAAAGCGCTCACCCATATTGGTGAAGAACGCCACGAATAGTCCTTTTGGGTGTCCTTTAAACATACACGTTTTTGTTAAGGGTTAATAATTCAGGGAATTGATTCCTGCAAAAATAAACAAATTTGGTTACCGGAAACATACGGTACGGATCGGCGAGTGAATACGGGATGAATGTTATAAAAATTTTGTCCCTACGGGACATTGGAACGGGGCATTTTCTACAAATATTTTGTCCCTACGGGACATTGGAACGGGGCATTTTCTACAAATATTTTGTCCCTACGGGACAATGGAATTCCCCAACATTTGATGCTACAAATATTTTGTCCCTACGGGACAATGAAATTCGCCAACATTTGATTCTATAAATATTTTGTCCCTACGGGACATTGGAACGGGGCATTTTCTACAAATATTTTGTCCCTACGGGACAATGAAATTCGCCAACATTTGATTCTATAAATATTTTGTCCCTACGGGACAATGAAATTCGCCAACATTTGATTCTATAAATATTTTGTCCCTACGGGACATTGGAATGTGACATTTCCCCTATAAACATTATATCCCTACGGGACATTGGAACGGGACATTGGAGTGGGGATATTTTTTGTCCGTCAAAACCCCGGATTTTTTTGGTCCCGTAGGGACCCGATATTTCTAGAAATGCTGACACCATGCAGAATGAGTCCCGTAGGGACGATATATTTATTTAATATCCTCCGGGAAATATTTGACATCATACCCGACCCCAAATTTGTCAAGAAATTCAATGTATTCTTCCTTGAACGTCATTTTCTTATGATGTTGCTCCTGATTCATGATGTATTTTACCACCCTGTCAATATGGGATTTTGAATACGAAAATGCACCATACCCTTGCTGCCAACTGAATTTTCCCTTTACAAGATTCTTTTTATTAATCCATGCTGAAGAGGAAGCTTTAATATCCTGGAGCAAATCCCGTATCAGCTGATGCGGTTTATATCCAATGAAAATATGAATATGGTTTGAGGTTCCGTTAATTGCCAGTAGTTTATGGTGATGTTCCTGGATAATCCCTGTAATATATCTGTAGAGTTCGTCTTTCCAATCTGCCTGAATCAGTGATTCCCGGTTTTTAACTGCAAAAACAAATTGCATGTATATCTGGGTGTAGGTGTTTGCCATCGATTTTATTCCCGGATAAATATTTTGTCCTTACGGGACATTTGAAGAAACCAATTAGATTTACCTTTATCGGATTGAAAAAAAAAGGTAATACGGATATTCAATCTTTTTTTTACAATTATTTTTCATTCTCCTGTAATAGAAAACTGTTTTCATCGTCTTACCACTGACTATGGATCTCCGAGATTTTAAAATACAGGTCTTCCCGTTGAAAGACAAATTGTTCAGGCTGGCGAAACGGTTGCTGAACGACCCTGAGGAAGCCCAGGACATCGTGCAGGAAGCCTTTATCAAATTGTGGAACCGGAGAGAGACATTGAATGAATACAGGAGTGTGGAGGCACTGGCAGTAGTAACGACCCGCAATCTCTGCCTGGATAAATTAAAAGCGAAGAAGTACCCGGCTGAAAGCATAGACAGACTGAAGGCAGATATCCCCGATATGGGGTCAGACCTGGAAAAAGACAAGGAGCTGATTGCACTGACAGATAAAATCAAGGAAATCATCGGGACACTGCCGGAACAAATGAAAACGATCATGCAGCTACGCGACATTGAAGGTTATGATTTTGAAGAAATTGCGGAGGTTTTGGGGATGAATGAAAACACCATCCGGGTCAACCTCTCAAGGGCAAGAAAAAAGGTCAGGGAAATAATGATAAATAAAAAAATATATGAATTCCAACGAAATTGAACGATTGCTGGAGAAGTTCTATGAAGCGGGCACGACACCGGCTGAAGAACGGCAGCTCAGGGAATTCTTCTCGGGGGAAGCTGTTCCGCCGCATCTTGCAGAGCATGCCGATCTTTTCCGCTTTTATCGTGAGGAGAAAAAGGAAAAGCTTCCGGACCCGGAATTTGAAAGCCGGTTCCTGGCTGCGATCAAGGAAACACCCTCGATCCCGGAATATTCAAAGAGAAAGCGTACCATCTATCTTACCGGGGTTGCAGCCCTTGTCCTCCTCCTGATCGGGATTTTCTTCACCTACCGGAATCCTTCAATAAACAATGAGGAAGCTGAAATCGCCTATCAGCAGGCAGAATACGCACTGGCCATGGTTTCCGTAAACCTGAATTCAGGCCTTGTCCAGATGCAAAAGCTTGACAATTTCGAGGCAGGACTGAATCAAGCACAAAAACTGAAAGCCTTTCAGACAGGCCTCGACCAGATGACGAAATTTTCAAAATTTTATCAATACCAGCAAATTATTATCAACCCGGGCGATCAACACCGCCCATAAATACACGCTACAATGAAAACCGTGAAATTAACATTCGTATTACTTGCCGTCTTCGCTCTTTCAGCCATGACTAAGGCCCAGAGTCCATTTGACAAATTTTATGAGAAATACAGCACACAGGATGGATATACTTCCGTGAACATAACCAAGGAGCTTTTCCAGATGTTTGCAGGTATGGGCGACAATGTAAAGGACACCAGTGCGCAGGAGATGAAAAAAGTGATCAGTCAGCTCAACGGACTGAAAGTGTTAAGTTGTAAACCCGATTCACTGAAACCCGGGAAGGCCACCATATTCTATAATGAGGCAGTTGCAATTTTCAACAACTCCAATTACAAGGAGCTGATGACCGTGAATGATGACGGAAGCAACATCCGTTTTCTTACCCGTCAGGACGGAAAAGGGAAGATTGCCGAGATGGTCATGATGGCAAAAGGAAAAGATGAAATTGTCGTCCTCGACATGACGGGTCAGATCGACCTCTCTACAATCTCAAAGATCTCGAAATCCATGAACATCCATGGCATGGAAAATCTTCAGAAAATGAAGGACAGCCATAAAAAATAAAAAGAAAATTCAGGCGAGTTTGAATGAAGATCTCCGGAAGCCATGGCTTTCCGGAGATCTTTTTTAGTGTGCTCCGGGTAAGGACCAGAACCGGGTTGATCAGATCTTTGTCAGCAGGATCTTGTCGATCCTGTTTCCGTCCATATCCACGATCTCGAACCGGTAGCCTCGCCAGGAAAGCGAATCTCCCGTTTTCGGGATTTCTTTCAGCTGATGGATCACAAATCCTGCGATGGAATGAAACTGGACATCCGTAAAATCGTAATCTTCGATCTCGAATTCATGGATAAACTCAAAAAAAGCAAGCTTGCCGTCGATCAGCCAGCTCCCGTCCGAACGCTTGATGACTTCTGGTTCATCCATGTCGGTAATATCGCCTACGAGCCCGTCGAGGATGTCATTGATCGTGATGATCCCTTCGATGGAACCGAACTCATCTACAACAAGTCCGCAATGAATCCGGGTTTCTTTGAACTTTTCCAGTACCTGGTAGGCCTTTTTATCACTCGGCACGATGTTCACCTTTTTAACATACTTCTTCAGGTCGAGGTCAGGCTGCTTTAACATGGCGATCAGAAGGTCCTTGGCATAAATGATCCCGAGCACATTGTCAAGTTCCTTGACACAAAGAGGATAAATAGAATGCGTATTATCGGTAATGATTTTCACATTTTCATCGTTCGACTGTTCGGAATTCAGCCAGGCGATGTCGTTACGGTGGGTCATCAGGGCTCCGATGCGCTGATCACCCAGGTGAAAAACACGCTCCACAATGTCCTGCTCGATCTCCTGGATCTCCCCTACTTCTGTTCCTTCTTCCAGCAGCGCCCTTATCTCCTCTTCGGTGACCTGTGAATCCCCTTTCTTCCGGATACCGAAGATGTTAACGATGATATCTGTAGTGCGACTCAGGAGCCAGACAAAAGGCCACATGATCCTGGAAAGAAGGACCATGGGTTTTGCAATGGCCATCGCGATGGATTCAGGGTTCGTCATCCCCATCCTTTTGGGAACGAGCTCACCGATGATGATGGAGAAGAAGGTGATGAGAAAAACAATGATGACAAGTGAAAGATTATAACTGTAAGGTTCAACTATACCAAGGCTGAACAGTTTTGTATCGAGCTCATGTGTCAAACCGGTACCCCCGAAAACCCCGATCAGGATTGCGATGAGTGTTATCCCCACTTGTATTGTTGAAAGAAAATGGTTGGGTGATTCGGAGAGATGAAGGACAAGCCCTGCCTTCCTGTTCCCCTTTCGCACAAGTTCTTCCAGTCTCGACTTTCGGGACGACACAATGGCGATCTCCGACATGGCAAACAGTCCATTAAGAAGGATCAGGAAAATCAGAATAATAATTTGTTCGGCCATTCTATAAAACAAACGTCTTCCGGCATCTCCTATTTCCGCCGGAATGATTCACAGTGCGAAAATACGAAAAATGACCGTTGTATCAAAACATCATTCCTGACTCTTCATCAGGCTGAAGGTGGCGGTGAATTAAAATAACCCGTCAACAGACAGATACCGCTCTCCAGTATCGTAGGCGAAAGTAAGGATCCTGCTGTGGGGAGGAAGCTCAGGCGCTTTTTTAGCGATCGCTGCCATGGAGGCCCCGGTCGAGATTCCTGCAAAGATCCCCTCTTCCCTTGCCAGTCTTTTTGCATAATCGAATGCTTCCTCTTTGCTCACCTGGATGGTCCCGTCAAGAACAGCAGTGTGCAGATTCTGGGGGATGAACCCGGCGCCGATACCCTGTATAGGATGAGGTCCGGGTGATCCTCCACTAATCACCGGTGAAAGTTCCGGTTCGACCGCAAAGACCTTCAGCGACGGAAATTTAGTCTTCAACACCTCTCCCACGCCTGTGATATGACCGCCTGTGCCCACACCGGTAATGAGGTAATCAAATCCTTTCGGAAAGTCCTGCAGGATCTCCGCCGCCGTGGTCTCTTTGTGGATGCTGATGTTGGCCGGGTTATCAAACTGGGATGGAATCCAGGAACCGGGATTGGCCTCCGCCAGCTCCAGTGATTTCGCAATAGCCCCTTTCATACCCTTCTCACGCGGAGTCAGCTCCAGGCTGGCACCCAATACAAGCATCAGCCTGCGGCGCTCCAGCGACATGCTTTCCGGCATCACCAGGATCAGGGGATATCCTTTCACGGCAGCTACCATTGCCAGTCCGATCCCGGTATTCCCGGAAGTGGGTTCGATGATAATGCTGCCCGGTTTCAGTTTTCCCGACCGCTCGGCTTCTTCAACCATGGCAAGAGCGATACGGTCCTTGATACTCGCCCCCGGGTTTGCCCTTTCGAGCTTTATCCAGACTTCCAATTCAGGCGGAAACAACCGGTTCAGCCTGACATGAGGTGTGTTTCCTATCGTTTTAAGAATGTTATCTGCTTTCATTTTTCATACAATTTTTAAAAGATAATTTAACTAAATAACCCAATCCATCGCTTCATCGAGGATCGGAGAGTTTTGTATCCGGTTCCGTGCCGTATTCATGACGACGGAATAGGGAGCCACGCTTGCGGTAAGCCAGACATTGCCCCCGATGATGGAATGATGTCCGATTTCTGTATTGCCGCCAAGGATGGTACATCCGGCATAGAGCACGACGGCATCACCAATCGAAGGATGGCGTTTTTTACTGGCATGCGCCTTTTCAACAGCAAGAGCCCCCAGCGTCACGCCCTGGTAAACCTTTACTTCTTTGCCAATGATGCACGTTTCACCAATCACCACTCCTGTGCCGTGATCGATGGCGAACGGACTGCTGATGGCTGCCCCCGGATGGATGTCGATCCCGGTGCGGCTGTGTGCATATTCTGACATCAGCCGGGGCAGGTAGGGAATGTTCAGCTTGTAGAGTTCATGGGCAAACCGGTGCACGGCAATCGCATAAAATCCCGGATATGTTATGATTACTTCATCGATCGAATTGGTCGCAGGATCGGAAGCTTCAATAAACGAGGCGTCATGCAGCAGTAGATTATAAACGGATATGAGACTGTGAAAGAAAGAATCCGCCAGGGTTTCAGCACCTGCATCATCCGTTTTACAACAAACCTTAATCATCGGACACAACTCCTGCTTAACGGTATCCAGGCAGCCGGTGATCATAAATTCATTCTTTGAGCAGCCCTGGCCAAAGAGCAGGGTCATCAGTTTATCAATGATCCGTTCGGCGTGACTGCGCTCAGGGATTACTGCCAGTGAATCTCTTTTTATTTTATATATAAACCTGGCAAACTCTTCCAGTGATTCCATTCTTCAGGCAAAAACATTCTGGTAAATAACAACGGAAACAGCGAATTATGTTGATTTAAAGTTCCCGGACGGCAAAGGTACTATCGAAATATAAAAATGATATCATATGATAAATATATATATGTTTTTTGCACTAAAATATTCTCCGGGCTCCATGCATACGGATGGAAGGAACCCGAAATTTCGAGGAAGGAGTATAAGAGCTTTCCCTGAGAGAATGTATTCAGAGAAGAAAGTAAACCAGGATAATCCCGGCAATACCTGTAAGAATACTGCCGTACCACAACCATTTGCGGCGGGTCAATGCAGAAATGGCACAGATGGCAATGGAGATCTGGAAAAGGGTAACGCCTTTTGCAAGCGCATTGTGACGGTGAAGGTACCTGCCCGATCCTTCCTGCTTCTCGGAAGCTTCTTTTTTGATCTCTTTCTGTTCCTCCCTGTACCGTTCGGCATTCCGGGTATCTTCCGGTGCAGTTTCCTTACCCAGCTGTTTCAGGAGGTCCATTTTGTTTTCCAGTACCGCAGCTTTTATTCCCTTTGCCTGGTAGAACGACCACTGGTCGGAAGCCTGGATCTGTTCGATCATGGCTTCGTTTGCATAATGTCCGGCAAAAAGTGCGGTGATGGCTGCAAGAACAGAAAGCAGAGCAGCCGTGAGGGCGACCTTCATGATCCAGCTTTCCTGGCTGTGTTCTAATGAGTGTTCTATCTGTTCGTGAAGGTGTTCGGTCGGGACTTCAATTTCTTCTGGCATAACTTTTCGTTTTGATTCAGTGTGCAAATTTAGGCTGACAATTCAAATCATGATCACAAAACAAGTGTAATTTTTATCTTTTCCCGGTAATGGTACGTATCAATGCAACGAGGGATACAACCGCCCAGATCCCTTCAAGGATGATAAATGGAAGGTACTGCAACAGAATGGAGGCAAAGCATGCCAGTCCGGAACCAGCAAGGTTCAGGAACAAATACAAAGGGCTGTTCAGGCGAAGGACCCCGGTGAGGTTCAGGAAGAATGCTACAAGGAGCAGGAAAACGCCTGTGAAGCCGATAAGGTCTGTAAGCGTCATAGAGTAGCATGATTTATCAGCACAAATGTAATGAATTCAAAGGAGAAAATTTCAGCGGCTACATCCTGCCGGTTTTGTATTTTCAATGGATTTTTTTCGGAAATTCGTTGCTGGATGCTGGATGCTGGATGCTGGATGCTGGATGCTGGATGCTGGATGCTGGATGCTGGATGCTGGATGCTGGATGCTGGATGCTGGATGCTGGATGCTGGATGCTGGATGCTGGATGCTGGATGCTGGATGCTGGAGATGCTGGATGCTGGATGTTGGATGCTGGATGCTCGATGCTGGATGCTCGATGCTGGATGCTGGATGCTGGATAATTGAATACTTAAGAACTAAAACCTAAAACCTAAAACCTAAAACCCAATACCCAATACCACTACCTAATACCCAAAATTCGTAATTTTCATGCTGCTCGAGGCTTGTGTTAATTCAGTTGTATCCGCGATAGAAGCGCAGAAAGGCGGTGCCGACCGTGTGGAGCTTTGTGAGAATATGCTTGAAGGAGGCTGTACGCCAAGTGCCGGGGCAATACAATCTGCCCGGCAGCACATTCACATCGGGCTGTTCGTGATGATCCGTCCGCGGGGCAGAGATTTTAATTACAATAGCATTGAGTTCGAGATCATGAAACAGGATGTAAGGTGTGCAAAGGAGCTGGGCGCTGACGGGGTTGTTTTCGGGATCCTTAATCCGGACGGGACGATTGACAAGGAACGGATGGAGCAGCTGGTAAACCTGGCACGACCGATGGGCATCACCTGCCACCGGGCGTTTGACATGACCCGTGATGCTTATGAAGCCCTGAATGATCTGATCAGCCTTGGTATTGACCGTATCCTTACTTCCGGTCAGAGCGACAGCGCTTTGCTGGGAGCCCCGCTGATACGGGAATTGATCGAAAAGGCTCACGGCAGAATCATTCTGATGCCCGGCCATGGCATAAAAGAGAATAACCTCGAACAGGCAATCCGCGAAACCGGTGCAGATGAGTTCCATCTCTATCTCACGAAAAATGTAAAAACAAACATGCAGTTTACCCGTGAGGATGTAAAAATGGGCAAACCTGAACTCTCCGAATATGACACCAGTGTTGTTGATTGGAAAAGGGTTGCGGAGGCCAGGAAAATAATTACGAATTTTGAACCAGGGATTGAGGGGAAAAGTTTATAAAGTTTATAAAGTTCATAAAGTTTGTAAAGTTTATAAAGTTTGTAAAGTTTATAAAGTTGTAAAGTTTGTAAAGTGTATGAGCCTATGAAAAATATCAGAATGTTTCAGAGGCCTGATTTTCGGCATTTCACCATTTCGCTATTTATATTTCCTCTCCTCCTCTCCGCACAGACCGGTACACCACCCGACTGGGAAAACCCGGCCCTGACGGGCATCAACAATGAGCCACCGCATGCAACCTTTATCCCCTATGCAGATGAACAGACCACGCTGGCGAATGACTGGAATGCATCACCCTATTACAAATTACTGAACGGCACCTGGAAATTCAACTGGTCTGAAAACCCCGGTTCACGACCTTTGAATTTTTACCAGGATGATTTTCCCGTCTCCGGATGGCAGGATATTCAGGTACCTTCCACGATTGAGGTCCAGGGTTATGGATACCCGATTTACGTAAACCAGCCCTATGAATTCATCCACCTGATGAAACCCGACCCTCCGCATGTCCCGCATGACTATAACCCTGTCGGATCCTACCGCACCTCGTTCACGCTTCCTGAAAAATGGAATGGAAGGCAGGTCTTCCTGCATTTCGGGGCCGTTAAATCCTTCCTCTATGTTTACTTGAACGGTCAAAAGATCGGCATGGGCAAGGATGCCAAGACACCCGTTGAATTCAACATTACAAACTATTTAAGGGTGGGTTCCAATACCCTCGGGGTTGAGGTATTCCGCTGGAGCGACGGCACATACCTCGAATGCCAGGATATGTGGCGGCTCAGCGGTATCAACCGGGATGTTTATCTATTTTCCACTCCCGGGGTCCGTATCAGGGATTTTGAGGCAACAGGAGATCTTACGGACAATTACAACAATGGCCTTCTTCGTTTAACCGTCATCCTGCAGCATCCTTCAGAGGGTGCCAAACGACCCGTGTCAGGTGTATGGCAGATCGGTGTGAAACTCTACCGGTTAAAAGAAGACAAAAAACCTGTTTTTGAAGAGAGTATTTATATAACCCTGAAGGAGGGGACAGAGGATACTGTGACCTTCGAGAGAGCAGTCGCCAATCCAGATAAGTGGAGCGCCGAGATACCAAACCTCTATCACCTGGTCATCTCCCTCGTTGATCCTGATGGAAAAATTGTGGAATCAACAGGCTGCAGTGTAGGGTTCCGGTCAAGCGAGGTTAAATCCGGACAGTTCCTTCTGAATGGTGTTCCAGTCAGGCTGAAGGGTGTGAACCGGCATGAGTTTGATCCGGTTACCGGTCATGTCATATCAAGAGAGTTGATGTTGAAGGATATCCGGCTGATGAAAGAGGCAAACATGAATGTGGTGAGGACCTGCCACTACCCTGATGACCCATCCTGGTATGATCTCTGCGACGAATACGGCCTTTATGTGATTGATGAAGCCAATATTGAATCGCATGGCATGGGTTACGACCCCGATAAAACGCTGGGCAACAATCCCGAATGGAAAGCCGCACACATGAACCGTACCCGGAGACTGGTGGAGCGCGACAAGAACCATCCCTGCGTGATCATCTGGTCGCTGGGAAATGAAGCCGGCAACGGGTGCAATTTCGTGGATACGTATGAATGGATAAAAAAACGGGATGTTTCACGGCCGGTTCAGTACGAGCGGACCGAGATGGGCTACAACACGGATATTTTCTGCCCGATGTATTGGGCCACCTGGGACCTGAAATGGTACGGATATGTTAAACAGCTGCGCCCGCTGATTATGTGCGAGTACGCGCATGCCATGGGAAACAGCACCGGGAACCTTCAGGACGACTGGGATGTGATTGAAAAGTACGACCAGCTGCAGGGCGGATGCATATGGGACTGGGTTGACCAGGGCCTGTTGAAGAAAAACGCCAAAGGAAAAGATATTTTTGCGTTCGGAGGTGATTACGGTCCGGCAAATGTGCCCAGCGACGGCAATTTTTGCTGTAACGGACTGGTTTCCCCCGACCGGGTTCCCCATCCCGGATATTACGAAGTTAAAAAAGTTTACCAGTCGGTAATGTTCACACTCCTGAATCCCGATGACCTCAAAGTGGAGATGTTCAACCGGTACGATTTCTACGATCTGAAGGATACGCAGATCTGCTGGGAGGTATTGGAAGATGGTGAACAGGTCGATACCGGATCATTCGCACCGATCGTTTTACCTCCGAAAAGCAAGGAGGTTCTCCGTGTGCTCTTTCATCCGAAGGAACATACTGCCGCTAAAGAAAGGTTTCTCAATGTTTACCTGAAACTCACCTCTCCCAGGGGATTGCTGAAAGAAGGTCACATCCTGGCTTCTGAGCAGTTCAGGCTGCAGGTGAAGAACAGGGTCCAGACCTTTATCACCGGGTTGGCTCCGGATCTTTCGTTCACTGCGAATGATACTTCCGTCAACGTCACAGGAAAATCATTCTCCCTCTCTTTTGCAAAATCCACGGGCATCCTCTCCTCCTATAAAGCTGAACAAACGGAATTCCTGGAGAGAGGTCCGGTTCCGGATTTCCGCCGGGCTCCGACCGACAACGACGTCGGGAACGGTATGTACAAGCGGTGCAGGCCATGGTTCGCGGCAAGTGAAACAAGAAAAATGATTTCGGTAATTCCTGCACAGACCTCACCAAACGAGATAAAAGTGGAAGTGAAGTATGAATTTCCCGACAGTACCGGAAAGGAGACCATCCTTTACAGCATCAATGGCAATGGTGAAGTTACCGTGAGTGTCAGCATGACCCCGGGAAAAAAGGGATTGCCGGAATTGCCCCGCTTTGGAATGAACCTGCAGGTGAAACCGGAATTCAACAATTTTGAGTGGTTTGGGCGCGGACCTTACGAAAATTACCGCGACCGGAACACGGGTTCGTTTGCCGGAATCTACCAGGGCAAGGTAAGTGACCAGGAGATCCCGTATGTACGTCCCCAGGAATACGGATACAGGACGGATGTGAGATGGGTATCGCTGACTTCAGATTCAAAGAAGGGTTTGTTTTTCGTGGGAGATTCCCTGATCTGCTTCAGTGCACGGCCTTTTACGTACGATGACCTGAAAGGATTCAGGCATGGCGGAAATCATCCCGGTGACCTTGATAAGGAAAAATTCGTTGACCTGAATATTGATTCCGGACAGATGGGAGTCGGAGGCGATGACAGCTGGGGAGCACGCGTGCATGATGAGTACACAATCCCGTCAAAACCCTGCTCATACTCCTTCCGGATAATTCCATTCCGGACTGGGACACAATCGCCGGAGGCACTTTATCAGTTACATTGATAATAATTAATAACAGATGATGATCCCTGTTGATTTGTCTGCCCTTCCCGGAATATTCGCTCAATTCAGTGCCGAAGGATCCTATACAACTGCTTCAAGGATCGGGACCGGGCACATCAACGATACTTTCCACGTCCTGACAAATGATCCGGCAATCAGCTTCATTCTGCAGAGGATCAACCCGGATGTTTTCAAGGATATCCCCGGCCTGATGAATAATATCGGGATCGTTACACGTCATCTTGAAAACAAGATCCTGTCGGGAGATCCCTATGCAGCCTCTTTTTCCATCCTTCGCCTGATCCCCGCCACGAATCAGGAACTTTATGTCACAGATGACCAGCGAAACTGTTGGAGGTTGTACAATTTCATCCAGGGAACATCAAGCCATGATGTCGTTGAAAACCCGGAAATGGCATACAGGGGCGGAAAGGCTTTCGGTCTTTTCCAGCATCTTACTTCTGATATTTCGAATGAAACACTGAAAGAGACCATTCCCTATTTTCATAATATTGAAAAACGGCTGGAAACGTTTCAGATTGTTGTTCGGAATGACACTGAAGGCAGAGTGAGAGAGGTGGCCCGTGAAATCGAATTTGTGAAAACCCGGGAGAATGAGATGAGACTGATGCAGAACCTGGTCGGCGATGGAACGATCCCGGTGAGGGTCACGCATAACGACACCAAGTTCAACAACATTCTTTTCGACAAACACAACCAGGCAGTCTGCATTGTAGATCTGGATACGGTAATGCCCGGAACGGTGCTGTATGATTTCGGGGATGCCATCCGCACGGGGGCAAATCGTGCTGCTGAAGACGAGAAAGATCTGACAAAAATCACCCTTGACCTTGACCTGTTCCATGAATACACCCGGGGATACCTTGAAACAGCCGGCCGTTTTCTAAGCCCGGTAGAGATCTCTCACCTTGCTTTTTCAGCAAAATTCATGACCTTCATCATCGGGATCCGGTTCCTTACCGATTACATCGACGGAGATCACTACTACCGTATCCTGTTTCCCGGTCACAACCTGCAGCGGGCACGTTCCCAGTTCAGGTTACTTGAAACCATGGAAGGACACTTTGAAGAGATGAAGGAAATTGTCAACAAGGCATTAGGTATTAGGCATTAGGCATTAGGGAGAATTCAGTATCTCACATCTCACATCCCACATCCCACATCCCACATCGCGTATCTTCCCGTCCGGTCACTGTTTGAAATTTTTCCCTTCATCTTAACCAAAAAACCCGTAAGTTTGATCACTGAAAATGTATCTTATATGCTGAAAAAAATTATCCTCTCCGTCCTTTTTCTTTCGTTCCTCTGCCTCTCCGGAAAAACCGAAAATCCTGCTGTTTCCATCATACCCAAGCCCGTCAAGGTAAAACCGGGAACCGGCAGTTTTCTCATTAACGACCATACCCGGCTGCTCTTCGCAGCGGGTGATGAACAGGCGATGAACACGGCACGGCTGTTTGCCGGTCAGCTCCAGCTGGCAGGCGGACCTGTGCTGACTGCACTTGGAGTCAGCACCGATTATAAAAATATCCCGGGCATCATTTTCATTATTAAAAAAGAGAGCCCGATTCCTGCAGAGGGTTATGTGCTTTCAGTTACGAAGAGCAACATCCTTATTGAAGGAGGAGATGGCGCCGGCCTGTTTTACGGGATGCAAACCCTCCTTCAGCTATTGCCCCCTGAGATCTTCGCTTCCAAAGCCCTTCAACCCGGCAACAACTGGAGCATTCCCTGTATCACCATCCGGGATCATCCCCGTTTTCCTTATCGCGGTATGCACCTTGATGTATCCCGTCATTTTTTCCCGAAAGAATTTGTCATGAAGTACATTGATCTGATCGCTTCATTCAAGATGAATACATTCCATTGGCACCTTACCGATGACAATGGCTGGAGGATCGAGATCAGGAAATACCCGAAACTCATGCAGACCTCGGCATGGCATGTTGACAGGGAAAACCTGCCCTGGAATGAGCGCCCCCCTCAAAAGGAGGGAGAAAGGGCCACCTACGGCGGGTACTATACCCAGGATGAGATCCGGGAAGTGGTTGAATATGCAAAAAAGAGATATGTCACGATCATCCCGGAGATTGAGATGCCTGCACATGCGGTGGCACTGCTTGCCGCATATCCTCAATTTTCATGCACTGGCGGACCCTTTACTGTGCCCCCGGGAAGTTACTGGCCAAATACCGACATCCTCTGTGCAGGCAACGACTCCACCTTTACTTTTCTTGAAGACGTGCTTACGGAGGTCATCGGGCTTTTCCCTTCAAAATACATCCATATCGGTGGGGATGAAGCAGATAAAACCCGATGGAAAGAATGTCCGAAATGCCAGGCGAGGATCAAGGCAGAAGGACTCAAGGATGAGAAGGAACTTCAGAGTTACTTTGTAAAACGCATCGAAAAGTTCCTGATCTCGAAAAACCGGAAGATGATCGGGTGGGATGAGATCCTTGAAGGCGGCCTTGCCCCGGAAGCAACCGTCATGTCGTGGCGCGGGGTTGAAGGAGGGATCGCCGCTGCACGCATGGGGCATGATGTGGTGATGACACCGGGTACACATTGTTATTTTGATTATTACCAGGCAAATCCTAAAACAGAACCCAAAGCCATCGGAGGCTATATCACCTTAAAGAAAGTCTATTCCTATGAACCCATTCCCGGTGAACTTACAAAAGAGGAGGCCAAATACATCCTCGGGGCACAGGGGAATCTCTGGACCGAGTTCATTGCAACGCCCGAACATGCAGAATACATGGCCATACCCAGGATGATCGCGCTGGCAGAAGTGACCTGGACACCAAAAAGCCTAAAGAACTGGATTGACTTCAGAAAACGGATGGACACGGAATTCAGGCGGCTTGACCTGCTGAAAGTAAATTACTGCAAAGGAACCGATAAAGTTGAGATCACCACCTGTTTCGACAAGAGTACCCGGTCGATAAAGTACATGTTTGAATCGGAACAGCCCGGATACCCGATCGTGTATACCCTCGACGGGAATGACCCGACACCGTCATCGTCAGTCTATAGCGGACCCATCGCGATCAACCGGAATGCCTATATTAAAACCGGTCTGCTGCAGGATGGAAAGGTGGGAGGCCTGACAGAGCGGACGTACATCTTCCATAAAGCCATCGGAAAAAAGGTCCGGTATCTTGAGCCTTACAGTTACCGTTATACCGCCGGCGGGGATGAGGCATTAGTGGATGGCTTGCGGGGAACAGCCGACTTCCGCCAGGGAAACTGGCAGGGATTTCTCGGAAATAACATGGATGTGATCATCGACCTGGGAAGTATTCAGCCGGTGAGGACGGTTTTTGTCACCTTCCTGCAAAGCACGAAAAGCTGGATCTTCTTTCCCGATTCCGTAACCTTCTCCTTGTCGGCCAACGGCAAAAAATTTCATTCCATCAATGAGCAATTGAATACGGATCCGAAAAAGATTGACGAGACGGTTATCAAGCAATTCTCGCAAACCTTCCCCGACACGCCTGTCAGGTATGTCCGTGTGCGTGCAAAAAGCACTGGAGTTTGCCCGCCCTGGCATGAAGGAAAGGGAGAACCCTGCTGGCTGTTTGCAGATGAGATTGCGGTTTTCTAGGTATTTGGTGTTAGGGGTTAGGTTATTGGATTTCAAAATAACGAATACCCAATACCTGATTTCATTTATACAGTTAAAATATCCTTCTCCTTCGTTTCCAATATTTTATCCACTTTGCTGATATGCTCATCGGTCAGTTTCTGAATATCCAGTTCGAGTTTATCGACTTCATCTTCAGGTACTCCGTCTTTCTTGAGTTGCTTTGCAGTATCATTGGCCAGCCGGCGGATGTTGCGGATGCTGATCTTGGCATTTTCGGCTTCCGCCTTTGCTTTCCTGACCAGGTCCCTGCGCCTCTCCTCAGTAAGTGAAGGAACGATGATCCGAAGGATCTCGCCTTCATTTTTTGGATTAAACCCCAGATTGGCAGCGAGAATAGCCTTTTCGATGAGTCCGAGCACACTTTTATCCCAGGGCTGAACGATGATCTGCCGTGCATCCGGTGTGCTGACGTTTGCAGCCTGATCGATGGGCGTCATCGCACCGTAATAATCGATCTTGACTCCTTCCAGCATCTGAGGACTGGCTTTTCCGGCACGTACTTTCTGAAGTTCCTTTTCCAAATGGAGGACGGCATTGTGCATTCCTTCCTTCGCTTCTTCAATCGTAAATTCAATCTCTTCGTGCATAGTATTAAATTTTAGCTGATGAGCTGATCTGACGAGCTGATGAGCTTAAACTTTATGAACTTTACAATTTTAACCTTCAATTCGTAATCCCTAATTCGTAATTAGCTAACCAATGTTCCGATCTGCTCTCCTTTAATTATTTTACTGAGGTTGCCTTTCACATTCATATTGAAAACCAGAACAGGAAGATTGTTTTCCCTGCAGAGCGTGAATGCGGTCAGGTCCATGATCTTCAATCCTTTGTCATACGCCTCGTCAAATGAAAGGGTCTCATATTTAACAGCTTTTGGATCTTTTTCAGGATCAGCGGAGTAAACGCCATCCACACGGGTACCCTTCAGGATGATCTCCGCGTTTATCTCAAGAGCACGCAAGGCGGAAGCGGAATCAGTTGTAAAATATGGATTTCCGGTGCCTCCTGCAATGATTACCACAAATCCCTGGTCGAGGGATTCCACTGCTCTTCTTCCGCTCATGCGCTCGCATACCGGATCAATCGCCAAACCGGAGAGTACTTTTGAGCGGATCCCGAGTCGTGTGAAAGCATCCTGCAGCGCCATGCTGTTGATCACCGTGGCAAGCATACCCATGTAGTCACCCTGTACACGATCGGTACCGCCGGTTGTTCCCTGGAGACCACGGAAAATATTTCCGCCTCCGATCACGATGGCAATCTGGATCTTTGCATCCACGGCAGCTTTTATCTCCTCTGCATACTCCAAAAGTCTTCCGGGGTCAATGCCGTACTGCTGTTCTCCCTGCAGCGCTTCGCCGCTTAGTTTCAATAAGATGCGCTTGAATTTCATACCTGTTTTTTTAGCTGATGAGCTATGAACTTTAAGAACTTTATGAACTTTATGAACTTTATAAACTTTATAAACTTTATGAACTTTATGAACTTTATGAACTTTATGAACTTTATGAACTTTATAAACTTTATAAACTTTTGGTTACAGTCCAACGCCATGGCAGTTTTTATACTTTTTCCCACTACCGCAAGGACAGGGGTCGTTCCGGCCAACTTTTTTCTCAACATGGACCGGCTGTGGTTTCGATCTGTCCTGGGTATCCGAATTTGACTGCGACAGGAGATCGGAACGTTCTTCCTTCAACCGGCTGCGGTCCATTTTCCTCGGACGCTGTGCTTCGTGAACATTGTCAACCTGGATCGGAACATCGGCCTTTATCAGGAAGGAGATGATCTCCTTATTTGTACGCTGCACCATTGTCTTGAACAGTTCAAAGGATTCAAACTTATAGATCAGCAAGGGATCTTTCTGTTCGTAGGCTGCATTCTGAACCGACTGCTTCAGGTCATCCATTTCACGCAGGTGTTCTTTCCATGCATTATCGATCATCCCCAGGACGATCCCCTTTTCGATGGACAGCGGCACTTCCTTGCCTTTATCCTCGAGTGCTCTCCGGATGTTGGTGATAACCTGCAAGGTCTTGATACCATCAGTAACCGGGATGGCGATGTTCTCGTATTGCGTCTCATTTTCAAAAACCTGTTTGATCACCGGAAATGTTTTCTGCGCAATCGCCTCGTTCTTTGCTTTGTAACGCTTGTAAACATGATCGTAAAGGCGGTCAGAAAGCTCAGAGGTAGTGAGCGACTGGAATTCATTTTCGGTGAAGGGAGAGTCGGTGGCAAATTCGCGGAGAAGTTCCAGTTTGAAGCCTGCAATATCATTTTTCTCCTGGAAGTCGAGTACGGTCGTCTCGCAAACATCAAAGATCATGTTGCTGATATCTACTGCAAGCCGCTCTCCGAAGAGCGCATGGTGCCGTTTTTTATAGATGGCATCACGCTGGATATTCATGACGTCATCGTATTCGAGAAGTCTTTTCCGGATGCCGAAATTATTCTCCTCCACTTTCTTCTGAGCCCGTTCGATCGATTTGGTGATCATCGAATGCTGAATGACTTCTCCTTCTTCAATTCCCATCCGGTCCATGATCTTGGCAATACGGTCAGAGCCGAACATGCGCATGAGGTCATCTTCAAGGCTGACAAAAAACTGCGAACTGCCCGGATCACCCTGCCGTCCTGCCCGTCCCCGTAACTGCCGGTCGACACGACGAGATTCGTGCCTTTCGGTGCCGATGATGGCAAGTCCTCCTGCCTCAACAACCCCTTTACCCAGCTTGATATCCGTACCACGGCCGGCCATATTGGTGGCGATGGTCACAGTACCTGCAGCACCGGCTTCCAGCACAATTTCCGCTTCCTTCTGGTGCAGTTTTGCATTGAGGACATTGTGTTTGATATTCTGGCGCTTGAGCATTCGGCTGAGCAGTTCGGAGGTCTCAACGGATGTTGTTCCCACAAGCGAAGGCCTTCCGATGGAGATCAGGTGTTCGATCTCCTTGATGACAGCGTTAAATTTTTCCCGTTTTGTTTTGTAGACCAGGTCCTGCCGGTCATCACGTATCACCGGTTTGTTGGTAGGAATCACCACAACATCCAGTTTGTAGATATCCCATAACTCTCCTGCCTCTGTTTCAGCGGTACCGGTCATCCCTGCGAGTTTCTTGTACATCCTGAAATAATTCTGCAGGGTGATGGTTGCATAGGTCTGTGTTGCGGCTTCCACCTTCACGTTTTCCTTCGCTTCTATAGCCTGGTGAAGTCCTTCCGAGTACCTTCTTCCTTCAAGGATACGCCCGGTTTGCTCATCGACAATCTTGATCTTGTTGTCCATGATGACATACTCCACATCCTTTTCAAAAAGGGCATAGGCTTTCAACAGCTGGTTAACGGTATGAACCCGTTCCGATTTGATCGAATAATCGATCATCATCTGGTTCTTTTTTTCCAGTTTTTCAGATTCAAGAAGATCGGCATGTGCCAGCTCTGCCAGCTCCAATCCGATATCCGGGAGGATGTAGAACGTGGGATCGTCATACGATTCAGTGAGGAGGTCGATCCCTTTGTCTGTCAGCTCAATGGTGTTATTTTTTTCATCGATCACAAAGTAAAGCACATCATCGATGACATGCATGTTCTTGGATTGTTCCTGCATGAAGAAATTCTCCGTTTTCAGGAGCATGGCCTTGATGCCGGGCTCACTGAGGAATTTGATCAGTGCCTTGTTTTTCGGAAGTCCGCGGAAGGATCGCAATACCTGTTCTCCCGCTTTTTTCATACTTTCATTGTTATTCTCATCCTCGCTCAAGGCTTTTGCTTCCGCGAGCATTTTCGTGACAAGGCTCTTTTGCGCATTGTACAACTTAACCACGTTCGGCTTCAGTTCATCAAATGCCTGGTTATCGCCTTTCGGGGTCGGGCCCGAGATGATCAGCGGCGTACGCGCATCATCAATCAGAACGGAGTCAACCTCATCAACGATGGTATAGTTATGAACCCGCTGCACCATCTCCTCCGGATTGCTGGTCATGTTGTCGCGGAGGTAGTCAAAGCCGAATTCATTGTTCGTTCCGAAAGTGATATCGGCATTATAGGCATTTCGCCGGGCATCCGAATTGGGTTCGTGCCTGTCGATGCAATCGACCTTCAGTCCGTGAAACTCATACAATACACCCATCCACTCGGAATCGCGTTTGGCCAGGTAATCGTTGACAGTTACAATATGAACTCCTTTTCCCGGAAGTGCATTCAGGTAAACCGGGAGTGTGGCGACAAGGGTTTTTCCTTCCCCCGTTCCCATCTCCGCGATCTTTCCCTGGTGAAGTACTACCCCGCCGATCAGCTGCACATTGTAATGGATCATGTCCCACCGGATCATATTTCCACCGGCAAGCCAGCTCGTTTTGTACCTTGCCATCTCCCCGACGATCTCCACATTGGCCTTGACAGCGGCAAAATCACGGTCCATCTGGGTGGCCGTCACCTCGACATAATCACTCTCAACAAACCTTCTGGCCGTATCTTTCACAACGGCAAACGCCTCGGGAAGGATCTCGTTCAGGATCTCCTGGGTCAGTTCATAGCTTTCCTTCTCCAGTTTATCAAGCACACCGTACAATTTCTCCTTCTCATCGATCTCAATCTCATCAGAATTAAGCTGGGTCCTGACCTCTTCGATCTCTTTTTCCTTGCCTGAAATATGTTCTGCGATCCTTTGTTTAAATTCAACCGTCTTCTGCCTGAGCTCATCGTTGCTCAGCTTCCTGATTTCCTCGTAGAATTCCAGGGCAGCATCGACCAAAGGAATGATCGTTTTTATATCTCTTTGGGATTTGTTTCCCAGAAATTTTTTCAAAAAATCCATCTCATCGTATTTGATAATTCAACAAATGCTAAACAAAAGTAAGCAAATTCCCCCGACAATAATTTTCAGGCCTTGAATTTTAAGGGTTCAGAAGCTTCTCCAGCGATGATTCAAGGCCGGCGTCGGGCAGGTCAGCCGGGTACTGAACGATCCGGCCCTGGCTGTCGATCAAAACAAACAGGGGGAAGGCCCGTACATCATATTCCCGCAGCAGTCCGAACTCACTGCCAAGATGCAGAAATGTCCAGGAGAAATCCTTTTTCAGGTTAAGGAAAAAAAGCATCTTCACAAATTCTTTATCGGCGGAGATGCTGACAAAAGTCATGCCGTTCCGGTATTTGTCATACAGCGGCTTGACCATCTCCATCTCACTCAGGCACTTTTGGCAGTAGGTTGTCCAAAAGGAAAGAAGGACCGGCTTTCCTCTGAAATCACGAAGCGAGACTTTTTTCCGGTAGCGGTCCTGAAGGGTGAACTCCGGCGCTGCACTTCCCCGCCGCAGCCGTGTCAGGTATTTTATCAGATCTTCAGCGATGATCCTGTTTTCAGGAAATTTACTATCCCGGACAACCAGATTCAACGTGTTTTGAATGCCTGGCTGGGTATAGGCAGGATCGTCGTACATCTCCATCAGGCATCGTAACAGAACCAACTCGCGCAACTGGGGTTTCCGCAACAAGGTATCCGCCTCCAGCGCCTTCATCAGCACCGGGAAGCTGTTCGGATCCTTCAGCATTCCGGCATAATTCAGAAATTTCAGCGGCCGGGAAGTTGTTGTAATGTACCTGGAAAAAAATTCCTTAAAGAAATCCATATACTCCACGTTTCCGTAAAGGATCGGTGCATCTGAGAAATATTTCTTTACCATGGGGGATTTCCCCATCACATTGGCAACCTGTTCAAGAGAACCAAGTTTGTAACAGGCATAATCATGAAAATAACTCTTTTTCCCGTCTGCGAACTTCCTGTCCATTTTGACACGGAATGTATCGAGCCGGGCCCTGTCCTTCTCCTGGTAGAGGTAATTGAAGTTCTCCAGGACAAAAACGTTGTATTCCTTGTTGAAGGACTGTATCAGTGAGTTGAGATCATCGGGTTTGTTCTCAAGGATCGTAATTTCAAGACTCTGTGACTCCACAAACGGATTCACCTCCTGGATCTCATTATAATTCAACGGGGCTATCGAAAGATTGTAGGTTCGGCCGGGTTCAATAAAAAGTTCCCCGCGGTGAAAGTCGATAGCCAGGTAGGCGAACAGGATGTGATCGGAATTCAGGGTCAGGGTGAAGGATGCAGTTGAATCAACGGTTGCCTGCACAAGCGTCTTCTCAAGCCCCGTAAGGAGATCCAGCGCTGTGATCACTTCAATTCTTTTTCCCTCTGCACCGGGCGCAGTCCCGGTGATCTTTGTTGTCTGTGCAGCTGCCAGCAGGGAAAAAGGAAAAAAGATGAGGAATAACAATTTCTTCATTCAGGCAGGATTGGCAACAGATACTGGATGCTGGATACTGGATGCTGGATGCTGGATGCTGGATGCTGGATACTGGATGCTGGATGCTGGATCATTAACTTTACAAACTTTATGAACTTTACAAACTTTATGAACTTTATGAACTTTACAAACTTTATGAACTTTATGAACTTTACAAACTTTATAAACTTTATAAACTCTTTTTTTTATGAATTTCTCCGGATATACTTTCGGGGACAAACTTGCTGACGTCACCCCCGTTCCTGAGAATGTCCCTGACGACCGAGGAACTGAGGGCAGCATATTCGGGTGCGCTCAGAAAGAAAACGGTTTCAATGGCCGGTAAAATTGCCTTATTCATCAGCCCGATGGTCCGTTCAAACTCGAAGTCGGCCGATGTCCTTAACCCGCGAAGGATATACCCGGCATTCATCTTCACGCAAAAATCCACTGTGAGACCGGAATATTTGACAATCCTGACTGTGGGGTCTCCATCAAAGACCCGTTCCAGCCATTTCATCCGCGTTTCGAGGGAGAAGTAGCATTTTTTTTCAGCATTGTCGCCAAGGGCGACAATGATCTCATCAAATACCGGAAGAGCCCTCCGGATAATGGATTCATGGCCCCGGGTAATGGGGTCAAAGGATCCGGGAAAAACGGCAGTCTTTTTCATCGGAACGATTTTAACAGACAAACATACGGAAAAACAACAAACTTCGGGAATGCCTACTCAAAAGTAAGGGATAACTGAAAGATCTTTGATTTGAGGCTGGCAATGCTGTTTGTGTAGATGTTGTTTTCGCGTTTCAACTGGTCAAACAACCCATACATCATTTTGGCTTCAACTCCCAGTTTGAACCATTCATTGTAAAAGTCGAAACCGACACCTGCTTCCAGGTAAAGATCGTCCCTGTTGAATTTTACGATCTTCTGGTCAGCATTGCGTTGTTCCCGTTTCTTCGCCTGGGAGGCCAGGTCAAGAGTATACTGAACCCCACCCAGTACGTAGGCCCTGAAATTGTTGTACCGGTCCGATTTGAATTTCAGTTCAAGCGGGAAGTTGACATAGGTTGAGGGAACCTTTTTTGTAATGTTCCGGTCGGTTTTTATTCCTTCCCGGTAGGTTGAAACCGAATATACCAGGTCGCGGTCGCCGAAGGTGAGTGAAGGGATGAACCGCAGGTCAAGATTTTCAGCAAGCCGCATGTTGGCAACAATGCTGATGACAAATCCGGGTGCGGGGTTGGATGTCACTGACAACACCCTGGCCGAGTCAGGCATTGGAAGGATATCCGGGATAAAGGTGGAATCAAAATTATGGGTGGTCAGGTCGGCAATCGGGCGGATGGTCACATAACTCAGGTCCACTCCCAGTACAAATCCAAAATGAAACAGATCCTGGTCATAGGTAGGCATGTTCAGTATCCATTGCTTCTGGCCGTACCCTTTTCCGGAAAATGAAAGAGTTAACAGCAGCAAGGAAAAGATGAAAATGCGGACAGGTTTCAATAAAAAAGTCGTTTGGTAATTGAGAATAACGGTTTATTTGCACTTTTATTTTACTGCAATCACTGGCAAATAGATGGTTCCGGTTTATTTTTCACCGGAATAAATTGTTGCAATCCCGAAGGTAAGCGGCCGCTGAGATGCATTTTTGATTCCATTCCTTTTCAGGATCTCCAGAAAATCATTTCCTGACGGGAATGCAGCAACCGATTCCGGAAGATAAGTATAGGCCTTCGAGTCTCCTGAGATGATCTTCCCGAAAAAGGGAATGATGAACCTTGAATAAAAATGGTAGAGCTGTTTCCACGGAAAGGATCCGGGATGCGAAAACTCGAGGATCATCATCACACCCCCAGATTTCAAAACCCGTTTCATTTCGGAAAGGCCTTTGTCCAGGTTTTCATAATTCCTGACCCCAAACGCAACAGTAACTGCATCGAAGGTTTCATCGGGAAAGGGAATATTTTCCGCATCGCCCTCTGCAAACGTTACCCTGTCCTGAAGTTGTTTCTGAATCGATTTCTCCTTTGCGATGGCGAGCATATTTGCAGCGATATCGATGCCGGTGACAAGTTCCGTCTTCAGTTTTGTGATTAGAATTGCAAGATCTCCGGTGCCTGTTGCAACATCAAGCACTGAACGGGGCCCGGAACGTGAAAGCTGATTGACAAATTTCCGCCTCCAGATGAAATCGATGCCCAGGGAAAGAAAATGATTCAGAAAATCATAACGGCTGGAAATGTCGTTAAACATCTTCTGAACCTGCTCTTTTTTCTTCATCAGAACAAAATTAATAAGGTTTCAGGTATTCGGTATTAGGTTTTAGGTGTTGGAAAGATTTATCTTGAGGCCATTTGATGCCATGCAAATGAAACTTTTATCGGTAATCACAGAAAAAGAACAACAAATGTAAACCAACACCTGACACCTAATACCCAACACCTAATACGCAATACCTAAATCGAAAATAAAAAAAGGGATTATCATAAACCCGACAATCCCTTAAAAACCAAATAAACTTAACTTAAGCTCCGAGCATAAGCCTTTTGAAGCCGGTGACGCGGAGGTCTTTATCATGATCGGCCAGGAACTGACGGACTGTTTTCTTGGTATCCCTGACAAAGTCCTGATTCAGTAACGTATTGTCTTTGAAAAATTTCGCCAGTTTCCCGGTTGCGATTTTCTCCAGCATATCTTCCGGTTTACCTTCCTGGCGTGCTTGTTCTTTACCGATCTCAATCTCCCGGTCGATGGTTTCCTGCGAAACATTTTCCTTGTCGATGGCAACGGGGTTCATGGCAGCCACCTGCATGGCAAGTTCGTGAGCAATCTCTTTCACATCTTTGGCATCATTTTTATTCAGTCCGATGAGTGTGGCAAGCCTGTTGCCATGATGATTGTACGACGAAACCAGCGGTGCTTCCATGAATTCATAATGGGCAATCTGGATCTTTTCACCGGTTTTTCCAAGCATCTCGTTCAGCTTCTCCTCCACGGTCATCGTATCCATCTTCATGGCTATAATGTCACTGATGGATGCCGGACGGTTGCTGATGCAGAGGTCGAGCAGGTCGTGGGCAAACTTTTTAAAATCGTCGGTTTTGCCGACAAAATCGGTCTCGCAATTCACCATGATCAGGCCGGCATAGGTGTGGTCATGATTGCTTTTTGATAAAACGATGCCTTCATTTGCATCGCGGTCGGCTCTTTTTGCGGCCACTTTCTGGCCTTTTTTCCGGAGGTAATCAATGGCTTTATCAAAATCGCCCTCTGATTCCTGGAGTGCTTTCTTGCAATCCATCATCCCGGCGCCGGACATCTGACGTAATTTGTTAACGTCGGCAGCAGTTATGTTTACCATAATAAGTTATGTATTTATTTTTAAGGAATATGATATTGAAGTCGGAGGTTGGAATTCAGAGGTCGGAGTATACGATTACCGGACCTCTGACCACTGATTTCTGATCTCTGATTTCTTACTTCTTATTGGACTTTCCGGCGGGTTTGCTGATCCTCTTGCGGGGGGCTTTTGCTTTCTCAGGTTCCTCGTCGGCACTGGTCTTCAGTTTTGCAACTTTTGTCTCGACGAAATCCTTCTTTGCAATCTTGATCCCTTCTTCTTCTTCGTCTACATCCAGTGCATCGAGTGCAGTAGTGGCACCAAATTCATCCTCAGCACCGGGAATTTTTCCTTCGCGTTCTTCGTCAGCAGCTTTTTTATCACGGTCGAGTTTGCGTTCAACCAGGCCCTCTTCGATGGCAGCTACCATCGACTCAATGATGAGCGAGATGGATTTGGATGCATCGTCGTTGGCAGGGATGGCAAAGTCAACCTGGCGTGGATCAGAATTTGTATCGACGATGGCAAAGGTGGGGATGTTCAATTTTTTTGCCTCCGCAACAGCAATATGCTCTTTCAGGATATCCACAACAAATACGGCAGCCGGAAGACGGTTGAGGTCGGCGATACTGCCGAGGTTTTTTTCCAGTTTTGCCCGTTCGCGGGTAATGGTCAGGCGTTCCTTTTTGGAAAGGTTGTTATAGGAAGGGCTGGCCATAAGTTTATCGATCGAAGCCATTTTCCTTACCGCTTTACGGATGGTGGCAAAGTTGGTGAGCATTCCACCGGGCCAGCGTTCCGTAACATAAGGCATGTTTACTTTCTTTACATGTTCAGCAACGATTTCCTTTGCCTGTTTTTTTGTGGCAACAAAAAGAATGCGCTTTCCCGATTTGGATATCTGTTTAAGGGCTGCAGCGGCTTCATCCATTTTGGCCATGGTTTTGTAGAGATCGATGATGTGAATCCCGTTACGTTCCATGAATATATAAGGTGCCATGCTCGGGTTCCATTTTCTCTTCAGGTGACCGAAGTGAACACCGGCTTCCAATAATGCATCAAAAGTGGTTCTAGACATAATTTTTTTACTATGATAATTTTAACGTTTGCTGAACTGGAATCTTTTCCGTGCTTTCTTCTGTCCGAACTTTTTCCGTTCGACCATGCGCGGATCTCTTCTCATCAATCCTTTTGCTTTCAGGGGAGGACGGTGTTCTTCATTTATCTTGCAGAGTGCACGGCTGATGGCAAGGCTGAGTGCCTCTGCCTGCCCTGTAATTCCGCCACCATCAAGGTTCACCTTAACATCGTATTTTCCCAATGTATTGGTTACACTGAAAGGTTCAACAACCTGGTACTGTAAAATCACAGTGGGAAAGTAATTTTTATAATCGCGGTCGTTGACCGTAATTTTTCCTTCGCCTTCCTTTAAATAAATCCTCGCGACGGCAGTCTTTCTTCTGCCGAGAGTCATGATAACTTCCATATTATCTGATTGAATTAAGATTGATTACTTTGGGTTGCTGAGCCTGGTGGGGATGTTCGGGACCTGCATAAACATAGAGGTTTCGGAACAATTCACTCCCCAGCCGGGTTTTGGGAAGCATCCCTTTTATGGCTTTTTCCACGATCGCTGTCGGTTTCTTTGCCAGGAGTTCCCTGGGCGTTGTAAACCGCTGTCCGCCCGGATAACCCGTATGGCGAACATATTCCTTGTCGGTCATCTTTTTGCCTGTGAGAATAATTTTCTCGGCATTGATGATGATCACATTATCACCACAATCAACATGCGGTGTATAATTGGTTTTCAGCTTGCCCCTGAGCAATCGTGCTGCCTTGGTCGATAACCGTCCAAGTACCTGGTTTTCTGCGTCAATAAGCACCCACTCCTTCGTCACCGTAGCAGCGTTTGCACTTACTGTCTTGTAGCTTAACGTATTCATGAATTTCTACTGGTTGCTAAATCATTAACTATATTCCCATCAAAAAGGGGTGCAAAAATAGAACTTAATTTTTGATTTAACAAATAATCTCAGGAACTTTTCCTCATTGTCTGATCTTTTACAGTTTCCGGAAGATAAAAAAACATATCACAGAGTGATAAAGTCAAAAAGTCACAGAGTCACAAAGTGCATTTCTGCATGGCATCGAAATAGCCTAATCACAATTTTACTACTTTTGCATCCGCTGTTTCCGGATGCTGGATGCTGGATGCTGGATGCTGGATGCCGGATGCTGGATGCTCGATGCTGGATGCTGGATGCTGGATGCTGGATGCTGGATGCTGGATGCTGGATGCTGGATGCTGGATGCTCGATGCTGGATGCTCGATGCTCGATGCTGGATGCTGGATGCTGGATAAGGGATAATACCATACTTTAAACCTAAAACCTAATACCTAATACCCAAAATTCGTAATTCGTAATTTTTACGTGATGTCAATAAAAGCTAATTCCATTACAAAAATATACGGCAAGCAGAAGGCACTTGATGCAGTGTCATTCGAGATAAAACCGGGTGAAGTGGTAGGCCTGCTTGGGCCCAATGGTGCAGGAAAAAGTACCATCATGAAGATACTCACCTGTTTCATCCCTCCTACTTCCGGCGATGCCACCGTCTGCGACTACGATATCCTGGAGCAATCCATTGAGGTAAGAAAAAAAGTGGGATACCTTCCCGAAAACAACCCGCTTTACCTTGATCTCTATGTAGAGGAGTTCCTTACTTTCATTGATGGAATATTAACCTCTTCCGGTATACAATATCCTTCATCCGGCAAAAACCGGACGACTGCACGAAAAAGCAGGATTGCCGGGGTCATCGATCTCACCGGGCTTCAATCTGAAAAACACAAAAAGATCGGTGCGCTTTCGAAAGGTTACCGCCAGCGTGTTGGACTTGCCCAGGCATTGCTGCATGATCCGGAAGTACTGATCCTGGATGAGCCCACCTCCGGGCTGGATCCGAATCAGCTGCTCGAGATCAGGGCCCTGATCAAAACCATTGGAAGGGAGAAAACCGTTATGCTGTCTACCCATATCATGCAGGAGGTTGAAGCCATCTGCGACCGGGCCATCATTATCCATAAAGGAAAGATCGTTGCCGACGATTCGACAAAAAATCTTCATCAGATCTCTTCCGCCGCAAACGTGGTAAAGGTGGAATTCAGTTCGGCCGTTGATGCCAGATTGCTTGCCGCCATCAACGGTGTAAAATCGGTCAAGGAAGTATCACCGGTCAGTTTCCAGCTTACTGCACAGTCCTCCTACGATATCCGGCCGGATGTCTTCAGATTTGCCGTTGAGCACCAGCTGACTGTTCTTGCATTGCAAAAGGAAGAGCTCAGGCTGGAGGAGGTGTTCCAGGAACTGACAAAAGACTAGCGGACAGGCGGACGGGTGAAAAGCGAAATGGCGTAAAGCGAAAAACGAAAAGCGTAAATCGTAAATAAATTTGTCGTACTTTTGCCGCCAGCTGAGTGGACAAATTTGATTGATTGCAACCACTGGAAAAAATGCTAAAACAAAATTTCCTCCCGTCAATCTTCAGATCCATCCTCATCTTGATATTTATTCATTAACTCAATAAAACGTTTTATCATGGGATATTTATTCACATCCGAGTCCGTTTCAGAAGGACATCCGGATAAAGTTGCCGATCAGATTTCTGATGCATTGCTTGATGAATTTTTAAAGTGGGATCCGGAATCGAAAGTTGCTTGTGAAACATTTGTAACCACAGGACTTGTGGTTTGTGGCGGCGAAGTAAGAACCGAAGGATACGTGGATGTGCAGGATACTGCACGTAAAGTGATCCGCCAGATCGGCTATACCAAAGCAGAATACCGTTTCGACAGTGACTCGTGTGGTGTTGTTTCGACCATCCATGAACAATCCAAAGATATCAACATGGGCGTGGTCAGGGAAAAACCGGAAGACCAGGGTGCCGGTGACCAGGGCATGATGTTTGGCTATGCCTGCCGTGAAATGGACAACCTGATGCCCGTTTCCAGCGAAGTTGCCCACATCCTCCTCCAGGAACTCGCTGCCATCCGCAGGGAAGGCAAAGTGATGAAGTACCTCCGCCCCGACAGCAAGTCGCAGGTTACCGTTGAATATACTGACGACGGCCAGCCCAAAAGGATCGATACCATCGTTGTAAGCACACAGCATGACGATTTCGTACAGCCCAAGAACGGCGGTGCAAAAGCCAATGCCGCTGCCGATAAAGAGATGCAGAACACCATCCGGAAAGACATTGAGAAATACCTGATCCCCCGTGTGCTGAAGACACTCCCGGCCCGGATCAAAAAACTTTTCCAGGGCGATTACCTGCTTCATGTGAACCCGACCGGAAAATTCGTGATCGGGGGGCCGCACGGGGATACCGGGCTGACCGGCCGGAAAATCATCGTAGATACTTACGGCGGACATGGTGCTCACGGAGGCGGAGCTTTTTCAGGCAAAGATTCATCGAAGGTTGACCGCTCAGCAGCCTATGCTGCCAGGCATATAGCAAAAAATCTGGTAGCAGCTGGTGTTGCCGATGAGGTCCTCATCCAGGTTGCCTATGCCATTGGCGTTGCACAACCCGTCGGACTTTATATCAACACCTACGGAACGGCGAAAGTAAAGAATGCCAAAGGAAATATTTTATCCGACGGAGAGATCTCCGTAAAGGTTCAGAAGATCTTCGATATGCGCCCGTATGCCATTGTACAACGTTTCGGACTGAAGAACCCGATCTTCCTGAAGACAGCCTCCTATGGCCATTTCGGAAGAGACAGTTATTCAGCAGACGTTGAAGTTTACTATCCTGTACAAGGGACCAAACCAAAGAAGGCTAACGGTAACGGAAAAGATGTTTACCTGAAAAAGGTGGAATTCTTTGCCTGGGAAAAACTCGACTTTGTGGGTAAGGTGAAGAAGGAGTTTGGGCTGAAGTAGGCGTTAGGCATTGGGTATTGGGTATTAGGCCTTGGTTAAAGGATTAAGGTCCAGTGCCGGGTTGATCAGTATCAATTCGTAATTCGTAATTTCTTAACCGTGCCTCTGGAGATCGAACATAAGTACCTGGTCCGCAAAGATTTGTGGTATGCAGTTCAGAAACCGCCCGGAGTGAACGTCCGCCAGGGCTACCTCCTGACCGGTCCTGACAAAACAATCCGTGTACGGACCACAGGCACTGAAGCTTATCTTACGATTAAAGGGGCCTCTCCCAAAGCTTCCCGTGCTGAGTATGAATATCCTATCCCGGTTGCTGACGCAGATGAACTTCTGAAAATCTGTACCGTACCCCTTATTGAAAAGATCCGTTACCGGATAGAATATGCTGGAAAAACCTGGGAAGTGGACGAATTTTTCGGCGAAAATGAAGGATTGATCCTCGCAGAAATCGAATTGATCTCCGAAGGGGAAAAATATAACAGGCCTTCCTGGGTCGGCGAAGAGGTTACCGGGGATAAACGTTACTACAATGCATATCTTGCGCAGCATCCGTTTTCAGGTACTGTATAATTAAAAAAGGCCGTCCCGAGTCCTCGGGACGGCCTTTCCTACAGCTAAAATTTCCCTCAATGTCTTACAATGAGTTTCCGTGTTGTCAATGCCTTGCCATCCACATCCAGGGAATAGAAATAGATCCCTTCGGGAAGGTCGCCGGTAATAATCGACAGGTTGCCTTCAGAGCCGGTAAGGGCGGATGATTTCACCACCGTACCCAGCAAATTCCGGATGATGACCGAGCCTGCAACTCCTGAATTCAATGAATATTCAAAGTTCACAGTGCTGTTGGCAGGATTGGGATAGGCCCCCGACAATGTATTTTTTGCATATTTATTCTGAACCCCAACTTCAAGGGCATTGTAGGTAACATTGACACATACTGAATCGTTCGGGTTGGCACCGTTGTAAAACACATACCTGATCACGGATTCCCCGACAATGGTAAGCGGGTTGTAATGTCCTGAGAAGTCAATGGAATCTGTTGTATTGGCTTCAATCGTTTTGGGAGGTGAAACATAGACGTCGGGAGGAAAACAGAGGCCCCAGCAGAAGGTATTCATCGAACCGGGAATAAGACTGATCTCCACTTTTTTAACGATCACATCAATGCGTGTGTCAGTATTGTTCCTTACAAAGATATGGCTGGCAATCTCATCATCCAGATTATGTCCCTGCTTTGTAATATTTGCATTGTTTGCAAGCGGGCCGGTACTATCTGCAAGAGAGATCGATTGGGAATAACCACAATAGAAAAGGGTCATTGCAAAAAAGACAGTCAGGAAATATGTTTTCATAGCGTGCGCTTCGTTACAGATAAAGATTGATTTTTCAAAGGGCAAAGGTAAGAAATTTCTTTTATATTTCTTTTCCTTTTTTCTTTTTTTTCTCTTCCCGATGAAGTACAATATCGAAAATTGTGCTACTTTTGAGGAGATTATTAATCCTGATTTAAAACCCACCCGGACATGAAAAAATTAATACTTTGTTCTCTTTTCCTTGCCACTGCCCTGCTGAGTTTCAGCCAATCGCAGCGGTTCATTCTATTTGAAGAATTCACGCAGGCCAGCTGCGGCCCGTGTGCCCAGCAGAACCCCGCATTCGATGCACTCTTAAATAGCAATGCCACCAAGTGCACTTCGATCAAGTACCATACGAACTGGCCGGGATATGACCCGATGAATCTCCAGAACCCGGCAGACGTAGCGGCCCGTGTATCCTACTACGGGGTTACCGGTGTACCTTACGCCTGTATGGATGGCACTCCAATTGCCGGGGGAAATTACCTGGGTGCACCCGCCAACCTTTCGCAGGCAAAAATTGATGCCGAATATGCCATTCCTTCAACGTTCAACCTCTGGATGAATCACCAGGTCTCACCCGGCAACGACAGCATTTATGTCACCATGCTGGGCGAATGTACTGAAGCTGTGAGCGGGAACCTGGTAGGCCAGATCGGTGTGATTGAAAAACACATCCATTTCGCCTCACCTCCGGGAACCAACGGAGAAAAGGACTTCTACAATGTCATGAAAAAAATGCTGCCTACCGCATCCGGAACAGCGCTCGCATCTTCTTTTGAAGTGGGTGATTATTTCATCATACAGGGTTCATGGCTGCTGGCAAACGTTTACACCCTGAGCGAACTTTCGTCTGTTGGATTTATCCAGATAAACGGCAGTAAAAGCATTCAGCAGGGCGCCAACAGCAGCACAGCACCGCTGACCATGCTCCACGACAATGATGTTGAACTGATGGCAGCTTCGAATTACTCAACCACCAACTGTTCAGGTACGATATCCCCGCAGATAAACGTCCGGAACAACGGCAACCATGCAGTTACCTCGCTGACCGTAAAATATTATGTAAACAGCGGAGCACCGGCATCCTTTACCTGGAATGGAAACCTTGCAACACTTAAGGAAACCGTTATCTCACTTCCCGCCTATACGTTTGCGCCTGAAGCTTCAAACACACTCCATATATACACCGACCTCGTCAACGATGTAACGGATGAATATCCTAAAAACGACTCAACGTCAGCAATCATTGCCAGTGCCCCGGCAACCACAAACTATGCGCTGTTTGAACTGCGTACCGATAAGGCACCCCAGGAAACCACTTGGGATCTGAAAAATTCTTCAGGCACCGTGATTGATTCCGGTGGTCCCTATGCTCTGCCCAGTCATGGTTATGTGGATACCGTTCATCTGGCCGGGGGTGGTTGTTACACATTCACTCTTTATGATGCAGGAGGAAACGGGATCTGTTGTTCAAACGGATCAGGCGGATACCAGCTGAAAACATCCACAGGGGTCCTTATCAAACAGGGAGGATCCTTTGGAAGCTCTGAATTCGTAGAATTAAAAATGGATTTTCCAGCTGCGATTGAGCAATTTGAAAAGGGATCCATGAAAGTTTATCCCAACCCGTTCAGCGGCGAAGCCAGAGTGACCTTTTACCTTTTGAATCCTGAAAACGTGGTTCTGAACCTTTACAATTCAACCGGACAACTTGTAAAGTCGGTGAACAAAGGCACTTTCGCTGCCGGAGACCAGGAATGTACAATCGATGCAGGCAGCCTGCCATCGGGCATATACATGCTTAAGATGCAGGCCGGTGCACAGGTGCACATCTGTAAAGTTTCCGTGAGCAAATAATACTACTGGTTATGCCGGATCTGCACTTCAAGTGCACCGACACCATATTTTTGCATGGGGGCATCGAAGACTTCGATGCCCTCCTGTTTTTTCAGGATATCCATTACAACATCCCTGAGAACCCCGTTTCCAACTCCGTGGATAAAAGTAACCTTCAGGAATCCGCTGGCAATTGCGCTCTCAAGACACCGGATAAAATAATTTTTCTGGAACTCCAGGATCTCCACCTTTTCAAAACCGGCAGGGTCGTCAACAAGTTCGTGAATATGAAGATCGACGACGGCTTCCCTTTCACCTGTTTTATGGCGCTGGATAAAATCATCCGAATTCTTTGTTTCCTTTACAGAGGAAGCCTTCCCGGTTAATCCACTTTTCTTCTCTTCCGGGTCGGCCGATACAGTAGCAATCTTCACCACCATTCCTTTGCCGGCCACATAAACTGAATCACGGTAATTTTGTTCGGAATAGAATTTCTTTCCGGTGATGGAAAATTCTGCGTGAAAAGGAGGAGGAACCTGCTTGCACTTCTCCCGGTGAAATAGAAACTGAATCGCCCCTTCCGTCCATAGCGGAAGATCATCGCGGTGTATGGTGGCCATCAGCAGCCGTGTTCCCGCTCCCTGTGATCCGTAATCAACCCCCGACCAGCTTCCGTCATCTGCCTTGCGGAAAAGATTATAGAGCACATCATAGGAGGTATTGTTGACGAGAAACACATCCAGGTTCCCGGTGATCAGCCATTTCTGGTCATGAGGAACAAAGACGAGAAAGAGTTCTTCCGACCTTCTTGAAGAAATCACGTTCCGTGGGAGATCTTCCGGGCCGTCAGAGGAAGAGAGGGAAACTCCGCCGGGATCGCTTGATTGCGGAATATCCGGCACATCGAACGATTCATGAAAGAACCTCGATCCTGCATCAACCGGGTCGATGACCAGCAATTCGCTGGCCTGTACCGGGATCTCAAATCCACCCTCGATTGCGACCGACACCAGCCGGCTGTCGATGATGCTTCGCACCACTCCTCCTCCGGTAGCGTTCAGGAACTTGACTTTATCTCCTACTTTAATTGCCATAACACCTTCACATTATTGATGAAAAGACTTACGAAATACAGGTCAAAGGTACGGTTTCCATACGTATCCATTTTTATATTCAAAAAAATGAATTTAATATTTTTTTGTATATTGCGGCCATTATTAACCAAAAAACATTTCATTATGAGGAAAGTTACTCTCCTGCTGTTATGCATCTTTATAACAGCATTGAATTCCTTTGCGGGCGGCTACCAGGTTGGTTTGCACAGCACGCGAAACATTGGTATGGGGCTCATCGGAACATCCCTGAGCTATGATGCCAGTGCGCTGTTCTACAACCCGGGCGGAGCTCCGTTCATAGACTCCAAATTCAGTATTTCAGGAGGCGCAACCTTCCTGATGGCACGGGCGACTTACCAGTCACAGGACCAGGTTTACCAGGAGCACATGAATCACGACATGAATTACCCGTTTTATTTTTATTTTGCTTATAAACCTATTAAAGATCTCAGTATAGGTCTTGCTGTAAACACCCCTTATGGGCTGAGCATGTCATGGCCCGATACCTGGCAGGGACGTTACCTTATCCAGAGTGTGAAGTTCAGTGCCGTAACCATCCAGCCGACAGTTTCCTATAAATTCAAGGACATCGTCGGGATCGGTGCCGGATTCGTCATCTCCTATGGCAATGTAACCCTGTCAAAGGCGGTTCCCATCAGCGGCTCAGGCAATACCGACGGACAGGCAAACATCAAAGGAAGTACCGTTAAATACGGGTACAACATCGGTGTGATGGTTCATCCGATAAAGAAATTATCCCTCGGCATCGATTACCGATCGAGAATCGATATGGCCGTGAAAGATGCAAAGGCAGAATTCACGGTTCCCGTTTCGGTTGCAACGAAGTTTCCAAACATGAATGTGGATGTAACCCTTCCCCTTCCCGCCAACCTTGATTTCGGAATTTCCTATGAGATCGGCGAAAAGTGGATGATCGGACTCGGGCTGAATTATGTTTTCTGGAATGTTTATGACTCCCTTGCTTTCGACTTCAAGACCCCTACACCCAATACGACTTCAGTCGCCTCTCACCAGGCATCTGCAAAGCTTTACACCAACCGCCTGATCACTCGCCTCGGAGCACAGTATAAGATCAATCCGATGTTTACCGTCAGGGCCGGTGGATATTACGATCCGACCCCGATTCCCTCCGACCGCCTGGATCCGATGCTTCCCGGTTCAAATGAGATCGGACTTACCTGCGGGCTTTCGATCTATCCGACCAAAGGCCTGAGCATTGATGCATCGTTTGAATACCTGATGGGAAGCGAGCGCTCAGGGATCTCCAGTCCGGATGAAAACGGTTCGCACAATTTCGCCGGCACCTACAGTACGGTATTTTATATGCCCGGTATCGGATTAACTTATAATTTCTAACCTCAAAACTGCAGATATCATGAAAAAAATATTTCTCATCTTATTGTCTCTTGCTTTCTTCACAGCCTGTGAACGAAAGATCGACACTTTCACGGTCAGCAGCGGTACAGCCAATTTCAAGAAATACATCTCGATCGGGAATTCGCTCGTTGCAGGTTATGCCGATGGCGCCCTCTACACAACCGGCCAGAAATACTCCACACCCAACCTGATTGCCGGCCAGCTTCAGCTTGCAGGCTCCGGTGCCTTTGTTCAACCCATGGTAAAAAGTGAATACGGAGTCGATTTCCCCGGTTCTGCTTACAGGCTCGTACTCGGACCTTCGACCGATTGCAAAGGCGTTACCTCCCTTGGCCCTGTTCCTCTGATCGGAGCAAAAGATCCGTTACTTCCCAACGTGGGCTATGCCGTCAACAATTTCGGAGTCCCGGGGGCAAAATCTTTCCATATGCTGGCTCCCCATTACGGAGACCCGGCATTGCTTGCCCTGGGAAAGGCCAACCCCTACTTTTGCAGGTTCGCTCAAACTGCAGCCTCATCCGTGTTGCAGGATGCAATGGCAGCCAGTGCAACATTTTTCACTATGCAGCTGGGTGACAATGATGTTCTTTCGTATGCACTATCCGGAGGAATGGATACCATCACAAGTCCTGCCTTCTTCGGGACAGTAATGGGAGGTGTTCTCCAGGGACTGACTTCAAACCATGCCCAGGGAGTAATTGCTAACATCCCCGATGTCACATCGATCCCGTTCTTCACCACCGTTCCCTACAATGGACTGGTTCTGGCAAGGCAATCTCTTGTCGATTCAGTCAACTACGCGATGAGCGTTTTCCATTTGCCGTTTACGTATCATCTTGGTCAGAACCCGTTCCTGATTCCCGATCCAACCTCAGTGCTTCCCTTCAAGGTACGCCAGATGGTTGCCGGAGAACTTGTGCTCCTGACGGTACCCCAGGATTCGATGAAATGTTACGGTATGGGGATCGTCAGAGCTATTCCACCCCAATTGCCTTATCCCATCCCGAAACAGTTCATCCTGACCCTTGAAGATATCGCCAAGCTTAAGACAGCAACGGCTGCCTATAATGAAATCATCAAGGGGCTGGCTGCCAACTTCAAACTGGGACTTGTCGACCTGAACACAAGAATGAACGAATTGCAGTCAGGGATCGTTTGGGACGGAATTGCCCTGAATGCCCAATTCGTAACCGGCGGCGCTTTCTCGCTCGACGGGATCCACCTGAATCCGCGCGGTTGCGCTCTTTCCGCCAATTTCTTTATTGATGCAATCAACAAACAGTACGGAAGTACAATTCCCTTTGTTGATATAACCAAATACCCGGGCGTGATCTTCCCGTAAGTATTCTTTTTTTAACTGAGAAGCCGTTTTCGGAGAATCTGTCCGGGAACGGCTTTTTAGCTGGCGAGCTGATGAACTGATGAGCTGATGAGCTGATAAAATAAGATTTTTACCATTAGCCACTGTCAACTTATTTCAGGACTAGACACTTCGGCATTCCTTCGACTTTCTATGGCGTTTGTTCGACTTTCTATGGAATTTCTTCGACTTTCTATGGAGTTTCTTCGACTTTCTATGATACTTGTTCGACTTTCCATGATACTTGTTCGACTTTCCATGATACTTGTTCGATTTCCATTGTCTGAGCCTGAAATAAGTTTACCGGTAAAAAGTGTAAACGTATGGACGAACTAATTATCCAATCTCAATTGACAGAAACTTCATCAACTTCCAGATGGCGCGGCCGCGGTGGCTGAGACCGTTCTTAAGATAGGGAGGCATTTCGGAAAAAGTCTGTGATTGGCCGTTCGGAATAAAAACAGGATCATACCCGAATCCTTCCGCTCCTCTTTTTTCCTTCAGGATCGTGCCGTCGATACGTCCTTCGAAGAAATGTTCCTGCCCGCCGAGGATCAGGCAGACCACGCAGCGGAAACTGGCCTTTCGGTTCTCCGAATGCTTCATTTCGAGCAGGACCTTGTTGATGTTGTCTTCAAAGCTGCATCCTTCACCGGCGTAGCGGGCCGAATAAACTCCCGGCCGGCCGTCAAGCGCATCGATGAAGAGCCCGGTATCATCGGCAAAACAATCCATTCCTGTTTTTTCGAAGATATAACCGGCTTTCTGGCGGGCATTTCCTTCAAGGGTATCGCTTGTTTCAGGGATGTCATCCGTCATGGATATGTCTTTCAGGCTTAATACCTTGAACAGATCCCCAACGATCTCCTGGACTTCCCTGAGCTTATGAAGATTATTTGTTGCAAAAAGAAGGGTCTCTGTCATATGGAATCCGGTTAAGGAACAAGGCATTCTTCAATCATCCGGGTGTACATCTCGGTCAACGTCCAGCCGTGAGCCCTGACCATTTTCGGGACGATACTCTGTTCAGATAATCCGGGAACCGTATTCACTTCAAGGAAATGAAATTCAAAGTTGCTGTAAATGTAATCGAACCTTACCACCCCTCGGCAGTTCAACTTCTCATAAAGTTTCATTGAAATGTTTCTGCATTTTTCCGACACATCATCTGCGATGTCTGCAGGAACCACCTCCTCTGCCAGTCCCTCTTTATATTTTGCTTCATAATCGAAGTATTCTGTCTTTGAGATGATTTCGGTCACGGGAAAAGCGATGATTTCTCCATCCGATCTGATCACTCCGCAGGTAAGCTCCCGACCCTGAACAAAATCTTCCACCAGAACCTCTGCATCTTCATGAAAGGCTTTTTGAAGTGCTTCCTCCACCTCTTCAGCATTGTTCACTTTTGACATTCCTACACTGGAACCACCGTTGTTGGGCTTAACAAAGCAGGGAAATGCGATCTCCTCCCAGATAGCATATGCCGGATCGATCGTTCCCCGGTAGAGAAGAACTGAATTCGCTGTTTTGACCCCCATGGAGGCGACGACCTTCTTGCAAAAACTTTTGTTGAAGGTCAAAGCTGACGTGGTAACACCGCTGGAGGTACAGGGTATCCCGATCATATCAAAATACCCCTGAAGCTTGCCGTCTTCGCCGGGTGTACCATGGATGGCATTGAAAACAACATCAAAGTGGAGTTTTTCACCCTTTATGGAAAGCGTAAAATCATTTTTCTGAACCGGGATCTCCTTGCCGCCGGTCAGGCAAAACCATCCTTCCCTGCTCACCCTGATGAGATACGGGGTGAATTTCAACCTGTCAAGGTGATGAAAGACCTGTGCTCCGCTCTTCTCAGAAACTTCATGTTCGCCTGAATCACCTCCGCATACAATTGCAACATTAAGCATCGTTATCCTGGTTTTGTGAGGAACAAAAATATAACAATATTGGTGATCTCCGAAAAAAAATCATCCGGGTTGTTTCGTTTTTTAATGTGCCGGGACCTGAAGAACCGGAACGGTGGATCTGTTTCCGATTGAACAGTTATCCAATCCTGGTTAAAATCCATAGCCTGTTTTTGTAATCTGATAAAATTCATGTAGGTTTGTAAAGAAATACAATAAACCAAGGGTTTTCCGGTTATCTAATCTAAAACGGAAGGATGGATTTTTTCCGCTTTTTATTCTCGAAGGGATTTCTCAAGCATCTGCTGGGAATGGTCCTGATTGTTACATTACTGGTGTGGATCGTGCTGTTCGCCCTGAGGATCTATACGCAGCACGGGACCTATTATATTGTTCCGGATTACACAGGGAAAACGATCAGCGAAATCTCAGGAACGGAGTCATCCAGGTTTGAATTTGTGATCATCGATTCCGTGTTTGACCTGAGCAGGACAAAGGGCACCGTCCTGCATCAGGATCCTTATCCTGATTCCAAAGTAAAAGAAAACCGGAAGATCTACCTGACCATTGTGTCTACGGTTCCTGAAAAGACGAGCATGCCGGACCTGAAGTTTCTGACGTTCCGGCAGGCAATTAACACCCTGGAAAGCAGCGGACTGAAGATCGGAAAAATACTCTATATACCGGCATTTGATGATGACGCGGTTCAGCAACAGCGGTTTGAAGGCAAAGTGATCGCTGCAGGCACACGGCTGGATAAAGGATCCAAAATAGACCTTACCGTAGGGATGGGGGCGAAAGGACAGGCTGATATCGCAGAGCCAGCAGTGGTACAGGACTCTATGTAACTGGTGAATTCGTGAACTGGTGAGCTGGTGAGTCAGAAAGGTAAATTAAAATCTGTGTATTGTTGATTAAAAAATTCATTCGTAATTCCTAATTCGTAATTCAAAGTGATGCGTACTCTATTTATCCTGACATTCATTTCCCTAAGTCTGGGTCTTTTCTCTCAGGAAGTCATTACAGGGTTACAGTTCAATCCTGTCGTAAAAGAGCAATTCCTGAAAGACAGAATGCTGAAAACAGGCAATGTTGAAGATACGATCCCTATAACACTGCCATTCTACGATGATTTTTCTTCCGGTGGCGTATTCCCTTCTCCCCTTCGCTGGATCGACCGGTATGGCTTTGTAAATACAGATTACCCCATTTACCCGGTTAACCGGGGAGTTTTGACAATGGATGCGATCAACGATTCAGGCTCCATGTACCCCGATGCCGTTGGCGGACCGCAAACCTTCATTGCCGATCATCTGACCTCACGTTACGTGCGACTCGATTCTGTTTTTTCACCTCTGCCCCGGGCCTTAAGTCCTGCCGATTCAGTCTACCTGAGTTTTTATTACCAGCCCCAGGGATGGGGGTTGCCTCCCCATAACTCCGATTCACTTGTTTTGCAGTTTTTATTGGTACCCAAACACGACAGCCTTGCTGCAGGTGATACAACCCACTATATCATCCCCGACAGATGGAGACACATCTGGTCGGACCGTGGCATGTCTGTTGACAGTTTCTATCTGGAAAATAACACCTACTTCAGGCGGGTGATCCTTCCCATCACAGATACTGTCTTTTTCAAACCGACGTTCAGGTTTCAGTTTTATAATTATGTCAGCCTGGCAGAGGGCACGCAGCCCAGCTGGCAAAGCAACTGCAGCCAGTGGAACATCGATGCGGTTTACCTGAACCAAGGGCGCAACCTCTATGACACCGTTCATCCGGAAATCAGGTTCGTTGAACGAGCACCTTCGATCCTGAAGAACTACCAGTCGATGCCCTACACGCAATTCTGCAACAACCCCTCCAGCGAGATGATCGATTCTTTATCGATCATACTTTCGAACCGGGATGCGGTTGCCCACAGCGTGAACTATTCTTACCTGGTCACCGAGTCAGGAGGCAGTTTTACCAAAAGCTATGAAACGCCGCCGATCAATCTCCTGCCCTATAACCAATATGCTTTTGGCTACGCCACACATCCGCCCATTCCCTTTACCCTGCCGATCTCCTCTGCCGACTCCAACCTTTTTGAAGTAAGGCACATCGTGAAAGATCTTGCTTCCGGGTCAACCATGGCAGATACCATCCTGGGTTATCAGAAATTTTATAACTATTATTCGTACGATGACGGGACTCCGGAGGCAGGTTATGGATTGAAAGGGACCGGGGGAAGGATGGCCTACAGGTTCAGGCTGAACAAATCACCTGACACCCTAAGGGCCGTGCGCATTTATTTCAACCATACGCTTGACCGAAGCAACATCCAGTTCTTCTATCTCACCGTCTGGAATGACAACAGCGGATTTCCTGGTGATACTGCCTATTCCCGGCTGGTTTTGCCATGGTATTCCGACAGCCTGAACAAATTTACCGAGTACCGTCTTGATAAACCGGTCAGGATCAGCGGGCCGTTTTATGTCGGGACAGAACAGACGACTGACGATAATCTTAATATAGGACTTGACAACAATGACAACGCCTCCGCAAATCTCTTTTACAACGTAACCGGGGCCTGGATCGCCTCGTCAATATCCGGTGCTCCCATGATCCGGCCTGTGATCGGGAAACCGCTTCCCCCCGAAGGGATAAACGAACTGGAATCGAAGGGGAGAATGAAAGTATATCCGAATCCCTGTTCTACGGGACGGGTATACATCTCCCTTGAGGAGTCTGTGAATTTTCAGAACATGGGAGCCTGGACAATTTCCATCTCCGGTATGACAGGGCAACAGGTTTATCATTCTCAGGGGACCGATGCAGTGGATGTTTCTGCACTTCCTTCGGGTGTCTATATCCTTGAAGCTTTGAATACGGTGACTGTTCAGCATTTTGTGTCCAAACTGGTCATCATGAAATAATCCTCTCGCAATAACTTCATTCCCCGTATGACCGCAAACAACATCCCCGCCGACGAGAGTACCGAAATGTATGAACACTTCCGGTTTGTTGTTGATAAAGGACAGGGACTTATCCGCATTGATAAATATCTTGCCGACAAGATGGAGAATGCTTCGCGGACCCGGATCCAGAATGCGGCCCAGGCAGGTTCCATCCTTGTGAATGATAGTGCCATCAAACCCAATTACAGGGTCAAGCCGGGAGATGTGATCAGCATCGTTCTTCCTCAGCCGCCAAGGGATTCTGAGATTTACCCGGAGAATATCCCGTTTACGATCCTCTACGAAGATTCAGATATCATCGTGATCAACAAGGATGCCGGGATGGTGGTCCACCCGGGTCACGGCAATTTTACCGGCACCTTGCAGAATGCGCTCCTGTATCATTTTCAGACCACCCGCAAGGATGAACCGGAGCCCAAAGTATACCTGGTCCACCGGATTGACAAAGACACCTCAGGGATCCTGCTGGTTGCCAAAAACGAGATCGCCCAGATCCGGCTGGCCAAGCAGTTTTTCGAACATACCATCAACCGTAAATACACCGCACTGGTTTGGGGAAACCTGCAGGAAAACGAAGGAACCATCTCCGGTTTTATCGCCCGTGATCCCCGCGACAGGCTGGTGATGAAAATTTTTGACCAGGAAGACAAGGGCCGGAATTCGGTGACACATTACAGCGTGACCGAACGGTTCGGATACGTGACACTCGTGGAATGTGTGCTGGAAACCGGAAGGACACACCAGATCCGTGCACACTTCAAACACATCGGTCATCCCCTCTTCAACGACGAGAAATACGGAGGCAACGAGATCCTGAAAGGCACAACCTTTACAAAATATAAACAGTTTGTCCTGAATTGCTTTAAACTGATGCCACGACAGGCTCTGCATGCCAGGTCACTCGGATTCGTTCATCCTTCCACCCGTGAATACATCCATTTTGACAGCGAACTCCCTGCTGACTTTCAGTCTGTCATTGAAAAATGGAGAGGATACAGTGTTCACAAGGCCCTGGAGGAAGAATAAGTCAATTACGAATTACAAACTCGTATCATGGAAAGTCGGAGTAAAGCGGGATTCATAGATCACCTCGTATCGTACTACTTCTGGTTCAGCCTCTTTTTTATTTCTGCACTGCTTTTTCCTTTCACATTGATAATCTGGATCGTAACCGTTCTGTTTGATACAAGACGTTTTATTCTCCACAAAGCAACCTGTGTCTGGTCCGATATTGTTTTGTTTATCAATCCTTACTGGAGAACCCGCGTAACAGGAAAAAATAAAATCGATCCGAAAGAAACCTATGTGATGGTGTCAAATCATCAGTCAGGTGCAGATATCCTTGTTCTTTTCAGGTTGTATTCCCATTATAAATGGGTTGCAAAACAATCGCTGTTTTTTTACCCTTTTATCGGCTGGAACATGTGGCTGAACGGTTACATTCCCATTGTGAGATCGCGGGGAAGAAGCAAGCTGATGATGATGGATAAAGCCGTTAACACTGTAAAAGCCGGTAATTCGGTGATGCTGTTCCCCGAGGGAACGCGTACCCGCGACGGGAACATTCAACCTTTTAAAACCGGGGCTTTCCGAATCGCCCTGGATACCAAATCCCCGATCCTTCCGATTGCAATCAAAGGAACCTTTTCTGCCATCAACAAAAACAGCCTCCTGATCCATAAGAATTATGATATCCGTGTGGTGGTGCTCGATCCGATCCCCTATGATGAGATCGAACACCTGGATCCGAAGGAGATTGCAACAAAAGTTCACGATCTCATAGCTAATGAGCTGACGAGTTGATGAGCTGATACAGCGAATCCCTCTCCACCGGGTTCCGCTTTGCCTGCACTATCAGTTCCCTCATCTCCGAAACCGTCATCCTGGGATTTTGTTCGGAGGCTCCTGCCAGTGAATAGATGCTTGTGGTATCGTTGATGGTCCCATCCATATCGTCGACACCGAAGGAGAGTGACAACTGTGCAAGCGGTTTGCCGATCATCGGCCAGTACCCTTTCAGATGGGGGAAATTGTCGAGGAAGATGCGTGCCACGGCATAGTTCTTCATATCCTCCACAACGGAAGTTTCATGTACGCCCGATAATTCATTATTGCTGTTCCTGAATTTCAGCGGGATGAATGCGTTGAATCGGCCGAAACGGTCCTGGGAATCGCGCAGCAGGCTCATATGGCTGATGCGGTGGCCATAATTCTCGATGTGCCCGTAGAGCATGGTCGCATTCGACGTGATCCCCAGCCGGTGTGCTGTTTCATGGATCTCAAGCCATTTTTCGGCAGAGGTTTTTGATGCACAGATCTCCTGACGTATCTTTTCATCAAAGATCTCGGCACCTCCTCCCGGGATGGAATCCAGCCCTGCTGCCTGCAGGAATTTTAACCCCTGTTCAACGCTGACCTTTGCTTTGTTCAGAATGTATTCAAGTTCAACCGCTGATAATGCCTTGATGTGGAGATCAGGGCGGACCGATTTTATCTTGCGGAATAGTTTCTCGTAATAATAGATATCCTTTTCGGGATGAACGGCCCCGGTGATGTGGACCTCTTTCACATTCCGATCCTGGCTGACGACTGTAGCAAGCATCTCCTCGACTGTGAGATCCCATTTCCGGGGACTGAAGTGATGGGAATAGGAACAGAACCGGCATTTGTTCACACAGATGTTGGTAGGTTCGATGTGGAAGTTCCGGATAAAAAAAACATCATCCGAATTGAGACGGAACCTCACCTGTTCAGCAAGCATCGCCAGGAAACCCAGTTCGCCTTTTTCATAGAGAAGAATTCCTTCTTCAGGATTGATCCTTTCACCGGCAATAACCTTTTCTGCAATGCGCATCAACGGAACCGGCAACCTCGAAAAGGGCATAAAATGCTCATTGAAAACATGTTCCATCCGGTTATTGTCTGATCATTTTTACGGTAACAACGGATCCGGGAAAGGTGATCCTTAGAAAATAAACACCGGAGGATAATCCCGGAAAAGAGAAAGAAACCGGGGCTGAATCAACCGGGGTGATTGTTCCCGACCAGAGCAGGCCACCCAGAAGGCTGAGAACTTCGACTCCGGCTGCCTGCCCGTTCCGGCCGTCAATCTCAATCTCAATTTTATCTGTAAAAGGATTGGGAGAAAGTTTAACCGCTATTTTTTCAGAAAGTACCGGTATTCTCAGGGAAATCCCACCCAGGGTTTTCAGCCCGGTATTGTCGGGATCAAGCCAGTCTTTTAACCGCACGGTGGAGTCGGCCCCGTTTTTGTCCCACGACCAGGAAAACATCCCATAATAATCAGGTAAAAAAAGACTCCCGGGATCACAGGAAGAGTCTCCTCCCGTCAGGGTGCCAACGATTCGCCCCTGGTTGTCGAACAGGGGGGATCCGGAAGATCCCGGCTCAGTGACCCCATGGCCGTTGGGTGTTGCAATCCAGTAAACCTTCCAGTGGCAGGGATTAGGATTGGAGAGGTAATTCGATGAAACGAGCGCTTTATTATAGGTAGATATTTTCTTGATAAGCCCCCCGGGATGATGGCTGCCAACTCCGGCAGGGCTGGTGGTGTCTTTCCGGCTCCACCCGTTGAAATAAACATCATAGGCCTCCGGAATGTTTTCATTCAGTTTTACCAGGCAGAAATCAGAGCCGGTATCTCCCTGGTTTCCTCCGTGAGCTTTAAGTTTAGCACCGGTCATGGTATTTGTAGAGGCCGCCAGCGTACCTGTGCATGTGGCAGCTTCATACCCGAAATAGAAGATCCATTCTTCAATATCGGTTGAATCGGCACCGAAAAGGCAATGGTCGGCTGTAAGAACATAAGGCACGCGGTTGTTGCGGGCATTGTTCAGCAGGGAGCCTGAGCACCAGTAACTACTTCCGTTCTTTTTTATTTTAATCCGGGTCACGCCTTTTACTTCCGGTTGCCAGAGATCCCCTTCCGGGCACTTCACGTTAACCTCGCAGGTACCCGCAGGGCTTTCAGCATTCCGGTATGCATCCAGGAAGCCCACCCCGCGGTAGGCATAATCGATGCTGTAAATATGGATCGAAGGAGCTGTCAGGGCATCTTCAGGTTCGAAATATTCCAGAATAAACCGGTCGCCGGCTATCAGCTCGGTGGCAAAATGGCCACGGAGTACATTATTGGAAGAAGTAAAGGCTCCGATCACCTGTGTTTTTGAAGGGTCGTACAGGAATACTTTTCCACCTTCAGGTAAAATAAATTTATCAAAATAGGCGGAGAGTGCGAGTGCACCGGGAACAGTAACAGAAACCCTCCAGATACGTCCCCCATCCTGAAGCCGTTCCCATTTACCGGAACTTTCAGGACTGATGTCAACCGGCAGAATCACGGCAAACCGGTAAGGAGAAGGAAACTTTTCGTCTTCGATGCGGATCCCGGCCAGGTCAGGGCTGTTCAAACGAATTACGTTGTTGTCATCCGACGCCATTGAATACGTAGTACTGGCAGGAACACCTCCCGAACCGGATTGCCCCATCAGGATTCCGGAAGGGACCATCGAGATAAGGAAGATGAAGAGCACCGAACAATATTTTGCTTTTCTCACGATCATAGTATTAAGGCAGATAAGCAGATTAATTTACCACTGCAATTTTCTTCATGATCCTTCCCTGGCCCGAATTAATCACGAGGTAATAAATTCCTGAAGATAACCCGGAAAGGGATAGCCTGTAATCTTCACCAGGGTTTCGGTTCACGTGAACCTCGTTCAAAACCGATCCCGTCTCATTCAGCAGCGTAAGGTCACCTGCAAACATCTGACGATTGCCGAAATTAACGAAAACATGGTCACTGGCCGGGTTCGGGTACATCCGGATACCGTTCGCTGAGACAAACTCTTCCACACCGAGGGCGGAACCTATCTCAATATCGTCGATCATGAAAATGAACTGATCGTCGGAAACACAATTGATCCCGATATAAACATCCTGGCCGGCATAGGCTGACAGTGAAAAGCTTTGCCGTGTCCAGTCAGCCGGAGCATCGAGTGGGGTGTTGTTCAGCATTACGAAACTGGACGGGTTACTCGTTGTAGTTGACACACCGACGTTGAATTTCTCAAGAAGGTAGGAAATGTTATAGGTCTGCACCCAGAAACGGATGCTGGGATTGCTTCCCAGTGTCATTTTCGGGGAGATCAGCCATTTGTCATTCGGAGCATAGGCAGTTACCGAGGAGAAACAGGCACCAAACTTGGATCCCGAATGGGGAGTCATATTCCTTGGCGGAGGGACGGCATGAGAAGGATTGAAACAGATGAATGACATCGGAACACCGCTGTTCGGGAAACTCACGGAGTCGATTCCGTAAGTAGGCCCGCCATTAACATCATAAACAGACCACGGTGAAAAATTCAGTGTAAAATCATCCAGGCTTTCAAAATCGAGCGACATATAAGAAGGATAACCTGTCACAGTGATGTAACTCACTTTGGTCAGTGAATCCGCACCGGTTCCATCGCTGATCTTAAGGCTGACATTGTATGTTCCCGGGATGTCATAACGGATATTGGCAGGATTTTCAATATCTGCATTTGGAGGAAATCCCCCCGGGAAGGTCCACCTCCAGGAAGTCGGATTCCCGGTTGACTCATCCGTAAAACTCACCTTCTCGCCTGCCCGTATTGTAGTCTTGTCAGAAGAAAATCCGGCGGTAAGGGAAGAAGCGGAACTGGGTGTCACTTCAAGGTCGTCAATCATAAAAAGAAAAGCATTGTCAGATACACACTGAACAGCCACATATACTTTCTGGTTATTGTAACCGGAAAGCGAATAGACCTTCTTCGTCCATTGCAGTGGTGCAATCTCCGGAACCACCCCCGAAAGCAGCGTAAAACTGGAAGGATTGTTGTCGGTTGCGGAAACGAGAACATTGAACTTTTCAAGACCATACTGGTCTGTGTATGATCGTTCCCAGAATGCAAACTGTCCGTTGGTGCCCAGCTGGATCTGAGGGGATATGAACCAGTCGTTGTTCGGAACGTGGATGGCAGCAAATGAGGCGCCGAACCTGCTGCCATCATGAGGCTGGATCTCTGGATCGGTTGCCATTGAAGGATTAACCTGGGCAGGGTTGAAGGCGATGAAAGCCATGGGGGAACCGTTGTTCGGAAAAGTATGATCCAGGATTCCGTAGGTACTGTCAGCATCCATATCCCGCACCGTCCAGGGGCTGAAGTTCAGCGAAAAATCGGAAACCGTCTCAAAGTCCATCTTCACACTGCTGGCAGGCTGGTCAGGCGCAAGGTTAAAAATTGCCCCCTGCGCGTAATTGTAATTTTCAGTGCCGGGCGTCAGGCCGGTGAGGGGAAAAAAGCCATCATTCTTCCCTCCGTCTCCCCAGTTAAAATGAAAAGTATCGGTTCCCTGGTAGCCATCACAGATAAAATATTTCTCATTCGTGCCGCCGTCATTTCCATAGTAGAGCAAAGGCCTTCCGGCATCGAGTTCAGCCCGGAGCATCGATCTCCACTGATCGGCCGGATAATCGGCTTTCCATTTCCAGATTGCAGTTTTGCTGTAGCCAAAATAAATGCGGAAGGCGGTATCAATCAGCGAAGAAACGGAGGATGATTTTACAGGACCGTAATTCATCTCCTGCCCTACTCCGCAATGGTAGATCAGCGTGGATACAGCGTCATTCGAAGATGCCAGCGTATCCGTCATATCGAGCCAGTTATAGGTAGCCGCACTGAAGTTTACATAAAGGTTTCCATACTGAGGGTGCGTATAGGTGTGTGAACTGTATCCATGAGGTGGATAATTATAATATTTCATGATCTGTGCCATGGCAACAGCGCCGCTACCGGCAAAAGCGTGATAGCAGGAAGTAGCAGCAGTGACGTCGGCCGGGCACTTCTCATCATAATAACAACCCTGGTTCCAGTGAACGGTGACCATCGGACCAACATCCAGGGGGTGCTTTCCGGGACCCTCACCCTTTGCAGGGAGAACCTGCCTGAAAAAAAACAACGTGAGAAGAATGAGGAAAGTAAATTTCAAGTTCATGGAGGAGATCGTTCTAAATATTTTCTACAAAGATAACCATTACCGGAAAAATGAAACCGCTCAATCCGAATTTACCAATATTGTATTACTTTTGAAACCACTTTGTGACGTTGTGACTTTTTTTTACAAACTCCTTATCTTATAATCCCTATGACCCAAACCCTTGTTCCGAAAAAAGACCCGCCTGCACTGCTTCGCTGGGTTGTCCTTATCTTTATCAGTCTTGCCATGTTCGGCAATTACTATATCTATGACAGCATAAGCCCCCTTGCAGTAGCCCTGAAGACACAATTGAATTTCAGCGACAGTGACCTGGGCCTGCTGCAGGGTATTTATAGTTTCCCCAACATCATCATGGTGCTGATCGGGGGACTGATCATCGACCGGATCGGAACAAAAAAAGCATCCCTGATCTTTGCATTTCTTGTGTTCCTTGGAGCGTTCATCACCGTCCTGAAAGGAGACATCGTACTGATGGCAACCGGAAGGCTCATCTTCGGACTTGGAGCAGAATCGATGATCGTGGCGATCACAACCGTCATTGCCCAGTGGTTCAAGGGAAAACAATTATCATTCGCATTCGGGTTGAATCTTACGGTTGCCCGGCTGGGTTCATTTCTTGCACTGAACTCGGGCACCTGGGGGAAAAGTCTTTACACACACTGGCAAAATCCATTGTGGATATCGGTAGGCGCGGGTGCGATCAGCGTGCTCACCCTTATCGTCTATTATCTTATCGACTCCTATTCGAAGAAAACATACAATCTTGGCAAACAGGGGGAACAGGACAAAGTGATCCTTTCGGATGTTTTTGCTTTTGTAAAAACCCGGTTTATCATCTGCCTGTCGCTTCTGATTCTCGCTTTCCTCGTGATAAACTACACAACAACAACCAAGCTGGAGGTAATGCTCCAGATCGTTCTGTATGTCCTGATCGTGGTCTTCTCCTTCCTGAATTTCCGTGCTTTCAGCAAATCCTACTGGTTCATTGTTATGCTTTGCATTACTTTTTATTCAGCGATGTTCCCGTTCCAGACCTTTGCCATTAAATTTTTCCAGGAAGCGCATAATGTCACACCTGAATATGCAGGGTTCCTTTCGAGCTTGCTGACGCTGGCAGCGATGATTTTCACGCCCCTTTTCGGTTTGCTTTCCGACTTTATCGGCAAACGTTCCTTACTGATGATGTTTGGCTCCCTGCTGATCATCCCGGTATACCTCCTGATGGGATACACAAACATCAACCTGATCATCCCAATGTCGGTCATGGGCATTGCCTTCTCACTGGTACCGGCCATCATGTGGCCATCGGTTTCACTGGTAACCCCTTCCTCGAAGCTCGGAACTGCATATGGATTGATGACCATGATCCAGAATATCGGATTGTTCGGATTCAACATTGCGATCGGCTGGGCAAATGATGTTTCCAAAGCTTCTGCCACCCATCCGGAAGGGTATCACCTCGGGATGTGGATATTCAGTACCCTGGGATTTTTCGGACTGATGTTTGCCTTCTTTCTCCGCAGGAATGAGATGGGCCCGCATAAATTCGGACTGGAATATGGTACCCATTACAATAAAAGGCCGGGATAATCCGTACTTTTGCCTGGAATTACCATTAATTTTATTTTTATGAAGATTTTGATCGTTGCGGCAACGAGATTTGAAATTCGCCCGCTGGCCGATAAGTTTGCTTATGTTCAGAAAGAAGATGACAGCCTGGCGCATTACCAGTTCCGGAACGATAAGGTTGATTTCCTGATCACCGGAATGGGAATGACCGCCACCGCATTTCACCTTGGGAAACAACTTCCCGGATCCAATTATGATCTCGTCATCAATGCAGGAATCTGCGGTTCTTATTCCGGTTCACTGCCGATCGGAAAGGTGGTGAATGTTACAGAGGAATCCATCTCCGATCTCGGAGCCGAAAACAACGATCAGTTCATTTCCCTTTTCGATCTTGGGCTGATGGATGCTGATGAACCGCCTTTCAGGTCAGGGAAACTGCTCAACAACTCTACCCCGAAAGGGGCTGTCCTCCGCAAACTTGACCGTGTAAAGGGAATCACCGCCAACACCATTCACGGGCATCCCGAAACGATCCGGAAGATCCGTGAACAATTCCATCCGGATGTCGAAAGCATGGAAGGCGCTGCATTTTTTTATGCCTGCCTTACTACCGGGGTTCCCTTCCATCAGCTCCGCAGCATCTCCAACTTCGTGGAAGAAAGGGATAAGTCGAAGTGGGACATCCCCCTGGCACTTGCAAACCTGAATGCAACGCTGTTTGACATCCTTAAGGAACAAACCACGAAATGAAATGAGATGTGAGATGTGAGATGTGAGATGAGGGATGTGGGATATTGCATGTACGTTAAACTTCAATTCATAATCCGAAATTCGTAATTTGAATGGGAACGGTTATCCATCTTGGTTTTTCTCCCTGCCCGAACGACACCTTCATCTTCGCTCCGATGGTGCAGGGAATGATCGATACGGAAGGGATTGAGTTCGATTACCGGATGGAGGATGTGGAGACGCTTAACCACCTGGCCATGGAAGGGGTATTGGATATGGTCAAGGTGAGTTTTCATGCTTTTCTTCACCTTAGTCCTACTTACCGGTTGTTTGATTCCGGGAGTGCACTTGGATCCGGAAACGGCCCCCTGCTTATCAGCATGAAAAACTTTTCCATCCATGAACTGGAGGACCGGATGGTTGCGATACCGGGAGAATACACAACCGCCAACCTTTTACTGAAAATCATTGCGCCTGCGATTCACCGAAAAAAAATACTGCTCTTCAATGAGATCGAGGATGCGGTCCTGAAGGACGAAGCTGATGCCGGAGTGATCATCCATGAAAACCGGTTCACCTATGAGAGGAGAGGATTGCAGAAGATTGCTGATCTCGGGGAAGCTTATGAAAAGCTTACCCTCAGCCCGATCCCCCTTGGCGGGATCATTGCTCAAAAAAAACTTGGAACAGAAATCCTCGATACATTAAACCGGATCCTTCACAGGAGTGTTGCCTTTGCCATGGAAAACCCTGATAAGGTGATGGATTTTGTGCGATGCCATGCCCAGGAAATGGAAGATGAAGTCATGATGAAGCACATCCGTCTTTACGTGAACAACTTTACACTCGACCTGGGGCAGGAAGGAAGAAAAGCCATTTCCATACTGTTTGAACTTGCCCATGAAAGGGGATTGATAAAATCGTAACACGTGACGCGTAAAGCGTGACGCGTCACGAAATATCAGAACCATGCTGCACAACCTTGCCATTAAATCCATTGAAAAAGCTTTCCGGTCGGCGATTTCCAAAGGCCTCATCCGTGAAGAGGATACCCTGGTCATGTTCCATGACCTTGCATTTCTGAAGGAGCGCATCCTTTTGCTGAAGTCGCTATTTCCGCCCCAAACCCTTCACGGGGTTGCCATGAAAGCCAACCCGCTGAAAAAGATCCTGGAGTTTTTACTGCCGCTCCGGGCCGGGACAGAAGTTGCATCGGTCGGGGAATTAAAGCTGGCCCTCAAGACCGGCTATCCCCCCGGGATGATCGTCTTTGATTCACCTGCAAAAACCTGGCAGGATCTGGAATTTGCGCTTCTGACCGGGGTTCATATCAACATTGATTCCCTGGCAGAGCTGGCTCGTGTTGCCAGCCTGAAAGAGAAGATTGTTTCAGACAGTACGCTCGGTATACGCATCAATCCGCAGGTCGGAATCGGCACGATCGCCGAATCGAGTGTTGCCGGTGAATACTCAAAATTCGGAATCCCGGTGAAAACAAAAAGGGAAGAACTGGAAGCAGCTTTTCTAACATATCCCTGGCTTACAGGGGTGCACCTGCACGTAGGCTCACAGGGATGTTCCATGGAATTGCTGCTGAACGGCATCGGAGTCCTGTATAATTTTGTGACCGGGATCAATGCGAAACGAAAAGAGATGAACCATCCTCCAATCTCCATCTTCGATATCGGAGGCGGACTTCCTGTTTCCTATCGATCGGACCAGGTTCCTGTTTCGATGGAAAAATACGCCGGGGAGATTGCTGACCGTTTTCCCTCTCTTTTCACCTCTCACTTTTCACTTCTCACCGAATTTGGCCGCTGGGTGCATGTCAATGCCGGGTGGACTGTAAGCCGGGTGGAATATGTAAAACGGGATCCCGGAATCAACACCTTGATGATCCATGCAGGAGCTGATCTTTTTATACGGGAATGCATGAACCCGGAAAGCTGGCCACATGAATACAGTATCTTTGACCGGTCAGGCAACCTGAAGTCGGGAAAGGACCAGAATCCCTATAACCTTGCCGGCCCGCTCTGTTTTTCAGGGGATATCCTTGCGAGGAATGTCGTTTTACCGGTTGTTGAAGAAGGCGATACGCTTGTGATCCATGATACCGGCGGATATACGATCGGCATGTGGTCGAGGTACAACAGCCGTCAAACCCCCAGGGTCATCGGCTATGAAGGTGATGAATTCAGGATTCTCAGGGAGCGGGAGAGTTTTGAGGAGCTGGAGAGGTTTTGGGAGTAGCAGGCGGACGCTTGTCAAACCAGCAAACTTTATTAACTTTACTGCCAGCAAAACAGCAAACGTATGATCATCGTCACAGGTTCAGCCGGATTTATCGGAAGTTGCCTTGTCAGTAAACTGAACAATAAAGGCATCAAGGATATCGTCCTGGTGGATGATTTTTCAACGGAAATCAGGAACAGGAACATCCGCAACAAATCCTACCTGGAAAAAGTGGACCGGAAGGAGTTTTTTGAATGGCTTAAACGGCATCGTTCTGATGTTGAGTTCATCTTTCACATCGGAGCCCGCACCGATACCACGGAATTCAACATGACTGTTTTCGACGAGCTGAACCTGAATTATTCCAAATGGATGTGGAGTGCCTGTTCAGCGTATAAGATTCCTTTGATCTATGCATCGTCTGCAGCCACTTACGGGGATGGGAAACTGGGCTATTCCGATGATCCTGGTCTGATCCCCCGGCTTCAGCCCTTGAACCCCTATGGGATCTCCAAGAATGAATTTGATAAATGGGCATTAACGCAGGATTCTCAGCCACCCTTCTGGTTCGGACTTAAGTTTTTTAATGTTTACGGACCGAATGAATACCATAAAGGCAGGATGGCCTCGGTAGTATTTCACGCCTTTAACCAGGCGGCCGTGCTGACGGGCGGACAGGCGGACGGAACGGTTAAATTATTCAGGTCGCATAACCCGGCATATACCGATGGGGGACAGCTTCGCGATTTTATTTATGTGAAGGATGTGATCGATGTAATGTTCTTCCTGATGAATCACAAACAGGACTCGGGTATTTACAACCTCGGCACAGGAAAAGCACGTCCCTTCATCGATCTTGCCAATGCTGTCTTCGCCGCCCTGAATAAAAATCCCAACATCAGTTTCATTGACACTCCTGCCAACATCCGTGACAAGTATCAGTATTTCACCCAGGCCGACATGGCAAAGCTACTGGGAATCGGGTACGAAAAACCTTTTTACACACTGGAAACAGGCATTGAAGAGTACATCCAGGGGTATCTTATTGACGGCACATTTTTCTGAAACGAAGCAAGAATAACTGTTTCGGGGCTCAATGGAATCATTTGATTGAGAGAAACTTTCCCTTGTATGTTAAAAAAGTAAAAAAAAATTCACAATTGTGAATTTTTTCCAAGAATGGAGTATCTTTGGGTATCCGTTAGGGAAGTTGAGTGACCCGGACGGTATATTTAATCAACAGGCACAGTTAGGCTGCTCAATGGAATGATTTATCATTCCATTTTTTAACATTGATAATGTAAATTTACTTCATTCAATTATCTTTTATTAAATCATCAATTCGTTTTTTTTCAAAATCCATATATAAAGCCAGATTAATTAACCGGAAAAATCAATTAATATTTCAAAAAACCAATCTTATGAAAAGGATTTTTACTTGTATCATTGTAGCAATTGTTTTTATCCTCTCAATGGAGAATATGACAGCCCAGAACATCGGAACGTACGTATTCTCACCTCCATCAACAGTTGCTTTCGTACCACTTTCCGGATCGACCGTTTTTACGGTGAATGGCGGATCAGGCACTTTGGATGATGGATACTCTTTGCCCATCACCCTTCCATTCACATTTAATTTCGGAGGAACTCCCAGCACCCAGGTGGTGATCAATACAAACGGATGGCTTATTTTCGGAACAACCACCACCACCGGGAATTATTCAGCCTTGGGTGGGACTGATAATAACATTATTTGTTTTCTTAACAGGGACCTGAATAACACCGGTGCTGTGTACAGCTATTTAACAACAGGTTCTGCGCCTAACCGTATCTTCAAAATTGAAGCGCTGAACTTCTGGAGGTATCTTGCACCTACGGAACTTGGTAATGCACAGGTATGGTTGTATGAAACAACCAATGCCGTGGAGATCCATTACGGATCTTTTGTTGCCTGGACAACCGGGTACACATGCCAGATAGGTCTTCGTGGAACTTCGACTGCAACGACACAGGTTGTATCGCTTTCAGGAACGGGTAGCACAACATGGACTGCTCCTGTTGCCGGGAATTCATCTGCTTCTACAATGAGCCTGGATGTTCAGCCGGCAAGCGGGTTAATGTACAAATTCTCACCTCCGCCTCCCTGTTCAACACCCCTGGCCCAGCCCACATCCCTGGTACTTACCCCTACAACAACAACCATCGGGGGATCGTTCACTGCATCCGGAAGTGCTGATTCCTACCTTGTGGTGCGTAGCCTGAGCAGTACACTTTCTGCAACACCTGTCAACGGGACAACATATTTGGCTGGATCTTCCTTTGGAGGAGGAACCGTTGAATATTGGGGAGGTGCAACAACATTTACGTCTACCGGACTGACCCCAAACACCTTGTATTACTACTTCATTTTTGCAGCCAATAATGGCTGCATTGGATCCCCTCCTTTATACTTAACCACGGCTCCTCTTTCACTTAGCCAGTCAACATTACAGATCTTTCCACTCAGCGGTAACAAAACAGTTGGACCTACCGGAGATTTCTTCACGCTGACTGCTGCCTTTGCATACCTGAATACAAACGGGGTGAACGGAGCTTTGAACCTTATCCTTCAGTCGACCTATGTCAGTTCTGTTGAACCGGCATTCCCGATCCCGGCATTGCCCATACCCGGTGCAAGTTCAACCAATAAAGTCACCGTTTACCCATCGGCATCCGGCCTTTCCATTACCAGTGCCAGTGCCACCGGTACGATCAATATGAACGGGGCGAACTTTGTCACATTCGATGGGCGTGTGAATGCTGCCGGCTCAACCAAGAACATGGTTATCGAAAACACGAATGTGGCAGGATATGCCATTCAGTTTATTAACGGAGCTGTTAACAATACACTAAAATATTGTGTGGTCAAAGGTGTTGAAACTTCAACCTCGCTCGGGGTTGTTAATTTTGCAACTACCACTACAACTTCCGGTAACAACAATAACCTGATCGACAACTGCGATGTAAGGGATGGCGCTTCAAACCCGGCAAACCTGATCTATTCCTTAGGAACCTCAGGTATACCAAACATGAATAACACTGTTTCAAACAGCTACCTCTTCAACTGGTTCCTGGCCTCAACGACGATACAGACTGCGGCAATCAACCTTCTGACGGGTAGTTCAGACTGGACCATCAATGCAAACAGCTTTTATGAGACAGCTTCGCTCACCTACACCAGTACCGGTACCGTGTCCATCATCAACATGACCAATACCTTAAATGGGGTCAACTTTGTGGTGACCAACAACTTTTTCGGTGGAACAGCTCCCTTGTGCGGAGGTGCGCCTATGACCTTAACAGCAGGCACAGGAACTCCCTTGTACCGTTTAGTCTATTTCAATACAGCCAATGGCACTGCATCCCTTTGCCAGGGCAACACATTCTCCAACATGTCGATGACGACTGCCCTTGCAGGGTTCGGTTGCCTTATTTACCATGGAAACGGATTCATCAATATTCTTAACAATACCCTGGGAAGCCAGACACTGACCGGAGATATTAACTTTATCAATTCAAGCACAGGGGCTGCCACATTCTGCGGTCTCCTTGCAGGAGGGAGTACCAATGTTGCCAACATCAATATTTCGGGAAACAGTCTTGGAGGGATTACTGCTTCAACCACAAGTACGGGTTCTGTCGGAATCCGGCTTGTTTATGCGCAGGCAGTTTTCGGAAGCAATATCACGATCAACAACAACCTGATCGGGGGAACGGTAGCCAACAGCGTTCAGCAGACTACGAACAATATCATAACGGCGATCATGATCCTGAATCCTTCCATCGGGAATATCATTACAAATAATATCATCCGGAATCTCACCCATAACAACACCGGGGTTACCGGTTCCATCACGGGTATTAACCTCCAGTCCAACGGAGGTCATACGATTACCGGGAATACGATTTACAATCTGACTACGAACTGTACCAACACTGCCATCAACAATGCCGCATCCATCGTCGGCATCACGATGACTGCAGCAACCACTCCCGGTACGGTGGTTTCCCAGAATACCATCTACAACCTGGTCAATACCGACGTCACGGTTGCGGGTGCTATCAATGGCATGTATTTTGGAACTCCGGCCATCGGACAGACCACCATTTCGAGAAACTTCATTCACAGCTTCTCAACTGCTTCGGCAACATCCATGCAGACGGGTATATTTGTTCCCAATACAGGGAATGCGATGGTCTTTAACAATATGGTCCGACTGGGTTTCGATGCCAGCGGCAACCCTCTTACCAATTCCGTTCAGCTTAACGGGATCTACAAGGCATCGAGCGGGAATGTCGGGGTTTACTTCAACTCGGTCTATATCGGTGGAACAGGTGTTGTCAGCGGTGCTGTGAACACATATGCTTACCGGAGGATCACTTCTGCTATTGCAGATACCGTGCTCAACAACATATTTATCAACAACCGTTCCAATACCAGCGGTACAGGCAAGCATTACGGCATAGCTACCAATGCAGCAGATCTTGTTTGTAATTTCAACCTGTACAGTACATCCGGTACGGGTGGAGTATTCGGACTTGTTAATGTTACCGATTATGCCACGATCGCTGCATGGAGGGCTGCAACAAACCGTGATAATGCCAGCGGAATCGGCGATCCGAATTTTGTAACGCCCAACGGAACAAGTGCAACGGTCAACCTGCATGTACAGAGCAACACACCGATTGAAGCCTCAGGAACACCCCTGGCGGCCGTCACCACTGATTATGACGGAGCAGCCCGTTCGGGCCTGACGCCGGTGGACATCGGAGCCGATGCAGGCAATTTCGTCAGCAGCGGCGATATCTTCCCTCCGAACATCACCTATGTGCCCCTGACCAATGGATCAATCGCCAACAGGGTATTGACGAACTTTGCAACGATAACAGATAACGTTGCAGTTTCGGGCGGAGCAAGCCTGCCAAGGTTGTATTACAAAAAATCGACCGATGCAGATGCTTTTGTCGGGAATGGTGCTGGAAACAACGGATGGAAATATGTTGTTGCAACCAACACATCCAGTCCTTATTCATTTACGATCGATTATTCGATTATCAACGGCGGAAGTGTTGCCAACGGGAATGTCATCCAATATTTTGTCGTTGCCCAGGATGCAGCAAATAACCTGAGTTCAAACTTCGGCGGTGCAGGTGCCAGCGGCCCCCCCCCGGTTCAGAATATCAACCTGGCTCCGCTAACCCCCCTTTCGTATACGATCGCCTCTTCCATTTCAGGGACACTCACCGTTGGAACCACAGGAACATATCCTTCACTGACCGGTGCAGGCGGAGCTTTTGCAGCCATCAACAGTTCAACGGTTGCCAGCAACCTGATCATCCAGATCGTCAGTGATCTTACGGAAGATGGCACCAACGCTCTGAATGCGATAAATGAAGATCCTTTCGGATCCAATTTTACGATAGCCATTCAGCCTAACAATACGACAGAAAGGCTCATTTCAGGTGCAGTAGCAAACGGGATGATCCGCCTGGACGGTGTTGACAGGGTTACGATTGACGGAAGAAGCGGAGGCAGCGGAAGGTACCTGCGGTTCAGGAATACCAATACAGCAAATCCGACATTTACATTCCTAAATGACGCAACCAACAATACGATCACCTATTGTTATATTGAAGGAGCAAATGCAGGCTCAACTTCAGGTGTGGTTCTCCTGAGTACGACGACCGGAATCACCGGGAATGACAACAACACATTCACACAGAATATATTCCGAGACCGCAGCGATGCAGCAGGTCTGCCGACAAACTTAGTCTACTCTGCCGGAACCGCCCTCAAGGAGAATTCATCGATCACGTTTACCAACAATGAGTTTTTCAACTTCACAACGGCTGCTATCCAGGTTTCAGCAACGGGAGCCGGTGACGGATGGGTCTTCACAGGAAACAGTATATACCAGACGGCAGCAAGGACAACTTCACTTTACGGCGTTTACCTCCTTGGTGGAAACGGCCATCTGATTTCCGGGAATAATTTCGGCGGATCCAATGCAACCCGCACAGGTGCAGCGATGACGTCTACTTCGAGTATTTATGGAGTTTATGCTACGGTTGGAATCCTTACACCAACAAGTATACAAGGAAATACAATGTCGAATTTCGGATGCACTTCCAGTTCAGGTGTATTTGGAGTTTATGTAACCGGCGGATATGTGAATATCGGCACCGTAGCAGGAAATACATTCGGTGGCGGTGCAGCAGCCAGCGATACGATCATGAACGGGTATGACAACGGGATCATCTATTCCTCCAGCACAGGGTATGTTAACATTGAGAACAATACGATCGGTAACGTTGCCTATTACAGGGCAAGTGGTGACAGGACCTGCGCAATGTACATCAGCGGATCGTATGTCTCCATAAAAAATAATACCATCCGTGATCTGAAATCCAATTCAACAAGTACAGGATTTACCTACTTGCCGATTGGGATTTTCATTGCCACAGTACCACCCTACGCTGCCAATATCGAGGGGAATACGATCTATAATATCATGAATTCCAATCCGGGCACAAGTGCATATACGGCGGTAGGGATCCAATGCGCAGGTAGCTGGGTGAATGCAACCATCCAGAAAAACAAGATCTACAACATAAAAGCAATGGGAACCGGTACGGGGACAAACTCTCCCACAGTATATGGTATGTATATCAGTGCAGGATATGGGTTGTATTACAATAACCTCATCGCCATCGGACAGGGAATCGACGGTGAAACCAGGGGTTATGGAATCCAGGATCTCAGCACTGCGGTAAACAAGTATTACTTCAACTCGGTGAACATGTATGGAACAGCCACTGGTTCAAATGCCAGCTATGCTTTCCTGAAATCAGCTGCTTCCGTAGTGACATTGAACAACAATATCTTCTATAACGGAAGAGCAGGCGGTACAATCAAACCTTATTCTATTGGAGCATCGACTACTTCAGGATTCGTATCCAACTACAATGACCTGTTCTCATCAAGTGCCCCGGTGGGATTATGGGGTGCCGCCGACCAGGCCGATTTAACTGCATGGAAAGCTGCATCAACACAGGATCCCAATTCGGTTTCTGTAAACCCGAATTTTGTTTCCACAACCGACTGGCATACCGTAAAACCGGAGTTGAACAATGCCGGGACTACCATTCCGGGCATCACTACCGACTTTGCCGGCGTGACACGCACAAGCCCTCCCGATATCGGGGCTTATGAATTTTCACTGACTCCGACTGTAACGACCACTGCGGCAACAGTCATCACAGGAACAGGCGCTACCTTGAACGGAATTGCAAATCCAAACGGCGAAATTGTGATCACCTCCTTTGAGTATGGGTTGACCACTACCTACGGAAATACAGCTCCGGGTGTTCCGACACCTGTCAGTGGTGTACCACCGGTTAACTTCAGCGCTGCCATCACTGGTCTCACCGCGTCTACACTGTATCATTTCAGGGCAAAAGGAATGGTTGGTGCAACCCCTTATTATGGCGCAGACCTGACCTTTACTACAGCTGCAATTCCTCCAACGGTAGTTACGCTCGCTGCAGCTCCTGTTGCCGCAACAACTGCAACGCTGACCGGAACGGTCAATGCAAACAACGCATCTACAACTGTTTCGTTTGATTATGGTCTGACAACGCTCTATGGAACAAACGTTCCAGGTGTTCCTTCACCGGTAAACGGAATCGTTCCGACAGCTGTTCTGGCAGGCATTACCGGCCTTTTACCCTGCACACTTTATCATTTCCGGGTGAACGGAACAAATTCAGGTGGAACCTCCAACGGAAACGACCTTACGTTTACAACCCTGACCGGTCCCCCTGTTGCTGTCACCCTGGCCGCATCCGCCATTACAACCACCGGGGCAACATTGAACGGAACGATCAATGCAAACTGTGCATCCACCACCGTAACGTTCAATTATGGCTTGACAACAACCTACGGGACAACAGTTCCCGGCGTTCCCAGCCCCGTAACAGGAAATACTGCCACAAATGTCTCAGCAGTTCTTACCGGGCTGCTGGCAAACACCACCTACCATTACCAGGTTTGTGGAACCAATGCCAACGGATCCAGCTGCGGCTCTGACATGACCTTCAGCACGAATTGCCCGATTGCAGGTCCTGCCGGTCCTATTACAGGTCCCACGCAGGTTTGCCAGGGCGGATCAGGATATGTCTATTCTGTTACGATTCCCAACGCCACCGGGTATGTCTGGACACTGCCTGTAGGCGGTACCATCACAGCCGGGGCCAACACCAATACCATTACGGTTAGCTATGCAGCCAATGCATCCCCGGGATATGTATTTGTTTATGGTACTGCAGCCTGCGGCAACGGGGCACCTTCACAGCTTGGCATCGCCATGAATCCTCCTGCTACGCCAACCATTACCGGACTTGCTTCCGTATGCGTGGGCGCTACCGGGGTTACTTACTCCACCCAGACCGGCATGAGTGCCTATGCCTGGACGGTTTCTGCCGGCGGATCGGTCACGGCAGGTTCAGGTACCAGCGTAATCACCGTGACCTGGTCGACCGTTGGTGCAAAGACCGTTACCGTAAACTACAACACACCTGCGGGTTGCGCAGCGCTGACTCCTACTGTTTATAATGTCACTGTCAATGCCCTGCCGGTTCCGACCATCACCGGACCGAACCCTGCCTGTAATAATAACCCGGGACTTGTTTATTCAACCCAGACCGGTATGACAGGGTATACCTGGAGCATTTCTGCCGGCGGCTCAATAACAGCCGGTTCAGGTACCAGCTCCATCACCGTTACATGGACAGGCACAGGTGCACAGAACGTTTCCGTCAACTACATCAACGCCAGTGGCTGTACTGCAGCTTCAGCAACCGTTTACCCGGTTACCGTCAATGCAAGCCCTGTTCCTACCATCACTGGTGCTACCAACCTGTGCATCAACTCGGGCTATTACGACTATACCACCCAGAGCGGCATGACTGGTTATACCTGGACTATTTCGTCGGGCGGTGTCATTAACTACGGATCCGGAACCAATGTTATCACAGTTTCCTGGACGGTTGCCGGCGCCCAGTGGGTGAAGGTCAACTTTACCAATCCGGGCGGATGCCAGGCAGCCAATCCTACCCAGATGAACGTCACCGTGAACCCGATGCCCGGTGCTGCCGGAACCATTACCGGTACCGGAACTGTTTGTGCAGGTGCTAACGGCATTGCTTACTCCGTGGGTGCCATCACCGGGGCAGCCAACTATATCTGGACGCTCCCCGCTGGCGCTACCGTCGCCTCCGGTGCAAACACCAACTCCATCACGGTTGATTTCGGTGCATCTGCCGTTTCAGGAAACATCACCGTTTACGGGAACAACTCCTGCGGTAACGGTGCCACATCACCTCCGTTTGCTGTAACCGTGAATGCCCTGCCCGCAAATGCTGGTGCCATCACTGGCCCTGCTACGGTTTGCCAGGGTGCTGCAGGTGTAGCCTACACGGTGCCCGCCATTTCAGGGGCAACCGGATATTCCTGGACAGTTCCCACAGGCGCTACGATCACCTCGGGTGGAAACACCAA